>DANY01000055.1:19165-26229 GCA_002501655.1 Methanoculleus sp. UBA303
GGGGGGGGGGGGGGGGGGGGCTACGGGCATCCCCTTATGGGGTAGAGACAGGGGAGGGGGGGCAGGCCCCCTCCCCGTCAGCCCCTTCCCCCAATGGCGATATCCTCACGGTCCAGTGTGTCGGGCTTCCTCCTTACTTCAGCGGTTTAACTTAGTATTTCTTAGTTTGCAGTCCCCAGTTCTCATGCCATGCATACTATCCGTGGATTGAGGGGGGTTGTGCGGGTCATTATCCCTTCTTTGGGTTCGGTTGTACACTAACTTGACCCGCGAGCATCCTTGTGCGCGCCTGCGCCTATGTCTGACCTGCCCCCACCTACCGCTGCTATTACCCATAGTTTCAGGCGTCATTCATGGTTTCCTTCATTTCTCCGATAAGTCTCTTCAGGCTCACAATGCAAGAATCCAACAGGTCTTGTATCTTCCAAGACATACGCACCAGATATGAGAAGATTCTGATTACTACTGAGGTTAAAACCAGCTCCGCTTACACGCTTTTCGCCGATGACAACCCAACAAAGTGCAAGATTCTCACGTGCAAGATATTCTTTCAAAACGTCCTCTCGAATCAGAAGAGCGTCTGGCCCCTCTGCTAGGGAGATTGGATCAAAAGCCGCAAGTCGACCGCTGGTATCGAAGAAATCACCTACTTTCCCGCCCCACCGGAGGCCAAGGCCTTCGATGACCTCACTAGTTGGCAGTCGTAAGGTGTATCCTTCGTCAATTGAGCAATCAAAACCGCTCGATTCGCACGAATACTCAAACGTAATTGGCTTAACCACCACAGGACAGCCATGGCTCGGTTGTGCCCATCCCCCGTCTCCGCGCTCTCGAGAATATCGTTCCCTAAAATACCTGAAGGCTGGGGACCATCCATATTCTCCCAGAAACATTTCATAGGTTCCGAGTGCTTCAGGCATCCATCGCCCCCAGAAGTGCACATTCCGGGCCCACGTCATGAATGCATCCACATCTTCGGCGTGTACCAGATAGCCAGTGCAGATGTAAGATATCTCACGCATGTCTGTGTCTTCTGGCTCTCGATCTAGGGGGAGTGGTTGCTTCCAGATGAATAGGCTCTGCACATTGAGCCATCGCGCTCTACCCTCCAGGTCTGAGACGACTAAGAGGTTCTTGACCTTGGGCAGGTCATCATCCCGTAGCACCCACTCTTTAGGGTCTTCCGGTTCTTCCCAGCTATCATATCCTGAAGACTCCCACCATCCCGTTGAGTGACCATTCCACGATGTCTCTCCATGAGAGGTGCGTAGAGTGCATGATGGATCGATATCGCGAAGGTGATTCTGCCAAGGTCCCTCATAGAACAGGTCATCGTATTCTCCGCCCCAGTGCTCCCTGTAATGATAATGATCGGCCACATATGCCATGATCTCATGGTATGCGATCCACTGGTACTTTTTGCCGATTCGCTCGGCCTTCGACGCATCACGGCCATGGAACCCAATCGAATAACGGTCGAATTCTCCGAAGCGTTCAGTGGTCCAACCGAGATCGAAGACACGCCAGAGGATGTATCTCTGAATGCTCTGGAGATCAAACCCTGGTGGATGGCGCTCGTCAAGGTTCACCAATGCAGAGAGCATATCCTCTACAAGATGGGCATGTTCCTCTGAAGTCACAGATCGGAGTGCGTTTAGTGCTTCATCTCGTTTACTTTCTGCGTTTTCGATCTCTTCGTCGGGTACCTTTTCTTTCGTTGGCATGTGCTTATCATCTGGATCAGAGTCTTCATCCCGCCCCTCACCATAGAGCGTAGAAATTCTTCGCATCAACAAAATATTATGTAATGCACTGTTTGCGGCCTGGAAAGTCTCCCAAACTGCTTTTTCTTCTGCCGAAAATTCTTCCTGGAGCACAGCAATACGCTCATCGAGAGATTGCCATGGTGGATCTTCAAGCCGCAAAGAAAGCCAACGCCTAGAAGTAGATGAAAAGTTTGTCCCGATCACGTACCTGGCAAAATCGTCGCCCATTACAGATCCGCCGATGCGATTTCGTGCCCACTCCAGATCCCCACTGTCATGGGAGCCCCGAGACCAATCTGGCATGAGAGGCATTATGTCTTCCTCGGTCGGGATGGTTGGCCACTCACTTGCGTACGGCGGGCGGATACGCTCGACAACGACGTCGAGGTCCACCTGAAGATAGAGCCCACGCTCGACAACACCGCGAGCATAGTCCCGGAGCAGGATCTGTGCAGGGGGCATACCGTTTGCGAATACATGGTCATAGACACACTGCGCCAGAACTCTGATGCTCTTAGGGTCATGGCTCCGCATGGCCACGCCATATGCAACGGCATAGATGCGTTCCGTAACATACGGATCGTCCACATTATCGAATTTTTCGACGAGTCGGACAACGGCGTCTAACCGCCCAGTCAGCAAGTTCACAAGGGCTTTTGTGGCTCGATCGCGAAGGAAGCGGTTAGAGGTTGTGAGCATCCATGATAACGCGATTGCACAGAGGTCGATGACCTCCTCTTCAATAGGGGTATCTGGTTGGATGGAAGTTGCCCAATCTACCAACCTGTCCACCGCACCTTGATTTCCCCATGCGTGGTGCAGATAAATGCTCCACCAAGCATCACGGACGGGCATTTGATCCATTCGTAGGCGTCGGTCAAGGAAGTTCGCGTTAAATGGATGGTCCGGAAGAGCGGCAACCGTCAGGAGCACATCGAGGGTGTCGTCCAGATCACTTTTCGTTTGGATAAGTTGGTCCAGTACAGTGAGGGTATTCTTAGAGAACGCAGTGACGTCTCGCCAGATAATGCTCTGTCTGAAGGCACTTTTAGTATGCCAGACGTCTACGATCTCTGGAGCCAGAGTGACAAGTTCCTTACTGGTACACTCAGGGATCTGGATACACATTGCCTCGAGGAGGCCGGGTGCGACGTAGCGATTTTCATCGTATATAAATGCAAGTGGCCCTTCTTCCGTAAAGGCTGCGGCCGGATCTGCGCGGTCAAGATGGGTATCGAGTAGCACCTTGGCCATAAGATGATCGGCCAGCCGTTCGTATGCGATGAAGACCACGTCTTCCCATTTGTTGTCACTACACCGCATGAGATCCTCAACGAGCACGCCCTCGGATGCCAAACCATGGTAAAGAGAACGCTCATACTCGCGCCCAGGAAGAAAGTTGTTCACAATTTCTTCGGCCTTTTCCAATGGGAGCCAGCGTTCTTCACTGTCAGCCATCGCCTTTGCGAGGGCCTCCAATGCTCGGTGAACCAAGGGTTTTCTCGGATTGAAGCGAAGTTCCTCGATGAGTTTCTTATTGATCGCATTGAGATAGAGGTTGAATGTGGCAGTTATCCCATTGATGCCGCGCGGTAATCGACGCATCTCACTTTTGTGGAGGCCTTCGCAGAGAGTCTTGAGATAGAGAGGATTGTGAAACTCCGGTGCTAGGAGGGGGGTCGATGGCAACTCAATGCCATAGTAGAGGAAAAAGGTCCGCGTGGCGTCGTACTCGTGGCCTGCAAATCCCTCGTGTATCACGGTGACCGCTTGCGTGCGCACGTCTTTAGGTACGACAATCTCCTCATAAGAAGACCGAATCGCAAACACAACGCTGATCCATTTTGACTTCTGCAAACGTGCGACAAATGCCGCCAGATTGCTCGGCCAGACGTCCCGACCTTTTCCTTCGTTAATGGCATCGATCATTACGAGCGCACGACAATCAGCGACCTGTGCTGCCACTTCAAGGGCGTCGATAAACTCTTCCGCAGACAGATCACCTAGGTCTAATTGTTGAAGGGTCTGGACCCAAGGATCGTCAGTGCTTAAAAAACGCTGTCCCATGAGAAGGATCGTCGGTCGACTATCTTTGATGCGTTGTTTGGCTATGTCGCAGAGAAGGTGTGTTTTACCTGTGCCTGCATTACCCTTTAGGATCATCAAGGTTCGACCTGCAATCTCTTCTGCACGACGCGATACTTCGCACATCTTTCGAAGAGCAGATGACAATCTAATAAGATCGTAACGCCATCCATTGAAGGGGTTGATCTCATTGGAATGTGTGGGTGTTGCGCCCTTTGGATGGTTGGCATCGTACTCCTGTTCATGTTTCAACAACACAGGTTCAAGTTCTTCAGCGGTGGCCTGAGCAAAGGCGATATGTTCAGCGAGTTCTCCAAAAGGGAGTTTGCCCACTGGGGCAATCTCAATAGCCTGGATTTCAGCAAGGATCGCGTTGACCTGCAACGAAAGGTTAGATGTCAGGCTGTCTACTGTTGGTTCAACCGGATGTATTGCGGAATAACTGAAACTTCTGAACCTCTCACGGATTTCTTTAGCATGTGCCTTGGTTTGACCGAAAAATCGGGCAGTACGCCCAAAAGCTTCGAAATCATATGCGATCGGTAGTTCAATATGGATCTCAGGGGTGTAGCGCGGCCCTGCTGATTTTATGGCTTCTTCCAAGCGAGCATTAAACCATGGTTGGTCAAATCTCTGAACGTCAAACCAAAAGCGGACCCGCCCAATATGTTCTGGGCGTGTCAGTATTTCAAAGAGTTCTGAACTGCCCCAGTAGATGAACTCGACCTTCATGCCGCGTTCTGAAGCCCATTTGGTCCATTTTAGCGCATGGGTGTTCCAACGATCCATTTCTGACCGCCGGTCCTCGATGCGAGCATCTGAACGATCTAGTGGGACACAAACAAAATACTGCACAAGCCTGGGGTGTTTCTCCAGAGCTGTCTTGACTGATTTATCTATCTGCTTCAGCTGCACTTCTTCGAGTTTATCAAAGAATTTGGCCTGCCATCCCCACTCGCTGTCATCGGGAAAAACAGTATAACATTCCACACCTCCATCGGGAGTACCCTTGCGAAAGAAACGTGCATCAGTCGGGTTCACGGCGCGGGCGAGTTGAACACAGAGTTCTTCAAAGCCTTCTCTAACGGACCCGTTCAGTGGGCGGATCGTATGCCAATCTAGGACCATTGTATCTACGGTTTTTGATTGTGATTCTATTGTTAAAGCGATTTTTATTTCCTCGCATCAAAATCTACCTGACAGGGGCTTAAACACAGTGTGGCTTCAAGTTATGACTTTCCAAAGCGGTGAAACCCTCTTTAATATGGCAGATTCCCGCACAGCCACCACAACAGCCGGCCCTCGGAGAACTTTGTTCTTAATCGAGTTCTTGCTTCGAAGCCTGACGCTTCTCAAGCTCCAGACATTGCTAGCCATAGCACCTACACCCAGTCGCTCCGCATCCCCCCGTTTTATCGCCCTCCCGGGCCAACATCCTGAGGATGAAACTGCTCTTCGAACTCTCCGGCGAGCACCCCGACCTCCCGGTCGCGGAACTGGAGTGCGTGGGCACCGTGCTTGACCGGCGGGCCCAGGTTGCCGTTGCCGAGTGCCCGGACCCGGAGGCCGCCGGGCGTCTTGCCCTGACGCACGTGGTGATGGAGTACCTCGGGGAGTGCGAGCCCACGAAGGAGGCGTTTGCGGACCTCCTCCGCGACCTTGCCATCACGACCGAAAAGCCGTTTGCGGGCAGGGTGAAGAAGGTCCAGGGAAGCCGGATGGAGACCGCGCAGCTCGACCTGGAACGGCTGATCGGGAGCCTGATCGCGGGTCCGGTATCGCTCCGCGAGCCCGTCGAAGAGTACCGTGCCGTCGCGTCGGAGGACCGCTGCTACTTCGGCCGCGTTCTCTCGCGGATCGACCGGGGCGGGTTCGATGCCCGGAACCCCATGCGCCGGCCGTTCTTCCACCCCGGCGTGATGATGCCCCGGATGGCCCGGGCACTCGTGAACCTCTCTCTGGTGCGACCCGGGGAACTGGTCTTCGATCCTTTCTGCGGCACCGGCGGGATCCTCCTTGAGGCACGGGAGATCGGGGTCCGGGTCCTCGGAAGCGACTTCGACCCCGCGATGGTCGCCGGCTACCGGCAGAACCTCCCTGGGTCGGAGGTGATGATTGCCGATGCCACAGCGGTCCCGATCTGCGACCATGTCCTCGACGCGGTCGTGACGGATCTCCCCTACGGCCAGTCGGTTCGGATCCGCGCGGAGAGCATGGACCGGCTCTACGACGGCTCGCTCGCGGAGGTCCGGCGCATCCTCGGGCCCGGGAGGCGCGCGGTCGTCGTCACGCACCGCGATATCACCGATATCGCAGCCCGCCACTTTACCATCCTGCAGGAGCACGAGCAGCGGGTGCACAAGAGCCTGACCCGCCGGATCCTGGTGCTCTCCTGACGAGCCCGGGGATAACGGCGCCCGGTGCTGGCGCTCCCTCCTGTTCCTCACGACCCCGCGAGGTTGCATACCGGGTGCCGCCCCCGGCTTTATGAGGGATATCGACGAATTTCATAGGTGGATGTAAATTTTAAGCGCTACGGTCTCTATCTCGTCCGGTGGCAGCTCTCAACGCCGATCCTCGCCGGCGTGCTCTACCTGCTCGCGGGCCTCGGGGCGCTGACCGCCACCGTCATAGCGAACCTCATCGGCGGCCTCATATTCTTCTGGGTCGACCGGTTCATCTTCACCTCCCAGGCGCTTGACACCCAGTGGGAGGTCAGGGAAGAGGTCCGGTGCGTGGACTGCGGCACGGTTGCCCGGGGATACCGCCTGGTCAGGGCGAAGAACTACGACAAAACCGAAGACCCGGCACCCGAGTTCCGGTGTGAGGCGTGCTCGAAGAAGAAGTCGGAAGAACTCAAGAAGCGGGGCGTCAAGCACTGAACAGGGGTAGTCTCGAGCCCGATGGGCGGTGCTGGCTTCCGGGCAGTTGACCCTCCCGAACCTCCTCGCCGACCCCGACCCCGACCCGCTGATGCCTGCCGCGAGCGGAGACATCAACCTCGGCAAGAACGCGCGGGGGGACCTGGTCGGGACGGGGCTCAACCTCGCCGCGCCGATCCCTCTACGGCGATGGTGTTTCATGCCTATGGTGCCTATACTCTGGACAGTAGTGCCCTACGAAACAACTGGTCATCTGAGATCCCATCCTGGTGTTCCCGCTTGCATGCAATCCGGGGCACGGCTTTCCCTAGGGTATCGCCATGACTGCCCC
>DANY01000028.1:0-9848 GCA_002501655.1 Methanoculleus sp. UBA303
GCAAAGACCTGCGGAATGTCGGACGACGATCAGGCAGAAGGCATCGGCAACGAAACTCTCTCGAAAACCAGGTCAAGGAGGTGCGTGCAGGCTCCCCGTTTGTTTCCGGTGGAATGAGCAATGATGAATCCCAAGTGTTCTTGACGGCAGGGTATGTCCAGCAATCGCCGCAATCCCGTTTTTCAGTTTCCCGATGTGTTTTTGAACAAATGTCCTGAATTCGTCCTGTTCGATCCATTCAAGGGAGAGAGTCCGATGAAAGAGCTTAGCGTGCTCGCCGGTCAACCGGTAATCCCAGATAACCGTTCTCTGATGGTGGCCTGTTACCTGACTGACACCGCGAATCGAGAATTCTAATCTCAATTGCAACGTATCTTCCAGAATAGTCCTTCATCGTAGGCTGAGAGAGGCGTTCCTTCCCTAGACTGACGCTCAAGCATTGCCTGTCGGTTTAAGTTGATCTCTGATTAATTCCTCAGTGGCATACATCATGGGAAGCATCTCGCGAACAAGATGTACAATACTCTCTCGTCCCATGAGGAGCGCCATTCCGGACTCGTATTTCGATACTCTCACCGGAGGTCTTTCTTCAAACCCTCCCTCTTTTTCCGTGAAGATCTGATCGAAACCAGGCATGGAGATCAGACGATCAGACTTTTGTCGGCAGACTTATCGCACAGTGAGGGGGGCCGGGCGAGTGTTTTGGGACGGGGCTAGCACGGGGAAAAATCACATGGCTGAAAAACTCCGGCTATCACGGTATAACTCGACGCCGTAGTTTGAGTAGATTTTATCCTCTATTGTGAGTCTCCGTGAGATATTCAGGACATTTCCCTCTGTAGGCAGGTAGGGCTGAAGATTCTCCGGATCAAACTCGTCATAACTTCCAAGGAGCAGTCCGTTTCGCAGGAACTGGCCCTGAGGAAGGATGATATATCCTTGCTCCCCCGAGGATTCCAGCGTGTTTTGCAGCCAGTAATTGTCATAATATGGTATGGTATAATGCGGTAATCCCAGGCGCTCGGATCCATTGAACTTCTGCCTGGCGAAGAACCGCCACGTATAATAATCCGAGTGCAGGGAAGACCCGCTTGGAACTGTCTTCAATACATGATCAAATCCGGCGATCTCCTCCTCACAAAAGGAGTATCGTATGTGATCCGGTTCGTCCTTCACAAGCCCTAGGGAACCGATACCATAGATGGCAATCAGCGCGGCTAGCAGTATCCCACTCCATCGTGGCGTACATCCCCTGATAGATAGGAATTTGGCGAAGATGTACATCCCGACTCCCATGATGAGAGCGAGAAACGGCAGGACCAGAAGTGCAAACCGATCCATGCGAAGTATTTCCACGAATTGAAACACTGTAGTGAGGATATTCGGGACGTTCAGGAATATCGCCACCAGTCCCAGAATGCCGAATATGATCGAGTATCTTGGTTGCTGCTTCCATATGAGATAGAGCGCTCCGAGTAATGCGAAGAAAACGATGAGCAGAATATCGATGCGGTTCACGAGGAAACTTAGCCCCAGGTATTCCACTTTGGCAAAGACAATGCTTTTGTATAGATTGGGTTCGGTGCGCGGGAGCAACTCCCATATGAAGGAGTGAGCAACGAATATCCAGTAGCAGGCGAAGAGGGCAACGGGCACTGTCAGGAAGACCAGATTCACGTGCATTTCATCGTGTATAAGCAGTTCAAGGGTGAAGAGAAGTCCGAGCAGAATGATGATCATTGGTGTGGAGATCTGGTGAGTCAACAGAATGAAGACGAGCATGATCACGACGAGAACTCTCCGGGCGGTGGGTCTGGCAACGGCAGATTCTGTGTCAGACTTTGGACTTGCCAAGGAGTAGAGCAGATACAGGAGGATCAGGAACCCGACATAGGCCATGGTCCTCGTCACCATGTACGTGCCGTAGTATGTAACGTTAGCATTCATAGCATACGCAAGAATGATCAGGAGGGAGATCTGCTCATTGCGGAATATCCTGATGACTAGGTAGTACAGAAGCGGCACAGTGGAGATATAAATCAGGCAGGTAGTGACAAAGAGAGATGATTGGATATCCAGACCGAGCGTGAGCGAAGAGAGTGCCATGAATATGTGGTACAGGGGAAAGTGTGTGTAGTTCCCGAGTTCTGGCGGGATGATGTGCCCGGAGAGGTAGGTGACGGTGGACATGTAGATATGTGGCATCGTATCCGTAGCGCCGAAGTAGAGTGCCGATCGCAGAGTATAACTGTAAATGGTGACTGCGAGAGTGAGCATCGTCTCAACGAGCACTACTACCGGGACTATTCTTCTCGATAGAACCTGGACAAGAATTGTGACATATAAGATAAGGATCGCCACAAGACCCCACTTTGATTCGGCAGATGCGATGAGAAGAATAGCAATGGTAAGAGTATAGAGCAGCCCGAAGAGCAGTGTGGACTTAGAGGGATTATATGAAAACAGCCCTATGTTTCCTGACAGGTCGACATCCCTTTTTTTTATGATGATGAATGTAAAGACTCCGATGATTGCCGGAATTGCCAGAATTGAGCCGTTGACCAGGTAACTCACCCTATCGATGAGAATGCTGAAGATGAAGCCTGCGATGTAGGTGACCAGTACCAGATACGGAAAGGCCTCAGTCACTTTTTCCAGCAATCGAATCTTCATGCTAAACCTCTACTCTCCCTTAGGATTAGAGACCCCCTTCTGAACTCAAACTATATATTTCGCAGCTATCAGGTGCGTGTTGCACAATTCCAACAGAGGCCCCTTTCAATACCACTGACACATCAGTTCATGTCACCATTGTAGACCGGCATGTCGTAGCAGTTTATTTTTCATCCTCACATCTCATAGCATCCCCTTCCGGGAAGTGACCTGTCAAGGCATTGAACTGTGCCTTGATTTCGGAGAGGAACTCCATCCTTTGAGGGTATTGAAGAGCGAATTCCGGCCATACCCGTCCGTCCGCGAGAACCCTGCGCACAGCATACTCCTCACTGCAGCGCTGCACAACCCCGTCGAGGAGAAAGGGACGAACATCCGGTCATCCGGAACCTACTCGCCGGCGACTTCCAGGCCGAGAATCTGATTGGTCTCAACATCAATCACGGCGTGGACCCAGGTCCAGCCACGCCGGACCTTCCACTTCTCCCACATCTACTTGCCCTCGTCGGCAGCCCATGATCCAGGTGCTATTGACAGCGATGACGACGACCTCAGAAAAGGGTTCCGGGAGTTACTTTCAAACGAGAGATCCAAGGGTTTACCCGGCGGGAGAGGGTCGTATAATCTGCTGGCGTGAGAGTAGGATAATTATTGAGAGTTCCCGAGTAAGCCCCTCCCTCCGGCGGTAGGGCATCTAGGGGTGGATGTGAGTGCAGGCCATCCACACGATGAGGGGTTCTGGATACAGACGCGGACGGCCGCGCTTGCCGGTGTTCATCTGGTCAAGGAGCACATCCCACAGGTAGATGAACTCGAACGAGAGGTAGAACTCGCCGCGTCGAACAAGGCGTCCATTATATACTCCAGTTAGAGTATGCGTCTGGCATCTCTGTTCTTTGGGTCAAACTGCGAGGCATCTTCAACGCAGCAACAGAGCCGATAAGTATAATATGTACGATGATTGCAATAAGTGGCTCCAAACAGAGGCCAGATCATGATACCCCGCAAGCCTTTCCATCACCACGTCTCGCCGTGTCAGGCTGGCAAAATCCCCACGCTATCGGAGGGGCAGTCTGGAGGTGAGCCATGTGCTCACTATTCAGGGCTCTTATGTCTGCCTCCGGGCCCTCCTAGAGGCCCACCTCAGGCAGGTACGCAGCCACGGTACGAGGTGTAGCATGAAGATTGCATTCTTTGACATATACAATCCAGTTCCTATCAATAGCGGTGGTGACTGGTATAGGTTCTATCTGCTCTCTGAGTTAGGAAAAGAGAACGATGTATGTGAATATTATGCAATGGATGTCGGGGACAAGGAAGGTCACCAACCCCAGAAGACAAACTTCAAGGTACAATATCTGGTGCCGAGGTTCTCATTTATCAAACATTCAAGACTCTTGAGTATAATTAGACCTGATTACCTGCTGAATCAGTCTCTAGATAGTATTCAGACCCCTGACGCGATCTTTTTTAGTGTATTCTACTATCACATCGCAAAACAGATCGCAGACCGAAATCATATCCCTAAAATCCTTATTATGCATAATATTGAATGGCAGTATCTCAAGGCGAACGATTCTCCGCTTTATATCCCGATGAGACTTTATGAAAACCATGTGATCCGAAACGTTGATGCAGTTGTTACGATATCTTTGAGTGATTACGAGTATGTAAACGGAATGATTGACGAAGAAAAGGTCTTCTATATACCTCCAAAGATTGACACCGAGTTATTTAACCCTCACGGGCAACGTCAAGAACTCGGCAATGATAAATTCAATCTCGTGTTCTATGGCAGTTTGGATAGAGAGCAAAACCATGATGCATTACAATTCATCGTTCAAGAGTTGGTTCCGGCCATCAGCAACGAAAATATGAATTCAAGGGTGCGAGTGAATATTTTTGGGTCTGGAACTCCGCCTAAGCACTTCAATCTGGAAGAGAATAGCGGCATTAATTTTATTGGCCAGGTTGAGAATCCAGGTAATTACGTACGAGCAGCCGATGCCGTCATTGTTCCCTTAAAAAACCCGGGTGGGATAAAGATACGGATACTGGAGGCACTTGCGTGCGGTAGACCTGTCATCGCATCCACTCTGTCCATACAGGGCCTTCCGGCAGCTCTGCAGGAGTATGTACTCACTGCTGATTCCGTCTTCGAGTATATCGATGCAGTAAATATGCTCATTGAAGGAAAAACTTCACACGTGATAGGTGCAAATACTGTTCTCCAATCATTGAAGGGAGAATCCGTCGATGATTTAATCGAATATTTGAAGAATAGGGCGCTTTCCTGATGAGATTTATCTGGGCCAATGAATTTTTAGGATGGACTCAACAGGTTGTACAACTCAATATATCGAAACGCTACAACTTCCCATGTATAATCAGCGCTCAGAACTTTAGCGGCCATCATTAGATCTTTAAGCCTCGCGGAATCGCCAACCAAATCCAATACAGCCTTAACAATAACGTCGTCATCGTCGGAACGACCGAAGATCAATGAACACTTCTTCAGTGCATCGGCATGATCGACATCAACCCTGATGATAGGAACAGTACCACATATCAAGTATTCAAAAACCTTGTTGGGCGAAGCCTTTACCCAATAACGTGTGTCCGGCCTCAGAAGGAAAAAGCCAATATGGGCCTTTTGAGTGAGTTCGATTGTCTTCTCCCGCGGAACGTAGCCAAGGAATTGAAATTTATCAGCATACTTCTTAGATAGGGCATCGATCTTCACTTTTGATTGTGCATCCAAGTAGGTTCCACCTATGATGAAATTCACATTATCGTAGGACTGAAGCGTGTTATCTGCGATTTTTATGAGAAGATCGACATCTCTATCTAACAGATTATTGAGACCACCGATATAAATAGCATTAATCTGGGAATCTGACTTGAGTGACTGTATCTTGTCATTTATGATACTCGTGTCATAAACTTCCGATAAAGGATAATTTGGAACGGTAACAATATGTGGCTTGGGAAACAATCTACGAGCCGGATTGAAATGGTGCTCTGAAACAATAACTATCCCTGAAATAAAGTTTTTTATATGTTTTTCGTAGAAGGCAGGAATAGAAATACCATAACGCTGGACGAGTTCTTCGTAGAGTTCATGCCTATCATAAACAATTTTTGAACTGAGTAGCCCATTTCTAACCAGCATTGCGGCTAATGGTAATAACTGGGGATCATGTACGTGAAGAATGTACGGACGCACAGGATCAAAATTGAGTATTTCTAATGCCTTCAGACACTCCGTCAGTATTTTTCTTCTTAAACAATAACTCAGATAATAAAGCGTTCGAAGCTTGCCCTGAAATACCGATATGTTTATTCTAAACCCTTTCTCTCCGAATTGAGAAAATACCCCGGGTTTAGCAGATTCATCTATGTGGTTATAGTGTATTCTGTAGACATTTAATCCTTGATCTATGAGATATTTAACATGCCTCTTAATCCTCGCATCCTCTTCAGGGTGCGCATCAAGAATAATGACGTCCATATTTATGCGCCCATCCATATTGTCATAATCCATCATTCTGGATGACATTCATCCACACGCCGTTTAGTCCCTCCCTGTGTTATCCGAATCTCCTCCGCGGTACGGCCCAGCAGAGTATGTGAGATCTCCGTATGTTGATGAAAGTCTCTCCTCCATTATCTCCCAACGGAACAGGTTTTCATAGGCGGCCCGTGCGTTCGTCCCAAGCCTGTCTCTCAGGCTTGGATCTTCCCTCAACTGCTGGACAGCCTCCCTGAAAGCATCAGGATCGCCAAAAGGAACAATTAAGCCGCACTCCGTATCCCGGACGATAGATGTCATCGTACTGCCACTGTTCACGATGATCGGTTTTCCGCAGAGCATAGCCTCGAAAAGCTTGTTCGGGCTAGCGTAACAGTTATTTGGTATCCGTGGATTGTAGAGAGCAAAGAGAAGATCGGCCTCCATGGTTTTTGCTAGGATCTCCTTATGCGCGACCCACCCAAAGGAGAGCTGGATATTTTCCGAGCCCCTGGAGATCTCCTGAAGTTTCTCGCTGTATTGCTCGGAGCATGGACCATGAATGGAGAGGTATACACCAGGGAGATTTCTGACAATCCGGCAGACCTCGTCGAGGTATCGGTCTTCCTGGATATTGCCCCCATAAAAGATCCTGAATCGATTGTCAGAGGGTCGCGAAGGGATTCCGTCAATTGTACTCTCCTTGGGAGAGTTTGCAATAATGACAATTTTTCTCGTATCTCTGATTCCCACCTGCTTTATCCGTGCTGGATCAGGGAGAATTACGATGTCCGCATATTCCATCAGGCATCTGTCGATGACGGATATACATCTTTTCGAGAGATCCGCGAGCAGGGGAAACTGGATCATCTCGGCATAGAAATCATAGATGTCATACACAATCTTCTTTCTCTTCAGTTTCGCGACAAGGAGTGCTGGCACGTACGTGTCCAAGTCTGCCGCATGAACGACATCGAAATCCCTGTATGTGAGGGCGTGGATGATGAAGAGCCACCACAGGGGCAGGTACAGAATGACACGTAGATCGTCCGGATGTACTTTCGCTCGAAATTGGAGAACTTCACTCGTGTTCATACTGCGGGACTGCGAAATTCTTCCTCTGTCCCAAACGAGGAAGCAGACTGAGTGACCACTCTTTCGGAGTGCATCCGCTTCTTTCTCAAGCCTGGTGTCTGGGTAGTGAGAGCGAATCATCAATACTTGTGCCATACAAATCCTGCTGATCTGTATCCTGGGATGCGGAGGTTCCTGTTCCTCATAGGTATATAAATACTCACAGGGTAGAGTTACGTATCTGCTACTTCCCCTTGGGTATCTCCCGCATTGTATCGTAAGAGGCGTTGCTGTATCTCTCCTGCATGATCCCTGTTTTCCCCTGGCAGGCCAGGGGGCGGGCAATACCCGGCAATCGCGGGCGACTCACCGGAGATCAGCAATACCGGAAGATACTAAAACATTCGTCGCAGGTGTTGCATGACACACTATTACCGCAAAAAACTACATGATGCCCCTGGGGCCACAGGCATACCGGATGAAAATAGTTGGGGTCATTTTCATACGAAAGAGGGGAGAGAGAGGCGTTACGCCAAACTCGTGGAAAAGATCCTCTGCTGAAGAGTCGTCAGGATCTGCCCGGATGGACCCTTGTTCTCACCGATATACATGCGGACGTTGAGCTG
Source organism: Methanoculleus sp. UBA303 (assembly GCA_002501655.1). Classification (GTDB taxonomy): domain Archaea; phylum Halobacteriota; class Methanomicrobia; order Methanomicrobiales; family Methanoculleaceae; genus Methanoculleus. The sequence goes on from DANY01000028.1 coordinate 7,885, forward strand.
GCTGGTTGTAACACCAGTTCGCCCGATCGGGGCGCCGGTATACTTGATCCAGTTGTGATCGATGTATGCCCCGGTCCTGGGAATCCCACGAATGGCGATGCTATAATCGGTTGTGCTGATAGCTTCAAACGTATTGTGATGAATGACCAGTCTGTCGCCGGCAACGTTCCCGGAAGGAGTGCTCACGCCGTGCATGTCTATGACATGAGCAGTGTTGCTCATGGGGAAGTTCGGGCCAAAGATGTTATAGCACACCTCATACCCATTGTTGACGTCTCCGGTTCCAGCGACTGCATGTCTGCAATAGTCAAACTTGTTCGCCTCGATCAGGCCCTCACCACCCTGCCCGACCTCGACGCCGTAGCCAAGATCGCTCCGCTGGCAGTGGTGGATATAGTTGTGGTGGATGTACCCGCCGATTTTCATGTCTGAAACTCCTCCAGTCCTGAAGAGAGCAACCCCTGCATAGCCCCAGCCAAAGATCTCACAATTGTCCACCTCCAGATTACGAGCAGTGGAGAAGATTGCAAATCTCTGTGGGCTTGATGTGCTGTTGTCAGGCCCCTGAAGTCGTAAGCCGGTGATCCTCACGTTCTGTCCGGTGACCTTGAACATAGTAGTGTACCGGTCGGTGTCAGGCCCGCTGCCCGTTGCGCTACTCTGGTAAATCAGCCCACCCGGGGAGACTGGGGGCTCGCCCATGCCAGCACCTTTGGGTACCACAATGCACATCCCACCTGATGCTGTGAGGTTCCGTTCTATCTCCACAGGAGGTGAGGGTGCTCCTGATTCTGCCTCTATCCAGATATGCTGCCCTCCTATGACAGTAACCGGGACATAACCCGGCTCGTCTGTGATGAGGAACCCATCGAGTTTCGAACCATCTTCCTGCTGCCGGATAGTCAGGGTGTGGTGTCCAGCGGAGAGATTGTATGTTCCTTCCCTGCTCCAGTACCAATCCGATTTTGGTTCCAGATCCCACAGCCGGCCCTCCTTACCATCCACCCTGACCCAGAATGAACTGTCATTCTCATCGGCCACAGATACAAGACCCCATAGAGTATACTCTCCCGGCTCTCCGGTGGTGAAAGAATATACTGCTGCTCCGGTCGTATTTACTGCTCCCCGGTTGCCTGCAAGTGTCACACCGGCGGGGATGATCACCTCTGGAGTATTAGTAAGGTCGATCTGGGCATTTGCATCGATGTATACTACATCTCCACTATCTGCATTCTTGAGTGCAACGAGCAGTTCGTCTCGTGTTGTGACGGGATACCTCACCTGTGAATCCATCGGTGTGACGATATCACTATATCCCTCGCCTCCGCCAATCGGGTTGCCTGTTGGGTTCTGTCCAGCGCCAAATCTCTTTTCCAGGCAGACCAATCCAAACGCAGAGTCCGGAATGATTATTGAAGTGACTGGCATAGTAAAAATCAATGCAGGCTGAGCAATCAGCATTACGCCTAGCAGGATCAGAACAATAGACACTGCTTGTCGTACGTGCACCTATATCATATGCCTGAAGTCTCTCGTTCTTAATAAAATTTTACCTTGCAGCAAGCCTATGGGAATCTGCCTGATCAGTTACCACACGCGCTCATTGGGCTTGGAGCTCCATATTGCACTCATTCCTCTGTTTGCGTGGGATATAAAAAGGGGTCGTACTGAATTCGTTTATGTTTGCCTGTAGGGACTTAACCAACTGAATACGATCCAACTGGTTGTGGTCGGTGCCCGCTCCGGTACGGGGATGCTGGGCAGGGAATATTGGGGTCATGATTGTGGCCTAATGACTGTTGCAATGAGCTCAGGTGCGGCCTTCCGAAATCGGACTCGGACAAGGCAGGTTCTGAATTATCGTGTATCACAGTGTTGTGCACAAAGTGTCAACGATGTAGTACTCGTCGCAGGTGTTGCATGATACACTATTACCGCAAAAAAGAGGGGAGAGAGAGGCGTTA
>DANY01000028.1:10190-140466 GCA_002501655.1 Methanoculleus sp. UBA303
AGTGCTCACGCCGTGCATGTCTACGACATGAGCAGTGTTGCTCATGGGGAAGTTCGGGCCAAAGATGTTATAGCACACCTCATACCCATTGTTGACGTCTCCGGTTCCAGCGATTGCATGTCTGCAATAATCAAACTTGTTCGCCTCGATCAGGCCCACACCACCCTGCCCGACCTCGACGCCGTAGCCAAGACCTCTCCACTGGCAGTGGTGGATATAGTTGTGGTGGATGTACCCGCCGATTTTCATGTCTGAAACTCCTCCAGTCCTGAAGAGAGCAACCCCTGCATAGCCCCAGCCAAAGATCTCACAATTGTCCACCTCCAGATTACGAGCAGTGGAGAAGATTGCAAATCTCTGTGGGCTTGATGTGCTGTTGTCAGGCCCCTGAAGTCGTAAGCCGGTGATCCTCACGTTCTGTCCGGTGACCTTGAACATAGTAGTGTACCAGTCAGTGTCAGGCCCGCTGCCCGTTGTGCTACTCTGGTAGATCCGCCCACCCGGGGAACCGTTTTCGCCCCGGTTACTCGCGATCGTGACTCCGTCTGGCACCAGGACGCTGAAGTGGCCATTCATGTCAATGTTTGCGTTTCCTTCGACGTAGATGACGTCTCCAGACCGTGCGTTCTGCAGGGCTGAGAGGAGTTCACTCTGTGTGTCGACGATGTACTTTACGCGGGGGTCGTCCCGGCTAATGGTATTGCTATACCCGTTCCCTCCCCCGATAGGGTTTCCGGTCGGGTTAGCATCGGCTCCATACACTTCATCGCTGGGAGTTGGTGCCGGGGTTGTCGTTGGGGTAGGCGTCGGCGTCGGTGCTACCGGAGCAAACTCGACATACGCCAAATCTACCGACCCGGTATCCATGTTGATCTGCACAGTGTGCTCACCTGCAGTGAGCGGTATCTGCACAGTGGCCGGGGCGAACGTAAACCAACTTCCAGTATTTGGAGCATTGACGGTCGCGACCTTCTGTCCGTCTACCAGCACCGAGAAGGACTTACCGTTCTCTGTAGTGCTGACATAGAACGTAGCATCATAGGTTCCTGCTGTGCTTACCTGCACCTGGGAGTACTGAAGCCACTCCCCGGCGTAAGTGTAGGCGATGACAGGCACATCTACGGAATCTCGCAAGCCGGTATCCACGTCGGCGTCGTCGGTGCGGTAAGCATAGCCACCCTGGTTGCCAGCCACGGTATCATGGTAGGCGACGCCTTCGCCTCCAAAGTCGAAGTCAACGAAGTTGATCCGACCGGGCACTGAGTGTGCCTTGTAGGGCTTCTGCACATCGGAAGGCTCTTCCGTGGGTGTTGGTTTCGGGGTTACGGTGGGCGTCGGAGTCGGCGTGACCTTCTTGACCTTGATTTGCTCGGTGCGGACGTTGTTGGTCTCGTCGCTCTCGGCGATCCGGTTGACGTCGTCCACATCGGCCTTCACGATGTGGGTGCCCTCAATTGCCTTCCAGGTTGCACCGGTCGAGCCGCCGTTCGCGGTCAGCGTAACCCATGCACCCGGAGCAATCGAACTGGTGTGGGTGTCGGACCAGACACCGGGACCGGCGGCGCCGTCATCGAACGTGAAGAGGACGCCGTGCTCCACGCCGGCAGGCGTGGGAGCGGTCCCCTGGTTCTTGACCGTGGCCCGGAGCGTCACTGCACTGCCCGGGGCCGGGGTTGCCGGGTCCCAGGAGATGTCGGTCACCACAAGGTCCGATTTCCCGGAGGGAATCGGTGTAGGAGTCGGGGTTGGAGTTGGATTGGATACCCTGACTTCGATGGAACTGCTCAGATCATAGACTCCAGCCTGAAGGACTACAGTTCCGTTACCGGCGGCCTTCACCGCGGCCTGGATGACCTTGCTGTCATCTGTTCCAGCTGTTCCGCTGATGATCGCCTGACCATTGCTGTTCTCTGCAATGATCTTCGTACCGTCGGTGTACACGACGATATCGTAGGTACCCGGTGATACTGCTTGACTTTGCGCGGCCTGTGCCGGTGCAGCCATTGCAGCTGTTGCAAATACCATGCACAGTGCCAGTGCAAGAAATAGGGGTTTTTTCATGTCTATTCTCCTAGATACGCTCAGAGAGGACCCCTTTTGGCCTCCCGGCGAGCAGGTGAGGGTGAATTCCCTCAGGATTAATTTATCATTGTAATATATAAATTGGTGTGTTTTGATATCTGGTTAGAATCTGCACAAAATGACTATTATTGTTTAAATGTTCGATTATTTGTATAATATCTTATTTCTAAAGTTTCCAATCGTTGGGTATATATTTATACTCGATACTTATTTGATTGCCGGGGCGATTCTATCCCACATTCTCGCAAAACAGCAGTTGCCAGGGGATCTCCATGCGGGCAGTCCGGGGGTCTTCTCGCTTGCCGGGACGCCGCAGACCTTTCCCGGGGATCATCGATGCAGTAATCTGCCTCTTTTGAGGCGGACAGGGGCTGGGTGGGAGTAACCTGCCGGGCACCGGTGTTGCTCAAGAAGGTTTGAGGGCCGATCAGCAAAGTTTGAGGAATTGTCTATGAAAACAGGGTGACTGAAGATCGTTTCGCTGAAATCTCCGCCCTCCCTAACAACGTCAAAGAAAGTGAATCCCGTGAAGGATGATGCGTGGGAAGGCCCCCTTCCCTTCACCCCGCCCGCATGCTCGCCCCGCAGTTCCTCGCCCGTGTCAGGGTTACCGAACCCCCGCGGTCGCCGAGCACCTCCTTCGCCGCCCGGGTCACGTCCGCCATACCCGTATCCCCGACGGCGTAGACCGTCGGCCCGAAGGAACTCAGGCCCGCGCAGGCAGCGCCGGCCTGCACCATTGCTTCGAGGAGCGAGGGAACAACCGGATGCTGCAGGGCCACTTCCACCTTCTTGAACCCGAGGCACTGGGTCCGGTTAATCGCCGAGCCGAAGAGGTCGAGGTCGTGCTCGACCAGACCCGGGATCATCCGCATCAGCACCTCGTGGCAGACTTCCCGCACCTCATCGAGCGGCACCGGGCAGTGCGCACGGAATATATCGACCTCCCTTCCCCCGTGCGCCCCCGCACCGGTGTCGGGGGTAACGAGCAGGATGCGCCAGTCCTCCGGGAACCGGTGCCGGGCGAGGACCGGCGGCGGCGCGATGCCCCTTGATGCCGCCGAGGGGCGGAAGTCCTGCTTATCTCCCGGAGAGCCGAACCGGTGCCCGCCGTCCAGGATGAACCCGCCCTGCTCGAACGCCGCCGTGCCGATGCCGGACGTCCCGCCGCGGCCGACGATCCGCGCGAGTTCGGGCACCGGGACATCCCGGTCGTAGAGCCGGCAGAGGGCGGCGGCCGTGGCGAGCGCAATCTGTGTCCCGCTCCCGAGCCCGGCATGCTGCCGGGCCACGCCATGCACCGTGATCTCCGTGCCGCCGGGGAGCCCGAGCCCCTCCGTCACCGCACGCGCTGCCTCGATGACCCGGCGGCGGGCAGCCTCGTCGCCGCCGTGCACGTCGATGCCCGGCCCTTTGCGTGCATCGATGACACATCCGGGTTCGTCGAGGGCGACCCCAACCCCGCCATCTACCCTGCCCGAGGCGCCGTTCATATCGAGCAGCGTGATGTGAATCCGGGACGGAGCGTCGACCAGCACCCTGATATCGTCCGCAAACGCCGTGCAGGGGAAGATCTCCTCGATCGCGATCAACGGCTCGTCGCGGTGGATGATCCGGTACTCCCGGGAGAGCATCGATTCGCACCGGTGGACGTTGAACGTCCGGGCGAGGTCCGTCCCGGCCTGGATGACGCGCGCGTCGGTGATCTCTCGGCGTGACTCTATCCGGTGGCGGCAGAGGATCCTCCCTATGGGGATATCCGCCCTCATGAGATCCTGCCTGAACTCCGGAGCAAGCCGGCGCAACGGTGTGCGGGAGACCGCGTAGATGAGGACTTCACCCGTAACACTGTCTTTTAATTCCACGATACGGTGGTTGACCTCGTCGTCTGGCTCGATATCAAGTGCGGCCGCGGCCTCCGGGTCGGCGGCGACAATGTCCTGCACCAGGGTGGTGATGGTGACGGGGTGACCGGTCGCCATCTCAAGGAGGTTGGTCACCGATCCGTCGGTCCCAATAAGGACCTTCTGCATCGGGGAGAGCCGTCCGACACGTTGCTCGATCTCCCGGAGTTTCTCGCTTATCCCGTCCGCTGTCAGAGGATCCATACCTGAATAAGTGTGGTGTGTACAGAGACTACAAAAAGATGGTGCCGGGGACTCCCGGCCGGTTCACCTTGAGAAGAGCAGGGAGAGGAACTCCGGCGCCTGCACGAGCCCGAACGACCCCTTTGCCGCCTCACGTTCGGAGAACGCCTGCACGTCGTCCCTCCCCTTCCCGAGTATCGCAAACGGCACCGGCTCCCGGGTGTGGGTCTTATACCGTATCGGCGTCGGGTGGTCGGGGAGGACTGCGACGGTCGTCTCCGGCCGATCCAGGACGATCCCAATCGCCTCGTCGAGTCGCTCGATCGCCCGCACCTTCTCCTCCACGCTTCCCATGTGCCCGGCCTCGTCGGGGGCCTCGACGTGCATGTAGACGAAGTCGAGGCGGTCGAGGGCATCGACTGCGTAACGGGCCTTCGCCTCGTAATCGGTGTCCAGGAACCCGGTGGCGCCCGGGACACGGATCACCTCCATCTCGGCAAGGCGGGCGATGCCGCTCAAGAGGTCAACCGCGGAGATAACCCCGCCGTGAAGACCGTATTTCTCGTGGAAGGGTGCAAGCGACGGCTTCCTCCCGCCGCTCCACGGCCAGACAACGGTAGCCGGAGTCTTTCCCTCCTTCAGCCTGCGCTGGTTGACCGGGTGGTCGGCAAAGACCTCCCGGGACCGTTCCATGCAGTCAAGGAGGATACCGGCATCCTCCCCGCGCGGGAGGAACTCCGCGACCGGCTGCCCAACGATGTCATGGGGTGCGGTGGTGACGGCGCCGCGTGCCCGGGAAACGACCATCAGGTTCCGGTAGCCAACCCCGGGGTAGACCCGGACATCCCCGAGCGCGGCGTCCAGGTCGCGGAGGAGGCCGGCACCCTCGGCATTGGAGATGTGCCCGGCGTTGAAGTCCTCCATCACCCCATCCCGGACCGTGACCAGGTTGCACCGGTAGGCCATCTCCCCGTCCTCGAGGGTGATACCCATGCTGGCGGCTTCGAGCGGACCCCTGCCGGTATAGGAGGTACGGGGATCATAGCCCAGGATGGAGAGGTTTGCAATGTCGCTCCCCGGCTCAAATTCGTCCGGGACAGTCCGTAGCATCCCGCACCGCCCCTCGCGGGCGATTCTATCCATGTTCGGTATATCTGCGTACTCGAGGGGTGTCCTGCCCCCCAGTTCGGCAAGTGGCTCATCGGCCATGCCGTCCCCGAGGATGATGATGTATTTCATGCGAACCTTTTGTGCAGTTCTGAGAATGCCAGATATTCTGACCTGGTCCCCCGGGGGCCGGCGATGAACGCCCTGCCGCCAGTGTGCCCGGGTGACCCGCTGTACTTCTCTGGAAGTTGTATCGCTTATGACCTTCGGAAGAAGCGCCGGCAGAGGGTCGTGCGGCCCTCCTATCGGAGCATGGCACGGGCCGCCGTGCGCACGCTCTCCTCCGAGGTGGTCCCGCACCGCCAGCCGAGATTCTTGAGTTTACCGACCGAGAGCTGCATCCGGGGCACATCCCCGACCCAGCCGCGCGCGCCGCCGGTGAACCGGTAGCGGACGCCGGAGAGACCCATCTCTGCCGCGACAATATCGGCTATCGTGATGACGTCGATCCAGTCTTCAGAGCCGATATTGAAGGTGTTTACCGGATCGCGCGAGTGGTCGATCCCGAACTGTACGGCACGGACGCACTCTCCAACCTCCAGGTAGGACTTTGTCTGCCTGCCGTCGCCGAGGATCTCGAGTTCCTCCGGGTTCTCGCGGAGTTTCCGGATGAAGTCGGAGATGACGCCGTGACCGCTCCGCTCGCCGATGATGTTTGCGAACCGGTAGACCCACGCCCGCATACCAAACGAGTGGCAGTACGACGATATGAGCGCCTCGCAGGCAAGTTTCGTCGCGCCGTAGACGGATATCGGCTCGAGCGGGGTATAGGTCTCCGGCGTCGGGATGACGGTGGCCTCGCCGTAGACGGTCGACGTCGATGTGAAGACCAGTTCAGGCACGCCGTGCGCCCGCATCGCCTCGAGCACCCGGTGCGTGACGACGATATTATTCCTTATCTGGGAGTCCGGGGTTACGGCGCTCTGCCTGACGTCGGGGTCTGCAGCAATGTGGTAGACCCGGTCTCCCCCCTCCAGGTGCTCCTGCCAGCCGTCGTCGAGCAGGTTCTGCCTGAGGAAGGTGACCTGACCGCTCGCCGTATGCCGCGCGAGGTTCTCTTCGGTGCCCGCGCTCTCGTCGTCGATGACCAGCACGTCATCTCCCGCCGCGACCAGAGCATCGACGACGTGCGAACCGATAAAGCCGGCACCTCCTGTTACGATACAGAACATTATAGAATAATATCCCTCCCATGCTATAGAATTACTGGATGGCGCCGGAGGAGGCCATGGGCCGGCAACCATGGGTTTTTTCATGCGGCACCATACGGGGTGGTGAGGTCTGCCCATGTTCTGGAGAAGAATCAGCAGGATATCGGGATTTCAAAGGAGATCCTTTTCTCTCTATCTCAAAGGAAATCGAGTGTCAGGCAGCACGAGAAAAGTTTATGCCCGCACCAGGCCCAGCTCATGATCTGGCAGTTAATATCCGGGTAAAATATACATAATATCCTCCCGGTTGTGAGAGTCATAAGGAGTTGTCCGATTGAGAGAGTCATGCACCCACAATAGAGACGGCCGATCCCCGGTCACCGCTGCCGAACCGACTGCCGCTAACGCACAGGCGTTCCGACAGTTCAGCGGCGATAGGGATCCCCTGCACACCCGGCCCATGGTCGCCGGCAGAGCCCCGGCGCCCGAGTCTATCGATGATTGCTGCGGGGCCGGACAATGACCCCTCGCCCAGAGATACGGGAACACGCCGGGATTTACCTGCGCGGTCTGATGATGGGGGCCTGCGACATCATCCCAGGTGTCTCGGGGGGGACGATAGCTCTCATCACCGGTATATACGAGCGGCTGGTTGGTGCTATCGGCAGCGTCGACCCTGCCTCGGCAAAACACCTCGTCAAGGGCGACTTCGGGTCTCTCCGGGCAGATCTCGGGAAGATCGATATCCCGTTCCTCGTGGTCCTCCTTGCCGGGATCGGCACCGCCTTTCTTCTGATGTCCGGGGTGATCCTCTCCCTCCTCACCGACCACGCGGTAGCGACTTACTCATTCTTCCTCGGCCTTATCCTCGCCTCTGCGGTCGCTATATTCCTTGAGATCCGCTCCCCGGGCGCGGCTACCCTCGCCTACCTCGTCATCGGCGCCGGCGCCGGTTTCCTCCTTGGAGGGCTCGGGCACCTCGACGTCGGTCACTCTCTGCCGGTCCTCTTCCTCACCGGTATGGTTGCACTCTGCGCCATGATCCTCCCCGGGATCTCTGGAGCCTATATGACCCTCGTCCTCAACCAGTACGAGTTCATGCTTGCGGCGCTCCGGGCCCTCTCCCTTCCCGAGATCTTCGCTTACATCGCCGGCGGCGTCACAGGTCTTCTCCTCTTCACGAGGGCCCTCAAATATCTCCTGAAGACCTACCCGGGAGCGATGCTCGCCTTGCTCACCGGGCTGATGCTCGGCTCGGCGCGGATGCTCTGGGAGAAGGGAGCCGCGGCCGGGGATATGGTGGCCGGCGGCTGGGTCTTCTTCCTTGCCGGTCTCGTCGTCGTCGGCGCGGTAGAGTACCTGAAGAGGCGTTCTCAGGGCAACGGGGCCTGATCCCCGCCCCCTTCCCCGATACGATCTGATAACTTACTTCTGCCAGAGTGCAAAGAGGTACGGTATCATGTTCATCGGCATCGACCACGGCACTACCGCGATGCGTTTCTCCACCGGCATAGAGGAGTTCAAGATCTCCCGCGAAGAGGCCAGACACTTCTCGGCCGGGGACCTCAGCCGTCTCTCTCCTCCCGGCGAGATCGAGGGTATTGCCGTCTGCTACTCTATGGGCGACGGCATATCGGCTATCACCGATATCAGAAAGGTTCAAGGTCGGGGCGTCATATCCCGGGAGGGGGCCGGCAAGCATATTGGCGGCGGCACCCGGGTCTACGACCAGATCAGGGAGAGCGGCCTTCCGGCCTTTGTGATCCCCGGGCTGCACCGCGCATCGCCGACCGATCCGCGGTTCAAGGCCTACTCCCACCAGGCGAGCCCCGAGAAGATCGGGATCCTGTATGAGGTCGCCCACGACCTCGGGGATGATATCGTGGTCTGCGACGCGAGCTCAAACACCGTCACCCTCCTTGTCGCCGGCGGTCGGATCACCGGTGCGTTCGACGCCTGTATCTTCGCGCCCGGCACCCGGCACGGTGCTCTCGACGTGGATGCCATCCGCCGGATCGACCGGGGCGACTCCACGGCGAACGATGCCTTCCTTCACGCGGGCGTGGACCATACGGTGCCTCCTGAACTCAGGGTAGAGACGATGGCTATGTTTGCCGCGATGGAATGCGCCTCCATGCTTCTCATAAACCCCGGCGCAAAGGTCGCCCTCGCCGGTTCCATGGCACCCGCCATCGCGCCGGGGGTGGAGGCGCTCCTCTCCCGGGAGGTCGCGGTCTATGACGAGTGGTGTGCGGCCAGGGGCTTAGCGAGGATCGCCCGCGACGTCTTCTCGGGGGCAACCGGGATCCTCGGGCTCGCGGTGGAGCGGTAGGGTGCCGGTACGGCGGTTCTCCTGCCCCCGGGGGACCGTCTTCCAGTTTCACGCTTCTTTATATGGTGTCGGGTCGTACACTGGACAGGAAAGGGAGGTAATCATAGCGTGCAGCCGGAATGTTCCAGTATCGCCGACCTCATGCTCCAGATGGCGTCAAGCATCGAGGATACGGCACGCGCCATGAACCAGGGAAATGCGGGTCGGTTTCTCAATGAGATTCTCGATGCAAAACGGATCTACCTGGCCGGTGCCGGGCGCTCGGGTCTCGTCGCGAGAGCATTCGCCCAGCGCCTGATGCACCTCGGGTTTGAGAGTTACGTCATCGGCGAGACGATCACGCCCGCGTTCGGGCCGGGGGATGTCCTCGTCGCGTTCTCGGGTTCAGGAGAGACCCGGTCCGTCGTGGACGCGTGCGAGACCGCCCGGGAGATCGGGGGGAAGATCTGTCTCATCACGTCGACTCCGGACTCGCACATCGGGCGCATGGCCGACTGCATCGTCGAGATCGGGAACAACCGGCTCAAGGATACGGATATCCCGAGTGACTTTGAGATTCGCCAGCTCACCGGGCAGTACCGGTCAGTATCCTCGTCCTTCGCCCCTCTCGGGACCCTCTTTGAGACCGCGGCGCTGGTCTTCTCCGATGCTATCATCTCTGCCCTTATGGAAGTGAAACACTGCACCATCGAGGAACTCAAGGGTCGTCTCGCGAACGTCCAGTGAGCGGGGTCCCTCGCTGCAGGGAGCCCGGCATCGGCGGTGCGGGAGGTTTTTGGCGACGATCGCAGGCGTGAGGGTTTTTTTTATCGGGGGTCGCTCTCGGGGGATGCCGTAGTGGACCACTTCATCTAATTTTCCACACCCTCTTCGCGCTTTTCGCGGTTTAGCTGCGGCCGCGTCGTCCTCTGCACATCGTTACCTCACGCGAAGACCGTGTGGTCACCGGCAGCCCGCCCGGGTGCCAAAACCACCAGAATAAGGCGACCCGGCACAGTAGCAGAAGCCGTCGCCCCCGGGTGGGTTTCCGTGAGAACGCTCCGGACGTTTCAGGATCTGTCAAAAGTAAATGAAAAGGTATTTCTTTAGATAAAAGTAAACTGGATTAGTTATACCGGCGGGCGAGCGGCTTTCAGATGCCCGAAACGAACCTGAGATGATTTCATGAAACGACCGGAGATGCTGCTGATCGCCGTCCTGGTGATTGCAGCGATACTGCTGCCTGCAACGGTGACGGCGGCTGCGGGGACCACCGAGATTCGTATCGCGAGGTACGCGAGCGACAACCGGACCGTCCTCGACGAGATGACCGTCGACTATCTCTGGATGAAGGAGAATCTTCCTATCTATGGAGATGGGCGGACTCACTACTATCATCAGGGCCCGGTGCTTGAGGAGCACTGGAACAACGCCCATCCCGACGAGGAATATGACCCCTGGGATCCGGCTGAGGACGTGCTGGGGAGCATCCTCCAGAAAGGTGACCTCGGGGCCGTGATGGGGACCGGGGTTACGGACCTCTGCGACCTTATCGGCGGAGCGAAAACCGGGGATATGATCGCGGTTAAAAGCCGGGACGGATGGAGGAAGACCTACCCCTATGAATATTTCTACCGTCCCGACCCGCGGCAGGGCCCGGCGGTGATCGCCTGGTTCAACGGGGACGAGGCGCCCGGCGACAGGCAGGGGGTCGGGTACCCGGATACCTGCTATACGTCGGGTATGCGCCTGATCTTCTTCGCGGATACTTCCAAGAACCCCTGGGGCTGGCATGTCTTCGGGGTCACCGACATGAAGGAGTGCTGGGCCGAGGAGTACTGGAACTACGGGGCGCAGTACCCGTCGGCTGTCGGGGCTTCGGGGAAGTGGGTCAGCGAGATAGGCATCTACACGAACCAGATGCCCCCGGTGCCTGTTGCAGGCTTTGAGGCGAACGTGACGTCCGATCGGATGCCGCTTGCCGTCAAGTTTAACGATACCTCCACCGCCCACCCGGGCGTCTGGGCATGGGACTTCGGTGACGGGACTTTGTCGGATGAGCAGAACCCGGAGCATGTCTACGCAAAGCCCGGCACTTACACGGTCAGGCTCGCGGTCAAGAACGTTGCCGGGACGGCGAGCGAGACCAGGACCGGTTACATCACCGTCCGGGAGGCGGTGATCCCGGCCGCTGATTTTACCGTAAACGCGACGTCTGGTGAGTCGCCGCTCGCCGTCGGGTTTACTGATACCTCCACGGGAAAGCCGATGGCGTGGGAGTGGGACTTCGGCGACGGGGCGGTCTCGACCGAACCGGACCCGGCCCATGTCTACGAGGTTCCGGGGACCTACACGGTGAAACTCACGGTGGAGAACTCGAAGGGGTCGACGACCGCCGCCCGTGACGTCACCGCGGAGGTGCCGGTGCCTGCGCCGCCGATCGCGTCGTTTGCGGTCGATGCGACGTCCGGGGAGGCGCCGTTTGCGGTTGCGTTCACTGATACCTCGCTGAAGTCGCCGACGGCATGGGCCTGGGATTTTGGGGACGGGAACGCTTCGGACGAGCAGAACCCGACCCACGTCTATGCATCGCCCGGGGTTTACACGGTCGCGCTCACGGCAACGAACGACCTCGGCACCGGCAACGTGACGAAACCCCAGTTCATCGCGGCAACCGAGAACGGGAAGACGATCATCTTCCGCGGGAACGTGCCCCTCGAGAAGGGGACGTTCTCGGTCACGGCGCCGTCGGGGAAGACCTACACCCCGGACAATTGTACCCCGATGGGTGTGCTGGATGTTGCGTCGAAGATGCAGGGGTTCACCTACGTGATCGGGGACAAGAAGTATGCGGAGAGCAAGCTCCTCTTCCTCGACGGGGTGAACGAGTTCCTGATCGAGAAGTCGACCGGGAAGACCTGGCTCTGCTACCATAACGGTGAGTTGCTCGACGATTTCGGCAGGCCCTCAACCGACGCCTTCAACCGGCGGCCGGTCGCGGACGGGGATACGGTGCTCTTCTGCTACGGGGACTTCTTCATCTTCAGCTCGGGGAAGATGGAACCCAAGAAGGGGTTGAGTCCTGACAATGCGTGTGCGATCGTAGAGATGACGATCGGCGCCGCGGGTTCCGCGGCTGCGGCGGCGGCGCCGGCCGGGAACGCAAGCGCGCCGGCCGCGGTGCAGCAGTCGCCCCCGGGGATATGGCTCCCGTTCTTTGCGATCGGGCTCCTGCTGGTGCTGCGAAGGACCTGATTTTCTCTTTTTATCCGGTCTTTGGGGATGCGGCGCATGCCGACCGGATACCGTTCCTTGTTCGCCGGCGGGCGAGACGTCGGCGTTCTCGCGGTAACGCCGCTGCGGAAGGACGTCCCGCGCGCGCCGGGTGTCCCGGCGTCCGGTTTTGCCGTGGGTTCAACCGCCCGGCGTTCTCCGGCGGTGCGGGGCCGCATATGGTCTTGAGCGGATCGCGGGATCGTCGGGGAGTTGCGCAACCACAACGGCGAAAACGGCGATCGGGGAGCATGTGTACCATCCCGGATGTGGCGCCCCGGTTTCTTGTTCCGGGTGCTGTGCAGAACCCTTATTGTATGTCACGTGCCGTAAACGAGAAATATTTAACAAAAGGCTTAAGTTCAGGTAATGTGATTGATCTCTTGTCAAGCCGGCCTGCTGGTATGCTGTATGGATCGGCTTGCGGGAGCAGTCATGAGACGAGATGTATTCCCAAAAGTGAGGGCGATTCCGGCAGCCTGCTGCCTGGTCATCGCCCTGATGCTCCTCGCGGCGCCGGCAATGGCGGCGACGACGCAGGTGAACGTAACGAAGTACTGTGACAACAACTACTCGACTGCCGTGAAGACGGCGAACTTGACCGTTGCCAACCTCATGGCCAATTACACACAGGTCTACAGCAACGGCCCACTGTATATGCAAAAAGGCACCTTCGACCTGAATGATACCTGGGGCGATGCCAACCAGGGTATGGTCTACTATGGTGAGCACAACGGCACCTACGTCAGCAACATCACCGGCGAGGTCGGTGGGATGAGCGACGGCGACGAGCTCTGGGTTCTCGGGATCGATAAGCCGATCACCCGGTACTTCGGGTACGACAACGTCTACACGCCGAACAGCAGGCAGGGCGATATGATTCTTGCCTGGTGGGACAACGAGACCGGCCTTGCGGGCAACACCTGGAACAGTGGCCTCTGTCTCTTCTTCTACACGCCGCCCTCGGTCTACGGCTTTGCAGACTCCCTGAACCTGACCAACCGTGACATGGAGGCCTCGTTCGATTCCTGGTACCAGCGGTTTGTTCCTGATAAATACAACGTCAGCGCTCTCTACCCTGCGGCAAATGGACTCTCGGTGAAGAACGTTACCGACCTGCTGATCTACCCGCCGCACCGATATGACTTCAACACCACTGGTGACACAGACGAGTGGGCGTATGAGGGAGGCGTGAGCGGTGTGCCGACCAGCGCAACCGTGCCGAGCACAGCGTTCAGCAGCACGTCAGAGATTGCTGATAATGACAGCAGTGTTTACTGGACGAACACCACAGATGACGGCAAGTATGCCGCCCAGCGCTTTGTCTTCACATTGAAAGAGAGCGCTGCGAACGTCGAGAGACTCAACGTTACCTGGAAGGGGAGTGGCACTCACGACAACGTATCTGCGACGCAGGGTGCCGACCTCTACATCTGGAACGGCGGCAGCAGCAGCTACGAGAAGCTCGCTGATACGAGCAGCAACAGCACAACGACGCTCACCGGCGGCAACGCCTCGGTAGCCACGAACTATGTTGTCGACGGCAATGTGACGGTGCTTGTGATGCAGAAGAGTGCGCAACAGCCTGTTGGTGAGGATGGAAAGTATTATTCGCATCTTGCAACCGATCACGTGAAACTCGTGGTGACCCATCACCACTCTAACTCTTAACCCTTTTTTCCCTATTTCTGGTGATATGATGAAAACATACCTACCTCTTGCCGTTGTACTTGGCTTGTTCTGTATTATGGTCCCCGTATCGGCGGAGCCAACGATATGGCACGTCGCCGCCGAGGAGGCGGATTTCACTACTATCCAGGCGGCGGTTGATGCCGCTTCGCCGGGCGATACGATCTATGTCCTGCCCGGGACGTATTCGCGGTTCAGTGTGGGAAAACCGCACCTGACCATTCAGGCCCTTACAGGTGATGGACCTGTCATCGTGGATGGTGGAGGCGGCTGTCTCAGAGTATCGTCTGATGCAACGGGAATGATCCTTGACGGATTTACACTCGTCAACACAGAAATTGGTATTGAACTTGGTCCTGCACCGGATTCCATTATCCGGAACTGTAATTTCCTTGGATTAATCTGTGAGGGATTGATTCTCACTCACTCGAACGTCACTATTATTGATAATACTATCACAAATGCAGTAGGAGGGGCGGCATTAACTGTACGGGGTCCATCGTGCAGAATTATCAACAATACATTTGTTGACAATACGAACGAATGGAGTACAGTGTATATCCGGGCTGGAAGCCAGAATGCAACAGTTACAGGTAATCTCTTCGAAAACTGCACCGGAATACGCGTCCTCACTCTTAGTGAAGTAAGCGGATGCACCGTTGCAAATAATACCTTCAAGAATGACATCGATCCCATCAGAATCCGGAAAACAACGGCAACCGACAACACCATCGTCGGGAACCTGTTCAATGGAAAGGGGATTCAATTTGAGAGCGCCGGCGAGAACAACCGGATCTACCAGAACAACAACGTCTCCGGCGTCACTCTGGTATCCGGCACCGCCCCGGCCACCACTCACTGGAACTCCACCGCCCCCGTCACCTACACCTACGACGGCGTTGAGCACACCGGCTTCGTCGGCAACTTCTGGTCGAGCTACGCCGCATCCGACGCGGACGGCGACGGCATCCTCGACACACCCCACGTCCTCCCGGACGGCCTCGGCACCGACCACGCACCCCTGGCGGGAGCGTGGGAGAACGGCGTCATCGCCAGCCCGGCTCCCGAACCGAAGACCTGGTACGTCGGTGAGGGCGGGGACTACGCCGCCATCCAGGCGGCGGTCGACGCCGCCGCTGCGGGCGACACCATCGTCGTGAAGGACGGCGCCTACACCGAGAACGTGCTCGTCGACAGGGCTCTGACCCTCATGACCGAGAACGGCCCGGCGAACGTCACCGTCACCGCCGCCGTGCCCACGAAGCCGGTCTTCGACCTCAGGGCAGACGGCATCACCATCAGGGGCTTTACGACCCGCGGCCCGACCAATGAACACGTCGCCTCGATCGAGAGCGTCGGCTACGACGACTGCCTGATCATCGGCAACGACTGCGGCGGCGAGTGCTACAACGGCATCCACCTCGGCGGCAACGCCACTAACTGCACGATCACCGAGAACTCCTGCCACGGCAACACCAAGCGCGGCATCAGCCTCAGGGACGACGCCTGCGGCAACTTTGTCTACAACAACACCTGCACCGGCAACGCCGACCAGATCTGCGCGAAAGACAACTCCCACGACAACTACATCTGGGCCAACACCTTCGCCGGCAGCGTCCAGTGCCTCGGCGAAGACACCTGTCACTCGCCCGAAGAGGTCGCCTACACCTACAACGGTGTCGGGTACACCGGCTACGTCGGCAACTACTACAGCGGCTACACCGGCATCGACGCCGACGGCAACGGCATCGGCGACACCCCCGTGTTCATAGGCCACGACAAGTACACGAACACCGACCGCTACGACAACTACCCCATGATGGGTCCGTGGACGGGCCCGTGGCGGAACGGAACCATCGTCTTCGTTGAGCCCGCTCCGGCGACTCCGTCCGATGTGACGATCACCTCCCCGGCCCCGGGCAGCACCTACGCGACCGGCGTTCAGGTGCACCTTGCGGCAACCGCAACCGGCACCGGCCTCACCTACACCTGGGACCTCGGCAACGGCGACAACGTCACCGGGCAGACTGCCGACTACACCTACGCGACCGTTGGCAACTACACCATCACCCTGACCGTGGCAAACAGTGCAGGCTCGGCGAGCGCATCGACCAGCATCGTCATCCAGGATTCGGCACCCTCGTACACCATCCTGTACCAGGATACGGTCACCATCACGAACGGCAGCACGATCCGGGCCGCCATCTCCTCGCGCTCCGGGGGCTACAAGCCCGGTGAGGACTCCATCGAGATCCCGGCAAACAGCGTCGGCGGCATGCTGAACGCCGGCGGCTTTGTCTTCGACATGTGGAAGAGCAAAAAGCCGGTCCCGACCTACTCGCTGATGGACATCACCACCCCCGAGGGGGTCTGCTACCCGAACGTCCAGAACGCGACGGCGGATCTCGCCTGGCGGTCCTTCGACGGCATGACCTCTGCCGCAACGAGGTACGACCCGGACGTCGCCCTCGCCAACGGCACCACCATCTACACGGTCTACGGCGACTACAATGTCGTAAAGTCCGACCCGAGCGGCGCCCGGTACGTGATCGTCACCACGCTCAACATCGTTGAGCCCGGCCCGGCGATTACACCGGTCGCCGGCTTCGCCGCGAGCACCACGTCCGGCGACGCCCCGCTCGCGGTCGCGTTCACCGATCGGTCGACCAACACCCCGACCTCCTGGTCCTGGGCCTTCGGCGACGGGGCGACCTCCGCCGAACAGAACCCGGTCCACACCTACACGACCGCGGGCACCTACACCGTGACCCTCACGGTCGCGAACACGGCCGGGAGCGACAGCGCGACGAAGACCATCACCGTGACCGAATCCAGCGGCGAGGAGGCGAGCGTCCTCACCCTTCATTCGGGCTGGAACTTCGTCTCGACCCCGAAACGCCTCGCTGACGGTGCGAACACCTTCGCCATCTTCAACGGCGTCGATACCGCCGGCCACACGATCCTGCTCTACGACGGGCTGGACTACGACTGGAAGATGATGAGCCCGACGGACACCTTCCGGCCGCTTGACGCGGTCTGGATCTACGCGAACACATCGTACACGATCCCGCTCACCTTCGCCGCTGGCGCACCTGAGCTCCCGCCCGCAAAGGACCTCGGCAAAGGCTGGAACGCGATCGGCTTCACCGGCACCGCCCCCCAGTCCGCGGCACCCACCCTGCTGTCGCTCGGCGACCGGTGGGCCACCCTGATCGGCTACGATGCAAAAGAGCAGAAGTATGAGAACGCGATCATCCGCAGCCCGGAGAGCGCAACGCAGAAGATGCAGCCCATGCAGGGCTACTGGATCTACATGACCCAGGCGGAGACGCTTGCCGCCATCAGCGGCTAGAGCGTGAAGTGCGACAGGGTACATGCACGGTCCTCCTCTCCGGCCTCGCCGCCGGTGCGGCGGCGGCCGGGGGAGGCCCCCCCTCCCCCGGCGTTCTATGGGGGCGCAGCCGTGCACGTTTACCCCGGAAAGGAAAAATCAGGTTTTTACATTTTTCGTCGATCCGCTTCGTGATCGGCAGCGCCCGCAGCGGCTTTTGTTGAGCGAAACGTCGATCGTGGACGAGTGACGCCTGTCGTCGCCGTCCAGGGGTCCGCGCGTACCGGGAGCCCCGGCGTCCGGCGTTCTCCGGCGGTGCGGAACTGTTTCCGGTCCCCGTACGGATCCGGGATCGCAGGGGAGTTGCGCAACCACGAAGGCGAATGCGGCGATCGGGGAGCATGTGTACCATCCCGAATATGGCGCCCCGGTTTCTTGTTCCGGGTGCTGTGCAGAACCCTTATCGTATATGACGTTCCGTAAACTAAAAATATTTAACAAAAGGCTTAAGTTTAGCCAATATAATTGATCTTTAACCAGGCCGCCTGCCGTAAGGATCGGCTTCTGGGGGTTATTGCATAAGACGCGACGTATTCCCAAAAGCGAGGGCGATTCCGGCAGCCTGCTGCCCGGCCATCGCCCCGGTGTTCCTTGCGGCGGTGACGGCCGGGGTAACGGCGACGAAGCACGATGACGACGCCGTGGCGATCAGTTACCTCACTGACTCCTGCACATTACAGGTGATATGATGAAAACATACCTACCTCTTGCCATTCTACTTGGTTTACTCTGTATAGCGATCCCCGTATCGGCGGAGCCGACGACATGGTACGTCGACGACGACGGGGAGGCGGACTTTAGCAGCATTCTTGATGCTGTGAACAATGCTTCATCCGGGGATACGATCATAGTCTTGCCGGGGAGTTACTCCTGGTTTAGGGTAACGAAGCCATATCTAACCATTCAGGCTTCTACTGATGACGGATCCGTCATCGTGGATTGCATAAATTCAGGTGGTCTTGAAATACCATCAGGAAGCAATGAAAATGCGACAGGTACGATCCTTGACGGGTTGACGATCGTTAATCCCGGAGCTGGCGTTCGACTTGGAGAATATGGTCCTGCATCGGATTCCGTTATCCGGAACTGTACTTTCCTTGACTTAAGCGCAGGTGAGGGATTGCAGATCAAGGCATCAAATGTCACTTTTGCCGATAACATTATCTCTAATGCGACTTGCCAGTATTCAGCGCTAACTCTGACAGGCAACGACTGTCTGGTTTCGAAAAACATTATAACCAGCAGTGCAGGGGCAGCCATCTCGTGTTCAGGCGCAGGTAGCACGGGTAATCTTATCACGAACAATACGTTAAGCAACAACAGGTATGGGATTGAATTCTACAAGTCCGGCGGGGACAATGCTGTCTACCAGAACAACTTTGTCGGCAGTATCAACGGAGATGTTCTCTATACCAGCCCCATTAACGTCCAGGTCTGGAACACCACCGCCCCCGTCACCTACACCTATAAGGACACCGAGCACACCGGCTTCGTCGGCAACTTCTGGTCGAACTACACCGCATCCGACGTGGACGGCGACGGCATCCTCGACACACCCCACGTCCTCCCGGACGGCCTCGGCACCGACCATGCACCCTTAGCGGGAGCGTGGGAGGACGGGGTCATCGTTGCCGGGCCCGCTCCAGCGACTCCATCCGACGTAACGATCACCTTCCCGGCCCCGGGCAGCACTTATGAGATCGGAATTCCGGTTCGGTTCTCGGCCACCGCCACCGGCGCCGACCTGACCTACACCTGGGAGACCGGCGACGGCGGCAACGCCACCGGCCAGGACGTCAATTACACCTACAGCAAGCCCGGCACCTACACCGTCAACCTGACGGTGAGTAACGAGCACGGGAGCGCCTCGGCAGAGACCGGTATCGTCGTCACGAAACCGGACCCGATCATCTTCAACACCTCCGTCACGGTCTACGCCGATGAGCCGATCGTCGTCGACAACACCACCTACGGCGGCAACACGTTCTTCAACATCCTCGCCGCCGCTGGCTACACCTACACCTACGGCGACAGCGAGTCGGGTTACAGCGACCGAAAACCGCTCCTGACCCTCACCATCGACGACGTCACCTACCCGACCCGGGCCTTCGGTGCGGACTACAAGTGGAAGTTCTACGAGACCATCGGGACTGGTGATGACAAGAAGTTCAAGAAGAGCCTGAACGGCTACATCGACAAATCAGGGATCTACTACATCTGGTACGGCGACATGAGCCAGTTCGGCGACTGGGACCTCCCGTCGGTCAACAACTCGATCTACGTCGTCGAACTGACCGTCGACCTCCAGCCGACCCGGCCCGGGATCCCGGTCGCCGGCTTCACCACGGACGTCACGTCCGGCGACGCGCCGCTCGCGGTCGCGTTCACCGATACATCCACCGGTGCATCCTCCTGGTCCTGGACCTTCGGCGACGGCGCGACCTCCGCTGAGCAGAACCCGGTCCACACCTACACGACCGCGGGCACCTACACCGTGACCCTCACCGTGACGAACACGGCCGGGAGCGCCAGCACGACGCAGACCATCACCGTGACCGGGTCCGGCGGCGAGGAGGCGAGTGTCCTCACCCTCCACCGGGGCTGGAACTTCGTCTCGACCCCGAAACGCCTTGCTGCGGGTGCGAACACCTTTGCGATCTTCAACGGCGTCGATACCGCCGGCCGGACAATCCTGCTCTACGACGGGCTGGACTACGACTGGAAGGCGATGAGCCCGACCGACACCTTCCGGCCGCTTGACGGTGTCTGGATCTACGCAAACACCTCGTATACGATCCCGCTCACCTTCGCGGCCGGCGCACCTGAGCTCCCGCCCTCAAAGGACCTCGGCAAGGGCTGGAACGCGATCGGCTTCACCGGCACCGCCCCTGAAGCCGCGGCACCCACCCTGCTCTCACTCGGGGACCGGTGGGCCACCCTGATCGGCTACGACGCGAAAGAGCAGAAGTACGAGGACGCGATCATCCGCAGCCCGGATAGCACAACGCAGAAGATGCAGCCCATGCAGGGCTACTGGATCTACATGACCCAGGCGGAGACGCTTGCTGCTATCAGCGCCTGAAGGTGAGAGGGTGAAGATGCGACTGGGCATAACACTGATCCTCCTCCTCGGCCTCGTCGCCGGTGCGGCGGCGGCCGGGGGAGGCACCCCCACGTTACCCCATCAGTTCTCCGGCGACATAACGATCGGCGGCTCCCCGGCACCCACCGGGACCGTGATCACGGCAATGATCGGGGGTACGGAGTACGGCTCGATCCGGACGACGGAAGCCGGAAAATATGGCGATCCCGGCCGGTCCGTGGGGGACCGCCTGCTCGTGAAGGCGACCCCTGACCAGACCGGTGAGACGATCACGTTCCTCGTCGACGGAGTCCCCGCAAAAGAGACAGCGGTCTTTGAGGTCGGCGGAGGAACGGTCCTCGACCTGAGCGTCCCCGGGAGCGGGGGCACCGGTAACACCGGAGATCCCGGTAATACCGGTGGTTCCGGCACTACCGCGGATCCGGGCGCCACCGTGAACCCCCGCGAATCGGCCGCCCCCACCGCCGCCCCTGAGGTGCAGACCGGGCACGCCTCCCTTGCCACGTCTGCGGCCGGAGTGGTCCAGAAGACCGTGACGGTCAGGACCGCCGACGAAACCTGCGCCGTGGCGATACGGGAGGGCACCACCGCCCGCGACGCCGGCGGCAGCCCGCTCGGCGAGGTGACCGTGGCCAGGGCCGACCCTGCCGCGGTCCCGGCGGCCCCGCCGGGAACGGGGGTTGCGATCGTCCTCAACTGCGGCCCTGCGGGCGCCACCTTCGACCCGCCGGTCACCCTCACCTACACCCTCTCCGGGGAAGAGTGGGCGAAGATCGGCAGTGCCACACCGAAGGTGATCTGGTACAACCCCGCATCGAAGGCGTGGCAGGATGTGCCCGCAACCGTGGACCCCGCCACGCGGACGGTCACCGCCAGGGTCTCGCATTTCAGCATCTATGCCCTGGCGTGGACCGTCCCCGGGACGGCGGAAGCACAGCAGACCATCTCCCCCGGCGGGACGCCGCCGGCCGATGATGAGCCACCCTGGCCGTTCATCGGTATCGGGGCGGTACTCCTGGCCGGCGCCATGATCGGAGGCCTTGTGTATCTTGGGAAGAAGAACTGACGCCCCTCTTTTCCCGGTCGTGCGGTCCCGGTCGCTCCGGGACGCCGCGACCGGACGGATCCCCCCGGGGCAGGGATCCCCGCAAAGATCGTAGGGCCATCGAAAACCCAGAGATGATTTAAGAAACGAGTTGAATCGCATGAAACAATCAAGACTGGTAATTATCACTCTCGTGGTGCTGCTACTGGCAGCCGCCGTGCTTTCGGCGCCGGTAATGGCTGCAGAGGCCGGGACCACCGAGGTACGTATCGCAAAGTATGCAAACGACCGATGGACCGTCCTGAACGAGACGACCGTCGACTACCGCTGGCTGGAGGCAAACCTCCCGGTCCAGGGCGACGGCGTCACCCGCTACTATCACCAGGGTCCTGTCTTCGAAGGGGATTGGGAGAAGGCCCACCCCGGTGAGACCTACGACGGCTGGAACCCGGGCGAGGACGTCTTAAAGAGCATGTTGGTCAAGGCTGACCTGGGAGCGGTGATGGGGACCGACATCAAAGACATCTGCAACCACATCGGCGGCGCCGAAGAGGGCGACGATATCGCCATCTGCAGCAGCGACGGGTGGCGGAAGGCCTTCCCCTACTCGTTCATCTACAAACCCGACCCGCGGCAGGGCCCGGCCGTCCTCTGCTGGTACAGCGGCAACGGCTCCGGCCCCGACGCGCAGGAGGCGCAGGGCCAGGGCTACCCGGACACCGGGTATGTCATCGGGATGCGCATGATCTTCTTCGCCGACAACACCACGAACCCCTGGGGCTGGCACATCTTCGGGAACAACGACATGAAGGAGTGCTGGGACGAGAAGTACTGGTGCAAAGGCGGGGACTACTGGTCCGCCGCCGGCACCTCAGGCAAGTGGGTCAACGAGATCCGGATCTACAGCCAGGACGACCCCGAACCCCCGATTGCAAACTTCATCGCCAACGTGACGAGCGGTGCGGTGCCGCTCGCCGTCCAGTTCAACGACACCTCCCTCCGGACCCCGACTACGTGGGAATGGGACTTCGGTGACGGCGCGACCTCGACCGAGAAAAACCCGGTCCACACCTACATGACCCCCGGCACCTACACCGTCACCCTCAACGCGACGAACAAGGCCGGGAGCGACATAAAAGAGATGAGCGGTATTGAGGCGGCCGCGTCCGGAGGAGGAGGCGACGACGCCACCGAACTCCGCATCATAAAGTATGCAAACGACGGAATAACCATCCTGAACGAAAAGACGGTCGACCGCAGCTGGCTGGAGGCAAACCTCCCAATCCAGGGCGACGGCGTCACCCGCTACTACCACCAGGGCCCGGTCACCGAGGCAGCCTGGAAGGAGAGGTATCCGTATAAACAGTACAACCCCTGGAACCCCGAAGAGACCGTCAACTTCATCGACATCGGTGCGGTCAGGGGCACCGATCTTGCCGATATCTGTGATTACGTCGGCGGCGCGAGCGCAGGCGACACCATCACCGTCAACACCTCCGGCGGCGCCGCGATCGCCTACCCGTACGCAACGATTTATAACCCCAACCCCCGGCAGGGTCCGGCAGTCCTCCGCTGGTACGACGGTGACGCGGCAGACTATACCTCCAGCCTGCGCCTCGTCTTCTTCGCCGACACCTCCACGAACCCCGACGGCCGGCATGTCTTCGGCAACACCGACATGAAGGTCTGCTGGGGAGAAGCAAACGCCGTCTACAACGGCACCCTCCCTTCGAGCGCCGACGCCGCGCCCGACCGGGTCGTCGAGGTGCGGATCGACGGCAGCGATCCCCCCGCATCCCCGGTCGTATCCTTCAGCGCCAACGTGACCTCGGGCTCACCCCCGCTCACCGTCCAGTTCACCGACACCTCGTCGGGGTCCCCCGACACCTGGGCGTGGGACTTTGGTGACGGCGCGACCTCGACCGAGAAAAACCCGGTCCACACCTACACAGAACCCGAGATCTACCCCGGGAAGTATACCGTCACCCTCACCGCCACGAACACCATCGGCACCAACAGCACGACCGTGGCCGACTGCATCACGCTGAACGCCAAGGTAGCAAGTTTCACTGCAAGCACGACCGGCGGGCTGCCGCCGCTTGCCGTCCGGTTCACCGACACCTCCGGCGGCAACCCGACTGCATGGGCGTGGGACTTCGGCGACGGCAACACCTCGACCGAGCAGAACCCGGTCCACATCTACACCCGCGTCGGCACCTACCCGGTCACCCTCACCGTCACCGGCCCCTTCGGGAGCGACACGGTTGTGAAGACCGAGCCGATCGACCAGATCCGGGTGCTCGAGCCCAGGGATATCGGGACCACCACCCTGCGCGTTGCAAAGGTGGCCAGAAACGGCACCGTCCTGAACAAGACAACCGTCGACTACCACTGGCTTGAGGAGAACCTCCCCGTGCAGGGCGACGGCGTAACGAACTACTACCACCAGTGGTGGATCTTCGATGACACCTACCCGGACCCGGAGGAGAAGCACTGGGGCAGTGTCTTCGACGGCAAAGGAATATTCGGCGCCGTCAAGGGCACCGACGTCAAAGACATCTGCGACCTCGTCGGAGGCGCTTCCGAAAGGGACTATATCCGCCTGGACAGCAGGGACGGCTATAAAACAGGGCTCAGGCAGGAATGGGTCTACAACCCCCACCCGCGCCAGGGGCCGGCTGTCCTCTGCTGGTACAACGCAGGCGGCGGTGACGGCCAGGGCGTCGGCTACACCGATACCGGTTACTTCCCCGCCATGCGCCTGATCTTCTTTGCCGACAACTCCACGAACCCCTGGGGCCTGCATATCTTCGGCACCTACGACGCCTACGTGGCCTGGGGCGTCAAAGTAGACGCTACCACTGGCTGGTCGGCAAAGTGGATCGACGGGGTCGTCATCGAGGTAGACAAGTTCACCCCCGCCCCGGTTGCGGACTTCACCGCGAACACCACGTCCGGCGACGCGCCGCTCACCGTCGCGTTCACCGACAACTCGACCGGTGCTGACTCCTGGTCCTGGGACTTCGGCGACGGCGCAACCTCTGCCGACCGGAACACGACCCACACCTACACGGCCCCCGGCACCTACTCCGTGAACCTCACGGTCACGAACGTCGTCGGGAGCAACAGCGCGACACAGACCATCACCGTGACCGGAACCGGCGATACCGAGCCGGGCGAGACGGGCACCCTCACCCTTCATCCGGGCTGGAACTTCGTCTCGACCCCGAAACGTCTCGCTAGCGGCGCGAACACCTTTGCCGTCTTTGATGCGGTCGATACCGCCGGTCACACGGTCCTGCTCTACGACGGCATAGACGGCTGGAAGACGGCGAACTCGACGGTAGCCTTCCGGCCGCTCGACGGGGTCTGGATCTACGCGAACACCTCGTACACGATCCCGCTCACCTACGCTGCCGACGGACCCAACCTCCCGCCCGAAAAAAGCCTCGTCAAAGGCTGGAACGCCATCGGCTTCACTGCCACCACCTCCAGGTCCGCCGCCGCAACCCTCCGTTCGGTTGAGGACCACTGGACCACGCTCATCGGCTTTGACGCACAGAAACAGGAATACCAGAACTCGATCCTCCACGGCGCCGGCGACGGCCGCCACAGTGAAGAGCGCCCGATGTACCCCATGCAGGGCTACTGGCTCTACATGACCGGCGCGGAGACGCTTGGTGCCATCGGCGCCTGAAGGTGAGACGGGTGAAACCACAGCACGGTATAGCGGTGGTCCTCCTCATCGCCCTCGTCGCCGGTGCGGCGGCGGCCGGGGGGACACCCCCCACCCTTCCCCATGTGTTCTACGGAAACGTGACGATCGGCGGAGCGCCCGCACCCGCCGGGACCGTCATCACCGCGATGTTCGGGGATACGAACTGCGGCTCGATCATGGTGACAGACGCCGGAAGATACGGCGATCCCGATTGGCGCCTGGGGAACCGCCTGCTCGTGACCGGGACCGCGGACCAGAACGGTGAGACGATCACGTTCCTCGTCGGCGGAGCGGCGGCAAAAGAGACCGCCCTGTTCACCCCCGGCGTGGTGACCCGTCTCGACCTCTCCTTCGAAGAGACCATGACAGTGCCGGTCGCGAGGTTCACTGCGAACATAACCTCCGGCCCGGCGCCGCTCACCGTCGCGTTCACCGATACCTCGACCGGTGCCGACTCCAGGTCCTGGGACTTCGGTGACGGAACTACCTCCGCCGACCAGAGCCCGACCCATACCTACACGACGCCCGGCACCTACACTGCGAACCTCACGGTCGCGAACGCAGCCGGGAGCAGCAGCACGACCGCCACCATCACCGTACTCGATGAAGGGGCGGTAGAGATTATCCGCGGCCCGTACCTCACCGGCACCACGACGACGGCGACCGTCGTCAACTGGATGGCGCAGGAGCCCGTCGCCGGCACCGTCGAGTACGCCGACGACACCTACTACACGGTAAACGGCGGATACGAGAAATCCGTCGCCGGCACGGCAGAGACCGCGTTCCACCACATCACGCTCGAAGGCCTCGCCCCCGACACCCTCTACCACTACCGGGTCGCCGCGGGCAGCACGACCACGGGCGACCACACATTCCGGACGTTCCCCGGGGACGGCGGCTTCACCTTCGTCGTCTACGGCGACACCCAGAGGCCGGCGAACATCAACCTCGTCGCCGACCGGATCGCCGATGAGAACCCGCTCTTTGTCCTGCACACCGGCGACCAGGTCAACGGTGTCGAGAGCGCGGGCGAGTGGAACGACTTCTTCAGGTACAGCGGGCGGATGCTCGGGAACACCACCATCTACACCACGATGGGCAACCACGAGAAGAACCATACCGCCTACTACGAGAATTTCGGGTTGCCCCAGCGGTACTCCTTCACCTGCTCGGACGCCCAATTTGCCGTCCTCGACGACAACAACTGGGTCGATCTCAACCGGGAATCTGCCTGGCTCAAAGACGACCTGGATTCAGACGCGGCCTGGAAGTTCGTCGCCCATCACCACCCGCCCTACTCCTCCACCCCCGAACGCTCAGGGGGCTGGATCCTCCTGCGCGTGTGGGGCGAGACCATGAAGAATGCCGGCGTCTCCGCTGTCTTCAACGGCCACGTCCACGCCTACGAGCGCTACGTCGTCGGCGGCATCAACTACGTCGTCGCCGGCACCGGCGCAGGCCCGCTCTACCAGCTCGGCGACGAGAGGCCCGAAGGCTACCAGACCAGCCTCGAGGATACCCTCGGCTACACGAAGGTCACCCTGTATCCCAACGGAACCGCCGTTGCCGGGTTCGTCAAGGTCGCCCGGCTCTCCGACGACGCCAACGTCCTCGAGGTCTATCCCCCGGGCAGCGTCTTTGAGACCTACACCATGACCCGCCCGCCCCGGGCCGACCTTGCGGCCGTCGGCCTGGCCGTCCCCGGCGGCGCGACCGCCGGGACCGCCTGCACCGTCACCGGGACCATTAAGAACGTCGGAGACGCCGCCTCCCGCGCCTGCTCCGCGACCCTCACCGCCGGCGATCGCGGGATCGGCACCGCCGCCGTAGACGCGCTTGGCCCCGGCGAGACCGCGGAGGTCTCCTTCACCTGGACCCCGGCAGCCGCCGGCGAGGCGACCCTCACCCTTGCGGTCGACCCGGCTGCGGAGATCCCGGACGTCGACCGCACGAACAACGCCCGGACCGTCACCGTGACCGTCGCGGGTTCCGGCCCGGGCCCCGCCCCGGTTGCAAACTTCAGCACAAACGTGACTGAGGGCGATGCCCCGCTCACGGTTGCGTTCACCGATGAATCCACCGGTGCGGCAACCTGGTCCTGGGACTTCGGGGACGGGAACACCTCGACCGAGCAGCACCCGGCCCACACCTACGCGACCGCGGGCACCTACACGGTCACCCTCACGGTCGCGAATGCGGCCGGGAGCAGCAGCGCGACGAAGACCGTCACCGTGACGGTCCCGGTCGGGAGCATCGCCGTGACCTCGGCACCCGCCGGAGCGGCGATCTGGCTTGACGGTGAGAACACCGGCAAGTTCACCAGCGCCACCCTCACCGAAATCCCGGCCGGCGAGCACGTCGTCACCCTGAAACTCGACGGGTACGCCGATGCTTCGATGCCGGTGACCGTCAAACCGGGGAAGACCGCATCGGTCCACCTCACCCTGACCACCCGGACCGGGAGCCTCGCCGTCACCTCGACGCCCGCCGGCGCCGGAGTCTTCATCGACGGCGCCGACACCGGAGCAGTGACGAACACCACGATCAACGGGATCGGGGTCGGGAGTCATACCGTCACCCTCCGGAAGGACGGCTACGTCGATGCTTCCGCTGAGGTCGCGATCGTCGAGAATGAGGCCGCAACCCTCCACCTCAACCTCGATGAGGTCGTCGCAGCGCCGGTTGCCGCCTTCACGGCAAACGTCACGAGCGGTGACGCCCCGCTCACGGTTGCGTTCACCGATACCTCTGCGGGGAACCCGACCGCCTGGTTCTGGACCTTCGGGGACGGCAACACCTCGACCGACCGGAACCCGGTCCACACCTACGCGACCGCGGGCACCTACACGGTCACCCTCGCGGTCGCGAATGCGGCCGGGAGCAGCAGTGCGACGAAGACCGTCACCGTGACCGCCGCGGGCGGGGGGGAGGTCCCCCCGACCCTCCCCCATGAGTTCTACGGGAACGTGACGATCGGCGGAGCGCCCGCACCTGCCGGGACCGTCATCGCCGCGATGATCGGGGATACGAACTGCGGCTCGATCCGGGTGGTGGATGCCGGAAGATACGGCGATCCTGACTGGCACCTGGGGCACCGCCTGCTCGTGAAGGGGACCTCTGACCAGAAAGGAGCGACGATCGCGTTCTTCGCCAACGGAGCGGCGGCAAAAGAGACCGCGGCATTCACGCCGGGCGCGGCGACCCGCCTCGATCTCACCTTCGACGAGGTCGTGACGGCCCCGGTTGCAGCCTTCACCGCGAACGTCACAAGCGGCGATGCCCCGCTCACGGTTGCGTTCACCGATGAATCCACCGGTGCGGCAACCTGGTCCTGGGACTTCGGGGACGGGAACACCTCGACCGACCGAAACCCGGTCCACACCTACGAGGACCCCGGCACCTACACGGTGACCCTCACCGTCACGAATGCGGCCGGGAGCAGCAGCGCGACGAAGACCGTCACCGTGACGGTCCCGGTCGGGAGCATCGCCGTGACCTCGGCACCCGCCGGCGCGGCGATCTGGCTTGACGGTGAGAACACCGGCAAGTTCACCAGCGCCACCCTCACCAGCATCCCGGCTGGCGAGCACGTCGTCACCCTGAAACTCGACGGGTACGCCGATGCCTCGATGCCGGTGATCGTGGAGGCGGGGAAGACCGCATCGGTCCACCTCGACCTGACCACCCTGACCGGGAGCCTGTCCGTCACCTCAGTGCCCGCCGGCGCCAGAGTCTTCATCGACGGCGCCGACACCGGAGCAGTGACGAACACCACGATCGACGGGATCGGGATCGGCACCCACACCGTCACCCTCCGGAAGGACGGCTACGTCGATGCCGCGGCAGAGGTCACCATCGAGGAGGCTAAGACCGCAACCCTCCACCTCGACCTCGTAGAAGTCGTCGCGGCCCCGGTTGCAGTCTTCACCGCAAACGTCACAAGCGGCGATGCACCGCTCATCATTGCGTTCACCGACGCCTCGACCGGTGCTGACTCCTGGTCCTGGGCCTTCGGGGACGGCAACACGTCGACCGACCGAAACCCGGTCCACACCTACGTGACCCCGGGCACCTACACCGTGAACCTGACGGTCACGAACACCGCCGGGAGCAGCAGTGCGACGAAGACCGTCACCGTGACCGAACCCTCCGGGCCAGCCCCGGTTGCCGGCTTTACGGCAGACGTGACGAGCGGTAACGTGCCGCTCGCCGTCCGGTTCACCGATACGTCGACCGGTGCCGACTCCTGGTCCTGGTCCTTCGGGGACGGCGCCACATCGACTGAACAGAACCCGGTCCACACCTACACTCAGGTCGGCCGGTTCACCGTCACCCTGACGGTCGCGAACACCGGCGGGAGCAGCAGCGCGACTGGCGTCGTCACCACCCGGGACGTCCCGCCGGCTCCGAAGGCGGAGGAGAACTTCACCCTCAACAGTGATGCAGTCAACGTCACCACCGGGGCCGGCGGCCAGCAGGTGACCATCAACGCCACCGCCGGGCTCAATGTCACCGGCAACGACATCCACCTCCAGACCGGCGGCCTCACCGTCACCATCAAGACCGAAGGGCTCATCGACAACGCCTCGACCGGCAACGTCACCGGCAACGTCACCGGCGTCCACCTGGAGTCCACCCCCGTCAACGCCACGGTCGGCAGCGCCGGCAACATCTCGGTCTCCTTTACGGCCGAGATGGACAACTACGACCCCGCCCTCGGGATAACGACGACGATCTACGACCAGCCGGGCGACGCGACGAAGACCGCGTTCGCCCTCGCAGCACAGGACGAGGGCTCCGAGATCGCCGGTATCGCCTACGCGGTCTACTTCAACAAGAGCACCCCCACGGATACCATCCGCGACGCCGTCCTGCGGCTGACGGTCTCGCCCGGCTGGGTGGCCGCAAACGGCGGCATCAAAGCCATCAAGATCTTCCGGCTGGGCGACGACGGCAACCGCTCGGTGCTGGAGACAACCTACGAAGGGATGGAGAACGGCATGATGGTCTTTACGGCCGTCTCGCCGGAGGGCTTCTCCGCGTTCGCGCTCGGTGCCGTAGCCGCCCCCGCGCCGGCCCCCGCCCCATCTAGGAGCAGCGGCGGCAGTTCCCAGGCATCGGTCGGTGCGGCAAGCAACCTCAAGCTCGGCGATCGCGTCACCTTCCCGATGGACAGGACGGCAATCACGGCGATCACCCTCACCGCGGACGGTGACGTCAAAGAAGTCGTGGTGACCGTGGAAAAGGGCTCGCTCCCGCGGGATACCGAAGCCCCGGCAGGCACGGTCTACCAGTACATCGAGACCAACCTCCACAAAGCGGCAGCCGGGAACTTCAGCGCCCTCCAGATCCAGTTCGCAGTGCCGACTGCCTGGCTCGCGGCGCAGGGATGCACCGGAAGCCAGGTCGGGCTCTTCAGGCACACCACTGATGGGTGGCGGGAGATCCAGGTCGAGGTGCTCGGCGAAGAGGGCGGCGACGCAATCTTCTCTGCCGGCGCCGACGCGTTCGGTCTCTTCGCCATCACGGTAACCGGGAAGGCCACCGGCGAACCAACCTCCGGACCTACCGGGACGACGACAACGCCCGTGGCGGGCATGACGACCCCGCCGGCAGAACCGCCGGTCGAAGGGCCGCCCGCCGAAGGCCTCCCCGTGACGACGCTGGCCTTCGTCGCCGTTGCTATCGTCATCATCGCGGCGGCAGGATACGTCTTCTTCACGAGGAAGTAACCTCACGACGCTGGGTGACGGCGTGCGGGAGCCCCCTCCGGCAGGGGGCTCCCGGTTAACCGGCGTTCAGGGCTCCTCCTCCCGGGGTTACCGGCAGGAGGCCGTCACCCTGTCTCCGATCCTCTCCGGGGGTAAAGAGCGCCGTAGACGCAGCGTACGAAGTTCCTGATGAGTTATTTAACCTAATATAGTTTATAAATCAATCAAGTAAAAACAAACATATTTACTTCCCGGGCAACGTATCCCGGCATCGCTTGAAGATCCCATCTACCCGAAGGCGTGAGTTGAATCCCATGAAACAACCAGATCAGATAATCATCGCTCTCGTGGTGCTGCTACTGGCAGCCGCCGTGCTGTCGGCGCCGGTAATGGCGGCTGCGGGGACCACCGAGCTTCGTATCGCAAAGTACGCAAACGACAGGACAACCGTCCTGAACGAGACGACCGTCGACTACCACTGGCTGAAGGCAAACCTCCCGGTCCAGGGCGACGGCGTCACCCGGTACTATCACCAGGGTCCGGTCTTCGAAGGGGATTGGGAGAAGACCCACCCCGGTGAGCCCTACGACGGCTGGAACCCGGGCGAGGATGTCCTGCGGAGCATGCTGGTCAAGGCCGACCTGGGGGCGGTGATGGGGACCGACCTCGTCGACATCTGCAACCACATCGGCGGCGCCGAAGAGGGCGACGATATCGCCATCTGCAGCAGCGACGGGTGGCGGAAGGCTTTCCCCTACCCGATCATCTACGAACCCGACCCGCGCCAGGGCCCGGCGGTCATCTGCTGGTACAGCGGCAGCGGCTCCGGCCCCGACGCGCAGGAGGCGCAGGGCCAGGGCTACCCGGACACCGGGTATGTCATCGGGATGCGCATGATCTTCTTCGCCGACGACTCCACGAACCCCTGGGGCTGGCACATCTTCGGGAACAACGACATGAAGGAGTGCTGGGATGAGGATTACTGGAACAAGGGCGGGGACTACTGGTCCGCCGCCGGCACCTCCGGCAAATGGGTCAACGAGATCCGGATCTACAGCCAGGAGGATCCCCCGGAAGAGCCGGTTGCCGGCTTCACCGCGAACGTGACCTCAGGCGCGATCCCGCTCGTCGTCAGGTTCACCGACACCTCCGAAAACGGCCCGACCGCATGGGAGTGGGACTTCGGTGACGGCGCTACGTCGACCGAGCAGAACCCGGTCCACACCTACAAGAAAGTGGGCACCTACGACGTCACCCTCACCGTGACGAACGTCGCCGGGAGCGACAGCACGGAGACCACGGTGACCGCCGGCATCATAGACTTCACAGCCAGCGTCACCTCAGGCGCCGTTCCGCTCGCCGTCAAATTTACCGACACCTCCGACGGGAAACCGACTGCATGGGAGTGGGACTTCGGCGACGGCGAGGCCTCCGACGAACAGAACCCGGACCACACCTACGAGACAGCGGGCACCTACACCGTCACCCTGACGGTCACCTACCCCGCCGGCGGCAGCAACAGCATAACCAGGGAGAAATACATCACGGCGGGTTCGGGTAGTGTATCGGGCAGCGGCGGGGGTTCCGATTCATCCGAGACCACCACGCCGGTTCCCGAGAACACCACCGCAACACCTGATGAATTCAGCGAGGAAATCCTTGAGAACCGAACCTTCCGGCCCGGGGTGCCCGACATCGAAGAGATCGTCGTCTCCGCGCCGGAGATCCCGGAGAACCTGACTATCTCCTGCGAACCAACCGGCCTGCCCGAAGAGATCCCCAAACCGCCGGGAGAGGTCTATCGGTACTATACCTTCACCCCCGGCGACGGAAACGCCACCATCGACGAGGCTGTGATCCGGTTCAGCGTCCCCGACACCTGGATACGGGAGAACCGGATCGATATCAATGACCTCACCCTGTACCGGTACAACAAGACCTGGACCCCCCTTAAAACCCGGTGGACCGGCACCGCTAACGAGACCCACACCTACGAGGCCACTTCCCCTGGCTTCTCCCTCTTTGCAATCTCCGGGAAGAAGGCCGAACCCACCCCCGCCGCGGCGACCCCGGTGAAGACCGGCACCCCGGCAGTCTCGGGTGCGCCGGGAAAAACTGACGGAACCACGGAAAACCCGCTCATGCTCGCCTTCGGGCATATCGCGGCGGCGTCTGCCCCGTTCACAGGGCTGCTCGACGCCGTCATGGCGTTCTTTGTGTTGGTCGGGATCATCCCCGCCGGTTCTCCCCCGGTGCCGGAGCCCGTGTTCACCCCCGACCCGGTGCCGGCAGCACCCGCGCCGGTACCAACCGTCGATATCACCCGGATGCAGTTTGCCCTCTCGGTCCTCTCCGACCCGCCGGGCGCACTCGTCGACATCGACGGAGAGTATACCGGAAAGACGACACCGGCAGCCTTTGCGTCGCTTTCGGGCGGCAACCATACCGTCCGGGTGTACACGGACAGCGGCGGACCTGAGGAACGGGTGATCGCGCTCGTTCGCGACGACAAGATCCTGTTCGAACTTCCGGGGGCCGCCTCACCGGGTCCGCTCCCCGACTGGGACCAGAACCACTACGGCGGCGTCTACGTCGAATCGTTCCCGGACGGCGTGGAGATCCGCGTCGACAACTACAAGGCGAACCAGAAGACTCCTGTGGTCATCTACGGGCTGAAGGAGGGGCGGCATACCATCAAGGTGCAGGAGACGAAGATCGCGTTCAAGTCCGCTAGAGAGCAGGCCTGGGTTGAGAAGAACAGCATAACCCCGGTGACGTTCACGAGCGGCAACGCGGATCTGGTGCGCTCGATCCGTCTCGAGTCGGATGAGTATGCGAAGAAACCCTTCTCGATCAACGGCAGGTACCTGGGCGACCGGCTCCCGAAGAAGGTCGATATCAGGGGGGTCGGGGGATCGTACATCACCATCCGCGACGACGCCGGAAGTTACCGGAGTTACAGGATACCCGCCACCGTCGAGTCGAACGATACCGTGAACGCCGCGTTCTCGGATGCACCCTGCAGCGTTCTCGTGACATCGGTGCCGTCGGGTGCGGCGATAGCTATCGACGGGTTCCAGACAGGCTTTGCCACGCCGTACGTCATCAAGAACATATCGGAAGGAAAGCACCTGGCCCTTGTCTCAAAGCCGGGGTATATCCCGGCAGAACAGGAGTTCCACCTGACAGACGACCGTGGGGACGCCTGCGACGCCACGGTGAAGGTCATCCTCAAACCCTACACCTGGGGATCGCTTAATGTCTCGAGCACGCCGCCGGGTGCCGAGATACACCTCTACGGCCGGGACACCGGGGAGAAGACGCCCCACACCTTCCACTACCTCGACATCGGCAGTTACACGGTGAAGGTGGTGGGGGAATACGGGTCAAGGACGATCGGGGACGTGACCGTCTTGCCGTATGCGATCGCCGAATGTCATGCAGACCTCCCCAGGGGTGGACTGAAAGATCCGGGGGCTCCGTGAGGAAGCCGCCCGGGAGAAATCCGTATGGTTCAGACCCCTCTTACGCACGTTTGGGGAGAGTCGAACCATACCTCGTGTCGGATCGCGAACGCGGCTCTCCTCCAGGTATCACACCCCGGGAGGGGGACACCCCTCCCGGCAGAGACGTCCTGGAGGTGTGCCGCAGATCGCCGTCGCCGGAAACTGAACGCGGTTTACTTTAAATTAACATAATTTATATCTTTGCAAAGTAAATGGGTAAATATTTACTCGGGAATAACGCATTCCAGTATATTCATCGAACGCATCAAAAATTCCGAAAGCCTGACAAACGTGAGTTGACCCTATGAGACGATTGGAAAAAGTTATCATACCCCTTGTGGCGCTGATGCTGGCAGCCGCCGTGCTGGCAGCGCCGGTGCTGGCGGCGGAGTCGGGGACCACCGAGCTCCGCATCGTAAAGTATGCAAACGACAGAACAACCATCTTAAACGAGATGACCGTCGACTACCACTGGCTGGAGAAGAACCTCCCGGTCCAGGGTGACGGCGTCACCCGCTACTATCACCAGGGCCCGGTCTTCGAGGGGGAATGGGAGAAGGTCCACCCCGATAAACCCTACGACGGCTGGAATCCGGGCGAGGATGTCAGGATGAGCGTCCTCTACAAGGCGGACTTCGGGGCGGTCAAGGGGACCGACCTCAAAGATATCTGCAACCACATCGGCGGAGCCGTAGAAGGCGACGAGATCAAACTCCTCAGCAGGGACGGTTACACAAAGACGTTCCCCTACTCGATCATCTACGAGCCCGACCCGCGCCAGGGCCCGGCCGTCATCTGCTGGTACAGCGGCGAAGGTTCCGGCCCTGATACCGAGGAAGGAAAGGAGCAGGGCCAGGGCTACCCCGATACCGGGTATGTCGCCGGCATGCGTCTGATCTTCTTTGCCGACACCTCCACAAACCCCTGGGGCTGGCACGTCTTCGGGAACAACGACATGAAAGAATGCTGGGATAAGAAATACTGGAGTTTCGGCGGCAGTTATCCCTCGACCGCCGGCACTTCCCCCAAATGGGTGAGTGAAGTCAGGATCTACAGCCAGGAGCCCCCGGGGTCCGCCGCCGCAGAGGCGCAGCCCGCCGCCGGAGCCTCGCCGGCACAGGAGACCGCAACGCAGCCGCTCGCCCCCGGAGGTAGTATGGGCCCGCTCGCCCTGCTCGGTGTCGTGCTCTGGTCAATCCGATATAAGAAGCAGGGATAAGCATGACGGGACGCTACATACAAAAGATCCTGGTCTGCTGTGCCGTCCTCCTCCTCGTCTGCTGCGTGCCGGTTACGGCGGGCATCCCGGGCGACACGGACGGTGACACCATCGTCTCAGAGAAAGAACTCTCGACGGCGATCCTGGACTACCTGGGTACCGCCGATCGTCTCAATGCGGACGAACTCTCCCTCGCCGCCCACAACTGCCTGCACCTGCCCTACGGACAGCTGGTCGTCGCTGTCGCGGGGGATAGATACCTCATCCCGGCTACAAGTTATATCGACCAGAAAGGGGTACCCGCCGACTCTCTCATCTACGAGGGGCTCGTGACCAAACTCCGCCCGAAGGAGGGCGGGCCCAAGGAGTGCCTTGGCTGGCTTGCAGAGAGATGGGAGTGTTCGGACGACGCCATGACCTGGACATTCCACCTCGTAAAGGACGCCACCTGGCACGACGGCACCCCCTTCACCTCGGCGGACGTGCAGTTCACCTACGAGTACTTCCGGGATCACGGGAACGCCGACGCTCCGGAGGCCGGTGCGTACCTGGTGAACTCGGCGATCCTGAAAGGTGTCGCATCGGTCGAGTGCCCTGACGATCATACGGTCATCTTCCACATGAAATCCTGCGCACCGCTCTTCCCGGAGACCCTCGCAACCGGCCCGGGCATCGCGGTCTTCCCCGCACACATCTGGAAAGATATCAATCTCCCTTCCACCTACATTGACACGGCGCATATCGGCACCGGCCCCTTCGCCTACGGATCGACCATCCCCGGCACCCTCTCAAAGGTGACTGCGTATGAGGGTTACCACGGCGAGAAGCCCTACGTACGCGATATCGTCACAAGGAACTACGAAGACGAAGACGCGCAGATCCTTGCCCTCAAGAGAGGGGACGTGGATTTTATCAGCGGAGAGTTCGGGCTATCCCCGAGAAAGGCTGAATCTCTCAAGAACGCCCCCGGCATCGGTATATCCCGGATCCCCTCGGGCGGGCAGGCATTCGAGGTGGCGTTTACGTCCGATGTCTACCCGGTAAACATCCCCGGATTCCGTCACGCCCTGAGTCATGCTGTAAACCGGGAGAGGATATGCTGGCTTGTCGGTGAGGGAGCGCGTCCGACGGAGACGGTCTTCCTCATACCGGCGCTTGCCGGCGACCAGATCAACCCCGCTACGAACAACAGGTTCAACTACGATATCGCGGAGGCGAAGAGGCAGCTCGCCGGATCTGGTTTTAACCTGACCGAGAAGGACGGAAGGCCGGTTCTCCTCGGCCCCGATGGAAAACCGGTCGAGATCACGATCCCGCTCGCCGGCAAGGCGTCCATGAACGCCGTCGACCAGAAGGTCGTGGCCGTGCTCAAAGAGGACTGGGAAGGGAAACTCGGCATAAAGATCGCCGACACCCCCCAGGTGGACGACTCGGTCTACCTGGACTGGATTGCAAAGACAGCCGTCCACTTCGACGGCATGCCCGGACGCTGGCATGAAGACATCGACCGCCTGGACAACTTCCAGAGAAGCCCGCTCGGCGAGAATTTCTACCACTTCGACAACGCCACGTTCAACAGCCTCATCGCGCAACTGAAGAGCACGGCCGATCCCGGGAAGAGAAAGGAGATCGGTTTCCAGCTGCAGGAGATCCTTGCCGAAGAAGTACCCTGTATCCCGGTCTTCTCCCAGGACGCCTTTATGGCTTACCGGTCGGACCGGTTCGTCGGGTGGGACTCCGCCCTGCTCGGCGGCGGTGGAAACATCCGCCTCTTCAGCGACGTCAAACCGGCGAGTGCGGACGTGGGGCGGAGGGCATGATCCCCCGCCATTGCGGCGGGGCCCCGGCCCCCCGGCCCCTGCAGGGGCCGAGCCCCGGGGAAGAGAATCGCATAGATACGATGCGCTTCGGCCTTTCCTCCCCCGAAGGCCGCCCGTTGAGACGGGCGGCCTTCCGCTCTCCCCGGGAATGGGCGCGTAAAGCACTCTTTGAGATACCGAATCTCTCAACAGGTGCGCCTCTGGCGATAAGACCCTCGCGTAAGGGTTGAAACCTGTTCTCTCCTGAAGAGCCCGATCATGAACGGCGTATACATCATCAAACGGCTATTCACTTCGGTTGCAGCCTTCTGCATCAGCGTCACCATCATGTTCATCCTCCTCCGCCTCATGCCCGGCGACTACATCACCATGTACTTAGAAACGATCTATCGCTACGCCCCCCCGGATGTCGTTGAAGCATTCAATCATGTATACGGTCTGGACAGGCCTATTCTCGAGCAGTACGTCCTTTACCTCCTCGACGCCTTCCGGGGGAACTGGGGATACTCGCTCATCTACAAGGTCCCGGTTCTCACCGTGATCGGTGAGAAACTTGTCTGGACGATGGTGATCCTCGTACCCGCGACGGCCCTTGCCACCCTTGCCGGGATCGGCATAGGCGCGTATTCGGGCTGGAAGCGCGGGTCGAAGACCGACATCGCGCTTCTGAACGGGATGATCTTCATCCGGGCGATCCCCTCATACTGGCTCGCCCTCATGATCCTCATCATATTCGCCTACTACCTCAACCTCTTCCCGCTCGGCGGGTATGTCGACACCGGCGCCCTCATCACCGGGATCGATCCGCTTGACGTGGCAAACCACGCCGTCCTCCCGATCCTGACGCTCTTCCTCTTCTCGGTGACCGGGACTTATTACCTCATGCGGAGCTCCATGCTCATGACCGCCGGAGAAGACTACATCGTCACCGCCCGGGCAAAGGGGCTTGACGAACTGACGATCCTCAGGAAACATGCTCTGAAGAACGCCATGCTCCCGATGGTGACGATGATCACGCTCGAGTGCGCGGGCATGATCACCGGGAGCATCTTCGTCGAGACGATCTTCTCCTGGCCCGGCCTCGGGATGCTCACCTACAAAGCCCTCGCCGTCCGGGATCTACCCCTGCTCCAGGGGATCCTGCTCGTCGATACGCTCCTCGTCATCGCGGCGAACATCGCCGCCGACCTGATCTACCCCCTCGTCGATCCGCGCGTGCAGGTGGGCGACAATGGCTAAGAGGACCGTCCTTGCCGCCAGCATCGGCATCATCCTCGCCTACTGTGCGGTCGCTCTCCTGGCCCCCGTGATCGCGCCCTACGACCCTCACGCAATCACGGGCGCGCCGCTCTGCCCCCCTGACCCGGAACACCTGCTCGGGACGAACGATCTCGCCCAGGACATCTTCAGCAGGCTCATATGGGGCACGCGGGCGACGCTCCTCCTCGGGTTTATCGGAGCCGCCGTCACGGTCGTCATCGGCACGGCCGTCGGCATCGTCTCGGGGTATTACGGGGGAATGGTCGACGAAGCCGTCATGCGTCTCATCGACGTAGCGATGACCATCCCGATCTTTCCGCTCCTTCTCATCCTCACGACGTTCTTCAGGCCGGGGATCTACATCACCGCAGTCCTCATGGGCCTCCTCGGCAGTTTTCAGGGAGTGCGGGTGATCCGGTCGCAGGTTCTCTCCCTCGCGGTCGCCGACTTCGTCACCGGGACAAAAGCACTCGGCGCCGGTGACGGCTATATCATGGCACGGCACATCCTCCCGAACGTTCTCCCCCTGGCAGGCGTCAAATTTGTGATTTCAGCCCAGCACTTCATGCTGATCGGTATCGGCCTCGGGTTCCTCGGTATAGGAGACCCGAGCGTTGTGGACTGGGGTCAGATGATCAACCGGGCAAGCCAGAATGGAGCGATGATCCTCGGCCTCTGGTGGTGGCTGATACCGCCGGGCCTGGCGGTGACGCTCATCTCCCTTGCCCTTGCGTGGCTTGGGTATGCCTGTGAAGACGAGATCAACCCGAGGCTCCGGTTAATGAGGGTGTGACGGCATGAACGCGGCACTGCTTGAAGTCAGGGGACTCAAGGTCGGGTTTCCAACCCCGGATGGGCTTGTCAGGGCTTCCGATACCGTGGACCTTGAGCTATACCACCGGGAGATCCTCGGCCTCATCGGTGAGACCGGGTCCGGGAAGACCGTGCTCGGCATGGCGATCCTCCGTCTCCTCCAGCCGAACACCGTCATCGAGGGGGAGATCCGCTACCGCGGCCGCGACCTCCTCTCCCTGCCGGAAGACGAGATGCGGAAAGTACGGGGGCGGGAGATCGGTGTTGTCCTCCAGAACTCAGGCACCTCCTTAAACCCTGTGTATACGGTCGGCGACCAGATCGCAGAGGCGGCCACCCTTCATCAGGGGTTGAAAGGGTCAGAAGCCCGGCACCG
Source organism: Methanoculleus sp. UBA303 (assembly GCA_002501655.1). GTDB lineage: Archaea > Halobacteriota > Methanomicrobia > Methanomicrobiales > Methanoculleaceae > Methanoculleus. Next base: position 49,913 of record DANY01000028.1, read on the forward strand.
GGCGGTGGAGCTGCTCGATGCCGTCAGGATCCCCGACCCGGCCGTGATGGCCCGCGAATATCCCCACCGGTTCAGCGGGGGGATGCGGGAACGGGCGCTCATCGCCATGGCGCTCGCGTGCAGCCCCTCCCTGCTCATCGCGGACGAACCCACGAAAGGGCTGGATGCCGTGACCAAACGGGAGATCATCGATCTCTTCGCGGAGGTCAACCGGGACCGCTCCGTGCTCTTCATCACCCACGACATCGAGGCCGCGGCAACCCTCGCCACGCGGGTTGCGGTGATGTACGCGGGAGAGATCGTCGAGATTGGGGCGGCGGGAGAGGTCCTCTCGGATCCGGCACACCCGTACACCCGTGGCCTCCTTGCCTCTCTCCCGGAACGGGGAATGCGGCCGATCCCGGGTTCGGCGCCCTCGCTCATCACCCCGCCGCCCGGCTGCCGGTTCTCACCCCGGTGCGCGACGAAAGACTGTAAATCAGAACATCCCGGGCTCGTCGAGGTCGGGCCCGGGCATTATGCACGGTGTATGCTTTATGATCGAGGTTAACAATATCAGGACCAGTTTCTCGACAGGCTTCATCCGCCGGAGGGTAGTCAGGGCGGTGGACGGCGTGTCGTTCCAGGTTGAGGAGGACGAGACCCTCGGTCTCGTCGGCGAGAGCGGGTGCGGGAAGACGACGCTCGGCCGTTCGATCCTTCGCCTCATCGAGCCGGACGAGGGTCGTGTCGTGGTCAACGGGACCGACATCACCGCCCTCTCCAGGAGCGATCTCAGGCGGTTCAGGCCGCGGATGCAGATGATCTTCCAGGACGCCTATGCCTCCCTCAACCCGCGTATGCGTGTCCGTGAGAGCGTTGCGGAACCCCTGAAGATTCACCGGATGGGGGACCGGGCCGCTATCGACCGGAGGGTACGGGAACTGGTCGAGGAGGTTGGGCTGAACGAGGAGCACCTGAACCGCCGGCCCTACGAACTCTCCGGCGGCCAGAACCAGCGGGTGGTCCTTGCCCGCGTCCTCGCGCTCAGGCCGGAGTTTATCGTTGCCGACGAACCCACATCGGCCCTGGATGTCTCGGTTCAGGCCCAGATCCTCAACCTCATCCGCGACCTCGGGCAGGAGTACCATATGTCCTGCCTCTACATATCGCACGACCTCGGGGTCATCAGGGCGATAAGCAACCGCGTCGCCGTCATGCTCGAAGGGAGGATCGTGGAGATCGGGAAGACCGCCGATGTCCTCGATCGCCCCTCGCACCCCTACACCCGGAGGCTCGTTGCCGTCCCGGTCCGGGAAACCCCCGAGCCCCTGGAGAGCCCGGTCTTCCCCGCGGCGCCGGCGATGGTCGAGGAGCGGCCGGGCCACTGGGTGGAAGAGACGACGGCGTGACAAAAAGAACATTCAGAAGAGAGAATATTATCGAAGCATTTCAACAAGTTTTTCTTTTGGGATATTATTCCTTTTTGATACTCGATCCAGTATGTCGTTTAAGACCCCAATTTTAAGGCTTTCGTGGAGTGGTACAGTTACGGAATGATTTCCATCCCCTGTTTGTTTGGTCATTGTTACATGGCTGCTTCGTTGTCTTGAAAATTGATACCCAAGGGTTCTGAGCATTTTTATGACTTTGAGGCCATTAACAACCGGAGACTTCGGCAACGGAACCCGCTCGGAAGGTTATGTGTGATAAGACTGTGATTTGCTCTCCGGCATTGATTTCATCTTCAAAATGCAAGGAGACTGCTTCATCGATGTTTTTGATCAGTTCTTCGATGGTTCTACCTTGAGTGAAGATATCGGCTTCTATGCCGCAGGCACACCAACATCCGTCTTCGTAGAACGTTTTGAATGTAATTTGCATTTCGATTCACTTCTCTTAATTGGGGTATGGGGTGTTTATAAAGATAAATTTGATGGTGTTCACCGGGTGGTCGCGGCCTGCAGGATCGTGTGGTTCTCGTTGGTCTTGCAGAGACGATAGTTCTGGTACTTAAGAAACGTACCGTTCTCGAAGAACCATTGACCGGTGGCGTACAGGTTTTTCGAGCACCTGCGCAGGTACCGGGCATCCGATACTGCCGCTTGGACGAGCATCGGACGTGGTTGGTCTGCGTAATCATAGATTGCATCGTGGGTTATGGTGAACAACCCCCCGCTTGCGCAGGGGGTCTTCCCGCTCGCGCCGCCGATGAGCCCCGCAAAGATAAAATAAGGGGAACGCAGTCACCGCCTCTTCCCTGCGACGACGATGGCCGCGGCTGCAAGGGTCAGGACGGTCCATGCCCACGCGTCGGATCCCGCGCGGGTTGGGGCCGGTGCCGCCTGTTGGGTGTCCGCGGGTGCGGCGCCGGCCGCCGCTCCGGACCCGACGTTTATCGTAGTCGGGGGAATCGTTCCTTCCTTCTTACCGACGGCATCGTTCCATGTTCCGGTAAACGTCCGGGAGCCTCCGGTCTCTGCCCGGACCCGGTAGGTGATCTCAGGCTCATTAATCACCGCGAACGTCAGTTTCTGCCCGGAGATACGATACTCATCCGCCGGGCAGGAGGCCTTGAGAAACGTAAAACCTTCCGGTATCGTCTCGACGATCCCCCCGGCACCCATGCCGCCGATCGATAGCGTCACCAGAACCTCGCCGCCGACGGGGACCGAAGATGGGTCGACCTTGCGGGAGACGGCGACGTCGCCCGCCCAGGCGGGCACAACACAGAGCACGGCAAAGATGCAGATCAGGCAGACCAGCATCCTGCCGCTGGATACAAAACTCTTCATGGCACAGACCTCTTTTGTTAACTTTCTGCTTTTGTTGAATGGATCTAGTTTACTCAACCTGATTTGCACCCCGTCCGATAAGAGACTATTGTTTTGACCCGTGGCGGAGCGGAGGTCCGCAGACTCCCGGGTGCAGTATGATCTTGTGCTGCTCCGGGCAGGTTCGCGCCATGTGCCGGCGGCGGGTAAAGTGCCGGTGTATTTATATTATTAATCATTAAGATTAAAAGGGGTTTTTGTTTGAGAGAGTTACGCATTCATGGCAGGGGCGGTCAGGGCTCCGTGACCGCCGCCGAGCTCATTGCTTTCGCAGCATTTGAGGGTGGCGCGTATGCCCAGGCATTCCCGGCCTTCGGCGTGGAGCGGCGGGGCGCCCCGGTGCAGGCGTTTGTCCGCTTCAGTGATGCGAAGATCCGGCTCCGGAGCCAGGTGTACGAGCCTGACTACATCATCGTGCAGGACCCGACCCTGATCGGGGATGTAGATGTCTTTATGGGCATGAAAGCAGGCGGCATCGCCATCGTTAACACTGAGAAACCCGACTTCGAAGCCAGCGTCCCGGAGGGCGTGAAGGTCTACGCCATCGATGCGACCACTATTGCGCTCGAAGAACTGGGTGTGCCCATCACCAATACGACCCTGATGGGCGCTTTCGCCGCAGCCACCGGCGAGATCCAGCTGGAACCTCTGGAACACGCACTGCGGAACCGATTCTCCGGGAGCATGGCCGATAAGAACGTCAGGGCAGCCGAGCGCGCATACAACCTGATCGGGGGTGCCGTATAATGGCACTGCGGGTCGGCTGCGCCGCGCCTCCGGGGAGAGCGCTCGATAATAAAACAGGCGCCTGGCGGGTCTTCAAACCGGTCTTTGATCCTGAGACATGCAGCCGGTGCGGCATGTGTGCTATGGTCTGTCCGGAAGGGTGCGTCCATGAGACAGAGGAGGGCACGTTCGAGCCCGACCTCGACTACTGCAAGGGCTGCGGCATCTGCGAAGAAGTCTGCCCGAAGAAATCAATCCGGATGGAGAAGGAGGAGAAATAATGCTGGAGTTTATGGAAGGGTCACATGCGGTGGCCGAGATCGTGAAACGCTGCCGCCCGCAGGTGATTGCCGCCTATCCGATCACGCCGCAGACACACATCGTCGAAGATCTTGCCCAGATGGTGGCGAACTGCGAACTCGATGCCGAATACATCACGGTCGAGAGTGAATTCTCGGCCCTCTCCGCCTGCCTCGGCGCGAGCGCGGCAGGCTCCCGGGTCTACTCGGCAACGACTTCCCAGGGCCTCGCCCTGATGTTTGAGGTCTGCTTCAACGTGGCGGGGATGCGCCAGCCGATTGTGATGACGATCGCGAACCGCTCGCTCGGCGCGCCGCTCTCGATCTGGAACGATCAGCAGGACTCGATATCCCTGCGTGACTCGGGATGGCTGCAGTTCTACGCGGAGGATAACCAGGAGGCTGTGGACCTCCACATGATCGCCTATAAGGTCTGCGAAGACCACGATATCCTCCTGCCGGCGTTTGTCTGTTTCGACGGGTTCATCCTCTCGCACACCTACGAGCCGGTCGCCCTCCCCGGTCAGGAGGAGGTGGACGCCTATCTGCCTGCCTTTACGCCCTACCAGCGGTTGGATGCCGAAAAGCCGCTGAGCTTTGGGATGTACGCGACGCCCGAGTACTACACGGAGTTCCGGTACGAGACCGACCGGGCACTGTACCGCGCCAAAGAGTCGTTCATCAAGGCAGGACGCGAATTCGGCGAGCAGTTCGGCAGGGACTACTCCGCTCTCGTGGAGGGCTACCGCCTCGAGGATGCCGATACCGCGCTCGTCGCCATGGGCTCCATCTGCGGCACGGCAAAGGATGCCATCGACGAGATGCGCGATGCCGGGAAGAAGGTGGGACTCTTAAAGATCCGGACGTACCGGCCGTTCCCGGGCCCTGAGATCGCGGATGCGCTCAGTGGGGTCTCGACGGTAGCGGTGCTCGACAAGAATATATCGCTCGGCGGCGGCGGAGCAGTTGGCACCGAGGTTAAAGCGGCGCTCTATGGTTCCGGTGCGGCCGTCTACGATTACATCATCGCTCTTGGCGGCCGCGACGTGCGGAAGCGAGATGTCGCCGCGGTCGTCGATCTTGCCGAGAAGGGGAAAGGAGATATGTTTTACGGATTACGGACGGAGGTGCTCTGAATGGCTGAAGTAGAGCAGGGATGCGAACTCTTCTCGGCCGGGCACCGGGCGTGCGGAGGGTGCGGACCCGCGCTTGCGGCCCGTCTTCTCCTCAAGGCGACCGGGAAGAATGTCATCATTGCCTCCGCGACGGGGTGCATGGAGGTCTTCTCCACGCCCTATCCGGAGACCGCATGGGGGGTCCCCTGGATCCACTCGCTCTTCGAGAACGTTGCGGCGGTTGCTTCGGGCATCGAGGCGTCGCTGAAACGGCAGGGACGCAGCGAGAAGGTTGTCTGTATCGGCGGCGATGGAGCCACGTTCGATATCGGCGTGCTCTGCATCAGCGGCGCCTTCGAGCGGGGCCATGATATCACCTACATCTGCTACGACAACGAGGCCTACATGAACACGGGTATCCAGCGGTCGGGTGCCACGCCGTATGGCGCAAGCACCACCACGAGCCCGCCGGGGGCGTGCGCTCCCGGTGGCAACCCGCTCCCGAAGAAGGATATGCCCGCTATCCTCGCTGCTCACGGTGCGCCCTACGTGGCAACCGCCTCGATCGCCTACCCAAACGACTTCGTCCAGAAAGTCGAGCGTGCGATCAACACCCCCGGACCCTGTTACATCCAGGTGCATACCCCCTGCTGCACGGGGTGGGGCTTTGAGTCCGGCGAGACGCTTGCCATGGCCAAGCTCGCCATCGATACCGGCCTCTGGGTGAACTACGAGATGGTCGACGGCAAGGTGGTGAAGGCGAAGAAGGTGAGGCGAAAACCGGTCGAGGAGTACCTCGCGAAGCAGAAGCGTTTCCGGCACCTCTTCAAGCCCGCCCGGCGGGATGATGTCATCGCAAATATTCAGGCGATCGCTGATGCCAACGCCGAGCGGTTCGGGATCGACATCAAGCGAAAAGAATCGTCAGAATAAAGTACAGCCCGAAGATTACCATGGCGAGTCCGCTCGCCTGCACCACTTTTTTGTAATGATGTCCGAGCACATTTGCTCCCCGTGAGACTGCAAAGGCAAGGAGCCCGAGCCAGGCGATATCCGCACCGATGTGCCCGACGTAGAACGCGGCAAACGAGGGGTGGAGCGCGAGAAATCCGACGCCGAACGTGAGCCACCAGACCCACCAGTAGGGATTGCCGAGGGTGCAGGCCACCCCGAAGGCGACCGGCACCCCCGCTTCCTCGTTCACGGCGACGGCGTCTCCCGCGCGGAGGAACTGCCCGATGCCGAGCACGATCAGGACACCCGACCCAAGGAGCGCGACGAGATTGATGTACGGGACGTCGCGCACGCCAAAGGCTATGGCCGCGACCATGGCGGCCTCGGGGATGCCGTGCCCCGCGACCAGCCCTGCAACGAACGGCCCCGGCCGCCGCGACCCGATACCGAGGATCGAGGCTGTCATGGGACCGGGGGACACGGCCCCGGAGAGCCCGATAAGGAACGATGCGGCGACGATATCGATCATCCGCCCCCCTTCCTCCGTGAGATGATGAGGGGAAGGATCAGGACAAGCGCGACCGCGAGCCATATGATGCCGAAGGTGGTGAGCAGGATCTCACGTTCGGGGGTGTAGAAGCGGACCTCCACGACTGCCGTCTGGTCCCAGGTGACTTCCGTGGTCCCGTTCGGCCCGGGGGATGTGAGCCCACCGGGGCTGACCATCCCGATGAGCGGATTCTTGACGTCAAGCCCCTCGGGGAGGGCGAGCGTTACAGAATACGGTTCATCGAAGACCGCCACGAAGTGGTTATCCCGCACGGGGGCCCGGTAGGTGATTGTGTAGTTGCCCTCCGGGAAGGTGATGGTGCCTCTGCCCATATCCCGGTACTCGATCGGGCCTGAAGGGCCGAGCACCTTGATCTCCTTGACCTGGAGCGGGACTCGTTCTCCCATAAGGCCCGGGCTCCAGAACGCATGCTCGCTCCCCGTGACCTGGACCGAGGCCTCGTAGGCGGTGCTGTCCGGCAGTACCCGGAAGGCGGCCTCCGCGGCCGCTGCCGGAGTGCAGGTCAGTATCAGCGCAAGGCAGAGAGCAACGATTGCAGGTCCGCGTCGATCTCGATGGGGGGAACGCATTGTCGTATCACTGTCTCAGGATCTTTTAAGAGATGACCGGTCACCACACAGACGATCCGCTCATCCTTATCGATCAGGCCGAGTTCGGCAAGTTTCCGTATTCCGGCGACCGAGGCTGCTGAGGCGGGTTCGACCCCGATACCCTCTTTCCTCGCGAGATCCCGCTGCATGGCAAGGATCTCATCGTCGGTCACCGCCGCCGCCGTCCCGCCGGTCGCGCGGATGGCGACGAGCGCCTTCTCTGCGTTCACCGGGGCGCCGATCCGGATAGCGGTCGCAACCGTCTCGGGCGCGGCCTCCGGGACCAGTTCCTCAAGGTTCTGTGCTATCGCCTTCACGAGCGGCTGCGAGCCGGCCGCCTGGATGCCGGTCATCATCGGCAGCCGGTCGATGAACCCGAGGGCTTGGAGTTCCCGGAGCCCCTTGTAGACCGCTGAGATGTTGCCCGCGTTTCCGACAGGGAGAACAATCCGGTCCGGCACCTCGCCGCCGAGCTGGTCGATCGCCTCAAACCCGATGGTCTTCTGCCCCTCCAGACGGTAGGGGTTGACCGAGTTCAAGAGGTAGAGGCCCTGGCTGATGCAGAGTTCGTGCACCATCTCAAGCGCCTGATCAAAGTTGCCGCGGATGGATATGACCCGGGCACCGTGCATCAGCGCCTGGGCGACCTTACCGAGTGCAACCTTTCCCGCAGGCAGGAGGACGACGCAGGGGATGCCGGCCTTCGCTGCGTAGGCAGCGAGGCTTGCGGATGTGTTCCCGGTGCTCGCGCAGGCGACGGTCGTCATACCGAGTTCCCGGGCCATGCTGACGCCCACGGTCATGCCGCGATCCTTGAACGAGCCGGTCGGGTTCATCCCCTCGTGCTTGGCGTAGAGTTCGGGGAGGCCCAGTTCTTTCCCTATGTTTTTTAAGTGGTAGAGTGGGGTGCCCCCTTCCTGGAGGGTGACCGGTTCGCCCTGGACCGGGAGGATCTCGCGGTAGCGCCAGACCGAGAGGGGGCGCCGGTTCCATTCGTCCCGGGAGACATCGATGCCGTCCAGGTCGTATTCGACGGCCAGCAGGTGTCCACAGCGGTTGCACGTATAGATGATCTGGTCCGGTGTGTAGGTTGCACCACAGTGAACGCAGACGAGACGGTACATGGAAAAATGGTTGATCGCCCGGATACGTATAGATATGGTATCCGGGATCGGGGCCGGGCAGGACAGGGCCGATCACCGGTTCCGCTCGCGCCGGACGCGGCAGACGAGCATGAAGAGCAGCCAGAGGAGCGGTGTGCCGATGAGCGCGAGGCGCCCGAGTTCCCCTGGTGTCGTGGCGATCACGAATGGCGCTATGAGCATCCCACCCGCCGCTGCCGCAAGCACGATAGTGAATGCTGTCGGGCGCACCTCGAAGTCCCCCTGCGTCCTGACGCGGCCTGCCATCCGCCGCCGGGAGAAGGGGTAGAGCCAGGCGATGCCGGCCGGGGTGCAGGTGTCCTCCACGAGGTGGAGAACGCACCCTGCAAAGAATGCGCACCCAAACGCGGGAAGGAGCGAGAGAGGCCACTCGAGCCAGGTGAGTATGAGGGCCAGGTAACCGGAGAGGATCAGGGAGGTCAGCCCGACGCCCGCGAACGAGTGGAGCAGCCCCCGGTGCCGGTGCCGGTAACTCTTCCGGAGGAGCAGCGAGAATATGAGGGAGAGCGGGTAGTAGATGAGATACCTGATGGTATAGCCGAAGACTGGAAGCACCACGGCAAGGCCGTTCAAGACCTGTCCTCTCTTCCCCTTCGCCCCGCCGATCCGGCCGTTGAAGATCGCCGCATCGACGGCATCTGCGTCCGGCGCAAGCGACCCGACGAAGGTGCCGAAGAGGAGGACAGCGATCAGGGTCGGGTCGAGGACGGGAGCCCAGGGGGCGATGAGGAGTCCTGCCGTGGCGAGACTGAGCGATACGTGCTGGTCACCCCGCATGGAATATCTCTACAGTTTAGAGAGTAGTCTGTGATAAAGGTCGCTTCTGCGGTCTGAAAGTGAAGGGAGACTTTTTTGGGCCTCACGAACTGCTGCCGGGTTGAGTTCGATGAAGAGAACTTCTTCCCCGGCCCCGCACCGGGCGATGATGGCACCGTCCGGGTCTGCGGCGAGCGACCCGCCGCAGTAAACCTCGCCTGGTCCGCTGGCTGTGTTGACTCCGGCAACATAGTACCGGTTCTCGAGAGCCCGTGCGGGGAGCAGGGTCTTCCAGTGGTGCAGTCGGCAGCAGGGCCATGCGGCCGGAACCAGCACGCAATCCACACCGGCAAGCGCGTATATGCGGAAAAGTTCCGGGAACCGGAGGTCGTAGCAGACCGCAAGCCCGAATGTCGTCCCGTCGATGACGAAGGTGGCGATTCGGTCGCCTGCCGTGTAGTTGCAGTCCTCCCCATCGGGAGAGAAGAGGTGAACTTTCGCGTAGGCGGCGAGGAGTTCACCGCCTGCGCCGAGCACCACGGTGGTGTTTTTGGGGCGGCGCCCCTGTCCCTCTTCGACGATCGATCCCACGACCGCGATGCCGTACTTCTTCGCCATCCGCCTAAATGCGGCAGTGTGTGGGCCGCCCAGGGGCTCCCCGGACCCTGGCGGGACTCTCGGGGACCACCCGGTCACAAACTGCTCGGGAAAACAGATGAGCGACGCTCCGGCCGCGGCGGCCTCCTCAGCCATCCGGCCGGCCGCATCGAGCACTCCGGCAGGGTCATCTCGGCCCCCTGCAACCTGGGCAAGCGCTATCTTTGTCATCGCCGGGATGGAACTCTCTCCTGAGCCCTTGAGGAGAGAACGAGCACGGCGGCGCCGAGGACGACGAGAGCGGCGAGTGCCACCATGATGTAGGAGGCGAACGGGACAACGACCGCGAATATCTGCGCTCCGATGAGGATCCCGCCGGCAATGATGCAGGTGCTGATCAGGACAACTCCGGGAAGCGTAAGATCAGGCGTCATGCAGGGCCTCCGGTGAGTATGGGGAACGCCGCCCTGATCCCGATGAGGATGAACTGTACTGCAATCGCAATGAGAAGCATACCCATCAGCCGGTTGACGGCCCGGTACTCTCGCTGGCCGATGCGCCGGACGATGATATCTGAATGTTGCATCATGTAGTAGGTGATCCCGATGGCCGTGCCGGCAGCGAGCGGCACGACGATGATTGCGGCGATACTCATGCTCATCGCCTCGTTCATAAGCACGATCGTGGAGGTGATGGCGCCGGGCCCCGCGATCATCGGGATCGCAAGCGGCATGACGGCGACGTCGTCCGCGTCCTGCCCTTCATACTTCTCGGTCGCGGTCATCTGCGTCCGCGAGGTTTTTGCGTAGACCATGTCCATACCTATGCCGAAGAGGAGGAGGCCGCCTGCGATACGGAACGCCTCAATCGAGATACCGAAGAGTTGCAGGATCCAGCCGCCGGCAATGGTGAATATCAGCAGGACAACCAGGGCGAACTCGCTTGAATCGCGTGCGACCTTGAGTTTTGCTGCCCTGTCCATCGTGCCGGTGAGAGAGACGAAGAGCAGGGTGGCTGCGAGCGGGTTCACTACGATAATGATCGAAGAGAAACTCAGCAACGCAAAACTCAGGAGATCTACCATTCGTGATCAGATATGCGATAGGTTCGATATTAGCACTTGTGGTTTGCCGGCAGGACAAACGATCCGTTTTTCCGGATATCCGACTCGAAGGGGGCATTCCCCGCCGAAAGGTCCCGACAGCGCACGGCCTGATAGTTCCTCCCCACATGTGTGCTCGTGGCGGTCTGTGAGCAAAGGTCCGGACTTTTGCGTCCTGCACCCCTTTTTTCCGGGCGAGAAGTCAAGCACCGCTGCGCAGTTAGAAACTCGAGGGAAAAATAAGTGGTTTTTCGCCGCTATCCGGCGGTCCCCGGCGTTCACTCGTAGAGGACGGGCTCGTCGATCTTCGAGTATTCAAGAAGTTCGCCGGGCGGGAAGTGGATGCCAAGTTCACGTGCGGCGCTTTCGGGTGAGTCGGATCCGTGGATAACGTTCCTCCCGATGTCGAGAGCGAAGTCGCCGCGGATGGAGCCCGGTGCAGCCTCGGCAGGGTTTGTGGCGCCGATCATCCTGCGGGCGACTGCGACGGCACCTTTTCCTTCCCAGGCCATCAGGAAGCAGGGGCCGCTCATGATGTAGGTCTTCAGGCCAGGGAAGAAGGGCTTCTCCAGGTGTTCACGGTACTGCTCAATAACCCGCTCCTCGGGGAGAATCTCGATTTTTGCCCCTGCGAGTTTGAGTCCCTTCGCCTCAAACCGGGAGACGATCTCCCCGACGAGTCCGCGCTGGACGCCGTCGGGCTTGATCATCACAAAGGTGCGATCCATGCTGGATCACTCTTTGCCGCGGGCCTTCCGTCCGGCCGCGGTCCACTCGACCCGGCGCGGCACCCGGCCGAGTTTATAGTTGTTCTGGCACTTGCTGCTGCAGAAGTAGTAGACAGTCCCGTCCCTCTTGACGAACATCTTGCCGGTGCCGGGCTCCAGGGGTTCTCCACAGAAAGTGCAGACGTATCTATCGACCATGGTTACCGCCTCGAGAGTTTCTTGGCTTCACGTTCGGTCTCGAGCAGCGAGAGGATGTCGCCCTCCCTGATGGGGCCCACGGTGTTGCGGGTGATGATCCGCCCCTTGTTCGGACCATCGAGGACCCGGCACTTCACCTGCTGGGCTTCGCCATGCATACCGGTCATGCCGATGACCTCGATGACTTCTGCGGGCGTTCCGTCGTTTGCCATGTCTAACTCCTCACGCTCTCAGTGCAGCTATCTGCTTCACGATCTCATCGACGAGGTCCTTTGCCTTGCCGGACTTGACGATAGCGGCGGCTGCCGAGCCGACCTCGAGGCCGCTCGCGGAACCGATATCGTTCTGCTTCGTGATGTAGACAAAAGGAATCTGCTTCTCTTCGCAGAGAGGCGGCAGATGCATTACAATTTCTTCGGGCTCAACGTCCGAACCTATGAGAACCAGCTGGGCGATGTTTCGCTCGACTGCTTTTGTTGCCTCGTTGGACCCTTTCTTCACCTTACCAGTGTCTCTGGCTATTTCAAGGGCTTCAAGGGCCTTATTCTGGATCTCTTCCGGAATCTCGAATTTTACATATGCCTTTGCCATAACTCACCTCTTTCGGGAACAGCTCTTTCTGCTCCGTCATCATTCATCAGTAGCGTAGCTGATCGAATGCGCTCTATTATGTCAATAGGAGGAGTGATAAAGGTTTGTCATTTGGCCCCGCCACGGGAGGATGCGGTTCGATCATTTTTGCGCCTGGCCGCATGAGCGTGGCCTCTGGTGGTATTATGCAGGTATCCGGTAGATCTGGACTCCCCGGGCATCGTATATGAGCTCGAGCGCATCCGCCGGGATCGATACCCGGTAGCGGTCGCGCTCTTCGACACCTACGTACAGGAGCGTGGCGTTGTACGCCCGCGCAAGGTCGACGGTTCGCGACGGCTGCTCGTATATCGTTCGCACATCGGCGCTCCGCTCGCTTATACGCCCTCCGTCTCCCCGCCACATGTATTCGTGGAACGGCATCCCGATGATGCCCGGGATCCCGGAAAACGATGATATCCGGGAGTAGTAGGTGTAATCTCCGCCTTCTGCCTCGATGATGATATGGTTCCCCGGGAGATCCCGGAGGAACGCTATCGCTGCCGCATCCCCCGGGTGCGATCCTTCCAGGTATGCCGCCCCGTCGAGGGTATGGCTCCCGTAACCGAAGCCGACGTTGATCGCGAAGGGTGCGGCGAGGAGCAGCGCTACGGCCAGGGCCGGCAATACCTTCTCCATCCCGGCGGGCATGCGTCGGCCTACCCTGACGCTCTGGAGCCACTCCCCGACGATGGCAAGGCTTGCCGTCCCCATCAGGATCCAGGCGGGGAGGTAGAACTTGAAGACCGTATTCATCCGGAAATAGGTCTCCCCCATGTTGTCCTTGAGGTAAATGATCTCGGTAATGAGGACGATCAGGAGCCCGAGGATGGCGAGCGTATCGGTGGCCGCAAAGCGGCGGCGGGCAAGAAGATAGACCAGCGGGATGGCGACGACGGCCGCGGCAGGGTAGCCGGCGAGCATGAACGGCACCGCGGCGAGCAGGAGGTAGGGGCGCTTCCTGATATCGCGAGCGCAGGAGGCCACGAGAACCGCGAGGAAGAACCCGTGGACCAGCAGGAACTCCACCGGCTCCGAAGGTGTCGGGACGATCCCGATCCCCCCGATGCCGGGGCTGTCAAGCTGCAGGTAGAACGGGAGGTAGGCCGCTATCGCGAGCGGCGGCACCACTGCAAGCATCATCCAGGACCGCTTTTTGTCCAGCGCAAGGTTCCCATAGCGCCACCAGATCAGGAGGCCGAAGACCAGCGTGACCGGTGCGTAGACAAGCACATCCCAGGAGTTGATCCCGGGCATGGACCCGAGGGCGAGGGCGGCAAGCCCGCAGAGGATCGCCCGTCCCCGCATCGAGAGCGTCCCCCACCGCATGTAGGCAAAGACAAGGAGAAAGAGCAGGAACCCCTGGTTGAAGAAACTCATGACGTGCGGATGCACATCGCCCCAGAGCATCGAGAAGAGGGGATACTCGTTGATGGTGTTCGCGATCGTCCGGGTGCTCCCCCAGAGGACGTCAAACCACGAGTCCCCGATAGCGATATGGTAGATCGCCGATGGGTTCGGTATGAAGAGCAGAAGCACCGGTAGCCACCTGTAGCGGTCGAGGAGGAGGTGCCCGAGGGCGTAGAGCGAGACGACGGCAAGGCCGAGCACGGTCGGGAGGACGAGGTTGAACGTGACTGTCGAAGACACCCCCGACGCAAGCCCGAGCACCCCGCTCATCCAGTAGCCGATGTAGTAATAGACGTCCAGCGTCCCCCCCGCGTACCAGGGGTCGAGCGGCGGGACGATAGGCTGCCGCATAATCGACGCGATGAACGCGTGGTCCATGAACTTCTCGGCGTAGGAGATGGTCGGGTTGATCCAGCGCACCTCGAGCATGAAGAGGAAGGGGACCAGGAAGGCGAGGTCCCAGGGAAGTGCAGGCCGCAGGCGCTCCCTCGTGTAGAATCCCCGCGACCCGGCGAGGACGATCGCGGCGAGAAACGGTAGAAGCGCGAGCCAGATGGGAAGGCCCAGAAGCCCGCAGTACCAGGACAGAAGCGTGAAGAGGAGGACCGATGCCGGGTATGCGGCCGCCGCCGCAAGGCTGCCGAGGGTGCGGTCGAGCGCCGGCCATGTGCCGAGCTGGAGCGCTTTGATGACGGCAAGCCAGAGCAGCACGGGGCCGATGAATTCACCCGCCAAACGTCTCCTCCTTCTCGATCTCCCTCTTAAAGACTCTCTTCAGGAGGTCCATCGACCAGTCGCCGAAGTAGTAGATCGACCCGACGCCCCCGACGAGCGTGACCATGTTCTTAACCAGGTGGTCGATGACCGCGATCAGCGTCGCCGTGGCTGCCGGCGTTCCCGCGAGCCCGAAGGTCAACGCGAGCGCGAGTTCGTAGGTCCCCACTCCACCGGGGGTGAGGGGCACCGCCTTGACGAGGTTGCCGATGACGATAGCGAGGACGACAATACCGAACGGGACCGGCTCCTGGAACATCAGGACGACCGCGAAGCAGACCAGCACGTCGACGAGCCATATGAGGAGCGATGATCCGCTGAGCACAACGAGTGCCCGGGGGTTGAGGGAGGCCCGTTTCACTTCGTCGAGCATCCTCTGGACGGCAACGACGATCCGGTTCTCGGACTTCATCCTGCCCGACCAGAGGAGCATGGCAAAGAAGATGCCTCCTGCGGCGAGGGGAACGATGATGACCGTGATGAACCAGTCGGGGACGGCGAGGACAGCGAGGACGAACGGGAGCGCCACGGCACCGAGCATCGCGATCATCAGGATATCGAAGACGCGCTCGACGATGAGGGACGAGAATCCCTGCGAGTAAGTGGCGTCGTCCTCGTGTTTGAGGATGAGCATCCGCACGAAGTCGCCGAGACGTGCGGGAACGATGAGGTTTGCTGTCTGGGATATGAAGATGCAGGCGGTCGAGAACCAGAGGTTCTTATAGATGCCAAGTCCCCGCAGGATGAACCGGTATCTGAATCCCCGAAGGATCCAGGCAACAACGCAGATTCCGACGGCGGCAAAGAGGAAGGGTATCACGGCATGCTCGAGCGTCAGCAGGAGGTCGTCCCATACGCGATAGAGCATGTAGGTGATGATCCCGACCGCGATCAGGGTGGGGATGACGACCGCGCTAACCTTTTTCCACATGGAGCCGCCACCAGAGATGCACAACCGCCGAGCCCATCTCGACGACGTCTTTCCTGCGCACAGTCGTCCCCTCTCCCTGCCGCCATCGCACGGGAAACTCCTGTATACGGTACCCGTTCTTCTGTGCCCGCACGAGCACCTCGGTGTCCCAGAACCAGTGGTCCGCGGTGACCGACGGGAGCAGATCGAGAAGGCGGTCACGCCGAAACGCCTTGAACCCGCACTGGTGGTCGTAAAACGAGCTCCCGAGGATCGTCCGGACGAGCATGTTGTAGCCGCGGCTCGCAATCTCCCTCCCGCCGCTCCGGTTGATGTCGCTCTCGGGGAGGAGGCGGGAGCCTGTTGCGATATCGTAGCCGTCCCGGATGGCGCCGATCAACTCATCGAGGTGCTGCATATCGGTGGCGAGGTCGACGTCGTAGTAGCAGACGATCGACCCTTTCGCTCCGGCAAACGCGCGGTTGAGTGCCCGGCCCCGCCCGAGCCGCTCGTCGGAATGGAACAGGCGAACCCGGGGATCTTTTGCCTCATATTCCCTGACAAACTCCATGCTCCCGTCGGTGCTCCCGTCCTCGGCGACGATCAGCTCGAACCTCCCGGGTGCGATTGCATCGAGTGTCTCAAGCGACCCTGGTATGGCGGTCTCGAGTGCCGTCCGGTCGTTGTAGACCGGCAGGACGGCACTCACCTCGATATCACGCATCCGGAAACCTCGCGAGAACCCGCTTTGCCACTTCCTGCCCGGCGAGGACCGAACCGTTCATGCTCCGCTCCGGGTAGTTTGGGGGGCTGAACATCCCGGCAAGGAAGAGCCCGTGCTCTTCGTAGGCGGGCAGGCGGTCCCGGAGCCCGGTCGTGTAGACGGGGCCTGCATACCGGTCGACGGCGAGCCTGTGCCAGTGCACCTCGCTTGCGCTGACGGAGAACCGCCTGCAGAAGTCGCTGAGCATCGACTGCTCGAAGCCCTCCGGAAGCCGGTCGGTGAAGTACGATGCAAGGTAGACGATATGCTCGCCGTACCATGCGAGCGGGGCGAAGTTGGTGTGTGAGACCACTGCGCCGTAAGGGGCTGCATCCTTCATGTTCAGCCAGTATATACCGTCGGTCACGTCCCGGTCGAGTGCGAGAGTCATGCAGGCGGCGCCCTGGTAGGGCACCGGGGTGATATCCAGATCGGCGAGCTCCGCGGTCACCTGCGGGGGGAGTGTCGATACGACACAGTCGTAAGCCTCACCGTTGACGAGCCAGCCACTGCCCTCCCGCCGAATCTCCTCGACGGGGGAGTCGAGCCTGATTGAGGCACCCCGCCCCGCCACCTCTTCCTCGAGCCGCGCGATGAAGTGCCGGAAGCCCCCTTTCAGGTAGCCCAGGCGTTCGCCCCCGGCGCCCCGGTCTGACCGGATCGCGATCCTGGATATGAGCCAGGCTGCGGAGACCTCGCTCCTGCGGTCCCCGAACTTGCTCTTTAAGAGTGGTTCGAAGAACGAGGCGTATATGCCGGGGCCGAGGGTATCCAGGATGAAATCCTTCGCGGTGACCCCATCGAGCGCGGAGACGTCGAGCCGCCGGGAACGCAGGGTCAGCAGGCCGAGGCGGGCCTTCTCGGTGAATGTGAGGTGAGGGTAGCGCAGGATCTCGGTTGGGGTGGTGAGCGGGTGGATGGTCCCGTCGACGTAGTAGCCGGTGGATCCCTGGAGCCATTCTAACCGGTCGGTCACTTGCAGCGCATCAAAGAGGCTGAGCAGGCTGGTATCGCCGGCAAAACAATGGTGGTAGTACTCCTCGATCCAGTAATCGCCGATCCGGTACGAACCGAGGCAGCCTCCCGGAATCGGCCTTCGTTCGAAGAGATCTACCTGGTGTGCTCCGGCAAGCTCAAGAGCCGAGACCAGACCGCATAAACCTCCCCCCACAATGCAGACCTTCATCGATTACCACTACGTATGAAAATTATAAGAACACTTTTGGGTTATAAGAGTATACAACGTCTTTATACATAAACGTCGATATTATTGATTAGTCAATATGAGGGTGTGGAACTGAATGAGGGTCTTCTTCATAGGATTCGGTCAGGCGGGGGGCAAAGTTGTCGATATGTTCATCGAACAGGACAAACGAATGCAGACTCAGAGTTTCAGGGGAATTGCTGTAAACACGGCACGCACTGACCTGATGGGGCTCAAAAATATCGAACTGAAGGACCGGCTCCTGATCGGACAGACGGTGGTAAAAGGCCACGGTGTCGGGACAGATAACGTAACCGGGGCCCGGGTGACCGCCGACGAGATCGACGCCATCATCAACGCCATTGACTCACGAGGCACACACGATGTCGATGCTTTCGTCATCATCGCCGGTCTCGGCGGCGGAACAGGTTCCGGGGGTTCGCCGGTACTCGCCCGGCACTTAAAGCGTATCTACCGGGAACCGGTCTACGCGATTGGTATTCTGCCTGCCCCTGAGGAGGGCCGGCTCTATTCATACAATGCAGCCCGTTCTCTGAGCACCCTGGTGAACGAGGCGGATAATACCTTCATCTTTGACAACAGCGCCTGGAAGAACGAGGGAGAGAGCGTCAAGGATGCCTACACCCGGCTGAATGACGAGATTGTTCGACGGTTCGGTGTGCTCTTCCGTGCAGGCGAGGTCAGCAAGGCGGGCGTCGGCGAGATGGTCGTTGACTCAAGCGAGGTTATCAACACCCTGCGTGGCGGCGGTATCAGCACCGTCGGATATGCCATCAGCGAGAAGGTCAGCCCCCGTACGAAGCAGACGCAGGGGCTCCTCTCCGGCTTCTTGCGGAAGAAGGAGAAGACGGAGGAGGTGCTGACAGGGGAGGACAAGTCGGCGAAGATCATTGCTCTCGTCAGGCGTGCCATGCTTGGGCGTCTCACCCTGCCGTGCGACTACTCGACGGCGGAGCGGGGTCTTGTTCTCCTCGCGGGCCCACCGGACGAGATGGACCGGAAGGGTGTAGAGAAGTCGAAGAGCTGGGTTGAGGAGAACATCGCCGGCGTCGAGGTGCGTGGCGGGGATTACCCGGTGCAGAGCGACTACATCGCTGCGGTGGTGGTTCTTGCGACGATCGGAAACGCTCCCCGGATCACCGAGCTCCTTGAGATCGCAAAGTCCACGAAGGAAGATGTCCTTAAATCGAAGGAAAAGCGCTCGACTATGTTTGATGATGGCATAGAGCCATTGTTCGAGTGAGGAGATGTTATGAAGGCAAACATCAGCAGATGGATCATTCTCCTGCTGGCACTGGTCTGTGTTGTGCAGGTGGCGTCGGCGGCGGATACCATTCACATCAAGAAAGAGGATGTCAACCCGGCAAGCGGCGCTCTCGAACCCGGCCAGCAGGTGACCGCGCATTATGTGCTCACTTATGATCTGGATCAAAGATCAGGATATTCTATCACAATGAACGACGAGATGCTTGAGTTCAGCACTGGTTTGCAAAACCCTTCCTGGGATTTCATTGTCTACCGTGATGGAGTCAAGGTCTACACCTCCCCTACGAGGGGTGGAAATTACCCGTCCCTTTCAGAGTTTGAGATCTACTATGGTGCTGGTGCCGAACTGGACGTCCAGTTACGCGGCACCGTGCCCGCGAGCACGAGCGGGAAGGTCGAGGTGATCAAGATCCAGCACCTGTGGGAAAAAGACGTGAAAGACACCTACTCCAAGACCCGCGACGTCGTGAACCCGGATCAGGTCGTGTCCTCTCTCTCCGTCCAGCAGCAGAACCTCAAGGACCTGAAGGCCGACATCGATGACAAGGCAGCAAAGGGCGTCGACGTCTCTGCTGCCCAGGGCAAGTACAACGCCGCGAATCAGGCGCTCACGAGCGCCGCATCCGTAGGGCCGTCACAGGCGGCGGGATACCTTGCCACTGCTACGAAAACTATGGACGAGGCGAAGGCGCTCCTCGACAAGGCATGGGCCGAGAAGGAGGTCTCCAATACCGCCGCGACGCTTGAGACCCTCGACGGCATGATCACCTACTTCGTCGAGAACCGCTCCATGGGGAGCGACCCGCAGGTGGTCGCCATCATGACCAAGCGCGAGAGCGCCGTCCAGTACTATACGCAGGCGAAGGACAACCTGAACGCGAACAACTACCCGCTGGCGCGTTCGAAGGCGGCTGATGGCCTGAAGAAGGCAAACGAGGCCCTGGGCGATGCGAATGCGCTCCGCGAGAAGATCGGCGAGGGGTTCAACCTCGGCGGTAATCTCCTCCTCTATGTCGGCATCGGGGTCGTCATCATTCTGGTCGTCGCGGGTATCGTCATCTATCGGAAGAAGACCGGCTGGGACGAACTCGGGTAACATCCGGCGAAAACCCCTCTTTTCACACTCCGGTTTTCGTCTATACTCGCGGGATCTGATTGCAGGAACTTTCTCTTCCGCTGTTAGGAGCCGTATGAAAATACGTCAATCGTTCCCCTCGCTCCGGGCGAGAGGAATGTGCTAAAAGCCTCCTCGATCCTGGAGCGGGACCCTTTCTTGAGTTATCGGATCCTATCTGAAGAGCGCCGGCGCTGGTTCTTCCCGGGTTTGCCGGCATAGCACCGGGGCGGGGAGATCCCCTGCAAGATGGCATTCGGAACCCTCACTCCACAGGAGATATCCATACGCCCCTTTCCGGCGTCCCCCACCTCCTTCGCGAGGATCGGGAGCGGTCATGGCGATACCCGGGAAGGGCCGTGCCCGAGAGCGGTCCTCGCACCTGTTTCCCGGTCTAACGCCGGTTTCGTAGAAAAGGTGGGGAGAGCTGGCCAGGTAGCCGGTTCTTCTCCGGGATCTCCCCATACACTGGATCGTGGTGGGTATCGCACTGGGGAGAGGGGACCGGGGAGGGGATCTCCCCTTCTCCCGGACAGAATGTCAACCAGAAGTCCCTCGCCGGCATCCCCCACTCCGCTGGCCTCCCTAGCGAATACTCATACACATTCTCTGGCATCCCCCACCCCTCCCGCGTTCGCGCTCCTCCCCCGCCCCCTCCCGGGGGCAGGGGCAGTCATGGCGATACCCACCACGGTCCAGTGCCGGGGATAGTGCCACCAGCGGTTTCCCGGAAGGATAGGCCGGGTGAGAACTGGCCCGGGCCCGGTTCTCCCCGGCCCTGCCCCCGTACGGAGCGAATCGTGGCGGGTATCGCGCCGGGAGGCGGATGCCGGACGTACCCCGGGATACAACCTCCCTGGGAGTGCGAAAACCGATCGGGACAGGCTGGGGCACAATCAGAAAAAAGGGGGTGGTTGTTTATAAAATCGGGGGGAACTAACCTCTCATTGGAGTTCTTTTGCGGAGTTCATGGGGTTGTGCCCCAGCCTGGGGAATCTCATCCTTTGATGGTGCTGGTTACCGCGGGCCGACGTACTGGTTCCTTCGCGGGGTGCGAAAGTAACCGGGGAGGACAGGAATCTCCGGGGCCGGCGCCTGGAGGGGTCAGGCCGTCGTCCCCGCGGGTGCCCTCGAGAAGACCTCGAGGTTTCTGCTCCCCATCTTCCCGTCCCGCAGGACGTAGTACTCGAGCAGCCTGTTCTTGTTCTCCTCGTAGGAGAACCAGTAGTTTAGCCGGAACGTCTCCTTCGTGTAGCCTTCAAGGGTCGGGTAGGTGTCGGCGTCGTGGGTGATCACGAGGTCGAAGTCCCCTCCGTATATCGTCGGCTCGCTCACTTTCTGACTGTAGTAAGAGAGTTTCGAACCCCGGTCTCCCCGGTAATACCAGGGCAGCGGCCAGTAGGTGTCGGTCGCGACCGCCACGCGGTCTGCGGCATCGATCTTCGCGAAGACCTCCCGCAGGTCTTCGGAGTTCTGCACCTGCACGATAGGCTCGTTGATGTCTGCAGGGGTGAACGCCACATGGAGTGTCATGGCGATCAGGAAGATGCTTGCCACGGCGGCGATGGTCGCCTTCTTCGTGGTCATAGCATAGACCGCGACGAAGATCATGGGCAGGAGCTGGTGGAGGATCAGCCACGGCACCTTCTCGCCGATGTAAGCATAGGCTACAATCGAGACAATCATCCAGAATATAGCGAACCGTGCAAGTTCTTCCTGCCGGTCGATCTGCCGGACCTCCCCGCTGCCTGAAAGGATATCACGGAGACGGTCTTTCCAGCCCTGCACCTTCGGAGCCTCCCCACTCTCTATGAACTGGGCTGCAACCTCGGGGACCTCCTCTACCGCCAGCGCCTCCCCACTCTCTATGGGCAGGGCTGCAGCCTCCGGGACCTCCTCTACCGCCAGCGCCTCCCCGCTCTCTATGGGCAGGGCTGCAGCCTCCGGGACCTCCTTGTGTCGCGCCCTCCGCTCCCTCCAGCGGGAGACGGCGCCGGAGATGTCGATGAACTGCAGGGTCCCGACGACGGCGAGGATCAGGATCGGCACCTCGTAGAGGAGGAAGAGCAGGATGTAGAAGTACGGCGGCCCCCCGAGACGCTGCATCTGGTGCATGGCGGTCCAGTGCTCGATGGCCTTGAGCCACCAGGTCGTGATCAGATCAGGGTGGGCGCCGAGCGACGAGTAGAGGACCGCCATGATCCCGACCGCGACGAGGCCGCCGAGCACAAGGTCCCGGACCCAGCGGGCTGGCAGCCGCACCCTCCGTGTCCAGACCAGGTAGAGGAGGTATACCCCGAAGGTCAGGACGATGATCGGCATGTTCTCCTTCGCGGACATCCCGAGACCGATCGCCGCCCCGGCGATGAGCGCATACCGCATCTTGTGCTGCTCGAAGTAGTAGAGGAGAGCGACGAGCATCACCATCGAAAAGAAGGCGATGAAGATGTCGTTCCTGAGGAACCGCGAGAAGTAGACCATGTTCGGTGATACGGCAAGAAAGAGCGCCGCTACCAGAGTCTGCTTCTTATCGAGATAGCCAAGTTTGTAGATAGGGTAGAGCAGCGGGACGAGCAAGGTGCCGAGCAGTGCCGGAAGGAGCCGGCCCACAAGGTCGGAGTCCCCGAGGAGTGAGAAGATACCGGCCGTGGTGTAGAAGAGGAACGGCCCGTGGTACATGGGGTCGTAGATGTAGGTCCCCTCGGTCAGGAGCCGATACGAGAACCACGCGTGGATAGCCTCGTCGTGGTGGAATAACTTCAGGTCCAGAAAGTAAAAACGGAGGGCAATTGTGGCCAGAAGTATGAGGAGGAAAAGCCCCTCGAATGAGAGACGCTCTCGGACCCGTGTCGTGAGCACGGCGGCCTTCACGCCGCTCTCACCTCAACTCTCCAGCACAATCTCAATGCCGATATCTTTCGGGACCTGGATGCGCATCAGCTGGCGCAGCGCGCGCTCATCAGCATCCATGTCAATGAGCCTCTTGTGCACCCGCATCTGCCAGCGATCCCAGGTTGCGGTACCTTCGCCGTCAGGGCTCTTCCTGGTGGGCACCACGAGTTTCTTCGTGGGTAGCGGGATCGGACCTGCCAGATTGACGCCGGTTCGCTCTGCTATCTCTTTGATCCTATCACAGACCATCTCGATTTTTTCAAAGTCAGTTCCGGAAAGACGTATTCTGGCCTTCTGCATAATCTACCACCAAAAAATTATAGATACCTTATTATCTCATCTGCTTCGGCGTGATGTTGATGCACATGCCTGCCGCAATAGTGGAACCCATATCGCGGACAGCAAACCGTCCGAGCTGGGGGATCTCCTTGACCTTCTCGATGACCATGGGCCGGGTGGGCTTGATCTTGACGATCGCGGCATCGCCGGTCTTGAGGAACGTGGGGTTCTCTTCCTTGACCTGACCGGTGCGGGGGTCAAGTTTCTTCTGGAGTTCGATGAAGGTGCACGCGACCTGGGCGGTGTGGCAGTGGAAGACCGGGGTGTAGCCGACGGTCAGGGCGCTGGGGTGGTGAAGCACGACGACCTGCGCGATGAACTCGTCTGCAACGGTCGGCGGCACGTCGGCGGGGCCGCAGACGTCACCGCGGCGGATGTCACCCTTGCCGATACCACGGACGTTGAACCCGACGTTGTCGCCCGGGAGCGCCTGCGGGATCTCCTCGTGGTGCATCTCGATGGACTTGATCTCGCCCTCCTTGTTGGAAGGCATGAAGCTAACCTTCATTCCCTTCTTCATGATGCCGGTCTCGACACGGCCGACAGGCACGGTCCCGATACCGGAGATGGAGTAGACGTCCTGGATGGGGAGGCGCATGGGAAGGTTCGTGGGTTTATCGGGTTCAACGAGCGCATTGAGCGCTTCGAGCACCGTCGGGCCCTTGTACCAGGGGGTGTTCTCGCTACGCTTGCCGATGTTGTCGCCGACGAACGAGCTCATCGGGATGAAGCTGATGGCGTCGGGCTTGTAGCCGACCATCTTGATCAACTGAGAGAGCTGGTCCTTGACCTCATTATAGCGTTTTTCGTCGTACTTGACGACGTCCATCTTGTTGATGCCGATGATCAGCTGGTTGATGCCGAGGGTACGGGACAGGAAGACGTGCTCCTTGGTCTGCTCCATCACGCCATCGGGTGCGGCGACGACCAGCAGTGCGGCGTCGGCCTGGGATGCGCCCGTGATCATGTTCTTGACGAAGTCACGGTGGCCGGGGCAGTCCACGACCGTGAAGTAGTACTTGTCGGTGTCGAACCGCTTGTGGGCGATATCGATGGTGATACCACGCTCACGCTCTTCCTTGAGGCTGTCCATAACCCAGGCGAACTCAAACGAGCCCTTACCCTTGGATTCGGCCTCCTTCCTGAACGACTCGATGATGTGGGGCGGTACCGCTCCGGTCTCAAAGAGCAACCGACCGACGGTAGTAGACTTCCCGTGGTCGATATGTCCGATTACTGCTAAATTCATGTGGGGCTTTTCAACTGCCATAGATAGTATCCTCCACTCAAATAGGCCTGTCAGCTCGAACAGCCTGCTTATGCGAGTAACTTATACGTATGATCTTCTCTGTATAAAGCATTTCCATCCACGTCAAAAGCGTGCATTCTCTCAAAACCCCGGGTAATCGACAGAATCTTATTCTCCGGAAATCTACGTTCTTCGTACCATGAAGATACTTGAGTTTCACCGCGATGATACAAAGGACCGGGTGACGGTTGCATGCGCAGATCGTGAGGTGTCGGTCCATTCCCACTGCGGTTACTGTCGGCACTGTGCGGGTGTCCGGGTGGGCAGGCGGACGATCCCGACACCGCAGCGCCAGGCTCTCTCCGGCGTCCGGCAGGGGGCAAATGCTGACGAGAACCTGCTCAACGCCGCTGTCATGTTCAACACTCTTGTCCGGGACGGCGCTGCAATCGAGTGCGAGGACGACGCGGGCGAAGGATTCAGTTCGATGTACCGACACTGAATACCGGTCCTTTTTCTCCGGCCGGGGTGCTCGCCTTCCTGCGGCTCCCGGCCGTGCCGCCATCGGCTCAACGATATGAGGTTGGGGCGGCCCGGCGCGGGTCCGGGTGATCGGCCTTCAGGTACCGCTGAAAGATGCTGACGGCAGGGTAGTGGGACTATTTCACCTTAGTTTGAGGGTCCTGGCGTGGGGAAGACCGCCGGCCGCTCGCGTTGCCGCGAAAGCGATATGAACTATCCGGTGCAATGGTCCAGCAGAGTCCCCCGTTTTTCTCCCGCGCGGGGGGTTGTCGTCCGTATCGTTCGACCTGATCCCCCACGGACCCTATAGCGCAAAAAAGGTATGCGTTCCGTTCAAACCAGGTCGAACGCGCGTCCGGTCACCTCATACGGCCGGACGGTGACGTCGTCCGCCGTCCGGAACGTGGCGTTCCCGACGACCTTGACCTCGTACGTCCCGATTGGCATGTGCCGGAACGTATGCGGCGTCATCTCGCCGGTGTTCTTGTTGTAGAGGTAGATCTGGGCGCCGGCAGGCTCACTCGTCACGTTCAGGCTGCCGTAGGAGTAGGGTTCGAGGCGGAACGTGAGGCGTTTATCGATATCGGCGTTCCGGTCGTCGGTGAGCAGGATCTCCTGCTCGGCCGGCAGGTACCCGGGGCGGGTGACGGTGACGACGTGCGGCCCGTCCGAGACGTTCCTGATGAGGTAGGGCGTGCAGAAACCGGTCCTGAAGCCGTCGATCAGGATCTCGGCGCCCGCCGGGCTCGACTCCACGAGCAGGCCGCAGAAGGAGTATTCACGGGGCGCGATCCCGACCGTTTCCCCTGCCTCGGTCACGGTGATCCGGTGGGAGAGGTAGCGGTCGCCGTCATCGACCGTGATGAACGCGTTCCCGCCGGCCACCTCGATCGTCCGGGGCAGCCGGAAGACCGGCCCCCTGCCGTTCAAGGTGCACCCCTGACCCTTGTAGGGATCAGATACGAGCGATACCTTCCGGACGATGGCACGGTCCTGCGCGTCGATCAGGACGGGAGTGATGCAGTCCCTCTCCACCCAGACCGTCTTCGTCGGGGTGTTGAACGACTGGCCCTCCTTGACCACCTGCACAGAATGGCTCCCTTCCCGGATGCCCTGGACAACACGGGGTGTCGTGAACGTCATCCGCTTCCCGTCGATAGAGATGGAGGCTCCCTGGGGCCGGGACATGACGTAGACGCCGCCAGTCCGGTCGGAACCGGGCTCCAGCAGGGGTTCGCCGAACTTCAGGCGGGCAAGACCCGGGAAGCCGTCGTGGTTGAGGTCCGCGAAGATTGCCGTGTCGTTCGGGACCCTGACCCCTGTTTCGTATGGGATAAACTGTTCCAGTTCCAGCCGGAGGGTGTGGTTCCCGGGCTCTATGGGGCTGATGGTAGCCGGGGTTACTTTCCCGAGGTACACGCCGTCGAGGAGTATCCGCGCGCCGGCCGGATTCGAACCGACCGTGAGGCTCGCCGGCAGCGGTGTGGCCACGCCGTAGACGCCGAACGTCTTCGGGAAGGCCGTCACTGTTCCGTTGATGAGGTCGAGGGTGGTGGTAACCGGCTGCCAGGACGATCCGTTGGCATCGTAGCGGTACCACGTCGCGTTTCGGGCCGCCCCGAGGTTCGCCGCCGTCAGGGAGAACGGGACCTGCGCCGCCGCATCTTCAGGGGCGATCCGGTACACCCGCTCCATCGCCGTCCCCGGGGGTGGGAGGAGGTCCCGCACCGCGTGGACCGTCACCGCCGTCACGGCGGCACCCGTGCCGTTCGTCACCCGGCACCCGGCCGGGAGTGTGAGGGTCAGGCCCCCGTCCCCGGTGGCGTAGCGGAGTTCCTCCGCCGGCACGAGGGCAAACGACCCGATCTCCTCCTCGGGGGCCATCTGGCCTCCTGAGGATATCTCGATGCCGGCGGATGTATCCTCCGCTTCATACCGGACGATCAGGATGGCGTTCCGGTTCTGGAGGTGGTCGCCGGCGGCGCCGACCGGATAACTCTGCACCTCTACGGTGTTCCCTGCTTCCTGGATGAAGGGGAGGACGTCGAGGGCCGCGGTCCAGAACCCGGTCGGCCCTTCCTGCAAGGGGTTAAGCCAGTCCCAGGCGTTCATCGTCACCCGGCTGCCGGTGCCGCCCTGGTCGGGTGCCGCCGTGCTCACGACATAGAGCCGGGCCGCGGACGCCCGGTCGCGATCCACGGTTCCGTCGAACTTCACCGCGGTGGCGGCATCCTCAGCGGTCGTCCCTTCCCAGAGGTCCGCGAGGACGTCGTCGCAGCCTTCTGCTATCCAGTAGTCGGTCCGGGGCTGCGTGGGGTCGCTGGCGACGAGCACCAGGAGCGCGCCGGGCACCCGGCAGGTCGCGTCCTCCGTCGTCCGCACCGTCAGGGTGTGGTCGCCGGCGGCGAGCATCTCCGGCGGGATCGGGAGAGTGAACGTTCCCGCCAGCGGGGACGACGGTTCGGTTCCCTGCCGGTCCCAGGCTACGGTTGCGGGTTCGACCGGCTTTCCATCAAATTTGAACGCCGGCCTGACCTCGGTCCCGGTGCCGGTCTCTGTCTCTTTCGCATCGCTCACGTAGACGTACAACAGACCCCGGTCGACCGTGGCGCCTTCAGGGATAGTGACCGGGAACCGGATGTTGGACGAAGTGCCTGCCGCCAGGGGTTCTGCCGGCCCGGCTGCGGTGAAGGCGTGGAGCGTGCCGTTGATGGAGCCCGTCACCGGCGTCTTCAGCGTGCTGCCCCGGATCCCGGACCCGCCGGACGATCCGGAGCCGTCGCCGGAACCGGCCGTGTCACCGCCCTTCCGGGTTCCCAGGACTGAGTAGCCGCTTATGCCGGTTTCTGCGAAGCCGGTGAGGTCATTCGACCATGATATCCCCATTCCCTGGTTGGACTGGTTGCACCAGCCGTATGCGTTGATGGCTGCAAATGTCTCCAGGTTCTCGAAGGAGTACTCGATCTTCGCGCACCCACCGTCGGTCAGTTCGACATCTGCGTATGCCTCCGCCTCTTTTGCAGGGGTGTTCGGGCCGATTGCGCCGACCCCGAGGTCGATGAACATGATGTAAAATCGGTCTTCCGGATTGTTCCTGCCCATATCCTGGCCGTAGTAGACTGGATAGTCTGCCTCCCGGCAGGGTCTCCAGATCTGGGGCTCGTAGACAAAGTCGGATCGGGTGAAGGTCCGGTCGGTGACGCCCTCGTTATACTGGATCTCGTCCGGTTTTGGGGGCTGATTCAGTTCGGGGGTCGGTGTCCACTGGTAGCCGCTTGCCCTGACATGGACCTTGAAGTCCTCGGGGACCTGTCCCTGCACCGCCACCATGAGGATGAGGTCGTCAAAGAAGCCCCGCCCTCCTGTGTCGGAGAAGTAAAAGGTGCCCGACTGGGCGTTTGTCTCCGTCACCTGTCCGTAGCGTTCTGACGGGTCGGTCGTTATATGGAGGGCGTTGAGCCCCCCGCCGTCGAACTTGATGTACTTCTCTCCACCGTTTGACATCTGGATGTCGATGTGCTTGTAGTCGGGGAGGGTGATCCCGCCGATGTCGGCTGCTGCGGCCGGTGCGGCGATGAGCGCGACGAGGAGAACGAGGATAGCGATCATCTCCCGCCACCCGGCCGGGTGTATCTTCAAACATGTTTCCATCGCAACTATCTCCTGTATGTTCCCGGCCGTCCGGGCCGGGTTTATCTAATCCATGTTCGGTTCTCTCCCGGCACCTCGCCGGGAGGTAAAAAGGGTGGTTCAGGTTCTCCTCACGAGGAGGAGAACTCCGAATGCCAGGACCGCCGCCCAGACGGGGAGCGGCGTTGCCTGCGGCGTCGCCGGGGTCGTATCGGCCGGCGGGGTCGTCATGTCTGCCGTAGGTGTTGCCTCCGTCCCGGTAGGTTCGGGGGTCGCGTCGCCGGGGACCTCCCCGGTTGCCGCGATGGCAAAGAGGCCGAACGCGTCGGGGCTGGCGGCGAAGACGGCGTTGCCGTTCTCGTCGCCGTGCGCCTCGACCGGGACGTTCTGCCAGCCGTCGGCGGTGTGCCGGAGGAGGGCGATCTGTCCTGCGGTGCAGCCGTGCTCTGTGAGCCAGGCGGCCGGGACGGCGAACCGGAGCCCGACGCTGCTGAAGTTATCAGCCGCCGCCCGGTAGAGGGTGGCCTGGACGTACTGGTAGACGGTGTCTGCCGGGGGTTCGGCCGCCCGCGGGAGCGCTCCCGGCGCCACGGTCACCATGACGTCCTTGACCGCATGGTTCGTCGTCACGGTGATTGCCGAGACCGCCGTCGTCCGCATCGGGAGGGTGGCGCTCTCGCCAGCCTTGAGGTTGCTTGCCGCCCCGACCGCTGTCGAGGTGCCGCTGCTGCTGCTCCCGGAGGAGGTCTGCGGCATTGCCGAGACCGCGGCCAGCCCAAAGACCGAGAGGCCGTTCGGGGATGCGGCCTCAAAGACCAGGTTGCCGCTGGCGTCGGTGTCGACGAGCCTCGTCGCGAGCACTTCCCTGGTGCCGTCCTCGGCGAACCGGATGATCCGGATCGCATCCGCGCCGCCGTGGGCATCGACCCAGGCGGGGCTGACCGCCATCCGGATGGTGGCGCCGGCGATGTCCCGGTCGTTCGTCAGGTTCGCCTTCACGATGTTCAGCGTGTAGGCGACATCGCCGAGGGCGAGCCCGTTGCCGCCGGCGGCGAGCTGGAAGGCATTCTGCGCATCAGAGGAGACGTTCTGCGAGACGGTCGTCGTGAGGCCGGCTCCCGCCGGGATGCCGGTCAGGTTCAGCGAGACGGAGGCGCTGACCGTGCCGAGCGAAGCGAGATCCGTGGCGATCGGCTGCGTGTCGAGCCTGATGTTCGCGACCGTCCCGCTCACCGTGCCGTTGTCGAGCGCGGGGGCATCTTCCGTCTCAATGGTCAGGGTGTAGGTCTCCTGCGTGATCGTGATCGTGTTTGTGTTGTTCTCAACCGTGACACCGGTTCCGGAGGAGGTGTTGATGCTGACCTGCGGTTTGCCGTCGTTGCCCGTGGTCACGTTGCAACCGGGGATCTCCAGGGGGGTGTCCTGGGTCCGGTCGCCCTGCGGCGGGGTCACGGTGACCGTGGCGGTGCCCGTCGCGCTACCGCACGCGGCGGTGACGGTCGTCGTGCCCGGGGCAACGGCGGTGAAGAGCCCCGCCTGGCTCAAGCTACCTACCGACATGTTCGACGAACTCCAGGTGAACGAGATATCAGGAACCTCGGTGCCTTTGGCATCGTAGGCGACCGCAGTGAACTGTTGCGTCGCACCGGCGGTCAGGTTCACCGAGGAGGGCGTGACCGTGATCGAGGCAACGTCGGGCGTGACCGCGGAGGCGTTAACTCTCATCTCGATCTGGTCGAGGTAGAACCCGAGGCCTGTGTTGGAATATCCGGCCGGGTTACTGTAGAGCGTCTTTACCGCAAACGTATGGTTCCCGGCCTCGTAGCCGGAAATGTCGACGGCGTAGGTTATCCACCTGTTCAAGTTTGTAACCACTGCTACCTCTTCACCGTCGATGAACGCTTTGATCCAGCTTGATCCTTGCCGGACTCCATACAACTGGAACCGCATCTGTGCGGCACCTTCAGGGAAAGTGAGGACCTTTTCGGCAGATGCATTGGCGGCTATCTTCGGGGTGCCGATACTGTACGACCCCTCGTAGACGACATCGTCCCGGAGCCCTGCGTTTGAGAAGGTCCAGCCGTCGGTCGACTCGCAGGGATCGATCCAGACCGTCTCGAGAACGGTCTTGTTCACGAATACGTCGGTCGTGTCCCGAAGGATGTAGCACTGTCCCGTGATTGTCGTGTTTCCTGCGTACACTGCGGTGAACAGGCCGCCGCTCGTGATGGGGCCGACCTTCTCGTCGCTGCTGCTCCACGCGAACCCGGCACCCGTCATGACGCGGCCGTTCTGGTCGTAGACCGTGCCGGTGAACTGCTGCTGGGTCTCACCGATCATGACGACCGAAGACGGACTGACCTCCATCGTCGTCGGGATCGGAATGCTGTCGTAAGGCTCGCCGAAGTAGGCCCCGGCCGGCAGGACGAGGGGGTAGTTGTCCACATTATTCGTGTACAAGGTGATACCCGCATCGCCGATGCCGTTGTCGTCCATATCGTCGATGGGGTACGAGGCTCCCCAGTAGTTGCCGATCGGTCCGGTATACGTAACACCGTTGTAGGTGTAGGTCACCGGATCGGGAGAACTCCAGGTGTTCGCCTGCCCGGAGGGGTAATCCAAAGTGTTTGAATTATTTACGACGGTATTTGCGAACAGCGTGTTGGACGGACCGGACTGCATATAGATTCCATAGGTATTGCCCGTGACGATGTTGTGGTCAAAACGGCTGTTCTCGACGCCGTCCAGGTATAACCCATAATTGTTACTCGTGATGACGTTTCCGGTAACGGTAATGTTACTGGGTGCCGAACTCTGGAAAACTGTTTGTATAACGAGCCCCTGCGCGCTGTCCCAGCAGGTATTGTTGCTGATGACGCTGTCGCATATCGATGCACACATCAAAGCAATAGAGAGCGTTGTACTGCCGTTGATAACGTTGCCGTCAACGAGTATGTTGTTCGCACCCTGGACATAGATACCTGTTTTAGAAACGGCGATGATGTTGTCGGTTAAGGTGCACCCTGAGTAATAGCGACAGTTTATGCCGCTTGTCCCACTGATGCCGAATCCGGACACCGTCGAGTTATCGGCCAAAACTGTGACGCCGTATGTCGATGTTGGCGCGATCTTCGTCTTCTCCGGTCCGTTCTCCGACCTGAGGGTCAGGGGCTTTGTGACGGTGACGGACTCGTTGTACGTCCCGTCCCCGACGACGATCGTGTCGCCGTCGAACGCGGCGTCCACGGCCGCCTGGATCGAGGTGAAGTTCGCTCCGCCCGAATCGTCGACGGACCAGGTCAGGGGCGATGGCGGGAGTACGGTCACGGGCACCGTGGCATTGACGGCGCCGATGGCCGCGGTGACGTTCGCACGGCCGTAGGTGAGCGAGGTGAAGTAGCCGGTCTCGTTCACCGTGCCGACCGAGGTGTCGGAGCAGGTCCAGGTGAAGGTGAGGCCATCGATGGTGGTGTTATACTGGTTGACGGCCGTTGCGTTGAGCTGAAGCCCCTCGCCTACTGTTATTGATGCAGGGGAGGGCGAGATCGTGATCGTCGTCAGCATCGCCGGGTCCAGCACCGTGACGACCGCGTTCCCGCTCACCGTCCCGTTGGCGGCGACGAGGGTCGTCGTGCCTGCAGTAAGGGCGGTGAAGTTGCCGGTCTCGTCGACCGTGCCGACGGTTGCGTTCGAACTGGTCCAGGTGCAGAGGACTCCGTCCATCGGTTCGTCGTACTGGTCGAGGGGGGTGGCGGTGAACGTCCAGTTGTCACCGACGAATACGCTTTTTTCGGCCGGTGAAACCGCGATTGCTTTCAGGACCGGCACCGCCGGGATGACAGTGATATTCGTCGTCCCGGTCACGCCGCCGTAGGTGGCGGAGAGGTTCGTCGTGCCCGATGCGAGGGCGGTGAAGACACCGGTCTTGTCGACCGTGCCGACGGTCTCGTTCGAGCTCGACCAGTCGACGGCGAGGTTCGCGAGTATGGTTCCCGAGATATCCGTGGCCAGGGCGAGGAACTGCTGCACGAGGCCGCGGGAGAGTTCAACCTCTGCCGGGTCGATCGCAATGGACGAGATCGTCGGGGTATCGGTTGCGCCGATGGCATACACGTTGCTGTCGCTCGACCCGATGTAGATGGTGCCGTCCGCACCGATGGAGGGCGTGTCGAAGAAGCGCGGGCTGACCGGGTCGAGGAACTTCCACTTCAGGGTGCCATCGGACCGGATTGCATAGAGATACCGGTCGTTCCGGTCGCTCGAGGCGATATAGATGGTGCCGGCGGCATCGACTGCTGGGGCCGTCGTGAGAGTGCCGGTGGTGTTATAGAACCACTTCAACGTGCCGTCGGGGTTGACGGCGTTGATGGCTTTACTGGCCGAGCCGGCATAGATCGTGCCGTCTGGCCCGATCGCCGGGGTCGCAACGGCGCCGCCGGTGGCGTAGGACCACTTCAGGCTGCCGTCGGGGTTGATTGCATACAGGCTGCCGTCAGCCGAGCCGGCGTAGATCGTGCCATCGGCACCGATTGCCGGGGCGGAGTTGACTGCACCGCCGGTGGCATAGGACCACTTCAGGGTGCCGTCGGGGCTGATGGCATAGAGGTTCATGTCAGCCGATCCGGCGTAGATCGTGCCATCGGCGCCGATTGCCGGGGCGGAGTTGACCGCACCGCCGGTGGTGTACGACCATTTCTCCGTGCCGTCGGGGTTGACGGCGTAGAGTTTCATGTCGCCGGAGCCGGCATAGATCGTGCCGTCGGCACCGATCGCCGGGGCCGAGGAGACGGCACTACCGGTTGTAAACGTCCACTTCAGCGTCCCGTTCGAGTTCACGGCGTAGATTTTCGCATCCCGGCTACCGAAGTAAGCGGTGCCCTCGCTGTCGATCGCCGCTGCCGTGTAGATCTGGTTGGGCGTGGTGTAGGACCACTTCAGCGTGCCGTTCGAGTTAATGGCATAGAACACCTTGTTTCTCGAACCGGCATAAACCGTGCCGTCGGCATCGAGGACCGGCTGGACGTAGAAGAAACTGCTGGCCTTGTACGACCAGAGTTTTACCGGGAACTCGGGGCCCGTGTACGGGCTCAGCCCGGTGTGCCGCAGGTCGTGCCCATACATCGGCCATGCCGAGCCGGCAGGAGTGTCGGAATCTGTGCCGATGACTGAGTAGCCGCTCATCGCCTTGTCGGAGGTGAGGGCGTTCCCCCAGGCGACCATGTCGTTGCCGTTGTTCGAGTTCTTACAGTAGGCGTAGACGTTGAAGGCCGCAAACGAATCCAGGTTCTCGAAGGCGTAGTTGATCCTGACCGCGCCCCGGTTTTCGAGGGCTTCGTTCGGCCGGAGGACACCTGCATTGAGGTCGATGAACATGATCCTGAAGGTGTTCTCCGCGTCGGTCATGTCCTGGCTTGCGTAGATGGGGTAGTCGACCTCGTTGCCGGTCGGCTTCCAGATCTGGGGGCCGTAGATGAAGTCCTCCTTCGTGAAGACCTCGTCGAGAGAACCGGCCTGGTAGGTCACGTTGTCGAGAGACGGGGGCTGGTTGCTTGCCGGGTTCGGCGTCCAGGTATACCCGTCCGCCCTGATGCGAAGCCTGAAGTCGTCGGGGATCGTTCCGTTGACGGCGACCATCAGGATGATCTCGTCTTCGTAGCCCTTGCCGCCCGAGTCGGTGGCATAGAAGGTGCCGCTCTGGTTTTCAGAGACCGTCACCTGGCCGAAGTTCACGGCCGGGTCGGTGGATATGTGGAGGGCGTTGAGGCCGCGACCGATACCCTCGAACCTGATGTTGTAGGTGTTGTTGTCGAATGAATTGTACTTCGCGCCGAGATCGTTTGCAACCTTCACGAAGATGTTGTTGTACCCGGGCAGGACAAACGGCCCGGTCGGTTCGGTCACGGTGATGTAATTGGTCTTGATCTCGCTGTCCGATCCGCCGGCGTTGGCGACCGTGAGGTTGACCGTGTAGGTGCTGGCGGTTTCGTAGATGTGGGCCGGGTTCTGCTCGGTGGAATCAACGACGCCGTCGTTCTCGAAGTCCCAGGCCCACGATGTGGCCGTGCCCGTGGAGGCGTCGGTGAACAGGACGGCGAGCGGGGCTTCTCCACTGGTGACGTTAGCCGTGAAGCCCGCGGTGGGGGCCTCCGGGAGCGGCTGGCCTATGACGGCGTATCCGGACGACCCGGCGGCGCTCAGGCGGTTGGTCCAGCGGATGCCCTGGCCCTGGTTCGAGGAGACCGTGTAGGCGTATGCATCGAAGGCCGCGAACGTCGGCAGGTTTTCAAAGGCATACTCGACCTTGATCGCACCGTTGTCGGTGACGGACTGGCCCGAGAAACTCGGCTGGCTGAGTGCGCCCCCGCCGAGGATACCTGCATTCAGGTCGATGAACAGGATCGAGAAGGTGTTCTCGGTATCCGTCATGTCCTGCCCGTCGAAGATCGGGAAGTTCGTCGCCGCGCAGGGTCTCCAGATCTGTGGGCCGTAGAGGAAGTCGTCCCTGGTGAACGTCTCGTTCAGGGCTTCCGGAACATAGGTAATGTCATCGAACGTCGGATAGGTGCCTGTGAGTACCGGCGCCCACTGATAGCCGCTTGCCTTGATCTTGACCCGGAAACTGTCGGGAATCGTGCCGTTGACTGCGAGCATCAGGATGCCGTTGTCGTCCCAGCCGCGGCCGCCGGTGTCAGAGAGGTAGAAGACGCCCGACTGGTCGTTACTGAACGTGACCTGGCCCGAAGATTCCGCCGGACTGGTCGTAATATGAAGGGCGTTCATGCCCTGTGTGCTGCTCTGGGTCGGGCTGAAGAAGTGATAGGTGTTGTTGCCGTAGTTGTTAAACCGGGCGTCACCCTCGTTCGAGATTTGCAGCAGTACGTCTTTGTTCGACGGTATCACCGTGCTGGCGCCGAGATTGGCGATGTCTGCATCGGTGCCGGCGTACTGCGGCAACTGCCATGCCGCTGTCGGCGTCACCTCGTCCTCGGCCGTGTCGGTCGGTGTCGGTTCGGGTGTACCGCTATCCCCCGCACCGATGCTCGGAGGTATCTCGTCGGGAACCCCGACGGTCGGTTCGGTCGTGTTCAATGGCAGGTCGGTGCCTCCCAGCGCCACCGTCGGTACGGCGATGAGCGCGAGGATCAGCAGCAGGACGGCTATCCGCCCCTGCCACGGGCTGGTTAGAAGAAATCTATCCCCTATCATAATATCTTCCTTTCAAAGCAAGGATTCTCGAAGAAGCTCCTGCGAAACCGGCATTCCGGATGTCCGCTTCGGCATAACCGCTCT
The DNA here is from genome assembly GCA_002501655.1 of Methanoculleus sp. UBA303. Classification (GTDB taxonomy): domain Archaea; phylum Halobacteriota; class Methanomicrobia; order Methanomicrobiales; family Methanoculleaceae; genus Methanoculleus. The sequence continues at coordinate 85,539 of DANY01000028.1, forward strand.
CAGAGAATGTGTAAAATCTTAGCTGTGTAGTATAAGGCCGTTCCTAAATCGGGCCAATTTAACCGAATTTGGTTAACATTTTTCGGTCATTGTTAAATGTACCGCATACGATTGCCCAAAAAAGATTGGGCCCGGTGGATCACGAGATGCTCACCGTGTAGCCGCTGGACCCGGTGCCCTCGACCCGGTTGGTCCAGGAGATCCCCTGACCCTGGTTCGAGTGCAGGCACCACGCATTGGCATCGAAGGCGCCGAACCCGGTGAAGTTGCCGATCTTGTAATCGACCTGCGCCATGCCGTTACCTTCGAGGGTGCTGTTGAGTCCGAGCACGCCCACGTTCAGGTCGATGAACATGATCTGGAAGGTGTTCTCCGTGTCAGCCATATTCTGGCCGTAGAAGATCGGGTAATTCGAGACGTTGCATGGTTTATAGATCTGCGGGCCGTAGACGAAGTCACCCTGCCAGAAAGTCTCCTGCAGTGCCCCTGCCTGGTAAGCGTGTGAGGTCGGCTCCTCGGTGGTTGCTTCCCACTGATAGCCGCTTGCGTTGATTTCGATCGAGAAGTCGCTGCTCAGGGTGGCGTTGGTCGCGAACATCAGGATGATATCATCGTCGTAGCCCCGACCACCCGTGTCGGACACGTAGAACGTCCCGGTGGCTAAGGTTGAGTTGGTTACCTGTCCGTTGGGGACACCTGTGTCCGTCGTGATGTGGAGGGCGTTGAGGCCGCCGCCGTCGAACTTCATGTAGTAGGTGTTGTTCGGACCGCCATACTCAGTGCTGTCGAGGTTGTACTTCACCCCGGCGTCGTTTGCCACCGAGGCAAAACTGTGCCAGTGCGGCAATACGGTCAACGCCGATACGGGTATCACGCAGAGCACCATCATCACGACGAGACCTGTAGCGATCAGGCGCGAGGCTCTCCTCGCGGAACGTGTTATTTCTACTGCTTTCATTCTTTCACCTCTAGTTCCTGCCGCAAACTCGGGGTTTGCGACTTTCTAAGATCCGTTGATTACCTCTTGCGGATAATCAACCACATGCTCATAACCGCTATCTCATTAAAAACATTCTTATTTTGTAGTTAAGTCAATGACTTGATGTTAACAATTCCGTCTCATGTCGTCGGAGCGAACAGCCCGCAGCCTCCTGTACTTCTTCCGTAGTCTCCTCAAAACTCATCGCACCTGTAGGAGTTGCGCTTCGTTGACTCAATTTTGCTTGTGATATAGGGCTAAGGCGTGAGTCTGACTTCTGCTGGCTGTTCCTTCGGGAGAGACAGGGTGTACGTGAAGTGACGGATATTATCCCCAAATGTCTGGTGTAGGGGGGTTGGCTGCCCCCCTCCATGGCATCCGGTATTGTTCCCCGGCATCGTACCGGGGAGTAAAAAGAGGTGTTCAGGTCCTCCTCACGAAGAGGAGGAACCCGAATGCCAGGATCGCCGCCCAGACCGGGAGCGGGGACGCCTGCGGCGTGGGGGTGCTTCCGGCTGCCTGGGCCGCTGCCGTCGCGGCCGGCGTCGCCGTTGCCGTGGGCTGCAGCGTCGCTTCGCCGGTCGCGCCGGTAACCTCTCCGGTCACCGCGATGGCAAAGAGGCCGAACCCGTTGGCGGCGGCGGAGAAGACGGCGTTGCCGTTCTCCTCGCCGAGCGCCTCGACCGGGACCGCCTGCCACGCGCCGTCGGCGTAGCGGAACAGGGTCACCTGCTCTGCCGTCCGGCCCTGCTCCGCGAGCCATTTGCTCGGGACGGCGAACCGGAGCTGAACGGCGGCGAGGTCGTCTTCAGCCGCCTTGTAGAGGGTCGCCTGGACGTACTGGTAGAGGGTGCCTGCCGGCGGTTCGGCAGCCCGCGGGAGCGAGCCCGTCGCCACGGTCACCATGACGTCCTTGACTGCGTTGTTCGTCGTCACGGTGATTGCCGAGACCGCCGTCGTCCGCATCGGGAGGGTGGCGCTCTCGCCGGCCTTGAGGTTGCTTGCCGCCCCGACCGCTGTCGAGGAGCCGCTGCTGCTGCTCCCGGAGGAGGTCTGCGGCACTGCCGAGACCGCGGCCAGCCCGAAGACCGAGAGGCCGTTCGGGGATGCGGCCTCAAAGACCAGGTTGCCGCTGGCGTCGGTGTCGACGAGCCTCGTCGCGAGCACTTCCCTGGTGCCGTCCTCGGCGAACCGGATGATCTGGATCGTATCCGCGCCGCCGTGGGCGTCGACCCAGGCGGGGCTGACCGCCATCTGGATGGTGGCGCCGGCGATGTCCCGGTCGTTCGTCAGGTTCGTCTTCACGATATTCATCGTGAAGGCGACCGCGTCCACGTTCAGGCCGGCGCCGCCGGCGGCGAGCTGGAAGGCCGTCATGGCCTCGGCCGTGATGTTCTGGTTGAGGGTGGTCGTGATGCTCGCCCCTGCCGGCAGGCCGGTGAGGTTGGCCCGGATGCTGCCCGAGACGGTGCCGGGCAGGGGGAGGTCGGCAACGAGGGGATCGGTCTCCAGGACCATGCCGTCATAGGTGGCGTTGACCCGCCCGTCCGCCGTGACGGCGAGGTCGGACGTCGCCTGGACGGTCAGGGTGAAGCCGTTGCCCGGCAGGGTGATGCGGCTACCATTGATGCTGGCGGCGCTCGCGTTGACGGAGATGGAGTGTCCGCTGCCGGTGTCGGTAAAGGTGCAGTTGGGGATGGCGAAGGAGGTTGTCTCCGTCTTCTTTGTCGCGGGGACCACGGTGACGACCGCAGACGCCGTACACCCGTCGCACGCGGCGGTGACCGTCACGCTACCGGGGGAGAGCGCTTCAAAGCGGCCGGTGGTGGCGTTCACGACACCGAAGGTCGTGTTGCTGCTCGACCACACCGGCACGGCGTGGGACATCGTCTCCCCACGCTGGTCGAAGACCTCCGCGGTGAAGTCCACGCTCTCGGCGACCTCCAGGGTCGCGGCGGTCGGGGAGACGGTCACGGCCGTCGGGGTGAGGACGAGATAGTTGTCGATCGGGGAGACGAGGGGGTAGCTGTCGGTGATTTTTGTCCCGGTATAGGGGGTGTCACCGATACCGTCGCCGTCGGCGTCCTCGCCGGTGTAGTCGCTGTAATGATTCCCGATAATCCCCGTATAGGTATTGTTATTGTACACATACGTGACAGGGGCGACAGAGTTCAGAGTCGTGGTAGACTTCGCATAAATGAGTTTCCCGGCCGTTCCGGAGATTTCATTCTGATAAAATGGGTCTGAAGACAGTGAGTCACAGGCATATATGGTATCGGTTGTACCACCAGATATCTTATTGTTGCAGAATTTACATCCGGTTAAGGAGGATAGGTACATCACATACTTGCCATTGCCTATGAAGGTATTATTAACGACGATTATATTCTGGCAACTAGACCCACCATATGGGTAGCACCTTGCAGAGGTCTCGATTATGGTATTATTCTCTACAATACTGTCTGATACAGAGAGCATAGATAACATGCCCCGGATATCATTGTCTTTAACTATATTCCTTTTCGATCCCGAGATAATGGTCCCAAAAGCAGATTCATCACTGTTATTAACGATCAGGTTGTCAGACGAGGTGAACACTCGTATGCCATAACTACCTCCTGTGTTAATCACGGTATTGTTGGCGATAGTGCAGTTTGACGATCCCGATTGTAAGTAAAGCACCGCGTTGTGTTTATTATAACCATCGACGACACAATGATCAATAACGCAGTCCCTAAACCCACTGTTCACATTAACAAGGTTGTTGACGGTCAATCCTTCGAGAGAAACGTTATCCGCGTTAATATTGACCGCTGCCGGAATAATTACGCCGCTCGCTCCGTTCTCCGAACGTATCGTGACTGCTTTGTCAATGGTGAGAGCCCCGGTGTAGGTCCCATTTTTCACAACAATGACGTCTCCATCCTGTGCGAACTCCAGGGCTTCCGTGATTGTTTTAAACCCTGTCGCACCGGTCTCGTCCACAGAGAACAGATGCGAGTTCTCTGCAGACGCGTAGACGACTGCATCGATCGTTGTCGTTTTATCTCCGAGTTGTGCGGTAATCTGTGTCCTTCCCGCCCCTTTTACCGAGAAATTGCCGTATTCGTCCACGACACCCACACTTTCGTTCGAACTCGTCCAGACATAGTTCAGGATATATTTCGTATCTGAAAGAACGGCCCCGGAGTCATCGTATGCATGGATGGGGATCGAAATCGGTGCTGAATCAGTGTCCCATGCCTGAATCATTTCAGAAATGTTGATCTTGCTGACATGAGGCCGGATCGCAGCCTCGATCTTCGTTACCTGGTTGAGAGATCTGCTCGTCACCGCACAGCCGCTGCCATGCAGTTTGAGCGGCCAGTAGATACTTATGTCAGGGATCTCTTCGCCGTTTAAGATATACGCGACAACAAACGTCTCGTCCCCGACCAGTTCATCACTGGTTACAACGGAGCAGTTGTCTTCCCCGAACTGACTGCTGGTAACAAAGATCCTGTACAGGTCGTTGGCCAGCACCTGGTTCAACGTCGCCGGATCGGTGTCGTCGACGAGCCCGATCAGAACCGAGAGGTCTACCCCTTCCCATACGTTTCCTTTATTGTCGGTATACGTTGCAGGATGCGCCTTTGCAAGATCGATGAATTCGGTTCTGTTTAACGTCTGGTTGAATGCGCCGATCAGATCGAGCGTCCAGTCGGGCCGGTCGGAAATGGTCACCGGAGCCGTACCCGAGACGGTCCCGTTGGTTGCGGAAATTGTGGCGTTGCCCGCTCCGATGAGGCTTACGAACCCGGTTGCATTGACCGTGCAGACCGTTTCATTCGTACTGTTCCAGGTGTACGCATCGACAGGGTAGACATCTCCGAACTGATCGTACCCGGTCGCAGTCAGTCTGTACGTTCTGGTATCGTCGGTATAGAGGTAAAGGCTGGACGGACTCAGTCCGATAGTGTCAAGGACGATAGACACCGCCGGCACAACGGTAACATGGACCGAATCAGATGCGCCGCCCGTGCAGGTCACGTTGATTTCCGTCTCGCCAAGTGCTTTTGGGGTAAAGAAGCCGTTTTGATCGATCGTGCCGACCGTGGTGTTCGAACTCGTCCAGGAGAGCACCGCTCCGTCGACCACCTTGTCGTAGGCATCGTATGCCGTTGCAGTGAAGGTCTTTTTGCCGTTTATCGGCAGTTCAATGTCTGAAGATGAGATATTCACCCGTGCAGGGGGTTCGAGGGGCACACCTAACACATACCATCCGCTGATATCCGAGTCACTGGTCAGGCAGTTTGTCCATGAAGTGACGTTAGTCGGTTTAGTTGCAAGGACATCGGGGTGCTGGGCATACCCATACACGTTGAAAGAGGCTGAGGTATTCAGATTCTGGAACTCATACTGGACTTTCAGAGGATACTCGGAAAGTATGCCGCCGTTCAGGTCGATGAACATCATGCTAAACTGGTTCGAGGTGTCGCCGACATTCTGACCTAAGTAGAGCGGATACTTTGTCTTTACTGCCGGGCGCCAGGTCTGGGGACCATAGATCAGGTCGTCCTTGGTAAACCACTCGTCCAGCGTTGTTGCATTATAGGTGATGGCATCGGATGGAGGTGCGGTGTGAGGCGTCGTACTCGGGGTCCACTGGCAACCTTCGGCCACGAGGTGCAGGCGGAATTCGTCGGGGATGGTGCCGTTTACCGCAACACACAGGTAAATATCGTCCTGATAGCCCCGGCCGCCGGTCGTGGTGACGTAGAACGTCCCCGACTGATCGCTGGTGGTCGTTGCCTCGCCGAACGCAGTACCCCTGCCGTTGGAGATATGCAGGGAGTTCAGACCGCCGCCGGTCCAGAGAATGTGGAACGTATTATTCCCGAAAACGTTGAAAAGGACGCCGGCGTCATTTGCAACCGTGAGAAAGACGTCATCGGTTGCGGTGATGACTCCGCCCGTCGAGGAGAGACCGGTCGAAGCTCCGGTGAACGCGACCGCGAGCGGAGTTTCCCCGCTGCTGACGTTTGCCGTGAAGTCTGCGGTGGGCGGCTCCGGGAGCGGCTGGCCTATGACGGCGTACCCGGACGCGTCGGCGGCGCTCAGGCTGTTGGTCCAGCGGATACCCTGATCCTGGTTCGAGGAGACCGTGTAGGCGTATGCATCGAAGGCCGCAAACGTCGGCAGGTTTTCAAAGGCATACTCGACCTTGATCGCCCCGTTGTCGGTGACGGACTGGCCCGAGAAACTCGGCTGGCTGAGCGTGTTCGCGCCGAGGATGCCCGCGTTCAGGTCGATGAACAGGATCGAGAAGGTGTTCTCGGTATCCGTCATGTCCTGCCCGTCGAAGATCGGGTAGTTCGTCGCCGCGCAGGGTCTCCAGATCTGCGGCCCGTAGAGGAAGTCGTCTTTGGTGAACGTCTCGTTCAGGACTTCGGGAACGTAGGTGACATCATCGAACGCTGGCTTGGTGTCCGTGAGCACCGGCGTCCACTGGTAGCCGCTCGCCTTGACGGTGACCCGGAAGTTATCAGGAATCGTGCCGTTGACGGCGAGCATCAGGATGCCGTTGTCGTCGCAGCCGCGGTCGCCGGTATCGGTGATGTAGAAGACGCCCGACTGGTCGTTACTGAACGTGACCTGGCCCGAAGATTCAGCCGGACTGGTCGTAATGTGAAGAGCGTTTATGCCCTGGGTCAGGCCGAAGAAGTGGTAGGTGTTGTTGCCGTAGTCGTTGAACCGGGCGGTCCCGTCGTTCGAGATCTGCAGCAGCACGTTGCTGTTCGACGGTATCACCGTGGTGGCGCCGAGGTTGGTGGTGTCCGCAGCGATGTCGACAGACTCCGGCAACGGTTCGGTTGCTGCCGGTGTTACACCGGCCGCTTCGGTCGGAGTCTGTTCCGGTGTGGTGGTGCTCGCCGGACCGGCGCTCAGGGGTAGTTCCAGCGGAACCCCGGCGGTCGGTTCGGTTGCGTTCAACGTTAGATCGGTCCCCAGCGCCACCGCCGGTACGGCGATGATCGCGAGGATCAGCAGGACGACGGCCATCCGTCCCTGCGATATTTTGCTTCGATTGCGGTTATCTTCTCTCATACGACTCCTCCTTCCGATGCACGGATGCTCGAATAAGCCTCTATGGAACCGGCACCCGGGGTGCCCGCATTTGCATAGATGTCACCAGGAGAATGAAATAATTCTGATCGGAGAAGTATAAGCCTGTTTTCAATATCGGCCAGTTTAAATATGTTAGTTTAACAATGTCGGAAACTCGGGTAAGTTAATCAGAGATGCCTCATAACCCCCGGTGGACGTGCAGCGAATCCGGGCGTGAGCGGGACCCCGGCCCGGGCGTGCGGATGGGATCTTTCCCGGCCGCCCTTGCGGGCGCGGGGGTGCTCCCGTCGCCGCGAGGATCGCCCTGTCGACCGGCTGCAGGCCGATGGGGGCGATCCCGAACCGCCGAAGAGGGGATGGGTGCTCGCAGACGTCTCATCAATCATGGTCGCCGGAAACCGGCTCATCCCCGCTCCGCTCATGCTTATTCCTGCACTGCGTCCGGCAGGCATCGCCGCTCGCGAACCCGTGCGCTCCACCGGACCGGCGAGGCGCCGGGAAGAACCGTCCGCCCCGGAAAATACGTTGCGTGGGCCTTTCTCGCGTCCATGTGGTGTTATTAACCGCATCCGATTAACCCATCCCCAACTGGCAAGCGTCATATAGCATCTTAACCCACCTCTTTTCCAGGAATCAGCATGGCAGGCACGGATACAGAGATTTCAGCGCTCAATCGCCAGGCACGGGAGCATGCAGCCGCTCTCGATGAGGTTCGTTCCAGCATGGGGACAGTAATCGTCGGACAGCAGGCGGTTGTCGATCAGGTGCTCACGGCGGTGCTCGCCGGCGGGCACGCCCTCCTCGAAGGCGTTCCCGGGATAGCAAAGACGCTCACGATCAGCACCCTCGCGCACTGCCTCGACTGCACATTCGCCCGCCTCCAGTTCACCCCCGACCTCCTCCCCGCCGATATCACCGGGACCCGGATCTACGACCGGCACAGCGCCGCCTTCCGGACGATCCAGGGGCCGATCTTCCACCAGATCATCCTTGCCGATGAGGTCAACCGTGCCCCCCCGAAGGTGCAGTCCGCCCTCCTCGAGGCGATGCAGGAGCGGCAGGTCACCATCCAGGGCGAGACATACCCGCTGCCGCGCCCGTTCTTCGTCCTCGCCACCCAGAACCCGCTCGAATCGGAGGGCACCTACCCGCTCCCCGAGGCGCAGCTCGACCGGTTTATGCTCAAGATCCAGATGGACTACCCGAGCCTCGACGAGGAGGTCGCCATCCTTGACCGGTTCACGGCGGACCAGCCCGACCCTCCGGCGCCGGTGCTTGATGCCGCCAATGTAGCCTCTCTTCAGTCGTTTGTGCGGTCGGTATACGTCGATCCGGGCGTGAAACGCTATGCTGCGCAGCTGGTCGACGCCACCCGGCACCCGGCAGCCTATGGTCTCGATCTTGGGCCCATGATCGCTTTCGGGGCCTCTCCCCGCGCATCGCTCGCCCTCCTCCTCTGCGGCAAGGCGCATGCGGTGCTCGCCGGGCGAGGCTATGTTGCCCCCGACGACATCCGGGCCCTGGCCCCCGCTGTCCTCAGGCACCGGGTCCTCCTCACCTTCGAGGCGGAGGCAGACGATATCTTCCCGGAAGAGGTTGTTCGTGAGATCCTGGCGGTCGTGGAGGTGCCCTGACGGTGAGCGACGCCGGGGCAGACCTGATCGGGCAGATCCGGCGGATCGAGCTTAAGACCGCCGCTCTCGCCGACGGCTCCTGTGCCGGACCCAACCGGTCGCTGCTCAGGGGGAGCGGGATGGCGCTTGCAAACCTCCGGGAGTACCTCCCCGGCGACGACGCCCGGGCGATCGACTGGAAGGCCTCAGCGCGCCTGGACCGGCTCGTCGTCAGGGAGTACGAGGAAGAGCGGAACCAGACCTACTACCTCGTCCTGGACCGGTCGGGGTCCGCGGCGTTCGGGTCGTCGATCAGCAAGGACCGCCGGATACTCGAGGTGGCCGCCAGCCTGATCTTTGCCGCCCACCGGCAGAACGGGCGAGTGGGCCTCTGCATCGTCACCGATAGCGTCGAGCGGTTCATCCCGGCCCGGCCGGGCAGAAGCCAGGTCATCAGGCTCGTGCAGGCCCTTGTTTCGCACCGACCTTCGGGGACGGGCACCGACCTCTCCGCCGCGTTTCGGTTCCTCTGCACGAGGGTCAGGCGCAGGTGCTCGGTCATCGTCCTCTCCGATTTCGAAGATCCAGGTTTTGCCCGGGATCTCGCACACCTGCGGCGGCGGCACGAGACCACCGCCATCCGGGTGACCGATCCCGCAGAGGACTCTCTCCCGGACGTGGGGCCGGTGATCCTCGAAGACCCCGAGACCGGCGAGCAGGTGCTCGTGGACACCTCGGATCCCGCCTTCCGGAGAGCCTATGCCGACGCCGTGGTCGTTGAGGACCGCCGTATCGGAGGGTCCCTGCGCTCATGCCGGGTGCCGGAAGTCCGGGTCTCCACCGAAGAGCCCTATGATCTCCCCCTGCGCCGCCTCTACGCGCACCCGCGCTACCGGGGTGGGTAGATGGCCGGGTTTGCAGAACCTCTCTGGCTCATCGGCCTCGCGGGCATCCCGGTCCTCTGCCTCCTCTACCGGCGCGCCGTCAAGGAGCGGTCGTATGCCGCGCTCACCTTCTCCCGGGTCGCGGTTGCCGCGCAGGCACAGGGTCCGGACCGCCTGCGGCGCCCACATACCCTCTTCGCCCTTGTCCTCATCGCCCTCGCCCTCATCCTGGTGGGCCTTGCCGACCCGCACATCCCGCTCGAAGGGACGGACGAGGGTGTCAGCGTAGTGCTGGTGCTCGATACCTCCGGGAGCATGCAGGCGACCGACTACCGCCCGACCCGCCTGGAGGCCGCAAAAGCCGCCGCGGAGATCCTGCTCTCCCGGCTCAACCCCGACGACTACGCGGGGGTCGTCGTATTCGAGTCCGGCGCAACGAGTGCCGCCTACCTCTCTCCCGACCGGGACCGTGTGATCGAGAGACTCCATGGCGTCCGGGGACGGGACGGGCAGACGGCTCTCGGCGACGGGCTGGCCCTCGGCGTCGATATGGCCGATTCCATCCCCAACCGGCACCGGGTGGTGATCCTCCTCTCCGACGGCGCAGGAAACGCCGGCACCTTCTCGCCGGCAGAGGCCGCCGGCTACGCCCGTGAGCGGAACGTGCCGGTCTACACCGTGGGCATCGGCTCCCCGGAGCCGGTGGTGGCGGGGTATGACCCGGCGGGTGCGCCAGAGTATGCCGTGCTCGACGAAGAGACACTCCGGGCGATCGCCCGCACAACCGGAGGGAAATACTACGCGGCCGTCGACGAAGGGACGCTTGCAGCGATCTATGCCGGGCTGACCGACGAGATCCCGCGCGAGCCGAAGGATACGAGCATCAGTGTGGTCTTCTTCGCCGGGGCGCTCACTGTTCTCCTTCTGGAGATGTATATCCGCTACGGCCGGGGGAGGATCCTGCCGTGAGGCGGTTCCTCCTCCTGATCCTCCTGGTCGCTTTTGGGTGCGTGGCAACCGTTGCGGCCGGGGGCATCACCCTCTCGACCGGGCAGTCCGACTACACCGTCCAGGTCGGGGAAGAGGTTACAATCCCGATAGCCGTCGAGAACCGACTCGGGGGCGATATCACGGGGGTGCTCACCCAGAGTGTGCGGTTTGTGCCGGAGGGCGGCGATCCGGCCACCCGGACCCAGTCCCGGCCGCTCACGCTCTTCTGGGATACGCGGGAGGTAGCCGTCAGTGCCGGGACGGCGGCGGAGCCCGGAACCTTCTTCTTTGAGATTGCGTTCGAGTACGGGGACGGGCCGCGCACCCGCGTCGCTCTCCCGGAGATCCGGGTCCACGTCGTCCAATCTCCAACGGAGCAGACGGACCAGCCGAACCGGCAGGTGAGCTCCGTCTCGTCGGTCTCGACCTCCTCCGGGCCCGGCGGACCGCAGCAGGGAGCGTCTGCATCGTCACCCGGAAAACTGCCCAGCCAGATGCCGCAGGACATGGGCTCGCTCCAGGACCAGGCGGCACGGGAGCATGACCGCATGCAGGCCCTGCGGTCGGCACTGCTCGCCGGGCTTGAGGAGGACCCGGTTGTTCGGGAGATCCACGCCATCCTCACATCGCACGGTTACGCCAGGGCGGCGACGACCATCGATCCCACCGGTGAGGACACCGGAACGTTTGTTTTCGGTTACCGGGGAGGATCCGGGGAGACGATACGCGTCGGCGGTCTGGTGGCGAACGGCACTGCAGCGTATGCGGCGTACGCCACCGACCGGTCGCTTGTTGTGCCTGCCGCCCTGCCGGCGAACGAGACCTACCGCCGATTTGCCGGCGACCTTGCGGACGATGGTTTCTTCCCGGTATCGGCGGCGGTGAACGCGACAGTTGGCGCCACGTTCGTCAGCGTGGGGTTTGCCGACAGCCAGAACCGGACGGCGAGGATCATCGCAACCCTCGCCGGGGGGGAGGTGCAGGCGGTAGATATCGAAGAGCCGCCGGACCTCTTTCCTCTCGCCGGTGCGGGCGCACTCTGCATCGTCCTCTTAATCGCCTACCTCGTCCGGCGGGGAGCGCCAAAAACCCTGGAGCCGCCAGTCTCCCTGGTCCCCGGCGACCCCCGCGGTGAAGCCCTCCGTCTCCTCGATGATGCGCGCCGGGAGTTTGACCGTGGCGACCGGAAGGAAGCGTATGGAACGGCCGGCAGGGCGTTGCGGTCGTACGTGTCGTCCGCGTACGGGACCGGCGCGGAACTTGCGGACGGAGATGTTCTGCGCCTGCTCGAGGAGAGCGGCCGTGAGACCGTGGTAGCAACTTCAATCCTTGGGCAGTGTGCGGCCGTCTCTTATGCCGGATCCCTGCCCCTGGATGAAGGATTCCGGGCTGTCATCCAGGAGATTGAGGCCTTTATCCGGCAGAATTAATTCAGCAGCACCCCTGGAGGGGGTTAATCAGATGTCATTATTTGAGAGCGGGTTAACAAAACCAGGTTGGTACTGGTCCGTTTTCAGCACCTTTTTCATCTTCATTTTCCCAGTCTATTCAATAAAAAAAGGCGTATCATGACCATACTTCTTGCTCTTGACGATACTGACAGCCTGGAATCACGGGGGACGGGCCGCCTGGCCCGTGCGGTCGCCGACGCGATCGCAAAACACTATCCCATATGGGGTGTCACCCGGCACCAGCTCTATGTCCACCCATCGATACCATACACGTCCCACAACAGCTGCGCCGTCATTCACATTGATGCCGACGGCGGTGAGCCGCTCAATACCGCTCTCTCCATAGCCGAGAAGACGATGCTCGACGACTTCGTGGAGGGGAGCGATCCGGGCCTTGCCGGAGCGACCCTCGACCAGGTGGCCCCGGCCGTGATAGCGTTCGGCCGCGATGCCCAGCAGATGGTGCTCACCCAGGAACGCGCCCGGACGCTGGCGGCGAACCTCGGCATATGGCTGAAAGGCCTCGGCGGCACACAAGACGGCGTGATCGGCGCGATGGCCGGCCTCGGGCTTGCAGCGACACGGAACGACGGCAGGTTCCTCCAGAAAGGCACCATACGCAGCCTCACCGGCCCGACACCGGCGGAGCTCCTCCTCGGCGCAGGGGTCGACGAGATCATGACGCTTGACGGTCGGAGGGTTACCGAAGGGACCATCATACTCAAAGAGGGCAAAGCCGCCAAAGCCTGCCCAATCAACGGCAGGGTGGTCCTCTTCGTGGACGAGCAGGATGGGAAACTCGTCGCGGTAAAAAGGAACTGAGTATGGAGTTCAGGAGGAGGGTCATGCTGGCGGTCGGCGTGCTCGTGGTGATCACCGCCGTATCGTTCCTGATCGATACCGCCGTCTGGGAGGCCTACCTCCAGAACAACGATCCCGCCGCCCCTCTCCTGCATACGGCGACCGTCGATCGGGAGGATCTCCGCCACGGCCCCCAGTCCTGGCGTCCCTACGCCACACCGCTTGCCATCGGCCCGGGCGACATCCCCTCCGGGGGCTGGTACCTCGCCTTCGTGGAACTGGGAGCGGTGCCCGTCGCCGGGAACCCGGCCCTCTCCCGGACCGGATCGGTCCGGGTCGACTACCGGTTCACGGATCTTGCCGGAACGGCATCGTTCAGCGTCTACGGGCTCCGTGTCGGCGACGGCAGGACGTGGACGAACCGGCAATCCGGCTACGGAACCTCAGGATACTACGTCTCCGGGACCGCCGCGCCCGGCGAACCGCCGCGATGGGCTTCCCCTCTCCAGGAGGGCGACCGGTATACCATCGAGATGGCAGGTTCCCCCCGCTCCGTGGACGACGACGTGGTCCGGGATACCCGCACGTTCTGGTTTGAGCGGGTCGGCTCAGGCCTGGACGCTCTTCATATAACCGCCGACCAGGCAGCCCGGGCCGGGCAGGTGACCGAGACCGCCGACCTCGAAGGGTCGTTCTACATCACCCATACCGGTGGAAACGTGATCGGCGACCTCCTCCTCATGGTCGCCGTGGACCGGCCGCAGCCGGAGGGCTTCGAACTCCTGCTCGAATCGACGTTCGTGGAGGATCGCAGATGAAACGTTCCTCATACTTCAGCCTGTACGAGATCGCCCTGCTCTCGCTCTTCGGAGCCCTCGTCTTCGTCGCACGAATGGCGATCAAGATCCCGCTCCACATCCCGGGGAACTCCGGGGTCCTCTGGGTCCTGCCGCTCATCGTCGGCACCGCTCTTGTGCGCAAACCGGGTGCCGGCACATATATCGGTATCGTGTCCGGTCTCCTTGCGTCATTCTTCGGCCTGGAGGCGCTTCACGTCTTCGACATCTTCAAGTACACAGCAATGGGAATCACCGTCGACCTCGTCTCGATGGCGTTCGGCTACCGCCTTGACCACCCGGCGGTCGGATTCATTGCCGGCGCCGCCGGAAACCTGGTCAAGATGGTGGTGAACTATGCCGTGCACCTGCTCCTCGGTGTCCAGGGCACCTTCATCCTCATCGGTATCGGGGTCTCGTCGGTCACGCACCTGGTCTTCGGGGGCATCGGGGGTATCCTTGCCGCTCTGATCATTGGGCGGCTCTGCAGGGCGGGTGTCGTGCACCAGGGCGATGTGCCGGATGACGGCTGACGCGGCGATCGAGTTCCGGTCGGTCTCGTTCCGGCACCCGGCTTCCCGGTCGGCACGGCCACGGAAGGTGCTTGCCGGGATCGACTGTGTCATCCGGGAGGGCGAACGCGTGCTGCTGACCGGCCCGAGCGGCTCCGGGAAGACGACGTTCCTTTTGTGCTGCAACGGCCTGATCCCGCATGCCCGACCGGGAACCTTTGAGGGCGACGTCCTTGTCCGGGGGCAAAACACCCGTGACTGCACGGTCAGCGACCTTGCCACCACGGTCGGCATGGTCTTCCAGGACCCGGACCACCAGATCTTCTCGACCGATGTGGTGGGCGAGATCGCGTTTGGTCCCGAACAGCTTGGCTGGCCCTCATCGCGGATTGACCGGGCGGTCACCGGGATACTGCACCAGTTCCGGCTTGATCACCTCGCGGACCGGCAGACAACCGAACTCTCCTGGGGGGAGCGCCAGCGGCTGGCGATTGCCTCCATAGTCGTCGTGCACCCTGCTATCCTCATCCTTGACGAACCCCTCTCCGGGCTTGATGCCGCGAGTGCGGCCGGGCTCCTCGACCTCCTCGATACGCTGAACCGTGAGTCCGGCATGACGATCGTCCTCTCCGAGCACCGGGCGGAGCTGGTCGCCCCGTGGGCTTCCCGCCGTATATCTCTTGTCGGCGGAACGTTGGTCGAGCCTCCTGCACCGTGTGCTCCCCCGCAGAGCACCCCTCCCCGCCGGGCGGCAAAAGCCGCATTCCCGGGCATCGTCACCCTGCAGGACGTCACGTTCCGCCACCCGGGCAGAGAGACCCCGGCGCTGGACGGCGTCTCACTCACCATCTACCCGGGCGAGACGACGGTGCTCGCCGGCCCGAACGGCTCCGGGAAGAGCACGTTACTGAAACACTTAAACGGCCTTCTCCGGCCGGAATCCGGCCGGATCGCTGTGGATGGAAAAGACACCCGGGATGGCACAGTCGCGGAGATCGCCCGCACCGTTGGCCTGGTCTGCCAGCATGCCGACTACCAGCTCTTCGGGGAGACCATCGCCGAAGAACTTGCCTTCGCCCCCGCGAACCTCGGCGTTCCACCGGGCGTGATCGCGGAGAGGATCGCGTCCGTGCGCGAGCGCCTCGGTATCGGGCACCTGGGGATCGAGGTCTCCCCGCTTGCCCTCTCGGTCGGAGAGAAGCAGCGGGTGAGCATCGCGTCGGTCCTGACGATGGATACATCTGTCCTCGCGCTCGACGAGCCGACGCTCGGTCTGGACCCCGGGGCCAAACAGAGGCTGGCCGGGGTCATCACAACACTCTGTACCCAGGGAAAGGCAGTCGTCGTCGCGACCCACGACGCTGAGTTCTCCAGCATGGTCGCGGACCGGCTCGTCAGGATCGAGCGGGGCCGCATCGTGGGCGACCGCAGGGTGCCGGAGGAGGGGGCATGATGGCCGGGGACGGGCGGTCCCATCGCCGTCGTGCCCACCGGGCGGTGGGCTACATCTCCCGGGATTCGTTTCTCCACCAGTTGGACCCGAGGACAAAACTCCTCACCCTGATCGCGATCAGCATAGCCGCATTCGCCACGACATCGCCGGTCCGCACCGCGCTCCTCTTTGCCTTCGTTGTCGGCCTTGCAGCTGCCGCCGGCCTCGGGAGGCCGTTCTCCCGGTCGCTTCTCCTCCTCCTGCCGCTCCTTATCTTCATCCTCGTCATCGACGGCCTCTTTCCGAGAGAGGCCTGGGGTCCTGTTTACTTCTCAGCGCAGATCGGTCCGTTCACCCCGGAGGTAACCCTCGGAGGGTTGCTCTTTGCTGCAGCGATGGGGATCAGGGTAATTGTTATCGGCGGTATATCGTTCCTCTTCGTTATGACCACTTCCTACACCGATCTCGTCGCCAGCCTCCGCACCAGTCGGTTGCCTCCGACCATCGCTTTCTCTTTAGGGTATGCGTTGAAGTCGATGACAGCGCTCACCGAGGATCTCAGGAACATCATGGATGCCCAGCGTTCCCGGGCGCTTGAGTTCGACCGGGGAACGCTCATTAAAAACAGGAGAAAACTCATGGCGCTCGGCATCCCCATGACGGTATCAGTCCTCAACCGGGCCCGGTACGTGACCGAAGCGATGCAGAGCAGGGGGTTCGCCTCGACCCCGAGGCCCACCTGCTATCGCCCCCCCCGTCCCGGGAAGCGCGACGTTCTGCTGCTCATTGTGCTTTGCGCCTTCTGTCTCTGGACGGCGACGATTCCCGTGTAGGGCAACCTCTGTTCTCTGGCTGAGCCGGTCGCTCATGAGTATCGTCAGGAAATTGACTGTCGATGTCCGTCATCTCGACCAAGAGGGTCCGGATGGAGGGAGAGCATCGATCTCCGGCACCTCATGCGGGGTGAAAAGGGCGTATTAGGTCCTCTCACGAAGGGTAAGGACCGCGGATGCCAAAACCGCCTGGGTCTTGTCGGCCTGCGACTTCGTCGCATATTGCCATGGGGGAGGGGCGTGAGGGATAATCCCGCCTCCCTGTAAGCTCCCATCTCAAGTCGTAGCGATATGCGACGTTCCGGAGGGCGGGAGTTCGAGCACCGGAGGTGCGCAGGGGTTCTCCCCGCCCCGGGTAAGCCGTACCCGGACGTGCCCCTGGATGCGCCCTTCTGATGATCGCGAAATCCGGTCGATATCTCTTTCCTTTAATGTGCGGGTTATTGAGAATCGATGCACGAGGCGATACCCGCGGGAAGCCGTATTCACCGTTCTGACCTCCCCGAACTTGCGTAAGAGTGCTCCGATCCGTGTGGATCTTCAATCGCCGGATACTTGCGGTATGACCTCATGCATGCCGGAACCATCGTCATTCTACCTCCGTTAGCGGGATTAGGTCCTGATCTGACTTTCCGCAGTAAGAGTTCTGGATCGGCATTTTTCTCACAACCTTTGTGAGATCAGTCACCAATGTGAAGGGAGTACAACTCTTACACCGTCAATTGAGTGCAAAATTACACCATCAGTGTCATTAACTCGGCTTCGTTAGTTATTTCAGGAGTTGATCGTCTTACTGCGGAAGGTGGCTGATTATAGTGATTTAAGAAATGCTCGTTGAAACTGTTTACCCTGACCTGGCCGCAAAAAAGGAGTTTATTTCCTCTTCAGGAAGAAGAGGACCACGAAGGCTATGAGGGGGAGCGTCAGGGGAAGAGGCGACTGTTGTGTCGTCGGGGCAGTTGTCGGGACGGTCGTCTCCGCGACTATCGTCGCCGTCGCGACAGGGGCGACCGCCTCCCCACCCTGCTGGCCTGAAGAAGCGGTCGTATCGGCGGCGATCGCAAAATACGAGAAGCCTTGGGCATGGGCCGAATAGAGTGCCCGGTCGTTCTCCTCCCTCATGAACTTCGTCGGGAGCGGCTCCCACCCGTCATCCCCATACCTGAGGAGGATGATGCCGGCGGTGGAGAGGCCGTGGTCCCCGAGCCAAGAGGAGGGGACCGCAAACTCGAGGGTCACGGTATCGATCGCAGACGGGTCTGCTCGATACAGGGTGGTCTCGATAACCTCAAAGGTCGTCTGTTTGGGGGCTTCCATGTCTTTCGGCAGGGACGCCTTCTTCACCGTCACCAGCAGGTCGGAGATCCGATCTTTCGCGCCGACCGCGATCCTGTTGACTGCCGTCTTCGCCACCACAAAGGACCTCGTCTCCCCGGCAGGGACGGAACCGGAGATTGCGGCGACGTCGGAACCGGAGCCGCCGCCGCTGGAGGAAGACGATGCAGACGGTGCTGCCACCTTTGTAACCGCAACAAGTCCAAAGTCACAGAGACCTTCTGGTGAATTGGCAAGGAACCCATATCCGTACTGTTCATTGAAATCAGCACAGACAATCTCAAGGACCTCACACCTACCTTTGTCGTCAAGACGCAGGATTCTGACCCATTCGGGGCCTCCGACTGCATCGACCCAGGCCTTGCTCACATTCATGACGATCGTGGCATCGACGATATCTACACCATCCTCAAGTCCTTCCTTCTCGACATGGAGAACAGAAGCGATGCCCTGGACCATCAATCCCCGGTCGCGGAGAGCCGCATGGAATGCCGACTCGACCCCTGCAAAGGGGCTGATACTCAGAGTGGGGACGATTACGGCATCATCAGGAAGAACGGTGAGGTTTACCATCATCGACCCGCTGAGCCGACCTGCGCTATCTGACTCGAGGACGAGCTGCCGTGGGGTCAGTGAAAAGCCGGTGACGTTCCAGGTAGTCTGGTCTCCTTCCCCGGGCGCATTGCCGTCGGTCCGGATTACCAGGTCATAGGCGCTCCTGGAGATAGTGATCATACTTCCGTCTTCGGAGACGGTGCTGTTCACAAGGGAAGTGTCGATAGCGATCTTCTTCCCGCCTTCATCGGCGAAGAACGTGCATCCCGGCACCTTCAGCGAGACCCTTCCGGACATTGTGCCGTCCTCGGGCTGTGAAAGACGATAGTTCTCCTTCGGCTTTATCAGCGGGCTGTATTGGTCGTTCGCGCCGTCGATCTGATATACGGCATCCCCGATCCCATCGCCTTCCCTATCGATGCCGGTGTAGTTGTCCCAATAGTTGCCGAGCCGGGCGGTGTAGGTGTTCCCCTCATAGGTGTAGGTGATCGGGTCGGGGGACAGCCAGATGTGCTTGCCCTCATCAGAGGTCGGGGTGGGGACGTTTACAAAATCATTTAGATAGAAGACATTGACATTCGTCAAGGACCTACTCATATAGATCGCGCGATATGTCGGATTCGAAAAGACGTTCTCGGTAAATACGTTGTTACTACTGCTGCCGATCAGACCCACCGCTCTGCTGGTCGCATCGATCACGTTGCCGGTAAGGAGATTGTCGCCGGCGTTCGAGAGATAGAACCCATAGAGGCTGACATCCTCGATAGTATTGTTTGTAAACAGGTTCCCTGCACCCTCGACCCTGATCCCTGTGGTCGAGAAGTTGTAGAGGGTGTTCTCGGTAACAACGTTGTCGGTACACTTGCTCCCGATGCTGACACCGGTATCTCCGTCCGAGAACGTGTTCCCGCCCACGGTGATGCAAGTGCATCCGTTCTGGATATAGGCACCGTGGTTGTTGTCGGCGCCTTCGTTGCCTGCGATGGTACAGTCGGAGGTTCTCTCACAGCGAACTGCAAAGGCGTTCCCGGAAAAGGCGTTATCGCGGACGGTGCAGCCAGAACAACCGTCAAAGAAGAGACCATTCCAGTTATCGCGGATGATATTCCCGGAGAACGTGACCCCTTCAACGTCTTTCACCAGGACCGCAAGGCCACTGTAGGACTCCGAACTGCCGGTGATGGTGAGACCGGAGATGGTGACATCATTTGCGGTGATCAGAAGAGCCTTTGCAGTGGTATCAGGCGCATTGAGAATGGCCCCTTCAGGGCCGTGCTCAGACCGGATCGTCAGGACCTTGTCGACGGTCACACTCTCGGTGTAGGTCCCGTTTCGCACGACGATGGTATCATAATCGTACACCCCGTCCACTGCCGCCTGGATGGCGGTGAAGTCGCCGTTCCCTGAGGGATCGACATACCAGACCGCCGGTTCGTGGGAGGCCGGTCTGACGCGGACGGTCGCCGTAGCGTTCGCGCCTTTGTCTGACCCCGTGACGATCGTCGTCCCCTCCTTCAGAGCGGTGAAGGTGCCGTTCTCATCCACCGTACCGACGGTTTCGTTGCTGCACGTCCAGGTGTAGGCAGAGGTCGGCAGTTCATTGCCGTACTGGTCGAGGGTTGCGGCGCTGAACATACCGGTCTGGCCTTCCTTCAGCGCGAGCGACGATGGGGCGATCGTGACCGCTGCCGGCCTGGGGAGGTCGAGCTGGATCTTCTTCACGACAGCGTACTGGGCGTATCCGTCCTGGACGACGAGCGGCCAATACGTGCCGGGGCGGATCTCCTTTCCGTCGAGTTTGTTTGCAACGACCGGAACGGAGTCTCCGCAGAGTTTGTCGCTGGTAATGTCGACGGTGCGGTCCCGTCCTTTCTTCTCGTAGGTGACGGTGATCTTATAGTTCTTTGATGCGAGCGTCGTGTTCAGCGTGGTCGGGTCATCGTCGTCGACCAGGCCGACCAGCGCGGAGAGAGACATCCCTTCCCAGAGTTTTCCGGATAAGTCGATGCATGATGCCGGGCTTTCGGCCGAGATGGTGATGAACCCTGACCTGTTGATCGTCTCGGTACCGGCGCCGGCGAGCATGAGGGTCCAGTCGGGTGCTGTCTGGACAGTGACGTTCGCTGAGTCCGAAACTCCGCCAAACGCTGCTTTTACAGTGGTTTGACCTTCGGCCAGAGCCGTGAAGTGTCCGTTCCCGTCGAAAATCCCGACGGTCTCGTTGCTGCTCGTCCATTTGAGTCTGATACCGTCCATCTCTGCGCCGGAGGCATCTAAGGCGGTTGCGGCGAACTGCACGGTCTCACAGGGGTAGAGGGGCGAGAGTTCCCGGGGCTTGATCGTAATCGAAGCCGGTGGGCTCCCCGTCGCCACGCTGACAAGAGTTTCTGCAACGGCATCGCCGTTCTTCGCGGAGACTGTAGTCTCACCTTCGGCACGAGCTATAAAAAGCCCTGTGGCATCGATAGTGCCGACGGTCTCATTGCTGCTCGACCAGGCGATCGCAGCACCCGGGATCAATCTGCCGCCGGCATCGGAAGCGCTTGCACTGAACCGCAGGCCCCTCTCGATGACGACCGTCGGGAACTGTGGGGTGATTGCGATCGATGCCGCTTCTGGTGTATCTTCGGTGACGATGACCTCGGCGGTGGCGGCTGTCTCCCCGCCTGCGACGGTGACGGTCGTCGTCCCCGCAGCCTTTGCGGTGAAGAGGCCCGTGTCGACATCGACAACCCCGACAGCCTCGTTGCTGCTCGACCAGAGGAGCGACGCATCGGGCATCACTCGGTTGTTCTGATCGAAGGCTGTGGCGTTGAACTGCAGGGTTTCGCCGATCCCGAGGGCTACCTCGGCGGGGGTGAGCGTCAGGGCGGTCACAACCCGCGGGATGCCCTGCACCGTATACCCGCTGCTCCCCGCCCCGACTACGGGGTTCGTCCATCCGGCGGAGTTCGCGCTGTGCGAGTAGCCGTAGACGTCGAATGCCGCGAAGGTCTCCAGGTTCTCAAAGGAGTAGTCGACCCTAGTTGCACCACGGTAGGTCATATCTGCTTTGCCCTTAATGTGTCCGACATTAAGGTCGATGAACATGAACTGGAAGATGTTCTCGGTATCGCTCATATCCTGTCCGTAGAAGAAAGGGTAATCCGCGGAAGGGGCCGGCCTCCAGATCTGTGGGCCGTAGATGAATTTATCTCTGGTGAAGGTCTCATCAAGTGCTCCTTCAACGAACTCAGCGTTCTCGATGGAGTCGGGCTCCCAGCGGTAGCCGCTTGACTTTATGTGAACAGCAAAGTCGTCCGGGATCGTCCCGTTCACCGCGAGCAGGAGGATAACTCCGTCATTGCTCCCCCTGCCTCCAGTGGTGGTAAGATAAATAGTCCCTGACTGGTCGGGTGAGTCCGTGACCTGACCATACGCTTCTTCGGGGTCGGTAGTGACGTGCATGGCTTTGAGGCCGGCGGATCCAATGAAGTACGTGCCGTTCCCGAAGTTGTCGAATCGTGCACCTTTGCTGTTCGCTACCTGCACATGGACGTTCCGGTGGTTGGGGAGAATCCCTCCGATACTGTCGGCCATGACGTATCCGGTCTTCTCGATGTCGGATCCCGACGGAGCAGCGAAGTTCGCGGCCGGAGCCCCGGTGACGGGAACGATATCCGACTGCAACGTGCTGTTGCCGCCTGCTACGTTCGTCGCCGTCAGGTTCACCGTGTAGGTGTGGATCGGGTTCTGCTCGGTGCTGCCGATGACGCCGTCGCCCTCGAAGTCCCAAGCGGCCGGCGAGCCGGCGGATGTGTCGCTGAACTGTACGGAGAATGGATCAATTCCGTTCGTCGGGGTCGCGATGAAGTTTGCTGCCGGGGCGTCCGCAGTTGGCGTGGGTAATCCGGAACTCACACCCATGTCTGCACTGAGGGGTTCCGCGGCATCATTGCCGCCGCAGTCGGGGGCTGTAGCTGTCGATTGCCCGACCTTGCCGGAGATATTCGTAGAGGCTGTGCTGTTCTCACCTATCGGCACAGCCATGGCTGTGCCGATGATCATCAACATGACGAACAGAATGGGCATAGCACGTACAAACCGCGCCTTCCCCCTGTTGTTTTTATGGGATCTTACTTTCATCCGCATCTCTCTGATTTTGTCTGGAGCAGAAGGTTGCGCCGATATTTCATCCAATTAAACTGTTCTGATTTACAAATTTTGTGTGTTAATGAGATATTGGTTTAATCCAGACCTTCAAATATGTTACTTTTACAAATCCAATTTGTTAACTATGTAAAGATGACTTTTGATCCTATCTTGCCTCCACGTTAACTCCCGTCGTCCTCCGAATTATCAGCCGCAAGTCGGCTGAAGTCAGCGGAGGAGGGTATTCGCGGAAATATCTGGAGGAAAGGGATCGGTGCCGGGTGCAATCGGGGGGAAGCCCTTCAAGCCCATAAGCGGGCGCAGATCAAAGGTGGTTAACTCACGGCAGAGATAGATGGTGAACTATCCCGCCCTTTAGGGCGGGGCTTCCCGCTATGCCCCATCCGCCCCCGCAAGACGGATGGTCATCACCCGGCGGCTCCCACATACCCAAATTGCCGGAGATCTCCCAATGAGCGAAGATATCCGGGGTTACCGGCTCACCTGCCGCTGATCAGAAGGAGGACGAGGAAGAGACACGCAAGCGCAACTCCCATGAGAAGGTCGGGACGGCCCGGCTCCGGCGGTACACCGCACTGCATGGCATCCGATACCTGTGTCGACCGGTTGAGCAGGGAGACCGTCGCCGGGATGAAGAGCGCGGAGAGGTTCTTCTAGTTCCGGGTGAAGGGGACGTCGTCGAACTCAAGCCCCCGGGAGCGCCGTCGTCGACCTGACGGCGTATCCAGGGGCGAAACGAGCGTTGCCCGGCATCCGGGCCACGTGGCCCCCGAACTCCATACTAGTCCCGTCTGACTTCCGTCAGCGTTCCGTCCCGTTCTTCCACGAAGAGGATGCTTCGCCCGTCGATCGGGCACGGCCGCGCGGGTTTATCGGGGCGGGCCACCACCGTGCCTTCCGAGACTCTCCGCCCGTCAAGGGTCCAGGCCGCGTCGACCCCGGCAAGCAGGAGTTTGTCGATGGGGCAGAGTCCCCGGATATCCCGTATCGAACCTAACTGGAGGAACCGTCCGTCGTTCCGTGTCGCTGCGAGCCCGAGGCCCGCCATGGCCCCGATCACGCCGTCTTGTGTGCCGCCGAGACCTTTGAGCCGGATCTTTAAGTTCTTCGCGAGCGTGCGTGCCCGTTTCTGGGTGAGGACGATGCATTTCGCATCCTGCCCGAAGATGATGAGCGGAGGTGCTATCTGCCCGGAGGAGGCGACGGCTAAACCGGGATCGCTTCCCTCGAAAAAATCCCCGAGCATAACTCCCTCCGAAACCTCAAAGATATGGTCCATTGCGTCGCCTCCTTCGGCTTCCACGTGAATGACCGCGTTGCTGTTATGCGACGTGTAGGGGATGTCCGGGTGGACATACAGCTGGTGACGGGTCACGCCGAAGACGGGGTAGTCCTCTGCGAGGGTATCGGCGATAGAACGTGCAAGGCGCCCGGTTCCCCGCGGACCGGCCTTGATGTCGGTATCATCGATGCTGACGTAGATCGTCTGGATCAACTCCCTGATAGCGTTGGATTTTGGGGATTTAAAAACCTGTTTGAATTTCTGCGGGATTAGCGGAGTTAGATTGATCTCTGGGGTTACGGATTTGATAGAGGTCTTAGGAACCAGTTCATATCCTCCAATTCCCCCGGGTCCGCCGTCACGCAGCCGGGGAGTTCCTCTTCGGTCATCCGTGCCCGGTTGCTCTCTTCCGCCGGGCGGGATATCCACGGGCATCCGCTCCGGGGCTGCCGGTTTTGGGCGGTCCCGCGTAAGGGTTCGCCGTCCTCCGGAGCAATCGTCCCGCAGCGCCTATAGGGCATGGTTCCTCATTATTATTATAAAAATCGTTGTAAGGCGTGGATTGTTAAATAAGAAAATTTAATTGCCCCGGGTACGACCTACGTATGATGAATGAAAAACCAGCGTACCGTCGCCGGGAACGGCAGATCGCTGCAGGGCTGCTGCCCCGTCGCCCTGGCGGCCGACGATATCCCGCCGGGCCAGAGCCCGGGAAAGAGCGATATCAATCTCATACTGCAGGGGGCCGGTGATCCCGCATGACGTCCGATTCGATAACTTCGATCACCGTCCTGCCCGGGCGGGCAAAAGACGGCGGACAGGAGACGTTTGACGAGATCGCCATCCGTCCCGGAGACACCATATCCATCGTGGGGCCGACGGGGTCGGGGAAGACCGCGTTCATCAACGACATCGAGGTCTTTGCCCGGGGCGACACGATCACCGGGAGAACCATCCTCCTCAACGGCGAGCTCCCACCGGACGATACGGTCCGCGACCCCGCCCAGAAGCCGATCGCGTTGATCACCCAGAATACGAAATGTTTTGCCGATCTCACGGTCCGCGAGTTCCTAGAGATGCACGCCAGGGCACGCAGGATCGGGGACGATTCGCGGGTGAAGAGCACGATCTCACTCGCCAATGAGTTCACCGGCGAGAAGATCGGCGGTTCCATGCGGATCACCGCCCTCTCCGGCGGCCAGACCCGGTCGCTTCTCATCGCCGACGCCATCGTGATCAGCAGCGCCCCGATCATCCTCCTCGACGAGGTGGAGAGCGGTGGCATATTCAAGGAGAAGGTGACGGCATCCCTGAGGGATCACCGGAAAGCGGTTCTTTTCGTCACCCATGACCCGGTCCTCGCGCTTCTCGCCGACAGGAGGATCGTCATGACAAACGGCGCCGTCGAAAAGGTCCTGGTGCCGAACGGGCGGGAGAAGGAGGTCCTTTTGCGCATCTCCACGATGGACAGGGAACTTTCGGCGTTTCGCGAGAGGATCCGGGCAGGAGAACTCCTCACCATACAGGAGGGAACCCGGTGAGGCTTTTGATATTTGCCGGTCCTCCCAGCGCGGGTAAGACCACGGTGGTGCGCCAGGTCATCCGCCAGCTTGGGGACTCCGGCGGGATTGCGTTTTTGAAGATCGATGTGGTCAGGGCGTTCGAAGACGAGGAGATCGCCGCCGAGTTCGGCATCCCTGCCCGGAAAGTCTACTCGGGAGACGTCTGCCCGGACCATACCGCGATACTGGTCCTTCGCGATGCGATATCCTGGGCCGAAGACCTGGGGGCCGAGTACCTGATCGTGGAGAGCGCCGGGCTCTGCCTCCGGTGCACGCCCTACACCACGCAATCTCTCGGGGTCGTCGTTCTCTCCGCGGTCGGCGGGACGAACAGCCCGCTCAAGATGGCCCCGATGATCGCACTTGCCGATATCGCCGTAGTAGCCAAGGTCGACCTGATATCGCAGGCGGAGAAAGAGGTCTTCAGGGAGCGGATCCGGGAGGTGGCACCTGCCGTCGACATCATCGAGACCAACGCGGTGCACGGTACCGGGCTCCGGTACCTGATGCATGCCATCCGCGATACTCCGGCGATCGTGTCCCCGGACGAGATTGTCCTCCGGGGGGTTCCCCCGCTCGGTGTATGCACGGTCTGTGCCGGTAAGAAGGAGATCGGGTGGCAGAACCATTTCGGTATCCTGAAGACGCTCGATAACGCCGACGACCTGTACCGGGGGGAGTGAGCCGAATGGTCTGGATCCCTCCCGGCCGGAACTGCGGGGCGTGCGGGGTGAAGGATTGCAACGAGTTCATCGGTTACGCGAGGCTCGGGAAGAAAGACCTCAGGGACTGCCCGTACTACACGGGCCGTGCGCCTGTTCCCGAACGGTATGCGGGACGGGATATCCGTGGATTCGATTACGACTTCGCGGTGGAGCCGTTCCCTGGGGAGCCGTCCGCGCGGCGGCACATCCAGCCGCTCCGCCCCGATATCATCGACCGGTGGGGCATAGGCCCCGGCGAGATCGTCATGGGGCGCCCGATCGAACCAAGCTGCCCTATCCAGCATGTCCTCCGCGTCATCTCGGCGGACCCGGTGACGGGTATCCTTACCTGCCACACGGTCGGCCCGGTTGTGGCCCGGAAGAGCGAAAACGTCCACGAGATCCGTGCATACCACGAGATCGGGTTTGAGGGAGTCGCCGTCACCGTCAAGCACGAACCGGTTGTCGGTTACAGGCAGCGGTTCCTGCCCTCAGGCTGCATGCGCCAGATGGTCCACTCGGGCGTCATCCAGATGGTGTTGAAGAAGTCTTTCGGGACGCATGTCCGGATCGAAGACCTCCAGATGCACGGCAAACGGGAGAAATTAAAAGACGTCACGATCCGTCCCGGCGACGCGGTATCCATACTGGGGGCGGCCGGCTCCAAGAAGACGGTCGTGATCGACGGCATCGAGGTCCGTAATACGGACGGCACGTTCATCGAACGCAACCTCTCCGATGAGACGGAGGACCACGGGCACGGGTGCGGGGGGCACAACCGGCGCGGCCGCCGGGCACGAGAGGAGCCCGACGACGAGGAGGCTCTTTGAGAAGATATTGCGGCACTCACCGGTATGCCCGTGAAGAAGGTCATCGTCGGCCAGCAGGGAGTCCTGGATCGGCTCCTTGCTCTGCGTCGACGGGCACGTCCTCTTGGAGGGGGTGCAGTTGCCGGAAGGTCCTGTGCGGTGACCGATGGAGACCGGTCGACCCCCTGTTACTCTACGCAGGTGTGCCGCTCATCCCGGCAGCGGTGGTCCCCGGGGGTCTTCGGCTGCGACCCGGTTACCCGGACTGCCGCCCCGGTGTACGGCTACCGTCATCAGGCGCGGCGGCCAGGCCCCTGTCGGACTGTCTGCGACAGATCGGTGTCAGGATCGAGCTCCGGGAAATTGCGGCCGACACCTCCCGGCATTCCGCCGGGTCATCTGCTACCGGAAGACAAAAGAGAAGCCCCCTTCCTTCCGGGAGATCAGGGCATCCGTTCACCCGGGCGAAGGGACGGCTGACCGGTGCAATGCATCCAGAAATCTTCCGGATACGACTGACTTCCCCGCAACACGGGCCGTGAACTGCGATACCTTGTTATCCTCTGGACGACCATACCGATCACAGTAGTCCCGGTTTGTTCCGCCTTTGACACTACACAGGAGAATGTAGGTTGTCCACCCCATATGTCGACCCGGTATCACCGTATCCCCACTGGCGGCGGATGATATATCACCTCCCGCGTCCGATGACCGAAGAGGACGTCGCCGCTTTTGTCCGGAATCAGGACCTGTATCGCAGGGAGACCGATGCGGGAGAGGTCCAGATCATCCACAAATTCGGCATCGTCGAGATCAACTGCCTTACTGGTGAACGGACGATAGAGGTCTGGTTCGCTCCCGAGAAAAGTGCCGTCGCAGCAGCGTACGTCGACGCTCTCCTGGGCACGCGGTTCCCTTGAGGCCCTGCCGACGTAAAAAGAGAGAGGGTTGCCCTGCCTGCGGTATGAACCGCTCAGTCCTTACCGATCACGACCTCGGAGGCTTTTATCAGGGCATAAACCTCCGATCCTTCTTTCAGGTTCATCTTTTCGGCCGAGTAGGTCGTGATGACCGAGACGATCTCGATTCCTCCGGGGAGGACGACCGTCACCTCGCTGTTCACGGGGCCTTTCTTGATCATCTTGAGAGTACCTTTCAGCTGGTTTCTCGAGCTCACTTCCATACAATCACCGATTTGAACGGTCTCAATACGGACATAATAACCTTGTGGTGACTTTGCTGCGTCGCACAGCCCTCCCGGGGCCTCCTTCCGAACTACAGGTGCGCATCCAGCCGTCCGGGATCCGGGGGTCTTTGAACATTCCCTGCCGGTGCAGCCTGCGGCTCCCGCATGCCCCGGACCGCTGGCCGGCTCCACCCTCAACCGGGATCACGAGAATGGACTGAAGTCCGCCCGTAATCACAGAGGGATCGTTTCTCAAGACCTTCCTTCCAGCTGGAAATCGACGGCTGTATCGCCGTATACATCCCCGGCAAGCACAGTCACATCCCTATTCTCGGAAAGAGTCCTGTTAAACATAACTCCGACGTCATAGGTTCCTATCGGGATATCCTCGAAAGTGTAGGGCGTCGCCTGGCCCGTATAGACATCCCTCAAATAAATCATGCAGCCGGAAGGGTTACTGGTAACCGCCAGTCTTCCTGTAGCGATTTCCTCGAGAACGAAGTGTTGAGCCATGTTGATTTCACGCCCGTCATCGATGAGGCGGACCTCCCTCTTCACAGGCAGGCAGCCGGGCTTCGTAACCGTGAGTTTATGATAGCCGTAACCGACATTGTCAAGTATGCAGGGCGTTTTGCAGCCGGTCCTGACGCCGTCGATGGAGATATCCGCATCACCCGGTACGCTTGTGACGTTGATCGTTCCGAATGCATCGGCCTTTTCAAGGACGATAGACTCTCCTCCGTTGAGCGCGGGGAGCGTCCTGGAATAGTAGTGGTCCCCGTCGGTGTAGGTGAGATACCCCCCGGATAACCTGACCGTCACCTGCGAGGGCAGGCTGATATAGGGGGGCTCGCCGTTCAGACTGAAATTTCCGCCCCTGAACGCTTTTGAAGTGACGGACACAGACGCCTTAGGGCCGTCGACCTCCACCAGGCTGAGATCGACGACGGTACTGCCTCCTGCGGGCACCAGGACGGTTCGCGACGCCGAACCTACCTTTTCTCGCCTTACCGTGATGGAATGGGTACCCGCGTTCAGACCGTATATCAGGCGCGGTGTAGTATAGCCCGTATCTCTGCCGTCAACGGAGATACTCGAGCCCGACGGATTGGAGGTCACATAAACACTGCCAATCCTGGCTGCCTGGAGTGTATCCGGCTCCGGTGCGCCCTCACCATTGCTTTCGGCACGTACATCGGGAAGATCGGCAGCCGCTTCAGGAACGGGAGCAGAACCACCCGGGGAGCCGTTTTCATATCCCGGCGCTTCTTTCACCGGCTGCGGGGCGGAAGTGTCTGCACCCAGGAAGCCGGTAATCAGGGAGATGAGGAATTCCAGAAATCCCGCGTTTTGAGCCTGTGTTTTCTCCTCCGGGCATGCTCCGGCGCTTTCTACAGATAACTGGCCATTACCGCCGGCAGATAACTGACCATTATCCCCGGCAGATGGCTGGCTGTTACCGCCGGCAGATAACTGACCATTACCCCCGGCAGGTTCATCGACGGCATCAATCTCCCCGCTCCCGGATCCGGACAGTGCGAAGAAAACAACCGTTGCATTCGTATCGTCGACGACCACCTCACGTGAAACGGGATCATATCCGTCCCTGTCAAGAGAGATCGTATGGTTCCCCACTTCGATATCGTCGAACGTCCAGTTTGCATAGCATAACGTCTCATTGCCGTCGATCAAGATCCTGGCGCCCCGGACGTCAGAGAGGACTGTACACGAGCCCTTCGCAAGAGTCATATTGAAATGCCGGGTGGTCACTTGCCTGCTCATCACGCGGATACCGGTACGTTCCAGAGGATCATACCCTGGTAGTTCCAGCCGGACGGTGTACTCCCCTTCCGGGATATCTACGAAAGAAGCATTTGTTACCTTACCGGTATTGACGTTGTCAAGGTAGACCGTTGCTCCAGCAGGATCGCTCGTAACATTCAGGTTGCCGATTGCCGGAGCCCACGCATTGGTGTTTGCAGCGGTTCCGCTATCGCCATAATCGATGGCGGTCGACCCCCCGAATTCACTGTTGCCGCCGGAAGAGCCGAGCAGTACCGAGTAGCCGCTCGCGCCGGTCCGCGCATTCTTGTCCGTCACCGTCCCGTCGATCTTGTTCGTCCATGCAATGCCGTCCTTCACGGCATCCGCCCAGAGGGCATACCCGTACACGTTGAAGACCACGGTCTCGCCGTTGTAGCCCTCGATAGTGTAGTCGATTTTTGCCATGCCGTTGTTGGTAAGGCCGGTAATCCCGCTGTTTCCGCCTAAGATGCCGACCCCCGTATCGACAAAGAAGATATAAAATTCATCCGAGGCGCTCTGCCCGCTCATTATGGAGTGCGCCTCCTCACCGGCGGGCTTCCAGCTCTGGGGGCCGTACTCCACGGAAGAAAGCCCGAACTTACTGTTTATCGAATCGGTAACGTATGTGATGTTTTCCTCATTCGGGGGCTGGTCTTTTAACCCTTCGGAGACCCACTGGTAACCGCTTGCCCGGAGATGCACCGTTAAATTCTCACTGATCGCCTTCTCCCCCCCATCGGGAACTTTGATAGCCACCATGAGAATTGCGCGGTCGAAATATCCTCTCCCGCCGGTGTCGGCGAGATAGAATGTCCCGGAACCGCTGGAAACAGACGTCACCTGTCCGTACGGATCGGAAGTGGTCGTCGTGATGTGCAACGCGTTGAGCCCTCCCCCCGCGTTCCTGAATCCCACATAGTACCCTCCGCCGTTCGAAGTGGAGATGTCCATGTAATTATTGGTGCTGATGGGATTGGCGCTAAAATCCCATGCAGAAACCGGGTAAGGCATGCACAGCACTGCAACCGTGAGTACGATACAAAAATAAACAAAATTCGGATTCTTCGATTTTCCCTTCATCTCATCTCCTCATAGTCTCATGCGCCGGTAATCCTCTTCCCATATTTCTCACCACACCCATGAATTCGCAATCAATCAACATATAAACTTTAACAAATCTTAATTGTAAAGTATTGGTACTAATTCACGTCCCATATAATAAATCGTTTGGTTCTGTTGACTCCTTGTACGGCGATCACACCTGAATAGGCCGATCCAGATCGCCCCAAACCGGTAATCCCAGCGGGTTACAGGCTCAACCGATGAAGATCCATTCTACCTCCGCGGCAGGGTGCCGGGAAAGGAGCCTCAACAGGAAGGGACCTCAACGGAGTTCGAACACGTGCCTTCTCCTCACAACCCCGGGCCGGTGAAATAATACGCATACAGAAGGTCGGCAACCACGACAGCGACGATGATCGAAAGTGCCGCGTAATCCCGCCGTCCCATCTCTGGTGCCCTGTACATCGTCGGACTCCGGGA
Source organism: Methanoculleus sp. UBA303 (assembly GCA_002501655.1). GTDB lineage: Archaea > Halobacteriota > Methanomicrobia > Methanomicrobiales > Methanoculleaceae > Methanoculleus. The sequence goes on from DANY01000028.1 coordinate 116,911, forward strand.
AAGGCCGTATCCCCTGCATTGCATCGCATCGGAGACCTGGTCCGCCCTGTTCATAACCGAAACAACCATCGGCACAAAAACCGCCAGGAGTTTCAGCGGACGCTTCAGAACGAGGTCCCGATCAAAGACAAGCCCCCGCGAGCTCTGTGCATCGACGATGTTTGCCGCATCCTGCGATAGGGAGGTAACGGATCTCAGTGCGTATCCCAGAGAGAATGTGAAATCCCTTGGGACGCCAAGAAGCGTGACGCTTTTCACAAACGAATTGTAAGGAGTCGTCATCACGAACAGGAAGGAAAGTCCTCCGATAGCAATGATCCGGAGGGTCATGGATGCGGCAAAAAGGATGGTCCCCCACGTGGCCTCGAGGTGCAGAAACCAGACGTCTCCCGAATAAAGAGTTCCTCCGGAGGGGTACCGTGCAGCGGTAAAAAAGGCATCTATCACGATGGTAATCAGGAGTACCGGAACCAGGATCCGCATGGCATGCACCCATTCCCGTAAAACCCCGGAAACCGCAACGGATCCGAGAACGAGGGCGATCATGACCCCGAGGGCATACAGATCGCTTGCTACCAGCGAGCCGAAACTTACGGCAACCAGGGCAAACAGTTTCGTTCGCGGGTCAAGCCCGTGAACGATGGACTCTTTTGGGATATAGACGACCCCCCGCTTCTTCTTCGTATGCATCCTCATCGTTCGGCTTCGCGGTTCTGGGAATCGTATCCGATCTTGCCGTCGTCCATCAACAGAATCCTATCGGCACAGGACGATGCAAACTCGAGATCGTGCGTCATAACAACAACGCTGTGCCGTTCCCGGCACAGTCTCTTCAGCGTATCCGCAAGGTTGCGTTTCAACCCCTCATCGAGGCCGAGGGTGGGTTCGTCGAGGATGACCGCCGGCGTCTTCATCATCAGGACACTGCCGATGGCGATCCTCTGTCTCTCACCTGCCGAAAGCCTGAGCGGGGGAGTTTTCGGATCGATGTGGCCGAGGTCGAACAAGGCTATCATTCCCGGGATGCGGCTTTTGACATCCTCATCGGACATGCCCACGTTCTCGGGCCCAAAGGAGAACTCTTTGATGATGTTCTCCTCGAACAACTGGTAATCTGCGTGCTGGGAAACCAGACCCACGAGATGCGTTATGTTTTTCACATGCTTTCCGGAGGTGTCTTCCCCGAACAGGATGACTCTCCCGGAGTCCGGTTTCAAGGTCCCGTTCAGGTGCCGGGCAAGCGTGCTCTTCCCCGAGCCGTTCGACCCGAGGATGGCGGTGATCTGCGAGTCGTATATCTTCAACGAAACGTTATCGAGCGCCGGAGCAGGCGAACAGGGATACGTAAAACCGACATCGATCAGTTCGATGACCGGGGTTCGGTGGTCGAAACCATTTCCCGGAAGAGAACGGATGAGCGAGGTATCGTCCGACATCCTGCAACCGGACTCCGGAAGGACGATGCCGTGCGCTTTGATGACAACGGACAGGTTCTCGCCGGGAGGACCGTCGTACAGTATCGTCCCTTCCTTCAGGACAACAATCCTGTCCATCAGGTCCGCAAGGTGTCCGACCCGGTGTTCGGCTATGATGAGCGTTCGATTCAGTTCGTCCAGAACGCTTACAAGATTCGAAGATGCCTGCGGGTCGAGGCCGGAGAACGGTTCATCCATCACGACGACTTCCGGCTGCACGACAAGGACCGAGGCTATTGCAACCCTCTGTTTCTCCCCCCATGAAAGATCGGAAGTCTCCCTGGAGAGGAGGTGCTCAATTCCGAGAAGTTCTGCAGTCTCTCTGATTCTCACCTCGATCTCGTCCGGCAAAACCCCCCTGTTTTCAAGACCGAAGGCGATCTCGGAGTCGACGCAGTTTGTGACAATCTGCTGGTCGGGGTTCTGAAACACGGTGCCGACTACCCTTGAGATCTCCGCTACGGAATGCATCGCGGTGTCCATCCCGGCAACCGTCACCTCCCCTGAGAATTTTCCACCTTTCCTATCCGAATGGGGAATAAGGCCGTTTATGCACCGCAGAAGGCTCGTCTTTCCCGAACCCGAGGGTCCGGTGAGTACAATCTTCTCACCGCCTGCAACGTCGAGATTGACGGAACGCAGAGCCGTTACCGGTGCCGTATTGTACCCGGGATAGGTGTAGGTCAGATCACGAATCGTTACAATCGGCCCCGGTTGCATCCCTCGAAATCACCCCTGTCTTGATCAGCCTTGCCACAAGATACGCGGATATGAGCCCTCCCAGAGCGCCGAAGAGGACGTGGCTTATCGAGGAGATCCCCGCACCTACCGCAACCACGACGAGAGGTACCCCGATTGCCAGATTGACTGCAAAGTTTACCACCATCTTTGCAAGGTTCCCGGCAATCCCTGCAAGAACACCGAACGGGACACTCTCCATCCGGTACCGGAAAACGTACCCGGCAGCATCTATCGAAGCCCCGAGTGCCGTATACAGGAACACGTCGAACACGTGCATCCCGCTGATCCCGAAAAACGAGAGCAAGACGCCGGATACAAGCCCGATATAGGTTCCGCTGCCCGGCTTTCGGATTATGGCAACCCCGATGATTACCGGGATTACCAGAAAAATTCCCGTGTGGCCCGGAATGCCCAGGGGCATCCTGAGCGCCGTCTTCATCACAAAGACCAGCCCTCCCATGAGAGACATCAGGGCGATCTCGTTTAAGGTGAAATACTTCTCCGCAGAGGGCACTGCGATCACCCCTCGCTCCTGATGAACTGCATATCGAGGGAGAGGGAGAAGGTGTCGGGCTGCATCTCATCGACCGCAACCAGCAGCAGGAGAGCATCGATGGCAGGCCCCCCCGAACTGGTCAGGTTGAACGAGCCGGACTGATCGGTCGTATCAATAATCTCTCCTTTCACTCTGGACAGGTCCCGAGTGATGTGAAGGGAATTGAGCCCGCCGCTCGCCGGATCGAAATGGATATAGTACGAATACGGTGCAGTATCTTCCGGGTTCTCCCTGACGCCTGCCGGCAGGACCTGGATGTTGTTGTAGTCGGTCATCTCCGTCGTCGGTCCCATCGAGGTCCCCGGTTCCGCATCCCCGCGCACGAAGAGCGCGGAGGATCCGAATCCTTCGATCCGGTTTGTCCTCCAGGAACTCCCCGTCAGGGCAAGGACATGAAACGCCGCCGTTCCGGCAAGGTCGTGAAGATCGTAATCGACCCTCACGTAGCCTGTCCGTCCAAGTTTCGGGTTGCCGCCGTACGGAGGGGTCACGTTGGTATTTACGAACATCAGGTACCAGGGGGAATCCTTCTGGTCGCCACCCGTTGCGATGAGGAGGGGTTCTTTGTACGGGCGATATTTCCACGAGAGGTAATTAAAATCACTCTTCCCGAAACTCACGGTCTCTCTGCTGTCGATAACAGGCGTCATGCGATCGGGGGGATTGAGCGTCAGCCATTCTTCCGCTGTAATCTGAACGGCAAAGAAGCCTCCCAACAGGAGAACAACCAGTGCAAATCCTAGAGCAGCCCGCTTTGACAGGTCCATATTACCGTCTCATGTATGCGAGATACTCTCCCGGCCCTCTCTCCTTGACAAATAAGACGGCACGACCTGCAACAGCGCTGGGTTTGGGATACTGGTTTTCCCGGATCTTGATCCTGCCCGATGTGACTTCTTTCCCGTCGGGGAGGTATATCGAGTCCACGCCGTTTGCAAGGAGTGTCTCAACATCCGTCTCGTCCCTGATAGTGCGGAGGTTGCCCCGAAGGAGGTATCGCCCGTCGTCGTTGGTGACGGCAAGTCCGAGTCCCGCCATTGCCCCGATAACGCCTTCTTCTGTGCCGCCGAGCCCTTCCAGGAGTATTCCGAGATTTTTTGCAAGCGTACGGACAGGGTCTTGATCCAGCAGTTTGATCTTTGCATCCTGGCCCATGACGATGAGCGGGGGGAGTATCTGTCCTGCATCCGCAACGGCAAGACCCGGATCGCTGCCTTCGAGAAACTGCTCCAGCATGACCCCTTTTGCAATATCGAAGATCTCCCTGCATGCCTCAACTCCAGAGGCGTTCACGTGGACTACGGCATTGCTGTTATGAGACGTATACGCGATCGAAGGATGGAAGAAGAGCTGGTGCCTCGTGATGGCGTACGCATGGTATGTGTCGAGTGCTTTTGCTATGTCATGAGCAAGTTTCCCGGTCCCGCGGGAGCCGGGGATGTCGGTGTCGTCTATTCCGATATATACTGTAATTTTCATCACCTTTGACGGAGTCCGGAGACGTTGTTAATAGATAGTTATTAACAAGCATTTAAGGAGATCCAGTACACCTTTTCAGTTTTTTACAATAAATGCGTTGTCTTTTTTATTTCATTAAATAGGAAATATTAACACTGACTATAAGAATAATCTATTGTTACCGGCGAGATAGAGATCGTATTCCTCTAACATTAGTTAACATGACGGGCGGGTACTCTACGTGAAAGCGGATCGGGCTGATATCATATACGACTGTGCAGGAACTGTATCGGAGATTCGAACAGAGATAATGAAGTGTATCGTCGGGCAGGAAGCGGCGATAGATTCGATACTCATAACCATGATAGCCGGAGGGCACGTCCTCCTGGAAGGGGTACCCGGAATTGCCAAAACGCTTCTCGTCACTACGGTTGCCCGGTGCATGGACTGCTCTTTTGCAAGAATACAGTTTACGCCCGATCTTCTGCCTGCCGACATTACGGGGACCAAAATCTACAATATGCAAAAAGGATCGTTTGAGACGCTAAAGGGTCCGGTCTTCCATAACATTGTTCTTGCGGATGAGATAAATCGTGCCCCTCCCAGGGTGCAGTCGGCACTTCTCGAAGCGATGCAGGAGTACCAGGTGACGATTCACGGTGAGACCTGGCCGATCAGCAGGCCGTTTTTTGTCCTTGCAACGCAGAACCCGATCGAGTCGGAGGGCACGTATCCGTTGCCGAACGCCCAGACCGATCGGTTCATGCAGAAAATCCTGATGGATTACCCCTCGAAAAGCGATGAAAAGGAGATCATGGTGAGGTTCACCGCGGAGAAACTGCCCGAAGCATCGAAGGTCGTTACCCGGGAGAGGATCGGTGAGATCCACGCGTGCCTGCACCATGTCTACGCAGACGAGACGGTGATGGACTACGTATCGGGAATCACCGACTCTACACGAAATCCGGGCGAGTACGTGCCCGACATCGCCTGCTACATTCGCGGGGGGGCGTCACCGAGGGCATCGCTGGCACTGATCCTGTGCGCAAAAGCAGCGGCACTCGTCGGCGCGAGGGAATACATAACTCCCGATGATGTCAGGTCCGTCGCACTGCCGGTGCTCAGGCACAGGATTCTTCTATCGTACCAGGCGGAGGCTGCCGGAATCACACCGGATGAACTGGTATCACGGCTCATCGATTCGGTAGAAGTCCCATGAACCTCGATTCTGCCCCATCCGCGGTATGCCCGCTCACCATACGCGAGGCCCTGCAGAGGATCACAGAGATTGAAATACGGATAAAAAAACTCTCCGAAGAGACCGGAACCGGCCGTCATCGCTCCTTATTTTCAGGGACGGGATCCGAGTTTCAGGAGATACGGGAGTACCATTTCGGGGATGACGTCAGGGCGATCGACTGGAACTGTACTGCACGGTTCTGCGAGACGTATCTCCGGGTGTTCACCGAAGAGCATGATACTGCACTCTACCTTGTCGTCGACAGGTCCGCATCCGGGACGTTCGGAAGGGAGAAGTCTAAAGACGAAGTGATCTTTGAGATTGCAGTCTCCCTCGTGTTTTCGGCGCAGGCCATGGGGGACTCCACGGGGATCTGCCTGTTCACGGATGATATCGAGCAGTTTATTCCGCCGGGGAAAGGGAGGCGGCATACCGCTCTTTTGCTGAACACGCTGATGACCCACAGGCCGAAGTCCAACAAAACCGATATCGGGAAGACGATCTTCCGGTTATTCTCGAAGGTGCCGAAGAGAGCCCTGATCGTGCTCTTATCGGATTTCGATTCCGGGGATTTCGGAGATGAGATACTGCTCCTGAGCCGCAGGCACGAGGTGAGGGCGATACGGGTAAAAGACCGATCTGAATGTGAGATCCCCGATGCAGGATACCTGCTCGTCTGTGACCCGGAGACCGGAGAGGAACTCATGGTCAACGCCTCGGATCCGGCGTTTCGGAGGGATTTTCGGGAGGTAGCCGCCGCACAAGACGCTGCGGTGGCCGGAATGTTTACCGGTGCGGGGATACGGCCTCTCGAGGTCTTCACGGATGAGGACTACGGGGCATCGCTGAAGACTTACTTCAGGCTCGGCGGGAGAGTGGCGGAATAATGTTTCTGTCGTTTGAGGACCCCGCGTGGCTGGCGGGTCTCTGCATCATCCCCGTGATCATCGTCTACAACCGCCGTTATTCAAGGAGAAAATACCTTCAGGTTCTTGAGTTCTCAAAACTATCGGCGGCAAAAGCCGCCGTGAAGGGTACAAAGGCCGGGAGGATTCATCGTATCGCATTCACGCTCGGGCTTCTTGCAATCGCCCTGATCTTTGCAGGTCTTGCGAATCCCCAGATTCCCCTCGAACAGACCCGGGACGGGGTAAACGTTGTTCTTGCACTGGATGTCTCCGGGAGTATGCAGGCAACGGACTATCGGCCCGACAGGATAACCGCTGCAAAGACTGCATCTGAAAATCTGGTACGCCAGCTCGACCCGAAGGACTACGTCGGCATTGTTATCTTCGATTCCGGTGCGACGACCGCCGCCTATCTCACCCCCGACAGGCAGAGAGTTATTGAAAAACTGCAGTATATCAACGCAAAAGACGGTTCAACCGCAATCGGAGACGGGCTTGCCCTTGCCGTCGATATGGCGCAGTCCATACCCAATAGAAAGTGCGTCGTTATCCTCCTCTCCGACGGGGATTCGAATTCCGGGTACGTCTCTGTGGCTGCGGCATCAGAATTCGCAAAAGAACGGGGCGTTCGGGTATTTACCGTGGCAATGGGTTCCGACGAGCTCGTGCTCGTCGGCTACGACTGGGCAAACAACCCCGAATACGCAACCGTGAACGAGGAGGCCCTGCAGGAGATCGCCCGAAATACCGGCGGCGCGTGTTTCAGGTCGGTGGACGAGGGAACGCTCCAAGAGGTCTATGCGAAACTCGACGACGCGATCGTTCGCGAGAAGGAAAAGACGCCGGTCGGGTGGATATTCTTCCTGGTATCGGCAGGTCTTCTGACGGCGGAGTACGGTATCCGGTATGGCAGGTGGCGGTTCCTCCCATGAGGAAAACCCGGTTCATAGTCCTGGCAGTAGTTATCTGGGCCGTTGTGCAGCCCGCTTTTGCAGGCGAGATTCTCTTCTCGGCCGGGAGCCCTCTCTCCTACGGTCCACAGGACGAAGAAGTTATTATCCGGGTAGATGTGAAAAATACCCTCGGCGAAGACATTTTCGGGTCTTTTACCTGGACTGTGCGCGATCAGAGCGATCCGGGGAACACGCAAAGTTTTACCGACCGACGCGTGCTGTTCAGCGACCAGGAGTACACGGAGTTCGGGATACATCCCGGTGGGGGGCACGACTACCTGGTGGACGTGACGTTCGACTATGTCGACGGCGATGACCCCGATGCAGTCTATCACGTGGCGCTTGAGAGGATACATCTCCGCTTCGGGGATGACGCTGTTGGCGGCGATCCATCCGGTGAGATCCTCGAGAGCGCCCAGATAAAGATTACGAAGGGTTTGAGTCAGGGGCAGGCCGGTGCGCTGCAGAGCGGCGGGAGCGGCCGGGTACCTCAGGTCCGGAGCGGTCCGGACAACATCGAATCGCTCTCGCAACTCTTAGAGAAGGAAACTCTCGAACTTTCGGAGAGGAGAGAACTCCTGAAGGACCGTGTGCTGCAGTCGGCGATGTACGGATCGGTTGATGAAGTCCTTGAAAATGCCGGATTCACCCCACACGATCTTGGTGTAACGCTCGGCCAGGGGGTCTACCATGACGAGTTCGGGATGAACTTCATCAATGAGAGTGGTACGGAGATCCGGGTCCTGGGTGAGATAGCGGGAGATACGATCCTCTTTATCACCGCCGAAGCTCCCGGCAGGCTTCCCCCGGTTTACGGCCTCGAAAGGAACGGAACGTATCTGTCGCTGGATTCGGAGCTCCGGAATGAGGGTTATACGGTCTCGAAATCCCTCATGAACGTCACACCGGAAGGGGCTGCAATAATTATCGATTATGAAAAGGGGGGCACGACGAGAGTCATGAACGTAACCGTCCGGAATGGAGAACCGGTCGACGTGGTCCTGGAAGACCCGGACGCCGGATTTCATTTCATCCTTCCTTTCGTGGTCCTTGTGGTAACGGCACTCTCCGCGTTCCTGCTGTATCGATGCTACCTGAAATACTGCTGCAGAACCGGGCAGAGCGAAGGAGCGGAGATGAGCATCTCTGTTTCTCCCCTGGCGCTGCTCGAAGAAAGTTATGGCAATTATGTAAACGGGGAGTTGAAAGAAGCGTTCAGTACGGCAGGGCGCGCGTTGCGACTGCACATAGCCCTTCGGTACAACGGCGGGGAAAACAGTACGAACCTGCAGGTATTACTGCTGCTGAAAGCCGGGAGGGATCCGGGATACAGTACCTGTGCGGGTATCCTGTCCGCCTGCGATGCCGTCGTGTACGGGTGCAGCGAACCGGATCCTGAGTTGTTTGCCGAGCACTACCGGCAGATACGGTCCATCCTCGACGAGGACCGCACGCCGGGGCAGGGCGCTGATTGACTGCAGTATGTTCGCATCTCCTGGCAGAAATTTGGGGCCGGACTCTCTGCTCCGGAGAGCGATGCAGGCGAGCGACAGGATTTGCCCTCCTGGGTGGCAATCCCGCCCCCTCAACCGTCCCATCCCCCCGGGCCTTTCTCATAGTCCGGCTTCTGGGAACGTGGGGATGACGGCGCCCCGGGAGCGGATGTCGGAGTATCGGTTACCGTCCGCCGGGGTGCACTTCCTTATCTGAGGACGTCGATCAACCGGCTTATATCTTCGCCGGACGTCGTGTAATTCGTTACAAACCGGACCACATCACCGGGGCACTGGAACGTCCTGAGGCTGTACTCCTCGCTCAGCCGCTGAAGAACCCCGGGAGGCACCTCTGCAATCACTTTATTCGTCTCCACGCTGCAGATCAGCCTGATCCCGGGGATGCCCGATAACTCGTTGCCCAGCGCGGCGGCCATCTTATTGGCATGCAGGGCCCGTTTCCGCCACAGGCGGTAGGTGAGCAGGCAGTCGAACCCGGAAGAGAAAGAGCCCGCCCCCGATAGATCGATATGCATCGCCTTTTGCAGTTTCCGGAACCTCTCCGCGATCCCGCGTTTAGAGATCAGGACCGCCTCCCCTCCCGCCACGCCGTTCTTTGCCGCTCCGAAGGTGGCAACGTCGACCCCCGCAAACAGTGTCTGCTCGCGGAACGGCCTGAGAAGGTTAGCAGCGGCAAAAAACAGTCTCGAACCATCAACCAGGACGAGCGTATTGTTTTCATGCGCACAGAGGCAGATCTCCTCGATCTCTTCGGGAGTATACACCAGGCCGTATTCGGTTGGCTGCGACAGCACGACGATGTTGCACCTGTCGTATTGATGTTTCGGGAGCGTTCCAAGACATTTCAAGATCGTCTCCGGATGTAGTTTGCCGAATTCGGAGGGTATTTCCAGGGGTTTCATGCCTGCAATCCCGGTGATCGAGGCAGATGCTCTGCTGGCTGCATAGGAGGTTTTTGAGCAGAGGTACAGAGAATTTTTCCCGGCTGCTGCGGCAAGAGCCAGTGCAAGTGCGGTAGTTCTGTCGGGGGCGTAAAAGGGAATGACATCTCCTTCGAAGTGATCGCGAATCTTAGAGAATAATTCTTCTTGAGATCCGTCGTTCTCCAGATTGGTGTCTTCAGGTGCAACCAGGGCCCCGGGGTTTCCTCCCGCGTAATCTTCATCAAGAAAAGAGATGTTTTTCAAATTCCTTCCTCCTGTTCACTCTGAGGCCCGGTGCCTCATCACGTTATCGCAGCCTTCTCTTCAGCAGCACAAGAACGCAGAAGAGTGCAACTGCGACACATACGATCATGCCTCCGCTGAAGAGAGGGGTGGCTCTCGGGGTGGTCGCCGGATCGGCGCTTGCAACCCTCTGTTCCGTGTCCCGGGGTACCGGCGTTTCTTCGGGGGACGCAGTAACCTCCTTCACGTCGGGTTTTACAACGACTGCAAAGTAACCGAAGGAAGCAGAATCTGCGTAATAGGCATATCCGCCGTTCTCTTCGCCCGCAAATACCGTCGAGAGCAGGGTCCATTCTCCTGTCTCCTCATTGTAATGGTACAGGGAGAGCGTGTCCGGCGATGAAAGCCTCTCGTCGACCCAGTTCGTCGGGACGGTAAACCGGATCGTCGCCCGCTGCAGGCTGTCTTCCGGCGCCCTGTAACATGCGATCGAGACATATTCGTAGACATCACCGTCGGGATCGTCAGCGCCGTCGGGTTTTGTCCCGGCCTTTGTCGTTATGAGGATATGCGGAATGCCGTCCCGTGCATGAACCTCGATTTCCGTGACCGGTGTTTCGCCGAACGTGAGCGTGGCCGTCTCTCCTGCCCTGATGTTTTCAGCCGCACCTACTCCGATTGCCGACCTTCCCCCTCCCCCTGAGGAGGAAGACGTTTCCGGAACGGACGTGGACGCGTCGACGACCTGGGTCGCGGCGACTGCAAATGCGGAGAAGCCTCCGGGCGAGATCGCCTCAAAGACCATCATGCCGTCGGCGTCTGGCCCGAGATAGGTCGTCGCGAGCATTTCGACGTTGCCGTCATCGTCCTGTCGGAAGACCCGGATCGCAGCCGGGCCGCCGCTCGCGTTCACCCACGCGGGCGAGACGGTCATTCGCAGGACCGCGTTGCTGATATTCTCCGCCGGGTTAGTCTTGGTGAAGTAGACCGCGTAGGCCGTCGAGGTGATCGCAAGCCCTTTATCCGTAGCAGCGAGCGTGAACGCCGTCGCCGCCTTGCCGCTCGGTTGGTCGTAGATCGCGGTCGTGATCCCGAGGTCCGGGTTGTAACTGTTCATCGAGGCGTTGAACCCGACCGAGACGTTGCCGACATCGCCGCCGAGGTCGGCACGTATCGGACTGCTTTCGAGTTGGACGCCGGTGACGTTCCCGGTCGAGACGTTCCCGGTCGTGGTGAGACCGTCGGTCCGGATGGTGACGTTCATGTTCCCGCCCGTCAGGATGATGTCGTAATCGCCGGTCGTTCCGTTTCCGGTCGCATTGTTGAAACTGACCTGCTGCCTGCCGCCGACGTCGGTGACGTTCGTCCCGTTGTCACGGAAGGTGAAGTTCTCCTCCCGCTCCGGCTGCCCCGGCGGGACGTCCCTGGCGGTGATGTAACGGACCCGTGTCAGGGTATCGGTTCCAAAGGCGTTGCCGACGGTGAGCGTCACGTTGAACCGCCCGATGCCGGAGTAGGTGTGCGACGGGTTCTGTTCGGTGCTGTCGACGATGCCATCGTTCTCGAAGTCCCAGGCCCAGGAGGTCGGCACGTTCGTCGAGGTGTCGGTGAACTGAACGGTGAGCGGCACTTCTCCCGACAGCGGCGTCGCTGTGAAGTTTGCGACCGGAGTGCTGCTGTCGGTCGTGACGTAATCGATCTTCACCTCGGTATCGCTGCCGGCAGTGTTTCCAACCGTCAGGTTGACGGTGTAGGTGCCGGCTGTGGTGTAGATGTGGGTCGGGCTCTGTTCGGTCGAGTCGACGATTCCGTCGTTATCAAAGTCCCAGGCCCAGGAAGTCGGGGAGTTGGTCGAGAGATCGGTGAAGGTGACGTTCAGGGGAGCGTTGCCAGAGGTGGGGGCCGCCGTGAAGTTTGCGACCGGCGCTACCGGCCTGGCGACCTGGTACTCAGTGCCGGACGTTGTCATGATCAGTCCGGTCCCGTGGTTCGAGGCACTGTACCAGCCGTATGCGTTGAATACGGCGAAGGTGGTCAGGTTGTTGAAGTCGTACTCGACCCTGACGTAGCCGTCCGATTTTGTCTGGGTACAACCTAACCTGAGATCGATGAACATCAGTTCAAACGTGTTTTCCGTATCGCTCATGTCCTGGCCCACGAAGATCGGATAGTCGCTGACGCGGTGGGGTCTCCAGATCTGGGGGCCGTAGATGAAGTCCTCTCTCATGAAGGTCTGGTTTATCGCTCCGTCCACGTACGTGGGCGTCCCGATCGTGTTGTTATTGCCGACACCGGGGATCGGGGGTTCAAAGTCGTAGCCGCTCGACCGGATCCGGACGGAAAAGTCATCGGGGATGGTCCCGTTGACGGCGAGCAGCAGCACCGCATCGTGCAGGTTGGGCTGGCCGCCGGTGAACGTGAGCCAGAATTCGCCGGACTGGTTGGTCGTCTGCGTGACCTGCCCACGTATGACGGAGGGATCGTTTGAGACGTGCAGTGCATTGGTCCCTCCGCCCTGCCCGTTATAGAGGAAGTGGTAGGTGTTGTTTATGAAGACATACGGACTGTATCCCTTATTAGAATCAGTTACACCGTTTTCAACATTGTACTTGACGCCTTCGTCATTTGCGACATAGAGATTGAGACTCTGGCCTGCCGGGAGCGGCTGGGGATACGGATTGCTCACCGTAATATAATCGGCCTTTGTGGTGGTGTTGCTACCCGCCGCGTTCGTTACGGTCAGGCTGACCGCATAGGTCCCGGCCGCGGCGTAGGTATGCTCGGGGTTCTGTTCGGTGCTGTCAATGGCCCCGTCGTTATCGAAGTCCCAGGCCCAGGAGGTCGGATCTCCGGTGGAGGTGTCGGAGAAAGCAACGGTGAGCGGCGCTGTACCCGAGGTCACGTCGGCACTGAAGTCGGCGACCGGTGCCACCATGATCTTCTCAAGGTTGAGGTGGCAGGATGCGGTCCCGCCCGCCGCGACGGTCACGGTCGCTTCCGCCTCCTGGTAGCCGTCGAGTTCCACCCGGACAGTGTGGGCGCCGGCCGGGATGCCGGTCAGTGTAGCGTTCGTGACTTCGCCGGTCTCCAGATCGTCAAGGAAGATCCGGGCGCCGTCGGGCGCCGAGGTGACGGCGATGCTCCCGGCCGGGACGGTCAGGGCGAACGAGACCGTGGCGGTCTCGTTATCGGCGACCGTGACGGTCTTCGAAGCGTCGGCGTAGCCGGGCTTCTTCACGGTGACGGTGTGGTCGCCGGCCGGGACGTCCTCCAGGGTCGCGTTCGTCGTCCTGCCGGTATCCGTGCCGTCAAGGAAGATCGCCCCCCCATCGGGCGCCGACGTGACGGCGATGCTGCCTGCGGCGCGGGCGAGGTCGAGGTGAAGGGTCGCGGTCGCGTTGTACTCGATTGTAACCTCAGCGGACGCGTCGACGTAGCCGTCTTTCCTGAGGGTGACGGTGTGGGTGCCGACCGCGATCCCGTCGAGGGTGGCATCGGTCACTTCACCGGTCTCGGCGCCGTCGATGAGGATCGCGGCGTCCGTGGGCGTCGAGGTGACCGTGAGGCTCCCGGTCAGGGTGGTCAGGGTGAGAGCGACGGTTGCCGTCTCGCCGCTCAGGACGGTGACCGGCGCGGAGGCGTCGGCGTAGCCGTCAAGTTTCAGGGTGACGACGTGGTCGCCGGCCGGGACGTTCGGAAGTGTGCAGTCGGTGGCGAGGCCGGTGTCTTCGCCGTCAAGCCAGACCGCGGCGCCGGCGGGGGTCGAGGTGACCGCGATGCTCCCGGTCGGGAGGGGGTATTCGACGACCAGGAAGGCCGCGGCGGCCTCCATGTAGTCGGCGCTGCTCTGGAAGGCGGCCAGGTTCTCGCCGGCGAGGAGCGCCGTCACGTTCCGCTCGTCGACGCCGATCTGGCTCGCGCCGGTGTAGTTCCAGGCGTTCTGGAACGTCTCGCCGTTGAAGAGGAGGTCGCCTTCGGTCGGCCCGGCGCCGGGGGCGACGGTGATGAGCCGGGCACCTGTGGCGCCGCTCTCGACGGCGGCGAAGGGGGCGTAGGCCGTCGCCTGTTCGGGAGTGGTGCCCTGGCTTGCGCCGCCGTAGAGGAGGTCGAAGCCCTCGTTCATGACGATGGTGTGGGGAGCGGTGACGCCGTCGTCATAGACGACCGCAAGCAGCATCCCGCGGACCGAGACGTTCCCGCCGCCGGGGAAGGCGTTCGCGAGGACGGCGGTGTTGCCGTCGGTGCTGAAGACATCGGTGACGTCGTAGACGGTCATGCCGCAGGGATACGAGGTGCCCCACATCTTCTCGTCGGTGTGGTGTGCCGTTCCCTCAACGGCTACCCCGTTGAGGGTCAAGGAGACGTTTGCCGGGAAGACCGGTCCCTTGTCCTCAGTGTAGGGAACGTAGAGCCGGGCGGCGGTGATGGTGGCGTTCGCCGGGATCATGAGGTCGCCGGAGGTCCAGGTGACGGTGTCGTTGGTCCAGCCGGTGCCGGCGGAGAGGTAGGTGCTGGTGCCGCTCGAGTAGGCGAGATCGCCGCGGACGTCGTAGGTCTTCACGGTCATGATGTCCTCGCCAGCGGTCCAGCGCTTGCCGCGATAGCCGTTGTTGACGACCGTTTTATCAAGGGTTTTACGGTTGTTCTCTTCGTCGGCCTCGGCGATGGTGTTCTCAGGGTCGGCGGTCGCCGTGACCGTCACGTTCTCACCGGCGGTCCGCACGGTCTCGTCGGTCCAGGTGACGGTGGTGTTCGCGCCGGCGGCGAGGCCGGCGACGGCGACCGTGCCGGTGACCCCGCTGACGTTGAATCCGACGGCGAAGGCGCCGGCGTCGCCGGTCCCGATGTTCGTGATCTTCGCGGTGTAGGTGTTGTCCGAGTTGGAGAAGACCTCACCGTTGTTCGGGGTGAGGGTCGAGACCGTCAGGTCGGGTTGTGCAGGCCCGGTTACGGTGACGGAGTCCGTCTTCACCAGACTGTTGCTCCCGGCGGCGTTCGTGACCGTCAGGTTCACGGTGTAGGTGCCGACGGTCGTGTAGTTGTGGGCCGGGTTCCGCTCGGTGGAGGTCTTACCGTCGCCGAAGTCCCAGAGCCACGCGTTCGGGGAGCCGGTCGAGAGGTCGGTGAACTGCACCATGAGCGGGGCGGTGCCGGCGGTCGGCGTGCCGTTGAAGGCGGCGACCGGCACAGTTGCTCCCGACGGCGGGATCACGGTGTATCCGCTGCTCCCGTCGCCGGAGAGCCGGTTGGTCCATCCCATACCCTGCCCCTGGCTCGTGCCGTTGTTCCAGGCATACAGGCTGAACGCCGCATGCCCGGAGAGATTGGTGAACTGGTATTCGACCTTCACAGCCCCCTTATCCGTGAGGCTCGCGTAATCCGCGTGTTTGTTTCCGAGGAGGCCCGCGCGGGTATCGATGAAGGCGAGCTGGAACCGGTTCACGGAGTCGTTCGGATCCTGCCCGTAGAAGATCGGGTACCATACGTCGGAACCCGAGGGTTTCCAGTCCTGGGGACCGTAGGTGAAGTCGTCCTTCGTGAAGGTCTCGTCCAGCGCGGTCGGCTGGTAGGTGTACGCGCCGGTCGGCGGAGCCGTGTTGCTGGTGACGTTGGGGGTCCAGGTGTAGCCGCTGGTCTTGATCCGGACCGAGAAGTCATCGGGTATCGTCCCGTTGACGGCAAGCAGGAGGACTACTTCGTCCTGGTAGCCCCGCCCCCCGGTGTCCGTCACGTAGAACGTCCCGTTCTGGTCCGGGGAGACCGTGACCTGGCCGGCGTTGACGGTCGGGTCGGTGGAGATATGGACCGCGTTCAGGCCGCCGCCGTTCTGGTTGATATAATACGTGCTGTTCCCGGTATAGTCCCACCGGATGCCGTCGTGGTTCACGGGCCTGACGTAGATGCTGGTGTACCCGGGGAGCACCCCGCTGTAACTGCCTCCGTCGACCGTGATGTACCCGGTCCTCGAGAGAGTGTTGCTCCCGTCACCGTTCGTTGCCGTGAGATTGACGGTGTAACTCCCGGCGTCTGCATACGTGTGCGCGGGGTTCTGCTCCGTGGAGTTGACGCCGTCGCCGAACTCCCAGAGCCAGGAGGTCGGGCTGCTGCTGGAAGTGTCGTTGAACTGCACGGCGAGCGGTGCGTCGCCCGAGATCGGCGTCGCGGTGAAGTTCGCGGCTGGTGCATCGCCGCCCGAGCCGCCGCTGGTGACCGTGATGTAGTCTACCTTCACTTTCGTATTGCTGCTTTCGGCGTTCGTGACCGTGAGGTTCACGGTGTAGGTGCCGGCGGCGGTGTAGGTGAACGACGGGCTCTGTTCGGTGCTGTCGACGATGCCGTCGTTCTCGAAGTCCCAGGCCCAGGAGGTCGGGGAGTTGGTCGAGGTGTCGGTGAACTGCACCGCGAGCGGTGCGTCGCCGGAGGTGACGTTTGCGGTGAAGTCCGCGACGGAACCGCAACTGAGCGTGATGCTGTCGTATTGAATTGTATGGTGGTAAATACTATGGACGTGGCACTGGATCTCGGCAGGTACCTTCCCTATCGATGCGGCGCGGGTGATCTGCCGGGACCCCAGGAGTATACCGTTCGCGTCGTACACCATGTGGTCGATCACGCCGGTGTCCTTCTCCCACCCTATGACGTGCCGCACCCAGACATTGGCGGGCCGGTCACAGATTTCGTTAAGGTCCGTATCGGTGAAGGTGGTGTCCCCGCCGCCGATCTTGGCGATCAGTGCCCCGTCCGCGTCTACGATGCTGATCCCTGTATTGCTGCTGCCATACCCGTTGCGTGAAGATTGGATCCAGTAGTCAACCCGGTAGATACTCGCGTCGGGCACGTTCTCCAGGGGTGCTCTGGCATACCCGGTACCACGGTTGACGTGACACTGGAGGGCATATGCTCCATCGTGGGCGGTCGAGGAGACGGAGACGTTGATCCCGTTACTACCCCAGGTGTCGACTCCGGTGAATCCTTCCTCTGTACCGGACTCAAACATCCACTCCTTGCTGAATGCAGTTTCTGCCGGGCTCACGGTGATGTTTTTTACACAACTGGTACTGCCGCCGCTGTTTGTGGCCGTAAGGTTCACCGCGTAGGTGCCGGGTGTATAATACCAGTGGCCCGGGTTGGGATCGGTCGAGGTGGTACCGTCTCCAAAGTCCCAGAGCCATGAAGAGATGATCCCGGTTGACCGATCGGAAAACAGGACCTGAATCGGGGATCCGACTAAGGGAACAACATTTGCGGCGAAATCCGCCACCGGGACCGGAGCAGCGACCTTGGTGACGCAATCGGTTTTCACCATCGTGTCGGTGCCTTTTGTGTTTGTTACTGTAAGGTTCACGGTGTACGTACCCGGCGTTGTGTAGGTATGGATGGGATCCTGCTCGGTTGAGGTGGCGCCGTCTCCAAACTCCCAGCACCATGACTGGGGAATATTCTCCGAGGTGTCGTTGAACCTGACCGGGGACGAAATATCCGATGAGTCGGTACTCAACGTGAAGTTCGCGGCCGGGGTATCGGGGATCCCGGTGACCATATAACTGCTTTCGCCGACATTATTTGTCATGATGATGCCGGTCCCGTGGTTGCTGGCCAGGTACCATGCATAGACGTCGAATGCGGCAAAGGTCGTCAGGTTATTGAACTGGTACTCGATCTTGATCTGGCCGTCCGGAAGACTCTTGGTTGCCCCGGCATTCAGGTCGATGAACATGATCCGGAACGCGTTCTCGGTATCGCTCATGTTCTGGCCGTGATGGAGGGGGTAATTCGCCGCACTGCAGGGTTTCCAGATCTGGGGGCCATAGATGAAGTCGTCTTTCGTGAAGGTCTCGTCTACGGCGCCGTCTACGTAATTGTGCTCGGCCGGCAGGCCGTAGTTCTTCGTGTCGGGACCGGGCGGCGTCCAGTTGTATCCGCTTGATTTGATGTGGACGCTAAAGTCGTCGGGAATCGTCCCGTTGACGGCAAGCATCAGGATCCCGTCCGGCATGGTGGACTGTCCGCCGGCATGGACGGCATAGAAGGTCCCCGACTGGTTTCGTGTGTTGGTGATAACCGGATTTGTGCCATCTGATATAGATAGGGCGTTCAGCCCGCCCGACGAAGCGAAGTAATACGTGTTGGGGACGTACCGGTAGACCCCTTCTGCCCGGACGCCGTTTGGTTCATCGTATTTCACCCCTGCGTCGTTGGCGACGTAGAGATTGATGCAGTTGTGGCTGGGCAGGGGGCCAGGGGGGATGATTGCAATGAATCCGGGTTCTGAGGCAGTACCCGTACCGAAGATGTTGGTTGCGGTCAGGTTGACCGTGTAGGTGCCGGCTGTGGCGTAGGTGTGGGTCGGGTTCTGCTCGGTCGAGTTGGTGCCGTCCCCGAATTCCCAGAACCACGCGGTCGGCGAGTGCGCCGAGGCGTCGCGGAACTGGACGGTGAGGGGCACCGTCGTGCTGACCCGTGGGGTGGCGGTGAACGATACGATCGGCGGGTTGGAGTACAGCGTAATGAAATCCGTCCTGCTGGTGGTGTTGCTGCCGGCGGAGTTTGTTGCGGTCAGGTTGACCGTGTAGGTTGTTGTGTCGGTCCCGGCCGCGGTGTAGGTGTGGGTCGGGTTCTGCTCGGTGGAGGTGGTGCCGTCGCCGAACTCCCAGAGCCACGCGGTGGGTGCCCCGGTGGACCGGTCCGTGAACGTGACCGAGAGCGGGCTGTTTCCGGAGGTGGGATCTGCCGTGAACCCGGTGGCCGGGGGAGAGTACGCGCTGATGTAATCGGTCTTGACGATGGTGTTGGTGCCGTTGCCGTAGGCGATGGTCAGGTTGACGGAGTAGACCCCGCCGGCAGTGTAGGTGTGCGTGGGGTTCTGCTCGTCCGAGGTGGCGCCGTCACCGAAGTCCCAGTGCCAGGACATTACGTTCAGGTCCGAGGTCCCGGTGAACCGGACGGCGAGGGGGGCAGGGCCCGCGGTCTGATCGGCGGTGAAGGTTACGACGCCCGGGAGGGCATATAGATATTTGTTCGAAGCCCCGAAGTACATGGTCCCGTCTTGACCTATTGCAGGTATGCACGGAGATATGCCCACCAATTTCCATTTCAGGGTTCCGTCCGGATTCCAAGCGTAGCCGCCAGCATAGATCGTTCCGTCGGCGCCTATCACCGGTGCCGATGATATGCCATGTCCCGTAGCATACGTCCACTTCAGGGTTCCATCTGGCTTTACTGCATAGAGAGCCCCGTCAGTTGTGGTCCAGAAGCTGATATAGACGGTTCCATCCGCAGCAACCGCAGGCGGTGCGGTGGTGGTCCATCCCGTAGCGTAGGTCCATTTCAGGGTTCCGTCCGGGTTCCACGCGTAGAGATTGCCGTCTGCACTTCCGACGTAGATGATGCCGTCGGGGCCTATCGCGGGTGAACCCCCGACTGCCCCTGTGGTGTTGCTCCACTTCAGGGTGCCATCCGGATTGTATGCATGAAGTGTGCTGGTGATTTGACTTCCGATATAGATGGTTCCGTCCGATCCGATCGCCGGGGTACTCGACGATTGCTCATTTCCTATTGTAGTGCTGTTCCATTTCAGGGATCCGTCCAGATGATTGAAAGCGTAGAGGGCATCAGATGCAACGTAGATGGTTCCATCGGCACCGATTGCCACGCCACCATACAACTTTGCTCCAGTGAGCGATTTCCACTTTATGGTCCCATTTGACGGATGCACTGCATAGACATATTTATTACAACATCCAGCGTAGAGAGTTCCGTCAGATCCTATTGATATGGGCCCAAGAATATTCCAGTTGTTAGTCTTCTTTTTAACTCGGTATTTTAGAGTTCCATCTGGGTTTATCGCTAGAAGAGCACCACTGCCTTCACTGATGTAGAGGGTTCCATCTGTTCCAATCGCTGGACAACTACTGAAGTATGAAGCAATTGTCCCTCCATAGATGGACCACTTTGGCGTGTTGTTCTGCGAACCGACATAGGGGGATTGGCCGGAATTCCGGAGATCATACTGGTACTTCGGCCAGGGGGTATCGGCGAGGCCTGCCGTGGCCGGAGTCTCGCCGTCTGAGCCGCTGTTGCTGACGATGCCGGCATCAGAGGTGCCTGCGGAATCACGGTCATAACTATCGTTGCCGTACAGGCCGGTGCCTGCACCGGCATCGTTCGCAGCCGTGATGAGGTCAGGGTTTGCGCTACTTGTGTCGTCAGGGATGACGGTCCCCGCCAGGGCAGGCACCGCCAGAACCATTACCAGCAGTATTGCCGATATCATTATTCTTTTCCAGAGAGGAAGACGTTTCATAGGATCACCAGTCGGCATCGACACGATTTAGTTAATGCGATTTGACTAACAGATATGAATTTATAATGCAGTTTAGATCGTGATATTTAACTATATATATCGTTTTATTTCGAGAAAAGTTAATCTAATACATTTTATTGCCCGAACCGGGTCTTAATGATAGATGTTTGATGAGCAGAATGTACAAATAGCACTTCTTTCTGATAAGGCGATCCGGCTACCTTCAAAACCCCCGATCATTGTATGCTGATGGGAGGAGAGACAGTTGAATTCCTGAAGCGGTAGTGCGCTCAGGAGGAACCGGTTCGCCCGATCGTGCGCTCACCTCCGGGAACCGTCAACGTCCCGGCTGCTTTTGCACCGGCCCCCTTTGCAGGCATGCACCGGCTGGTCCGCTGGGTAACCCTGATCGGCGTCAAATATCGGGCACCGGGGAATCGAGGCCGGCATCACCCGGTCGGAGCCGGTTGCCCGTGAGATTGAACCCCGACTGCCATGACATCCAGTACCGGAGGATCGGGCTCACGCACCTGCATCCCGGCCGTTGCCGGAAGGGGGCGGAACGTGCCCGGGTATCGAGACGGTTCCCGGGGGAATCTTATGCCTGCCGGTCGACGAGTGTCTACCCTGGATTCCCGGTAATACATAACGAGCCTGCTCAATCCGCATCATTATCATCCTCCAAATCTCAATGACTCCTCAAAATAAAAGCGATAGATCTGCACCCCGTTATGTGTAACACATAACGAGCATAATTATACCCATCAATAAAACTCATTCTGTTTTGAATTTCAGGTGAAATGCAACCGCTTTGAACATGGCACGTTATGAGTTCCGGGAATCCAGGGTCTACGGCAAGCAGGCGGCGTTCCAGCATCTCTCCTTCCCCCTTGCCTTGCGGCCCGTCTGAGACACCGTGGGCCATGTCGGGTTCTCGGCTACAGCACCGGTGCGCTTCAGAAACGCTCGAAGGCCTATAACGGTGTTCTGCGTGAGGGAAGGATCATCGGGGCCCCGGAGCAAGTGAGGAAATTCGCGGGGAATCTCAAACTTGGTACCCCCTGTATATTTGAGGGGGAGTTCGGACTCAAAAATGGGTTGGGTTGCGGAAGCTGGCAGTTGCACATTCTCCTTAATTACGGTTGGATCCCGACTAACCACCCGCTGTATTGATAGTCCTCGTCGTATCCCTCATTAGGATACACCCGGTTCAGCCAGTTGATGCCCTGTCCCTGCGTTGTCAGGTTGTTGTACGCATAGGCGTTGAAGGCTACCTTGGTGGTAGCCGGATCAAACGGCGACGGCGAGTTGATGGTATAGACAATCTTGGTCATACCGTCGTCTGTCAGGCCTGATTTATTGGATACGGTTTCATTAACCGTTCCCACCCAGGTGTCCACCAGCATGAGTTTGAAGAGCTCGCTGCCGGACCCCATATTCTGGCCGTTGTAGACCGGGTAGTCCGCAGTAGGTGCAAACTTCCATTTCTGGAATACGTCCGTGGCGGCAGGCTGTTCCAGGAAGTCATCGCTATCGAGGGTTATGTTGATAGAGGGGTTCTGGTAGTTGAGAGGCGTGGACGAGACCACTTTTCCGTTCGACGTCGGAGTCCAGCTGTACCCGTATGCTTTGATGTTCATGGAGAAGTTCCCCATGACCGTCGGATCGGTGCTGTTGATCGCAGCCATGATGATAACATCATCCTGACCGCCCCGTCCGCCGGTATCCGATACGTAGAACGTCCCGGAAGAACTTGTGTCATTATACACCACTCCGAAGGCTTTTGAGGTGCTGTCGGTAATGTGGAGCGCGTTCATCCCGCCTGTTACATTTGTAAGGTTGAAATAGTATCCAGTCTCATTCTGAGAGGTAAACCGTATCGGGTTTGCAATAGAGACTGTAGTTGCATTGTTCTGATAAGGCACTACAAATGCCGCCACCGGCACCACACAGGTGGCGACAAACAGGAGGGCGGCAACAACGGCCGCCCACCTCAGGCTCTTCGCATGTTCACTTCTTTGTGTCATTTTCTACCTCCGCGCAGAGCACCGCCCTGCGCCGATGTCAACGATTTTAGATTAACTCATCTAAAACGCCAACGATTCCACAATCACCTTTCGATACCATATACCTTTCGGTTGGTAAAATCTATGGAAATCAACGAAACTAACTTTATAAAAATTACGGGCCGCCTTCCCGGCTCAGGGGCCTCTGCAACGTTTTTCGAAACAACCCTCTTCCGCACCTATCATGCCATCCCTCACCGGTCTTCGAAGCGAGGGCCCGGCGGCGCACCGGGCCGGATAGTCCTTCATGGCAGCCGGGAGAAGAGGTTTTTGGCCATGAACTCCGTGCCGGCCGTTATGAGGATCTGTCCCGCCCCAAGCCCGGTTTGATCGCGGAAACGGTCGTTTCACGAGTGTTCGCGTTCGGCCTGTTCTTCCCGATGGCAAAGGGACGATCCTGCAAGCCCTGGCGCATGGTTTTGTCTGCGGAGGCCCCCGCCGGCCGCCGACGGTGATCTGGTAGTGGTCGTACTCTGTCTTCAGGAGGTGGTAGGGGCAGGAGTGGACGCAGATGCCGCACTGGACGCATTTGCTCTCGTCAAGGACAGAGATGCCGTTCTTCAGCGCTATGGCGCACTGCTTGCAGTACTCCACGCAGATGCCGCACCCCGTGCAGAGCCCGGGTATGCGCAGCGGCCGGATCCTGCCGATGACCCCGATGTCGTTCAAGAGCGGGCTGTTGCACATAGGTGCAGCAGGATACGGCGATGCGGAGCCGTACCGGGAATTTCCTCTCGAAGACCCGCCATCACCATCTCAGCCCCTCAACGGTATCGGGTTCACCGAACGATTCTATCTGGTTTTGAGTAAGCAAGCGCTGGTGACGATCATGGTGCCTATCTGTTCACCTGGTTACCGATCTCGCTTTCGCACCACGCTACAACGCTCCCGGCAATAGCAACCGCCCGCCGATATTCCTCCTCTTTGACCGGTGAGAGGAAATGTGGATACCTGGTCGTAATGGCGAACCGTGTGAGTTTTGCGGCTTCCTTCACGCGATCCGGCACGTGAACCCCGTTCTTCGTGATGATGGTGACAAGTGCGGCAAGATCGTGGACATACGGATACTCGGTAGTGCCCTACGAAACAACTGGTCATCTGAGATCCCATCCTGGTGTTCCCGCTTGCATGCAATCCGGGGCACGGCTTTCCCTGGGGTATCGCCATGACTGCCCC
>DANY01000002.1 GCA_002501655.1 Methanoculleus sp. UBA303
CAGGGATGAACGACAGCCGGAATAGGGTGGGCTTTACCAGAGCCCGATAACGGAAATTTTCGGTCGGATCCACGGAGATCGATTATCAGTTCTCTGCTGAAGCACTACCCGGGGCAGAGAACTGCCGGGCACGGGTGATGGACATCCCGGATGGCGGCATATCCTGGCTTTCCTGCCCAATTACCCCTGGAGGGGCAAGCAGAAGCCCTACTTCACTTCCACCCGCTCGCCGGTGACCATGTAACAGACCTGCTCGGCGATATCACAGGCGTAATCACCGCAGCGTTCCAGGTAGCGTGCGATCATCACATAGTCTATGCATCGGGTGATGTTTTTCGGGTCCTCCATCATGTAGGTGACGCTCTCCCTGAAGATGGCGTACCTGAGGTTGTCCACGACATTGTCCCGGCGCGACATACCCTCAATGGGCGTAATGTCTTCGGTCCGGTAGGCTCTGAGGGCATCATCGATCATGGCGCAGACCAGATCAGCCATGTGTGGCAGGCCCATCAGGTTCCCGATCTGTGGATTCACTGAGACCTCGTCCACGAGTCTGGCAATATCCTTGCCGTACCGGCCGATACGGAAGAGCGCGACGTTCATCCGGAGTGCACAGATGATAGAACGAAGATCACGTGCCATGGGCTGGTAGAGCGCGATGAGTCGAAGCGCCGCCGCCTCGATGGCGAGGTTCCGCTCTGCGAGTTCCGCCCTCTGTGCATACACGCGCCCTGCAAGTTCGGCATCCCGGTCCTGCAGGGCAGTCATGGAGTTAGAGAGCATGCCGTAGGCGAACGCCCCCTGCGCGAGGACCTGGCCCTTGAGGTCCTTCAGTTCTTCACGAAATTTATCCGCCATGGCTATCCTATCCAAAGCGCCCGGTCACGTAATTGTTGGTCAACTCTTCCTGCGGGTTCTCGAATATCCGGGCGGTCGGCCCGAACTCGACCAGCCTGCCGAGGTACATGAACCCCGTGAAGTCACTGACCCGGGCAGCCTGCTGCATGTTGTGGGTCACAATCACGACCGTGTAGTGCACTTTGAGGTCGTTGATGAGGTTTTCGATCTTTGAGGTGGCGATGGGGTCGAGCGCGGAGCAGGGCTCGTCCATGAGGATGATCTCGGGCTCGACCGCAAGCGTCCTTGCGATGCAGAGCCGCTGCTGCTGCCCGCCCGAAAGCCCCATTGCGGAGTCGGAGAGCCGGTCCGCCACCTCATCCCAGAGAGCAGCCTTCTTCAGGCTCTCCCTGACGATCACATCCAGGACCTTCTTATTACGGGCCCCGTGGACACGAGGGCCGTAGGCGACGTTGTCGTAGATGGATGAGGGGAAGGGGTTCGGCTTCTGGAAGACCATCCCGATGCGTTTGCGTAAGTCCACGACGTCGCAGTCGGGGTCGCGGATATCCCTCCCCTCAAAGAGAATCCTGCCTTCTATCCTGACGCCCTCGACGAGGTCGTTGAGCCGGTTGAAACAGCGCAGAAGAGTCGACTTCCCGCACCCGGACGGCCCGATCAGTGCAGTGACCTGGTTCCGTGGGAAAGAGACCGACACGTCGCGAAGAGCCTGCTTGTCACCGTAGTAGAGGTTAAGACGTTCTGCTGTAATGATACAGTTATCTTTCTGCATTGTGGGTCACCACCGGATTGATCTCTGGTAACGGGTCCTGACGAAGATCGCTATCAGGTAGATGGCCGCCACCAGCGCGAGGAGGACCAGCGCCGTTCCGTACTGGTTCTCTCGTGCCCCCGGGACGTTGGTTGCAAGGATGAAGAGGTGGTAGGGGAGCGCCATCACCGGCTCCATCACCGATTCGGGGAGGAAGCGCCGGGAGAAGACGACCGCGGTGAAGAGGATCGGCGCAGTCTCTCCGGCCGCCCGCCCGACGCTGAGGATCGTGCCGGTCAGGATCCCCGGCACCGCCGGGGGGAGCACGACCCGCCATATTGTCTGCCAGTGCGTCGCTCCGAGAGCGAGGCTCCCCTCTCTGACGCTGCCCGGGACACTCTTTAGCGCCTCTTCGGTTGTCCTGATGATGGTGGGGAGGACCATCAACCCCAGCGTGATCTGGCCGGCGAGCAGTGATACACCCAGGTTCAGGTAGAGCACCAGGAACGCGAACCCAAAGAGGCCGAAGACGATGGACGGTGTGCCGCCCAGGAGGTCGACGCCTGCTCTGATGATCCCGGTGATGCGCCCGCCTCGGGTGTACTCGCGGAGGTAGATGGCGGCGCCGATCCCGATAGGGAGGGCAAAGAGGATGGCGCCCCCGACCAGGTAGAGGGTCCCGAGGATTGCCGGGCCAATGCCTCCCGCCCGACCGAGGTCGCTTGGTGGGGCAGTCAGGAACTCCCAGGAGAGGGCCGGTGCACCGTTGTAGATGATATCGAAGAGGATGATCCCGAGAACGAAGAGCACGATACCGGTGACCGCATACAGGAGCCCGAACGCGATCTTCTGTCTGGTCTTCGGGGAGACCCTGCGCCTGACGCGTACCGCTCCGAAGAGAGTCACAGCGGCGACGGCGGCAACCAGAACGTCTGTTGCCGCCGCAAGGAGCCCGAGTGTGCCGATGCCGAGAACGGCACGGGCATAAGGTCTTGCTGTCTCGCCCCTCCCTTTCCGAGCCCGGCGGGTCGCTCCGGTGGTCGCCGTATGCTGTTCGCTGACCCTCACGAGGATGCCCCGTGCGAGGAGGTTAACTGCAAGGGTGATCGCCAGGAGGACGACTGCGACGCCGAAGAGCGCGTGGTAGTGGGAGCTGCCGACAGCGACCTCGCCCATCTCGATACCCAGCGTCCCGGTGAGCGTCCGGATGGGAGAGAGAATATTCCAGAGGGGTTCGGGAACGACGCCTGCATTGCCGACCACCATGATCACCGCCATCGTCTCGCCGATCGCCCGTCCCATCCCGAGGATGATCGCGGCAGTGATGCCGGAGAGCGCTCCCGGGAGTACGACCCCTGCGATCGTCTGCCAGTGTGTCGCTCCGAGCGCAAGGGATCCCTCCCGGTATGCCCGGGGCACGGCGCTGATCGCATCTTCCGAGACGCTGACGATCGTCGGGAGTGCCATGATGCCGAGCAGGAGAGAGCCGGCAAGCCAGGTCTCGCCGGACGCGACGTCGAAGGAGATGCGGATCCAGTTGGTCAGCACGATGAGGCCGAAGAAACCGTAGACCACGGAGGGTATCCCCGCCAGGAGTTCGATGGCGGGCTTTATGGCCCCCTTCATCCAGGACGGCGCAAGCTCGGCGATGAAGACAGCGACCGCGATCCCGAGCGGAATGGCGATCGCCATCGCACCGAGCGTGACAAAGAGCGTGCCGACGATCAGCGGGTAGATGCCGTATGCCGGAGGCGCTCCCGTCGGGTTCCAGACGTCTCCGGTGAGGAAGTTCCAGACCCCGATCTGCTCGAAGATCGGGTAGCCGTTCTTGACCAGGAAGAAGAGAATGAAGAAGATGGCAACGACGGCAAAGATGGCCGTGCAGAACCAGAGTGTCCGGATGGCTTCTTCGCGAATCTGCCTGGTTCTCTTCCTGAGAGTCTTCCAGAGAGAGCCAGATTTATCCGGGCTGGGCAGTTCTTCGGACATCTGTGCGATCCCGGACCGGGTATGAGCGGCCGCCTGGCCGGACCCGATCTGTCTCCCCTCGTGGAGCGGTATCGGTATGCCACTGCTCAATGGAGCATCTGCGTTACGAAGATCGTCTCCCCCGTTCATGGTACCAGGCCGGGACCCATATTCCTCTCAGTGCGGCCGTAAAACCTCGAGCGCTGTGCCGTTCCGGGTCGACCACCCATCATCCGGGCCATGCTTACCGGGTGGGAATACCGGATAGATAGGTGTTCTCGAAGGAGACTCCATGAATATATTTACTTCCAGTAAATTCCGGAGAGATATATATATGTACAGAATGTATATATTCATCCAGCGCCAACGCGTACAAATTCATGGAGATCAGAAAAGTTCAGATCACAGGGGGCTCGTCATATATCGTATCCCTGCCGAAACAGTGGATAAAATCCCTGAATATCCAGAAGAACGATCCGGTAGGACTGATTGTGCAGCCTGATGGTTCACTTATGATCACCCCGAAGATCAGCGAGGAGTCGGTTCGCCGGACCCGGGTCTTTGAGGTCGGCGCCACGACGGATTGCACCTACCTGCTTCGCCTCCTCGTCGGAGCGTACGTCGCCGGGTTCACGGTCATCCGCCTCGAATCGAAAGGGCGGCTGCCGCCATTTGTCCTGCAACTGGTCCGGGAGTTCACGCAGATGGCGATCGGGCAGGAAGTGGTCGGCGAGACGGACTCTTCGATAACGATCAAGGATCTCCTCAACCCTGTAGAGATGCCGTTCGAGAATACCACAAAAAGGATGCATGTGCTGGCACGGGGCATGCAGCAGGACGCGATGGCCGCCATACGGGGACGCGATGCGGCTCTTGCTGAAGACGTCATCGCCCGGGACACAGAAGTTGACCGGCTGCACTGGCTCATTGCGCGGCAGGATAACCTGATCCTGACCGATGCCACGCTCTCGCGCCGGATGGGTATCACGGCGACCCAGGCGGCGTATTACTTCCAGGTCAGCAGGATCATCGAGCGGATAGCCGACCACGCCACCCGGGTAGCATACAATGCTCTCGCCCTAATTGACCGTGAGGCCGAGGCGGCGACGCTCGACCTCATGGACGAGGCGAGCACGCTTGCGCTGGATATCTTCTCCTGGAGCATGGAGGCGTTCCATGCGGGAGAGATCAAGAAGGCAAACGCGACGCTCCAGAGGGTGCGCGACCTTGAGGAGAAGACCCGGGATATCAACACCCGGGTGCTCCAGTTCGAGGCGGTGGAGGCGATCCCCGCGGGGCAGATCGCAGACAGTATCCGGCGTATCGGAGAATATTCAGGGGATATCTGTGAAAGCGTCATCAACTATCTCGTCGGGCAGGAGGCCTGAGGGCCGAAGGGAGCCCGGGTGATCCCTTTTTTCCGGGCGGACGGCAAACCCTCGATCAGCGCATCCCCCTGCCGGTGGTAACGTGGGCACACTCATACCGATCGTCGTTCTTATCATCGTCTTTCTCCTGATTGCTGTCCGGAAGGTCGGAGATGTCAACCTCCGCATATGGCAGGTGATGCTCCTTGGTGCGGCCGCCGTCCTGGTGACAGGAGGGATAACGCCGCGGGACGCGCTCGCGTCCATCAACGTCGATGTAATGCTCTTCCTCTTCTTTATGTTCGTGATCGGGGAGGCGCTCGCAGAGAGCGGCTATCTCTACCACCTCTCATTTCATCTCTTCTCCCGGGCAGAATCGGTCCGGCACCTTGTCTTTCTCATTCTCATCGGCGGCGGCGTGCTCTCGGCGCTCCTGATGAACGATACGCTCGCGGTCGTCGGCACCCCGCTGATGCTCTACTTCGCCCGGCGGCACGGTATCTCCCCGAAGCTCCTGCTACTCGCACTCGCGTTCGCCGTCACGACGGGAAGTGTTGCAAGCCCCATCGGGAACCCGCAGAACCTTCTCGTCGCACTCTCGGGCGGTGTCGAGAACCCGTTCATCACGTTCCCCCTCTACCTGGCCGTCCCGACGGTGATATCGCTCCTGCTCGCCTACGGGTTCCTCTGCCGGGCGTTCCCCGGCGAATTCAACGCTACCCCGCTGGTCCACCGTGAGGAGGAGATCCGCGACCCGGCCCTCGCGGCGCTCTCCCGCCTCTCGCTCACCCTGCTCATCCTCCTGATCGGGGTTAAGGTCATCGCAGCCGTGCTCGTCCCGGACTTCGATATCCGGCTGACCTGGATCGCAGTCGTTGCGGCCATACCCGTCCTCGCCGGGAGCAGGCGGCGGTTCGAGATCCTCCGCGGGATCGACTGGCCGACACTGGCCTTCTTCGCCGGCCTCTTCGTCCTTATGGCAAGCGTCTGGCAGTCCGGGTTCTTCCAACCGTTCATCGAGGGGAGTTCCCTCGATCTCGCCGCCGTCCCGGTCATAGCCGCGGTAAGCGTCGTCGTCTCCCAGTTCGTCTCGAACGTCCCCTTCGTCGCCCTCTCCCTCCCGGTCCTTGCGCACCTCGGTACCTCCACGGCGGGCATGATGGCGCTTGCGGCCGGCAGCACCATCGCCGGAAACATGCTGATCCTCGGGGCGGCAAGCAACGTCATCATCATCCAGGGCGCAGAGAAGGGCGGCGAGACGCTGACATTTGGGGAGTTTGCCCGGATCGGCATCCCGCTCACCGTCGCCCAGACAGCGGTGTACGTTCTCTTCCTCTCACTCTTCCCGGCGTGAGAGAAAGGATCACGGCCGGCAGGATTCCAGAGACCCTGGTTCAGCATTGAGGTCCAGGTAGAGCGAGCCGAACCTGACCGATGCGACGGCGGCGTGGTCGAAGGGCGGCGCGAAGACGCGAAGCCCGCGCCCTCCGGGGTGAATCTCCCGGGCGATGCCAAGGGCGAGGGTAAAGTTCTCCGGGTCGTTGAGGGAGACCAGCCGTCGCTCGACCCCGCGGGGGTTCTTCAGGTCGGGCACCCGGCCCTGGAGCCCGAGCCCCCGGAGCAGGACCTCCTGCAGCCGGCCGTCGGCAAAATAGGCCGCGAAACGCTCCTCTCGGTAGCGCCGCCGCCTGGCTGCAGTCCGGGCGACGGCCGCCGGAGATATGGGGATCCGGTGGATCGCAACCCCCGGGTGCCGGGCGAAACTTGCGAGCAGCCGCTCCAGTTCCCGCCCGCGCTGGAGGGCAACGATCCGGGTAGGAAGGAGCAGGTCGATCATCTGAAACTGGAACTCGGTGCCCACCCCGCCGAAGACAAGGCCGGGCGAGTCGATGACAGTGGCGCCGGCCGAAAGTTCGGCGGCCTTCTCGACAAGGCGCTTTGCGCCCGTCAGCGTCTGGATGAAGTGGCCGCCTGGAGACGTTGAACCGACGAACCGGAGGTAGGTACGGCCGGACGACTCCGGTGGGCCAGGATACAGGACCATCCCCTCGGTCGTCGGCGGGCCGATCCAGGATTGTCCGGTGTCGCAGTCGACGTATGCCGTCCTCATGCGGGGTGCCGTCTCCTCGACGAGGTAGCGGCAGAGCGTCGTCTTTCCGCTATCCGTCGGCCCGACGACGTATACACGCTCCGGAGTATCCCCCTCCGCGAGCGCCGCGGCGAGGTCCTCCCATCCTTCCCCGATATCGATCATGGGTCTTCCGAGAGGAGGTATTGCGGCTCACAGGTAAGTGCCTGACGTAACGTGCTTGCAGCCTGCGGGTGCCGCCGCCAGACATAGGCTTTATCAGGGGTTCACCCCATGGGCAGGCCATGAACGGAACAGCAGCAACCACTGAGCCGGTGCCTGCGGCCCTCGGCAGGACGTTTCCCACCCTTATGGCCACATCGATCACGGGGAGAGTCGTCACCCTTCCCGACGATGCGAGAGGCGACGCCTCGCTCATTGTCCTCGTCTTCCTTGAGTCGACCTCGCCGATGGCGGAGTCCTGGAGCGGCTCCTTTGCCGGGGCGTTCACCGAGAATTCCCGCGTGACGACGTACCTGGTCTCGGTGGTCGGCGACAGCCTCATCGGCAGGTCCCTTGCCGACCGTATCCACCAGGGGCTGCGGGGCGGTGTCCCTCCCGCGAAGCACGACCTGGTGCTGACCATACCCGGGGATATCGAACGATGCCGGCGGGCTTACGGGATCGATGACCCGTCGCTTGCCTACATATACCTCCTGGACGGCCGCGGCATCATACGCTGGATGGAGAAGGGAACGGCCACACCGGAGGCCCTCGGCACCCTGCTGGATATGGCCCGCGGGATGCTCCAACCGCTCCAGGAGTGATCGCGGGTGGCCCTGGCGCCGTCAGAGGAGCAGTCCGGCTCCTCCGGCGAAGATCATCAGGAGGAGGGGCTGCCCCTCATGACGGTGAATACGGACGACGTCGACCGGGGCCAGAACCCATTCTCCGGCTGTCCGGCAAAAGCGGGTTATAAGTTTTTTAACGCAACAATATCGGTCACGCCGGTAAGTTTCCAGATATTTGAGCGCTCTTCTGAGGCGATTGACTCAAGCGGCTCTTCGGGTTTGTGGCCGAGCGCGGCAAGGATATTCTGCGAGAGGTTATGCGCCCGTATCATGCTCACGAACTTCTCCCTGATGATCTTCTTCTCGATAGCGTCCTCAAGCTGCACCAGGTAACCCTGCATCGTCACGAAGGTGTAGCAGGAGAGGTCACTTGAGTATTTCTCAATCTCGACTGAGACGTATGGGTGCTGCCGGAAGAGGTCGTTCTTCCTGCCGTACTTGGTCGCGAGGAAGTAGAGAAACTTCCCGTCGAAGACATACAGAAACGGGGCAATATACGGGTACTTGCTCCCCTGAAATGCTATACGGCTGATAAACCCTTCTTCAATGAGTTTGTCATACTCCGCTTTATCCATGTTCGGGATCTTCACGATCTCCATCGAGCATCCTCTTATCCCGATAACCTGTGAGAGTACATATAGGTTTCCCCTGGCGGGCTTACCATCACTTTGTTCAGGCAAAATGCCCGCTGATTGCCATCCTGACGACAAAATCGCCTGTCATTCCCCTTCGGCCAGGCCCATCGGGAGCCTCCCTTCTCCGGAAGGCGAGGTTATGCCCGCCCGCCCTTCGCACAATTCTGCCGCGATCAGGACTCTTCGGGCAGCCCTTTCTCCCCGAACTACGGCAGGTGGATACCGGCCGATATCGGAAACAGTTTCTTTACAGGGGCTCTTTTTTCAAACAGATAATATAATAATATTTATATTTATCAACCGGAAGAAAAATGTACATGAGCAAGCACCATACGAACGCTCTAATTTTCATTGGAATTGCCGTCTGCGCGGGATTCCTCCTCTCTGTACCAGCTGTTGCCGGCTCAGGCCAGGGGCTCACGGCGCTGGAGTCGGGGGAACTGTTCCAGATCCCCTTCGGCGGTACACCGGCGGCAGAGGACGGAGCGGAGCCTTCCGGTATCCCGGCACTCCCGGACGAAGAGGATGCCTCTGATGCATTCCCGACCCCGGACAATGCCGGGGTTCCCGACCTGCTCGTCGGCGCCGACACAGAACCGGCGATGTCTGCAGCTCCGGACGACACCAACAGCCCGCCCCTTGCTCCGGTTCCTGTGGTCGATGCAGCTCCCGGCGGGACCGACAGCTACGACGACGAACGGCTGGCGGGACTGATCAACACTGCCAGCATCCGCCTGATGAGACTCTCGATGGAGCATGCCCATGCCCTCTACCTGCAGGATTGGGATGCCGCCTCTATAGCAGCGGACGACCTGCATGCCTTCTCCATCAGGCTGCTCGGCGAGGTGCAGCCGCTCCAGGTCTCCCCGGTTCAGCAACCTGTCAAGGACGAGTTCATCAGGTCGCTCTCGGCATACTCCACGGCTAGCGAGATGCTTCTCGGTTCAACGGATGCCGGCGGAGATGCCGTTCCCACGGCCTTCAGGGATCTGGCCATAGCATCAGAGGGTCTTGAAGCGGTCGGCCAGCAGGCCGTCGAGGTGCAGCCGGCCCGCACCGCCACCACCCCAGCCGCGGAGGCGCCCGCCGTTTTTGCCGGGACCGGGCCGGTTCTGGTCGCACCGCCTGCAGAGACACTGCCTCTCGGAGAGCGCTACACCTACGACGACCCGTCAGGCGAGAATATGGCCTCGCTGCTCGCGGAGTCTACCCGGACCGTAACGGCATACAAGGCGGCCTCTACCAACGAATCAGAGGTGAAGACTGAGGCAGGTGAAGGGCGTATGTTCCTCCTTGTTGTCATCAAGGGGACAAACCTCGGGCACAAGGGCGACTCCGACCTCTACGCCGTCGAGACTCCCGGGCGGGACGCTTTCGTTCTCGAATGCCAGGGGACGACATTTGAACCCCTGGAGGTCCCGGCCTTCACCTCACTCGGAGAGTCGTTCGACAGGAAGACACTCGATCGGTACGAGTCGCTGAAAGGCTATCTTTACTTCGATGTGCCCGCAACCCTCGAGGTCTCCGGGGCGACCATCAGAGCGGATCTCGGGAATGCCGGCACTCCTGCCTGGGACTTCGGAAGAGAACTCGGCAAAGAGCCCGGCAATCCGGATGCGGTATAACCCGCACCGTGCTTTTTTCCCGCATCTTGCCGGGTCAGAGGGAGATCAGTTCAACGTCCCGGGTCGCCGTATCCAGCACGGCGATGGTCGGCCGGCCGGTCAGGTAACCGCAGACCTCCCCGGGGTTGACGACCAGAGTCCCCCCAAGATTTCTGACCTCTGCCTGGTGAGTATGGCCGTGGATCACGATATCAAAGGCCTTCCGTCCGGCGAGCGCCTGCAGGAGTTCACGGTCATCCCCGTGGAGCAGCCCGACAGTCATGCCGCCCGCGGCGACGGCGGCAAAGGTCCCACGCAGGCTGAGTCGGCCATGTTCGGCAAACTGCGCGACCAGGCGCTGGCGGTCGCCGTCGTTGTTCCCGAAAACACCGATCATGGGTGACTTCAAGTTCGCCAGCCGGGGGATGACGAACGGAGATACGTAGTCTCCGGCATGGAGGACCAGGCCTACCTCTTCTCTGTTCAGCTGCTCTACGGCTGCATCTACCATCTGGAGGTTGTCGTGTGTGTCAGAGAGGAGCCCGATACGCATGTATGTGATCTTGACCGCTGTCACGATATATATGGCTGTGCATTATCCCGGCCGTGCCGCCTGCCGGGAATTCAGAGAAGAATATTACCCTCCGACCTCTTGCTATGCGCTTTTACACACAGCAACTCCAGAATCCAGAACATTCGGATATTCTCAGGTTCTCTGCACCGGAAAATCTTTATTTGACTATTATCTGATACTGGAATAGGAGCATGCTCTCGTGGGTGCACCGGGTCTCGGGCCCGACCTTGGCCCCGGTGCATCGGGAGCCCTGAAACAATGGATTCGTGGAGGTACAGCATGTGGGCGTATGTCAAACGTTCTGACGGCAGAACAGAAGAGCGAGAGTTCCCTGCAGGGGTATATATCGAGATCGGTGATATTCTAGAAGATGGCGCGGTTGTCATCGATCTCCCGTACTCCGACGATATCGACGACGATGCCGAAGCCATGGTGCTCTACGACGACTGAACCAGGTAGACCTTCGTGTAGTTGAGGCCGGCGGGCGGCAGAACTCAAGGATTGCTTGCCAGGGCACTATCTCCGGAACGGGCCTCGCACCCGGCGCATCGGCTGGACGTTTGCGCCTTCCATCTCGCCGAGGGCAAACGCGAACCTCGCCCGGATGGTCGGCGGAAGGGCGCTCTCCGGTATCGACATAAACCCGTATGTCCCGTAGAAATCGACGAGGTTCCGGACCGAGTGCATGAAGAGGGTGTCATGCTGGCACGCTTCGACGAGTGCATCCATCACCCTCCGGGCATATCCTCTTCCCCGGAACCGGACCGGAGTGAAGACACCGTCCACCTCGTAGCCGTCCGGGTGCCGGCGGCACCGGGCGACGGAGACGAGGATATCGTCTGCGAAGACCCCGAATATCCTGTCCGTCTCCGGGTCTGCTTTTAACTGGTGGTAGTCGGTCCAGATCTCCTCAGCGAGCACGAATTCCTCTCTTCGCAGTTCCCGGGTCTCGACCGCGAGGTGGATCGGGACTGCCAGCACCAGTACCGGCGGCTTTACGCACTGTGCGACACCGGCGGTGACGCTTCCGAGCAGTACGCTTCCCGCGGCATCGCGCTTGCTCATACGCGGGATGATGATTGCAGAGGCGCCAATATCTTCTGCCACTGCACAGATGGTGCGCGCCGGGCTCCCGGTACGCACCAGGACCTGGATGTCCCGTCCCGGCGGGAGTGTGATATCTTTGCGGAGAGTAGAGAGCCGCCTGCCCACCTCCAGCTCCGTGCCTGCATGTCCGGGCTCGATGACGTGCAGGAGCACCGCCGTCCCGTCTCCGGCGGGAAACTCCAGGAGTGAGCGGACCTCCGGCGCCGGGACCGAGAGATCGGTCGGCACCAGCAGCCGCTCAAAGAGTGGCGGCCTGCCCTCTGCAGGCTGCGGAACGATCAGGACATGCGTCTTCGCACCCCGGAGCACGGTGGCCGCGGCGTTCTCGCCGAAGAGGTTTCTGAGGATCCCCTGGTTGACGCCCATTGCAATCAGGTCGACGTCCGTCTCGGTGGCAGCCCTGAGTATCCTCTCAGGAACAGGCGCCCCGTCGTTCTCCGCGATCACCACCTCCGCGGGGATGCGCTGCCGCCGCACCAATTCCTGCATCCGGCGGAGCGGACCATCGGCGGGTATGGGGCCGGCCGAGGTCCGGACGTGGAAGAGGATGACCTCGCGGACCCCGGGGACCTCACCGACCCGCTCCACCATGGTTACGGAGGCTTCGGAGAGATCCGTCGCAATGAGCACCTTTGTAAACACGGTTTTCACCTCACACAACCCGGTAGCCGTCCGGCGAAACGTGTATCTCGAACCTGGCCCCCTCGCCGGGTTTCCCGGTCTCCCGGATCGTCATATTCGTGATCGAGAGAACCTCGCGGACCAGGAAGAGCCCGAGCCCTCCCCCGGCGTAGGCACCGTACTCGAAGATCTTCTCTTTCTCTGCTTCGGGGATACCCACACCGTCGTCCTCGACGTAGATCAAGAGTCCATCATCCGTGATCTGGTAAGTGATGACGACCTGCGACACGGTCTTCCCGTGGCGAGCAGAACTCTTGATGAGGTTCGAAAAGACCCGGTCGAGCATCGGGTCGGCGAAGATCTCGACCCGCTCCACCCAGGCCCGGACAGATATCCCGGGTAGCAGGAGGCACGACGTCACCTCCCGGATCACGCTCTGCAAGGGCTGCCAGCCCGCCGGCCGGAGGCCAAGGTCCTGGTAATCCCGGGTGATCTCCGCACTGCGTTGCACAATCCGGGCGCTCTCTTCCAGGCTCTCCAGGTACCGACGGACGACGGGTTCATCAAACTGTTGCATCCCCTCACCGATCCGCCTGAGGAGTGCTGATACCGCCGCCATCAGGTCGTTCCGGGTGAGGCGTCCCATCATGTTCAGTTTGGTGTTGACCTGGCGGAGGGCATCTTCGGCATTCGTCCGGGCGGTGATATCGACAAGCGTGAGGATGATCCGCCCATCCGGGAGCAGCCCTCCCGATTCGAGCACCTGGACAGCGGCCCCGTCCGGGCGGCGGAGGGCCACTTCATACCCATAGACCGCACCGTCCAGGCGGACTTTCGCCTGGAACTCTCTCCAGACACCGGGGTCGTCGAGGAACCGGGTGATGGGCTCTCCGATCAGGCTGTCTGCCCTGGAGCCGAGGAGGGTAGCGCCCACGTAGTTGGTCTCCTCAATACGCGGTTCAGCATCCCCCGGTGCAATGATGAACGCCCCTGCTTCTGAATTATCAAAGACCGCGCGGTACCGCTGTTCCCGTTCTCGCAGTCTCAGGGAGAGGAACGATATGATAACGCCGATGGCGACGAAGGCCATCGCACGCGCGAGCGCCGCGACGATCAGTCCGGCGTCTCCTCTGATGAAAGGCAGGGTCATTGCCAGGTATCCAAGAGCGAGAACAAGCGAGAAGGCGGATCCACTGCGGGAGAACCAGTAGGCGGCAAGCACGATCGGCAGATACATGAGATGCGGAAAGACATTGGTGATGCCGGCAAAAAGCCCGGCAGCGTTTGCGCCGAAAGCGACGACGACCGATGCCGCAAGCAGGGGAAGGCGGGCATCCTCTCCGGCTATGCCTGCGAACTGGCGCTGCCCGGTCATCAGGCCGCCCCCCTCTGACCCTGGAGGGGCTGTGTGCACGCTATCCCGTCGCACAGGGCATGAATTTTGTCTCTACAGTGGGCGTTGCGCATGGTTTTCTATAGGCCGCTTTCATTTCTGACCTTTAAAAATGATCGCTCTTTATAGTTTCCGGATCAGGTAACGGGAGCATCTACATGAGGGTTTTCCGGCGGCTACCTGGATGTCCCGGCCACGCTGCGCGCCCCCCGGATATGAGAACGCGGTCATGCAAAGGCATATGCTCTCCGTTCCGCCATAACTGATCAGAATTATCCGGGAAAACTATGAAGATCTCACTCCTCCAGGTGAACACGGTTGTCGGAGACCTCACCGGCAACGCCGACCGGATAGCGGCGGGCGTCGGTGAGGCATCTTGTTACCGGCCGGACCTGGTCGTGACCCCGGAACTCTCCCTGACCGGGTGCCCGCCCCGGGACCTGCTTCTCGGGAAGGGGTTCGTGAAGAGGAGCCTTGCCGTCCTTGAAGACCTGGCCGCCGATCTCCGGGATGCGCCGCCGGTCCTCGTCGGCCTCGCCGCACCAAACCTCGCCGGCACCGGCCGGCCGCTCTTCAACGCCACCGCCCTCCTCCGGAACGGGGCGGTAGAGGAGACGTTCCGGAAGGCCCGCCTCTCCCCCGGCATATTCGATGAAGACCGCTACTTTGAGCCGGCGGCCCTGATCCCCCAGATCCTCCGCCTCGGCGGGAGGAAGGTCGGGATCTCTATCGGCGAGGAGATCTGGTGTGGCCGGCGGCACCACATCGATCCTGCCGGTGAACTGGTCCGCGCCGGCGCGGAAGTGATCGTGAACCTCTCCGCATCACCGTTTGCCGCCGGCCGGCAGGGCCGGCGCGAGGAGGCGCTCTCCCGCACCGCACGGGACCACCGGGTCACAATCGCCGCAGTAAACCTCGTCGGCGGAAACGACGACCTGGTCTTTGACGGCCGGAGTTCTGTCTTCAGCGCAGACGGGACACTCATCGCCCGGGGCGCGGCCTTTGCTGAGGATCTCGTGACCGTCGATCTCGCCCACCCCACTCCGCAGACAGTCGCTCCCGACGACCTGGGCCCGGAGTCCGAGATCTGGCGGGCGCTGGTGCTCGGCACCCGCGACTACACCCACAAGTGCGGCTTTGCATCGGTCCTCCTCGGCCTCTCCGGCGGGATCGACTCATCGCTTGTGGCCGCAGTCGCCGTCGAGGCCCTCGGACCAGAGAACGTCCTCGGGGTGCTCCTCCCCTCTCCCTACACCTCCACAGAAAGCATCGAGGATGCCCACGAACTTGCAGAAAACCTCGGTGTCCGGGTGCACACTCTCCCGATCACTCCGGTGATGGAGGCGTTCGACGGGGTCCTCGCGGGAGTCTTCGCGGGGCTTGCCCCCGACACCACCGAAGAGAACCTGCAGGCCAGGATCCGGGCGGCGGTCCTGATGGCCCTCGCGAACAAGTTCGGCTCCCTGCTCCTCTCGACCGGGAACAAGTCAGAGGCCGCGGTCGGCTACTCCACCCTCTACGGAGATATGGCAGGGGGACTTTCCGTGATCGCCGACGTCCCGAAGGAGATGGTCTACCGGATTGCCCGGTGGCTGAACGCGAGGCGCCCTACCATTCCCGAACGGGTGCTCGCGAAGCCCCCCTCTGCGGAGCTCCGGCCCGACCAGACCGACCAGGAGGTTCTCCCTCCCTACGACCTCCTCGACGCGATCCTGCACCGTCACATCGACTGCTTCGAGTCGCCCGACGATATCATCGCTGCCGGGTATCCTGCCGGGACCGTCCACCAGGTCCTCCGGATGGTCAGGCAGGCGGAGTTCAAGCGCCGGCAGGCTCCACCCGGGCTCAGGGTGACCGATCGGGCTTTCAGCACCGACTGGCGGATGCCGATCGCTGCAGAACCGTGGTGGCGGGAGGACGTATGCCGATGACAACCCTAACCGACGACCTCCCTGCGATCTACGGTGCCCTCTCCGCGGCGTTCGGCCACCAGCACTGGTGGCCCGCAAAGACCGCTTTCGAGACGATGGTCGGCGCTATCCTCGCCCAGAACGTCTCCTGGACGAACGCGGCGCAGGCCGTCGCGAGCCTGGAGAGCGCCGGGATGCTCGATCCAGGCCGCCTCGCTGCGGCAGATGCCGGCGATATCGCCCGCCTGATCGTCTCTTCCCGGTTCTATAACCAGAAAGCAGAGCGGATCCGGGAGTTCGCCCGGGTCTACGTTACGGAGTTTCAGGCGGATCCGGCGGTGATGGCGGCCACGGGGACCGAGGCCCTGCGCGAGCGCCTGCTCTCTCTCCCGGGCCTCGGGAAGGAGACCGTGGATACCATCCTGCTCTACGCCTGTGAGAAACCGGTCTTCGTCGTCGACGCCTACACCCGGCGGGTATTCACGCGTTACGGCCTCCTGCCGGAGAAGGCATCGTACGACAGGACACAGCGCCTCTTCGCCGACAATCTCAACCCGGACGCAGAACTCTTCAACGATTATCATGCCCAGATCGTTCACCTGGGAAAGACCGTCTGCAGAAAATCGCCGCTCTGCGACCGCTGCCCCATCCGGGTGGTCCACCGCTCGCTCCGGTGCGCTGGTGCCCCGGAGTGACGGCCCGATCACTTCTTCCGGTATATGTTCAGGCCGATCTTGATCTCCTCGTGCCCCGGCACCGCGATGTTACCCTCGGTGGAGGCGATCGTGATTGACTTCCCGCTCTTCGACTCACCGAAATCTTTCCCGAGATCCACGCGTATGGTGAGGATGTTCCCCTCAATCGCCATATCAATATTCTTCATATCTTTCCAGTAAGTGCACTCCCGGCGGATATGCGCTTCGATGCAGGTATGGCGTAGAGGCACAACCCCGGAAGCGCCTTACGGGCAACCGCCCCGGCTGCTGGCGGGAACCGCGAGCGCGGAAGAACGCATCTCTATCGCTCCCTGGGGCGCAACCTGCTATTGACGGAGTTAGCCGGCGACGGAGTTAGCCAGCAGATACCGGCCGAAGACAGCAAACACTATCCCGGCCCTCATCCAACTGTAATAACAATCTATCCGGTTACGTGACGCAATGGGTGCAAAGCACACTGCTCTTGAGAAATACTTCGGCTATACATCGTTCCTCCCCCACCAGGAAGAGGTCGTCGATGCCGTCCTCGCTAGAAGGGACGTCCTTGCCGTCATGGCGACCGGGGGCGGCAAATCTCTCTGCTATCAGCTCCCGGCGCTCGTCTTCGGCGGGCTGACGGTCGTCGTCTCACCGCTCATCGCCCTGATGAAAGACCAGGTCGACGGTCTCCGGGCGAATGGCATCCCCGCGGCGACGATCAACAGTTCGCTCGGGTACGGGGAGCGGCAGATCATCGAGCGGGTGATCCTCGAAGGCCGCATCCGGGTCCTCTACGTTTCGCCGGAAAGGGCCGTGCAGCCGTTCTTCCTCTCGCTCATAGCAAAGGCCGGTGTCCGGCTCATCGCCATCGACGAGGCGCACTGCATATCGATGTGGGGGCATAACTTCCGGCCTGAGTACCGCCGGCTCCGGGTGCTCAAAGAACGGTTCCCCACGGTCCCGATCATCGCCCTGACCGCGACCGCCATCCCCGCCGTCCAGGACGACATTGCAGTGCAGCTCGCCCTGAAGAACCCGGCCCGGTTTGTCGGGAGTTTCAACCGGAAGAACCTCACCTACCGGGTGGTGCCGAAGGCCCGCTACTTCCCGAGGCTTGTGAGATACCTGAGCGAGCACCGGGACGACGCCGGGATCATCTACTGCTTCTCCCAGAAGGCGACGGAAGACCTCGCGGTGAAACTCCGGGACAGGGGCTTTTCGGCCCTTCCCTACCACGCCGGCCTCCCTGATGCCGTACGCGCGGAGAACCAGGAGGCCTTCTCACACGGTGACGCTGCCATCATCTGCGCCACCGTCGCCTTCGGCATGGGGATCGACAAACCCGATGTCCGGTTCGTCATCCATACCGACCTCCCAAAGGATATCGAGTCCTACTACCAGGAGACCGGCCGGGCCGGGAGGGACGGGGAGGCGGCCGACTGTATCCTCTTCTATAGCCGGGGCGACTACAACACGATCCGGTACATCATCGAGAAGGAGTGTACCGATGCGGTGCAGAAGGACGTAGCCTACCGTAAGGCGGGAGCGATGCTCGACTACTGCGAGACCGCCGGGTGCCGGAGGAAGTTCCTGCTCACCTACTTCGGCGAGGCCTACCCTGAGGAGCAATGCGGCGGGTGCGACCGGTGCGAGACACCGGTGAAGGTCTTCGATGGGACAGAGGTTGCATCGACGGTCATCACCTGCATCGGCGAGGTCGGGGAGCGGTTCGGGGCGTCGTATGTCGCCGACGTCCTGACCGGAGCGAACGTCGCGAGGATCCGCGAGAACAGGCACGATGCCCTCCCGGCCTACAACACCGGCGGGGGCTATACACGCGACCAGTGGCTGCTCTTCATCCAGGAGCTGGTCCGGAAGGGGTTCATCACATCGACCGGCGGCCGTTACCCGGTCCTTACGCTGAACGAACGGAGCCGGGCGGTTCTCGCGGGCGACCTCCCGGTGCCGCTCACGGAGCCGGGGCCGGAGGGCGTCGTTGCTGTGGAGGCCGGGGAAGACTACGACGAAGCCCTCTTCCTCCGGCTCCGCCGGCTCCGGAAAATCGTTGCCGACCTTGAGCGCGTGCCGCCGTTCGTCGTCTTCCACGACCGGAGCCTCAAGGAGATGGCGAAGTGCTACCCGCGCACCGGTGTTGCGCTTCTCGAGATCTATGGTGTCAGCGAGGGGAAACTGCAGCGCTACGGCAGGAGGTTCCTTGATGCCATCGATAAGCACTGCGTGGAAGAGGGGATCGGACCGGGGCGCCGGAGCGGGTGACGCGGCTGTCGTCCCGATACTCCTCCCGGCCGTGACGCTGCACGCCGGGTGGATCCGCCCCGCAAGTCCCGGAAGACGGAATCGGTGGAGAGGTGCCGCCCGCAAAGAGGAGAGGGGAGCATCAGGCGGGGGGCTGCAGCCTCTCGCTGCCCGGTAAGGTCTCCTTTCAGGTGGAGGATCCCGGCACCCGGACGCGACCCCCAAAATATCCTCCACCCGCCATGAGGCCGTCTGCCCGGCAGGTGCCGGAGGAAGGATTCCCGGTGAGATAGGCGCCGTCCCAGGCTCATCCAATTTTATAGAGAAGATTAATATATACTCATAAATATTTTGATCTCGTCGCAGATCGAAGGTGCTTCGACCACCGCACTGATCGTTGATTCGCAGAAGGCCAGCTGACGAGAAAATCCTTTCATGCACCCGTACGTCGTTCTGAAATGTGCCGCACGACCCATCACGGCCATCTCTTCCATTCACATGGCGGGACTCGAACGTTTCATGGATATCATCACCCCGAAGCACCTGCCTGCTGGGACAGACTGTCTGAGGAGTTGAGGAGATGAGAAAAGAGAGCATTCTGATCTTTGTAGTGTTAGCCTGCGCACTGGCAACTGTCGCCGGCGCCGCTGTCGTAGACCTCTCCGTGGTGTGGAACAAGACCTATGGCAAACCTGGCGCGAACGATTCCGCATACTCGATCGTCCAGGTCCCGGGGGACAGGGGATACGTCTTCGCCGGCGAGACCGGATCGTTTGGCGCTGGAGAGACCGACGCCTGGGTGGTCGATCTCTCTGGATCAGGCGCCGAACGATGGAACAGGACCTACGGTGACCCCGGTAAGGATACGGCCCGCTCAGTGATCAACACATCGGACGGGAACTACCTCTTTGCGGGGACGCTCACCTTCGTGACCGGGGAAAACCGGAGAGATACCAACGTCCTGGTCGTGAAATTCAGCCCAACGGGTGATATCATCTGGAATGAGACGTTCGGTGGGCCCGATGACAACGCCACGGCATACGCGGTCGCCGAAACAGCGGACGGAGGTTACATTGTCGTCGGTGCAACGGCGTTCTGGGGAGAACCGGACACCGATGCGCTGGTGATCAAGCTCAACGGTTCCGGGTCGGAGGAGTGGAGCCGCACCTTCGGGGAGCCGGAGCTTAACGATTCGGCATACGCGGTCGTCGCGGCACCGTCCGGCGATATCGGTGTTGCAGGAAGCACGGAGTCGTTTGAAGCGTTCGAGACCGATGCGTTCGTCCAGAAGATCGACCCGTCCGGGAGCGAGGCCTGGAACGTGACCTTCGGCGGTGCGGAGAACGACACTGCCCGGTCAATCGTCCTTGCGCCGGACGGGGGTTTCGTCTTTTCGGGGAGTTACATGAGCAGGGCCGCCTCCGGCAGGACGGATGATGACGCCCTGGTCGTCAAGATGAGACCGGACGGGAAGGTCGCCTGGAACTGGACCTATGGGGACGCGGGCGAGAACGAGTCGACCGGATCGATCATCGCCACTCGCGACGGCGGATACCTCTTTGTCGGCAGAACCGGAAAGTCGCCGCTCGATAACGACGCCTGGGTCGTGAAACTTGATGGCACGGGGGCCGTCGAGGGCGACCTGACGATCGGGGGCGCGAACCCGGGCGACCGGGCAGCGTCGGTCATCCAGACGGCGGCATCCGAGTATGTCTTTGCGGGGACCTTCAACAGCACAAAGAAGGGCGGCACGCCGGAGACCGATGCCTGGGTCGTAAAACTGACCACGAAACCGAAGACGGTGACAAAACCGCCGTCAAAGCCGCCGAAACCGCCGAAAGTCTGCCCCGCGCAGTGCCCCCCGCCGACGCCGAAACCGACAATAACACCCAAGCCGAAGACCGGCAGTATCGGCGACTTCGTCTGGAGCGATACGAACAAAAACGGCATCCAGGATGGCGGTGAGCCCGGGATACAGGGCGTCACCGTCAAACTCCTGAATGCGCAGCAGCAGGAGATTGCCACCAGGGTGACTGATTCGAGGGGCAATTACGTCTTCAGCGGTCTGCAGCCCGGCGACTATTATGTCAGGTTCAGCCCCCCGAAAGGATATACGTTCACCAAGACAGATGCCGGGGGTGACGACGCTAAAGACAGCGACGCTGACCAGACGACCGGCAGGACCGCGAAGATCGCCCTCAGG
Organism: Methanoculleus sp. UBA303; assembly: GCA_002501655.1. Lineage (GTDB taxonomy): Archaea > Halobacteriota > Methanomicrobia > Methanomicrobiales > Methanoculleaceae > Methanoculleus. The sequence goes on from DANY01000002.1 coordinate 20,862, forward strand.
GCGGGAGAGAGACAGCTCAAGTGGGATGCCGGGATGATCAAACAGGCGCCGTCGACCGGCGGGCAGATCGGCGATCTCGTCTGGGAGGACACTAACAAGGACGGCATCCAGGATACGGGCGAGAAGGGCGTAGCCGGCGTCACCGTGCGGCTGCTGGACGGGACCGGCAACCCGGTCCCAGGTGCCGGCGGAAACCCGCGCGAGGTGAAGACCGATGCAAACGGCAAGTATCTGTTTGCTGATCTGGCGGCCGGGAACTACATCGTCGAATTCGTAGCCCCCGAGAGCGCGGCATTCACCGTGAAAGGCGCCGGGAGCGACGCCGCAAAGGACAGCGATGCGGACCAGACGACCGGCCGGACGGGTGTAATCGCACTCAAGGAGAACGAATTACAGGATCGGTGGGATGCAGGGCTGGTCACGGGGCCGGCGCCGGGAACGACGGCGGAGGTTCACGGCAGAGTCTGGGAGGACGTAAACGGGGACAACATACAGCAGCGAGAGCAGGCCAACCAGGAACCGGGCATTCCGAATATCGAGGTGAAACTTCGTAAAGCCGACGGCGTGGGAACGATTCAGGACAGGACTACGACCAATGCGGATGGAATATACCAGTTCAAGAACGTTCCGCCGGGGAACTACTACCTTGAATTCAGCCTTATCGCCGGGTATAAATTCGTGGCGAAGCCGGATCAGGGCAATGACAACGAGGACAGCGACGTCGATCCCCTCTCCGGCATGACCGAGAGTTTCACCCTCCGGGCCGGCGAAATAAAGGATCACTGGGATGCGGGCATGACCCGTTTCACGGGTGAGATCGGCGGAACGGTCTGGGAGGATAACGGCAACGGTATCCTCGAAGATTCTGCAGCCGGAGATCACGGCGCTGTAGCCGGTGTCGTTGTCTCGCTGATGAAACATGACGGCGGCGGGCAGTACACAAGGGTTGCGACGGATGCGACAGACGCGAACGGGGTCTTCCTGTTCTCGGGTCTGGCACCGGGACAGTACGGTCTGGTTGTCAAGCCGCCCGCCTGGGCTGCGTTCACGAAGTTCGATCAGTACGGTGCCGGGCGGAACAATGTGGGGCTTGTCCTCGACAGCAACGGGTATGGGTTCATCGCCCCCCCGATCACGCTCGGAGTGGGGGACTCGCAGAAACAATGGGATGTCGGACTCCTGCGCAAATCCGGCTCCTTCAGAGGTTCAACGGATTGGGGGCAGGTCGGCAGGGACCTGGCACACTGGTTCCTCTGTCCGCCGCCCCTGAACTGGATGGGTATCTGCCTTGTAGCCCCGATACTCTCACCTCTCGACCTGACGGGATCGGCGGGGGCGATCGCCGGCACCGGTATGGGAGGAGCGAGTCTCTTTGACGGCACGGTGGATGTCTACGTCGACGGTATCCTTCATTCATGGCTGCCGGGTATACTTCAGATGGTAACAGGACTCGTGCAGAGTGCAGGCACCGGCGATACCGTGCAGGCAAATTCCGGGGCCTCCCTTACGCCCGGTTCCCCCGGTAGTCTCCCGTCCGAAAACACCCCATCTTCGGGGGATTCCGGTTTCCCGGATATCGTCTATGAAAATGAAACCCATCCCCCTCCTGATGTTAACACCACGGGGATAGGCGTCATACTGGGCGGAGTCGTGAACGATACCAACAGAAACAATGAACTTGATGCCGATGAAGCGGGCGTCCCCGGGATAGAGGTGCAACTTCTGGCTTCTAACGGGCTCACGGACTCCGGTACGACCACATCCGTTACAGACGGGAACGGGACGTATATCTTTACGAATCTCACTTTGGGAGAGTACTCTCTGCAGTTTACGCTTCCGCCCGGTTACGAATTCACCTGCCCCGTCGAAGGATCCGACCTGGATCCCCAAACAGGCAGATCGACGGTGATCGAGATCCGAACCGGGAAGGCCCTGGCGGTGATGAACGTAGGGATCGCCAAATCCCCAAGCCGGCCTCTGACCAACAGCACCATCGGGGACCTCGTCTGGAACGACACCGACGGGAACGGCATCCAGGACAAGGGTGAGGAAGGCATTGCCGGCGCCATCGTCGAGCTCTACTACGCAAACGAGACCCTCGCCAATTCAACGACGACGGATGCAGATGGGGCCTACCTCTTCACCGCTCTCCCGGCGGGCGAGTACCACCTGGTCTTTGGACTGCCGGAAGGCTACAACTTCACGCCGGCCAATCAGGGCGCCGACGACGCGCGGGACAGCGACGCCGACCCGGCGACCGGCAGGACGGCAAGCATCACGCTCGCCGGGAACGAGACACAGCTTGACTGGGACGCGGGGTTGAACCTGACGCCTGCAGAGGTTCCGGCCGAAAACGGGAGTATCGGCGACTTTGTCTGGGAGGACACCAACCAGGACGGTATCCAGGACCCGGGTGAGCCCGGGCTTTCGGACGTCGGCGTCATCCTCATCGGCGCGGACGGTTCTGAGGTCACCACCGTAACGACCGGCGCGGGCGGCGCCTATCTCTTCACCGGCATCCTGCCGGGAACGTACTCCGTGAGGTTCGAAGCACCGGCCGACTACACGTTCACTGCACCCGACCAGGGCAGTGATGACGCGGATAGTGACGCCGACCCGTCCAGCGGCACCACCGCACAGTTCGAACTCGGGGCAGGCGAAGAGCAGATCGACTGGGACGCGGGGATGTACCTGAATGTCTCTGAAACCCCTGAACCGACGGTGACACCCGAAGAGGAAGAGACGACCCCCGGAGAAGAGGTCACGCCCGGAGAAGAGAGGACACCGGAAGGTTCTATCCTATAGGGCCGCTGTGAGGGGGCGTTCACCCCGGCGGGGAGCCGGCGCGGGGTCCGGTGCCGTCCCGAAGATCCCTGCCCGTTTTTTCACGGGCGCTTCCCGGCAGCCTGCCGGGAGGCATCCCCCGGGCATGTGCCGGCCCGCGGGATCGAGCGCCGTCCACGGTAGCGCCGGTACCGCACTGCCGCTCTCAACTCGATGTGTTAATGAGCATGCAGGGTCAATGCGCAATGTACCAGGACCATGCGGCTCATATCATGGAACGTTGATCTCTTTCGCTCCGGTACAAAGAGCGTGGAGAAGAAAGTCGAAGCAGTCTGCCAGCACTCCCCGGATATCGTCGCCTTCCAGGAGGTGACGGACCGGGCTCTGCCGCTCTTTCGTGAAGAACTGGAGAACTTTGGGTTGTCCTACTCCGTCGACAGCCTTGCTCTGGTGGAGATTGCGCGGGTGGCCTACATGGCCGAGCGGTTAAACGACCTCCGCACACGGAACGCAAGCGACCCGTTCCAGTTTGCGTACAGCATCTCCCGGCTCTCCGAGCAGTGCTCACCATCGGGTGAAGCAAAGGATTTCGGATGCCTGATAGCAAGCAGGTATCCCCTTACCCCGCTAAACCCCCTCGACTTCGATATACCGTGGAAGCAGCGGGTGGTCTCTGCCGTCGTCAGCGCACCCACAGGCGAGTTCGAGATCCACAACGTCCATGTGCCCACGGCGATAGGCAGCCGGAGAAATGAGATCGCGAAGGCCGAGACGCTGGTCGGGATCTACCGGCGCCTTGCCGTCAGGTCGGCAAGACCGCGGGTCTTCTGCGGGGACCTCCACATACCGGAAGCAGAGCTCCCCGACGGGACGATCGTTCCCTTCTACCGCGATATCCTCCCTGACAAAACCTACGCCACGGTCTCCGAGAGCGACGAGTATCTCGGGCGGCCGAGGAGATGGTGGTATAACGCCGAGATGAACGTTCTCACCGGCCTTGCGGAGTACGACCTCCCTGATGTCTTCCGGAGGCTGCACGGTTACCGGGCGAGGGAGTACAGCTGGTGTCCCGACCGCGGGCCTGAAGATGTCCCGAAGTGCAAGCGCTACGATCACATCTTCGCGTCTGCGCGCCTCAACCCGACGGCGTGCTGGTACCTGCATGACCTCCGGGGGCAGGGGTTGAGCGACCACTCCGCCGTCGTGATGGACTTTGAACCGTGATCTCTCCCCTCAGTCACGATTCCGCCCTTCCCCATTCCTGCCGGTATGGATGCTACTCTCCCGGACCTTCCAGTTGAGTTCCGAGAGCGCTCTGAGCGATTCGTAGCCGCTCAAGCTGATGCAGTATTCACCGCGGTCTTTGCGCTGCCGGATCAGGCCGCCTGCCAGGAGTTTCTCCAGGTGGAAGAGGAGGTTGCCCCCGCGCAGATCGGTGATCTTTGCGAGGTCAGAGAACGACTTCCCTTCGTGGTAGAGAGATTTGAGGATCCGAACCCGGTGAGGGCTGCTCAGAGGGTAGCAGATCGTGTTTGCGACATCCTCCGGTGAGAGGGCCTCGATGGTATGCTCTTCCCCCCGCCCGTCCCGGTAACCATGGATCGATTCGAGCATCCGGAGTTGGCGGTCGAACTGCCTGCCTGCTTCCCGAAAACAGGGGGCACAGTGGTCGGTCGGAGCGCATCGCTGCAGTTCTGCGAGTTGTTCCCTGACAGCACCAACAGCCCCGGCCGGTACCTCTCCCATCTTCAGGTGCTCGATCGCGCTCTCGAAGAGGGCGGCAAAAGCAGCCCTGCACCGTCCCTCGAGAGGGCAGCCCGAAGCCTCGCGGCCGATCAGGTCGCTTGCGTTCTCGATGTGTCCGCGCACGGCGGCTTCGGCGCACTGCCGCCGAAACTCGGAAAAGAGCAGGTCTACCTGCCGGCCGTCCGGGACGGCATACCGCCGGACCTCGGCCCGGAGTTCTGCGATCTCATGCCGGAGAGCGGTGAGTTCCGATCCGCCGTTTGTAGTTTCCATGATGTCAAACATCCGTCTCTATGATGGAGCGGCGTGGGCTGTCGGGTCAGGGGTCTGTAGCACCGCCGCCGTAACTACAGTTCTCTGACGAATTACTATATAAATCTGTAGTTTAGAAAATCTATTGGTGAAAACCGATGGTTGCATTAACTGAAGAGATGAAAGCGGCGTTCCAGGCAATGAAGATCTTCCCGGTTGCCACAGCCTCAAAGGACGGGTGGCCGAACGTAGTGCCGATCGGGTTCGTCGAACTCGTCGACGACGAGACGATCTGGATTGCGGACAACTTCATGAAGAAGACGCTCGCAAACATCCTTGAGAACCCGAAGATGTCCATATACATCTGGGGAGCCGAGACGAAGGGCTGTTTCCAGGCCAAGGGCGATGTCATAGTCAAGACCAGCGGCCCGGAGTTTGAGAAGATGCAGTTTACCGTCCGGTCGAAGATGTCAAAGGCGCCGGCAAAGAGCCTCCTCATCATGAAGATCCGGGAGATCTACGAGTGCGCTCCCGGCCCAAAGGCGGGAGAGAAGATTCTTTAAACCTTTTTTTGAGGAACCTTTGCCCGGGTCTGCCAGGGTTATTTCCCCGGCCCATGTGGGAGGGCGATCGACAGAACCGCCGGGGTTCGTGAAAATCTCGGTACAGTGGACTGTGGGGGAATCGCCATTAGGGGAGGGGCTGACGGGGAGAGGAGACTGTCTCCACCCCCCTGCGTGGCGATAACCAACGGAAATCCGTGTTATGGGTATGCTACTTGCCGCACGAAAGGAGCCGGGAAGGGAGGGCGGGATCCCCAACATTCTCCCAATCCCCTGGCGTGCATGCTCATCCTCTCTCCAGAGCAGTTAACGTTACAGTTCCGTCCCTATCGATACCCCTTCACAGGGCATACAATGCCCTACCGCCTCTTTAGATGCGCTCCCGCTCGCCTGTCGTAGTATACAATCGAGTGCAGAAGTACGGTTCGCAACCAGGGCAACAGAAACCAGAATAAACATGAAAGAGCGCCGGGAGGGAGATTTGAACTCCCGAGGTGCCAGGCACCAGAGGCTTTCAAGGCCACCGCCTTCCCGGACTAGACTATCCCGGCTCGCCTATACCTATTGGCCGCCGGATAAAAAAAGGTTGTTCATCCCCGGCGCGCGAGGACGACGACGAGGAGTGCGAGGAGTGCCAGCGCCACCGGGACCGGCGCAGCCTGGGCGGGGGTGGGCGTCGCGTCCCCGAAGAACCCGGGCGCAGCCTGGCTTGCCCTGACCGAGTCGGCATTCGCGGCCGAGACCTGCACCGTTCCGCTGTCGTTGTAACTCATGGGGTAGACCTTGACGTAGACGAGGCCCCCCCGTGCGGCAAACTCCGCGATCTCGGGTTCGAGCAGGCCCTTATCATTGACTTTATGGAGTTTTTCATCCTCGTCGATGTACTCGACCACCCAGTCGATCCCGGCCGACGTTGCGATCGTCACCATGCCGCTCCTGGTATCGACCTCAAAGTACGCCGGGGCGGATCGCGTAGCAGGGGCACTGGCAGATATCATCGTCTGCGTCACCGTCGGAGTCGGCGTAGATGGTCCGCCCGTCACCACAACCACGACGGTGCCGATGAATCCCCTGGAGTCGGAGAAGGTGACCCTGTATGAGCCCGCAGCGGATATGGGCACTGCCGCAGAGAACGCCCCGTTCTTGTCAGTACGGATATATTCCGGCCCGTAGACCGTGGCGGCATCGTGCTCGACCCGGACCTGTACTCCCGCGTCTCCGATCTCGCCGATTACACCCTGAAGCTCAAGAATGCCGTCGAAGTCCTGACTGAGCGGCGAGTGCATCGTTATAGCTCCTGACCGGTCGACCAGGGTGACGATCTGCAGTTTCGTCGAACTGCCCCCGAAGGTGGTCTGCGTGGGATCGACGATCTCGACCGAGTACGTTCCTGCACCGAGACCGCTGGTGTTGAATGTCGCAGAGAATGAACCGTCCTCCTGGACGACGATGGTCTTCCGGGCTACTTCGCTCTTTGTGCCCTGAGCGTAATACAGGATAACGTCCGTGCTGAATCCCGGGTTGAGCGAAGGCTTTGAGAGCCCTCCCACGATCGTGGTGCCTGTGACGACGAGCGAGTCGCCGACGTATACCTTCTGTGGAGCACTGATTGCGACGTACGCGGCTGATGCCGCACTGACGAGCAGCATCGCAGCGATGAGCGTCAGCCATGCGATCCTTTTCATACCAGTACATCAACGAATATGAGGTATAATGCTATCCAAATCGATTGAGAAGCCGCTGGCGTCCTGGCGGGGGAAAGACCGCTATGAGGGGCAGATCCTCGATACGCTGACGGTTATCTTCAGGAGCGGCGGGTGTTCCTGGAACCGGTGCCGTATGTGCGGCTACCGGCACGAGCGCTACCCCGACCTCCCGCGGGACGAGCTCGCCGACCGGCTTATCCGCCAGGTCCGCTGGGTGAAAGAGAACTTCCGCGACGAGGACTACCAGGTGCTGAAGGTCTTCACATCGGGGAGTTTCTTCGATCCCGATGAGGTCCCCGCCGCTGCCCGGCGCGCCGTTGCGGAGGCGTTCCGGGGCAAGGTCGTGATCGCCGAGACACGGCCCGAGTACGTTGATGCGGATACGCTCCAGGAGTTCCGTGAGGGCATCGATACCGGCGCCTGGACGAGACCGCTCTCCGTCGCCGTGGGCCTGGAGACCACGAACGACGCCATCAGGGAGAAGAGCATCGATAAGGGGTTCTCGTATACCGACTTCCTCCGCGCCGCAGAGGTTGCACATGCCGCCGGCACAGGCGTCAAGGCCTACCTGCTGATGAAGCCGCCGTTCCTGACCGAACGCGAGGCGCGCGACGACATGGTGCGCTCCATCAGGGACGTCTCCTCGGTTGCGGACAGTATATCGATGAACCTCTGCACCGTCCAGAGCAGGACTGAGGTCGAACGCCTCTGGAAGCAGAGCGCATATCGCCCGCCGTATCTCTGGAGCGTCCTTGACGTGCTGATTCAGTCTCCGGTGCATATCCTCTGCGACCCCGTCGGCGGCGGGCAGACCCGGGGGCCACACAACTGCGGTGCCTGCGACAGCCCGATCGTGAAGGGGATCGGCGACTACTCACTGACCGGAGATGTCGAACTCCTGCGCGCCTTGAGAGAGATGGAATGCGGGTGCAAAGAAGAGTGGGAGTTTGTGCTCGGCCAGGAAGAACCGTTCTGTATGCCGCTTACCCGCTAGTACATCGATTCCAAAATAACAGACCATATCTGGCCTTCGTCCCCTCCCCCACAGAGCGCTCCCCTCCGTCCCCCCACCCCGCCCGGGAGGGGGCGGGGGCAGTGCCCGGGCTGATATCCGGGGATGAGCCGCGTCTGGTTCTTCTCCGGGATCTCCCCCCGGAGTGGACCGTGGGAATATCGCCACGGGGGAGCGGGGGCAGTCATGGCGATATCCCGTGGGAAGCCGTGCCCGGGGGGCGGCGCTGACGCCGGTTTCCCGGGAGAAAGGGAGAGTGGGCCCGAATCCGGTTCTTCCCCGGGATCTCCCCGTGCACTGGACCGTGGTGGTTATCGCCATGGCAAATCCCCCACCCTGCCCGCGCCTGCGGCGCTCCTCACGCACCAGAACCCTCAAAATAAGATAAAATAGCCCACTAGCACTTCTTCTGTTCCTCCAGCTGCTTTGCGAGCAGCGGGAGGAACGTCCCGGCATCGCTCACGACACCGATCGCCTGCGTCGTGCCGCGGTCCATCAGTTTCGTCACCGATGCGGGATTGATATCGACACAGACGGTCTTGACATACGAGGGGAGGCAGTTGCCCACGGCGATCGAGTGGAGGAGCGTCCCGACCATCACCACCATCCCGATATCGTGGATGTGGCGGCGCATGGTGTCCTGCGCCACCACGACATCCGTGATCGTGTCGGGGAGCGGCCCATCATCCCGGATTGATCCGGCAAGGACGAACGGGATACCCTTCTTCACGCACTCATACATGATCCCCCCGGTGACGACACCCTGATCGACCGCGTTTTTGATGGACCCCGCCCGCATGATCTCGCTGATGGCATAGATGTGGTGCTTATGCCCGCCGGTGATGAGCGTGCCCGTCTTGACGTCCATCCCAAGAGACGTGCCGAAGAGGTTGGACTCGATATCGTGAGTGGCAAGCGCGTTCCCCGCAAAGAGCACGTCAATGTAGCCTTCGCGTATCATCTTCGCAAGAGCGTCGGCCGCTCCCGTATGAACGATTGCCGGGCCGCCGACGAGCGCAATCTTCCCTCCCTCCTTCTTCATCTCCAGGATCTCACGGGCAATCTTTGCTATGATCGCCTCGCTCGGCCGCTCCGACGAGACGGTCCCATGCATGAACTCGAACGTGCTGACCTTCCTCGGCCGCTCGGGATAGACCACACGCACCCCGGCCTCGCTGACGACGACGGCATCGCCGGTCTTTATTTTAGAGATCGGGGTGCAAAAAGCCCGATTTTCCTTCTCATCGACCACAATATGGCAGTCCATCTCGATACGCTCGACGGGCAGCCATTCGTCCTGATATTTCACGAAGGTCGGATGGTTGGTGGTCGAGTAGAACCCCTTTGGAAGGATCCGGTCGCCCTCTGCCGGTACAAGGGTGACGTCGCTGATCTCGGGGGTGCGTGCGCCGAGCCTGTGCAGTTCAGAGAGGATAGAGTCGAGTTGCCATTCGGTGGGTGCCGTTACGCGCAGCCGCGCGTAACTCGTGTCCGTCTTCTGTTTCCCGACGTTGAATGTGAGAATCTCAAACTCCCCACCCATATCCATGATCCTATCAAACACCAGGGTCATAATTCCTGAATCGATGATATGACCCTCGAGTTCGATTTCCCGGCAGGATTCCATACAGAGATATCGGTGATATTCCGATAATACAGTTTCTCTCAAGGAATGAAGTGTGGGAAACGACGCTCCTGCGGAGCGGATCTCGAGAAGATCGGAGGTCGGTGAGTGCAGCCATCCGCCGGAGGTTACGGGATCTGCTTCCGGCAGAGGTACTCCTGCACCAGCGCCAGCTCATCGCGCGTGTTGATGTTGAAGACGAGCCTCCGATCGTGCAGAAGGAGCCGCAGTTCTTCCTGGGGGCCGTCGAGATCGCCCGCTGTCAGGATGTTGATTCCGGCAGGGCAGGCAGGCGTGCCGTCGACCATCTCCGTATACTGCGTGCGGCAGCCGTGCTCTTCACAGAGGTCGCGGGGCACCCACGTGGAGCATGCCGGCGTTCCCGTCCGGCGCCAGGCGTCCTCGACACCGGTGATGATATCGGGCGCAAGACAGGGAAGGTCGGAGACGCAGGTGAAGAAGGGCGTTCCTTCTTCCCCTAGATCCCCCGCTGCCGCACGGATATCTTCGACGTAGCCGAGCCCTTCGGCTTCATAGAGGGTAATCTCCCTTACCCGGCACCAGTTTTTGGTGAACGGCGTCCGGTGCGAGGCGACCACGACCACCTCATGCCCTGCAGACCCAAAGGCATCGATGACATAGGAGAGCATCGGTCTTTCGCAGACGGTAACGAGCGGCTTCTCACCCATCCGGAGCCGGGACCCCTGCCCCCCGGCCATGATCAGGGCAAGCATGCTTCGAGTGCCTCGATGAGTTGCCTGTTCTCCTCGTGGGTCCGCACAGCCACGCGTATATGGCGGGGGAGCCCGAACGACCGGCAGTCCCGGACAAGGATGCCACGGGAAAAGAGCCGCCCGACCAGCACCTCCGCCTCCATCGGGACCTCTATCAGGATGTAGTTCGCAGACGGAGGCTCACACGTGAGGCCGAGGTTGTCCAGGTGGCGAGAGAGCCACATCCGCTCCCGGGCAATCCTCTCCCGCGAGCGTTCAAGGTCGCCGTAGTGCCGGAAGGCCTCGATAGCAAAGGACTCGGCGAATGCGTTCACTGTCCAGGGAAGGCGCACGGTCTCCACCCTCTCGATGAGTTCGGGCGTGCCGAAACCGTATCCGAACCTGATGCCCGGAACGGTGAAACTCTTTGTCAGGGAGCGCAGGACGAAGAGATTCTCGTGAGAGACGTCGACGAGGCTCTGGCGCGGGTCGGAGAGTTCGATGAACGCTTCGTCGAGGAAGAGGCATGTCCCCTGCTCCGCTGTTTCGGCGAGCAGCTGGAGGACTTCCAGGCGGGTATAGAGCTTTCCGGTGGGGTTGTTCGGGTTGCAGAGGAACCGAACAGCAGCATCGCTGTCATCGACGGTGCACCGGGCACCGGCCAGCAGTACTGCCATCTCGTACTCGGCAAACGTCGGAGGTCTGATACAGGCGGTATCTCCACGCCCGAGCATGGCGAAACAGAACGCGCGGATCAATTCGACGGATCCGTTGCCGACAGTGACCTCTGCCGCATCGCGCCCGAATGTCCTGCCGATAACCTCTTTGAGTGCCTCATACCGATCGTCCGGGTAATCTTTCAGCACCGAAGGATCCGGCGTCCAGGGGATCTCCGGGGGATAAGGGTTTACATTAGCGCTGAAATCGAGTAACTCGCCTCTCTCCCGGGTGCGATGCCAGCGCACCCGGCCGCCATGTTCCATCCTTTCGGGGAGATTTTCTCTCATATCTGTGGCAATCCTATGAGGGTATGTTGTCGGCTGCTATCCATAAAACCGTTATGTCGGGCTGGAGTTCATTTCAGAAGGTATTTATACCATACCAGTATTATTATGGCTTATCTGATGCAGTCAGACAGAAAGATTACGATTGTCTGACAAATGGCAGACGCTTAGCGGCTAAATGTCAGATATGAGTGATTGAAATGATGGATCGGATAACTATCAGATTGCCCCGGCAACAGGTTGAGATGCTCGAGAGGCTGGTGGAGGCTGGCGAATTCCCCACGGTATCGGAGGCTGTGCGGTATTCAGTCAGAGCGCTTCTCGAAAGGCATGGAAGCCGTGTTCTACGCGAGGCCGATCAAATTTCATTTCAAGTTTAGGAGGTATTCAATGCAGACGATCATCAACGAGGCGTTGAAACACGCAGAACGTGAGAAATACCTGAAGACAGACTCTTCCGAGGGGGAAGACGACATGCTCGGCCAGCCACGAATTGTCATCGTAGGGTGCGGCGGTGCGGGCAACAACACCATCAATCGCCTGTACCACATGCAGGTCAACGGTGCAGAAACGATCGCGATCAACACAGACAAGCAGCACCTGGATATGATCCAGGCCGACAAGAGGGTGCTTGTCGGCAAGTCGCTCACCAAAGGCCTTGGGGCCGGCGGGTTCCCCGATGTCGGCAGACGTGCAGCCGAGATGGCCCGGCCGACTCTCGAGGGCCTGCTCTGCGACGCGGACCTTGTCTTCATCACCGCCGGTATGGGTGGAGGTACCGGCACGGGGACGGCCCCGGTTGTCGCGCAGATAGCAAAGGAGCAGGGGGCAATCGTCGTCGGCATGGTCAGTTATCCCTTCCAGGTTGAGAAGGCCCGGCTTCTCCGCGCGGAAGAAGGGCTTGAACTGCTCTCGGCCGCTGCCGACTCGGTCATCGTGCTCGACAACAACCGGCTCATCAAGTACGTGCCCAACCTGCCGCTTGGCCAGGCGTTCTCGGTCATGGACCAGCTCATCGCAGAGACCGTCAAGGGAATCAGCGAGACGATCACCGAGCCTTCGCTCATCAACATCGACTATGCAGACGTGCGTGCCATCATGAGCAAGGGGGGCGTCGCCGTGATGCTTGTCGGAGAGAGCAAGCAGCAGAACAAGGCTGAGAGTGTCGTTCACGAGTGCCTGAACCACCCCCTGCTGGACATCGACTATCGTGGAGCGACGGGGAGCCTCATCCATATCACGGGCGGGAACGACCTGACCCTCCAGGATGCCGAGGAGATCGCAAGTTCCCTGACCTACGAGCTCGACCCGCACGCGGACGTCATCTGGGGAGCGCGGGTGAACAGCGATTATGAGGGCAGAGTCCGCGTCATGGCGGTCATGACCGGCGTAAAGAGTGCACAGATCCTCGGGAGCCACCGTGCCTACGAACCGGTGACGCAGCGATCTGGCGCACCGGCCGGCAGGCGCATGGCAGGGGACGCCCCGAGCGGGCATCTCATCGACTTCCTCTAAACCCCCACATCCTCTTCCCTATTTTTCATCCGGATCAGTTCCCGGCGGCGTGCCTCCGGTCCTCTACGAAATACTTAATAGTACGGATGACGTTTGAATTATAGACGTTCTTGTATAATCCCTCCAGCACGGGGTGTATTGTGCAGGGCGCAGAACCTGCGGGTCTGCGGTTGCCAAGTACCGGGGTTGAACACATGAGCAGACATATGGATGACGGCCTCGATCGCGAGTCCGGAAAACGTCTTTTCTTGTGGTGTAGCCGCTACGTAAGCCTCCGGTATCCCTGCAGGCACATGGGAGCGGACTCGCTGGTGGGGATATGAGACAGGTACCGAATGTCGAGGATTGGTAAAGAATGCTGAACGATCTGATTGAGAAGAGAAAAAAAGTCCTTGCGGAGTCTGAACAACACAAAGACCGGCGCAATGAGTTGAACGCGCTCGCCAGCAAAAATGCCCGGGAACGCAACACCTTAAACACACAGACCCGCGAATTTGTCGAGGAGGCGCAGCAGCACAAAGAGCAGCGGGATAAGATCAACGAGGAAGTCCAGGCGCTGAAAGACCAGAGGAACGAGAACAACGACAAGGCGAACGTGCTCTTTGACGAGATTGAGTCTTTCAAGAAAGAGCACGGCAACCTCCAGAACCGGGGCATCAAGGAACTGCAGAAGCAGATCGAGCACCTGGAGTTCAAGCAGCAGACCGAGGTCTACAGCACCGACAAAGAACGCGAGCTGATCGAGAAGATCAAGCAGCTGAAGGCGGCAGCGAAAGACCAGGAAGTCGAACTCGAGCAGAACAAAGAGATGCGGACGAAGCTCACCGATGCTCGTGAATTTCGCAGACTGGCCTCAGACATCCACAAGGAGGTCACCGAGAAGGCTGAAGCCGCCCAGCAGCACCATGACCTGATGGTGGAGTCTTACCGGAAAGCCGACAAGTCCCGCGAAGAGGCGGACCAGGCTCACCAGCAGTTTGTTGAAGCCCAGGAGTCGGCGGATGAGGAGCACAAGCAGTTCATTGCCTGCCAGAAGGAACTCCGTGATTATGATAAGGTGATCTCGGGCCTGCGGAAGAAGACCCGGAAGACCAGAGTCACCAAAGAGCAGAAGGCCGTCCGGAAAGAGGCGGAACGCGTCTTCCAGCAGTTCCGTGAGGGTGAAAAGATCACGACCGACGACCTGCTCCTGCTTCAGCGTGCTAAACTTATTTAATATTTTTTTATCGCTCGCTGCAAATTCTTTAATAGATCCGAGGAGATGTTCTATTGCATGGCAAAAGAGCGAACGCTCGTCCTCTGTGTTGATCGCGATGATGATCTTGGGTTTAAAGCCCGGATCGATGGCCCTATCGTGGGCAGAGAGGCATGCCTCCATGCGGCAACCTCCCTTGGTCTGAACGACTCTGAAGACTCCGACGTCAACGCGATCTTCGAGACGATCAAGCTCTACGACGAGCTCACCGGGCGGGGGGAGGAGGTTGCCGTCGCCGTCATCTGCGGCAACCACATGAACCTGCTCGAGGGTGACCGGCGGATAGCCTCCAGCCTCGATGCGATCCTCTCGGCCACAAATTCTACGGCCTGCATTCTGGTGACGGATGGTGCTGAGGATGAGTACGTCCTTCCGATCATCCAATCCAGAGTGCCGGTCAGCAGCGTACGGAGGGTCGTGGTCAACCAGATGCCGAACCTTGAGGGGACGTACTATATCCTCAGGCGCCTTCTCGATGACCCGAAGGTCTCAAAGCTCGTGCTCGTACCGCTCGGTCTTGCCATGCTCCTCTATGCTGTGGGATACTTGCTGGGATACCCTGAAGGCGCAACCATCGTTGTCGTCGGCGTCATCGGCACCTATCTGCTCTTCAAGGGTGTCGGAATCGACGAGGTCTTCGGGTATCTGATTACATCGTTGAAGACGTCGCTGCATGGCGGCAGGTTTACCTTCGTCTCGTACATCACGGCAATACTGCTGGGTATCGTCGGGATCGTCCTCGGGCTTATAAGCCTCCTTGACTACTATACCTCTGCCGGGATCTTCTTTCAGGTACTCGCGTTCATCTACGGCGCCATCGCCTGGTTCACTGCCGCCGGCCTCGTTGCATCGGGGGGGAAGATCATCGATGTCTTCCTCAACGAACGAGAGGCGATCCGGCGGGTGGTCGCCCTGCCGTTCTTCGTGCTGGCGATAGGAGCCATCGCCTACGGTGCAAGCATCTACATCCTCTCGATCAGCGACATCTCCAGGTTCCCCATAACAGCCGATGTCGGCGTGAAGTATATCATCTTCGCCACAATTGGAGGTCTTTTCTGTGCCTTCCTCGGCGTCTACCTCCAGTCGCTCCTGGGCAGGTGGGGGAATGAACGCGAGCCGGTCGCGCTGAAGAGAGAGGTGTGAGACCCGGGGGACTCTACTTTGGCCGGGCTGCGCATCGGGGAGTTACGGTCGGTGATTATCCCAAAAGTCCCGGACAATTGAATCCGGGTTTGGCATCTATCCTGAGAGAACTATAACAACTCGGGCGGCGGAAGAAGGGGGGGTGGCCGGAGGCCATCTCGCCCCATACAGGTTATCCCCGCCCATCATGGCGGCCAACCGGATCACTTCCGGGCACAGGTCGCTCCCCCGGATGTGATACGCGCCGCGGCCCGGTTCGCAGATAGGGTCTATTCACGGTTTAGCAAAATAACCGAGTCCGTCCGGGAACTCCCTGACATTCTCGTAACTTTTGACGTCCTGCGGGGTGATTATGGTGAGCGAAGGCACGACCACGCCAAACCTGTGGGCAGGGAACCAGTATGACCCCTGCCCGTAGTCATCGGAGACATTCTTCACGCGCACCTCGATGTGCTCGATATCGAGGTGCTGAACTCTGGTATCGTTGAAGTTCAGTATGTCGAGTGCCTTTTGCTTCAGGTCGGATTTTCCCAGGAGGAGAACGAGGAACCCGATGCCGCTATCGATCGTATAGTTCATGGTGATGACGGCATCCTCTTTCTCCAGCTGGACAGTGACGTCTTTGACTGTGATGTAACTGTACCGCTCCTCACCCGCCGCAAATGCGGGAGCGACGAGAGCGGATACCAGCACGAGCACTATCCCGACCGTCACCCATTTCATACTACAATGGTGGTGGGGGGAGTCATAAAACCTTTATGGTGACCCGGTGTTGGAGAAACCTTATACTCGGGATATCGACCTAACTGCTCTCGAAATACCGGGTTTTCTATACGCCGGCGACCTGCAGCGCAACCTCGGGAGCGCCGGCACGACGAGGGACGCCTGAACCAGAGAGTCCCGCTATGCTCTCCGTTCACCGCGCTCTCCAGGGAAATGTCAAAAAAGTGCTTCGGAGCCTCACTTCGCATGAGTGAGGACAATCTCGATGCTTGAGACGTTCGTCTTTCCGGTATCGGTGTCGATCATCTCGGTTGATGTGAAGATCTCTTTCTTGCTCACGTTCGCGAGGAACCGGTTGAGCGCTATCTCCGCAGTATCGACTGCCCGTGAGATCGCCTTCCCCCGGGCTTTAATCGCAACTTCCTCCGCTCCGTTGTTGAACTGGGTGACCACCGCAAGCACGTAGTTCATGACCGGTTTGTTTCCCACGAATACTGTGTTATCCTTTATCATTAGCCCACCTCGTCTAAAGGTACTTCCTCGAGTATATCAGCTCTGCGTTGAGAACGGATGCGCCTGCAGCCCCACGGATAGTGTTGTGCCCGAGTGCAACAAACCGTAACCCTTCCCGGATTCTCCCGACAGAGACCGTCATGCCCCGTCCCCGGTTACGGTCAAGCCGTGGCTGCGGACGATCGGACTGGTCGAGGAGCTCAACTGCCTTTGCCGGCTGTAAAGGTAGATTGCTGAAGGGGGACTTAAATGTTGCGTAAGCTTTTTTCACTTCGGCAACCGGTTCCTTCACGTCGACCCAGACTGCAATGGTGTGCCCATCGATGACAGGGACCCGATGACAACTTGCACTCACGCTGAATGGAGCAGGGATCACCTCAGAACCATTGAACGTTCCCATGATCTTCACGATCTCGGTCTCTATCTTCTCCTCCTCGGAACCGATATAGGGGATGACATTGTCGTAGATGTCCATAGCGGAGACACCCGAAAACCCGCCTCCCGATATCGCCTGCATGGTTGCCGCACGCACGTCATGGAACTCGAACGGTCTGAGGGGTGCGAGGGCCAGCGTAAGGACGATCGTCGAGCAGTTCGGGTTGGTCACGATGAAACCCCCACGCCCCCGGTCCCGCTGGACGTCGATCAGGCCCAGGTGATCCGGGTTGACCTCCGGTATCACCAGCGGAACGTCCGGGTCCATGCGGTGCGATCGGGCGTTGCTGCAGACAGCGATGCCCGCATCGGCGATCTCGGTCTCAAGGGACGTCGCCACATCGGCGGGAAGCGCTGAGAAGACAAGGTCGCAGTCCTTCAGGCTCTCGACAGTTGTGGGAGTGACGACGGTATCGCTGATGTTGTCCGGGTACGGCGCATCAAGGCGCCAGTTGACCACCTTACCATACGGTTTTCCTGCACTTCGTTCAGAAGCGGTGAGTGTCTGGAGATGAAACCAGGGATGATCCGCTAAAAGCTGAACGAAGCGCTGTCCCACCGCTCCTGTGGCACCAAGCACTCCTACATTAATCATAGACAAAAATATCTGTAGTGTAGGAGGTATTAAAGAGTGTGTTTCTTCATTCCATCGAGATTGCCTCAGATGGGCACTCATCGACGCAGGTCTCGCAATCAACGCAGAGATCGACGTCAACTTTTGCTTTCCCGTCTTCCATGCAGATGGCAGAAGCCGGGCAGACATCTATGCAGGTCTCACAGGCGGTACACTTCTCAACATCAACAACTGCTGGCAATTTTTTTCCTCCGAACGTACATAGTTTATGAGTGTATTAAAAATAAATTTCGCTTTCCCCCCAGAACAGAGGCGTCTCTTATATCCCCAGGACATCCTGCATGGCGTAGATGCGCGGTTCTCTGCCGGCGACCCACCGTGCGGCCCGGACGGCACCCTGCGCGAATACCGCCCGGTCGTAAGCCCGGTGAGATATCTCGATGCACTCAAAGTTCCCCGCGAAGAGGACCGAGTGATCGCCGACGATGTCGCCGCCGCGGACGACATGCACACCGATCTCGTTCTTCCGTTCGGTCGCACCTACACGGCCGTAGACCTTCTCGCGGTCCCCGAGTTCCTGATCAAGGATCTCAAGGATGGTCTTTGCGGTGCCGCTCGGGGCGTCCTTCTTGTAGCGGTGATGGGCTTCCGTGACCTCGATATCGTAGTCGCCGAGCTCGCGGGCGGCTTCCCGCACGAGTTTCCAGAAGATGTTGACGCCGACGGAGAAGTTGCTCGATATAACCGCGGGGACGTTCCCCTCGATGGCGCTCCGGATCGATTCCCTCTGTTCGGAGGAGAACCCGGTCGTCCCGACGACGAGCGCTACGTTGTTTCTTGCTGCTGCCCTGATGTTCTCGACAGCAGCGGCCGCAACGGTGAAGTCGATGAGAATGTCCGGTTTCTTCTCTTTCAGGAACTCATCGATGCGGGCTGCAGGGACCACTTCCTTCCCAAACAGCGTCCCCTCCCTCACGTCGACACCTCCGACGAGCTCCATGTCGGGAGCCTCGTCGACGATCCGGCCGATAGTGGTGCCCATTCTTCCCAGGGCCCCGGATACGGCTACCTTAATCATAGTTCACCAGCACCTTCCTCAACTGTTCCGTCTTCTGGTCATCCAGTTCATCGAGCGGCAGCCTGACCGGTCCGGCGGCCCTTCCAATGAGTTCTACCGCCTTCTTCACGGGGATGGGATTCGTATCGATGAACATCGCCCGCATGAGCGCCGAGAGTTCGTAGTGCAGATCTTGTGCGCGGGCAAGGTCGCCCCCGCGGAAGGCTTCGTACATCTGCACCATCCGGCCGGGGTCGACGTTGGCGGTCACCGATATCACACCTGCGCCCCCCAGTGCGAGGACCGGGAGGGTCATCGCATCGTCCCCGGAGAGCACGATGAAGTCCTCGTCCCGTGTCCCCTCGATGATGCGGGATATCTGGGTGATATCACCGCTCGCTTCCTTGATCCCGACGATGTTCGGATGCCGGGCGAGCTCGATCACCAGGTCTGGCTGGAGATTCTGCCCCGTCCGGCCGGGAACATTGTAGAGGACGATGGGAAGATCGAGATCGGCGAGCTTCGTGAAATGCTTGACGAGCCCGGAGCGGTTCGGCTTGTTGTAGTACGGGCTGATGACGAGCGCGCCGTCCGCGCCTGCATCCCGCGCCGACCGGGTCAGGCGAATCGCCTCTGCAGTGTTGTTCGATCCAGTCCCTGCCAGCACAGGCACTCGTCCGTTGACGACCCCAATGGTCTCACTGATCACCTGCTCGTGCTCCTCAAACGTGAGCGTCGCAGACTCCCCGGTCGACCCGCAGGGTACGATACCATGGATCCCGCGTTGCAGCAGCGATTCAATGTTGGACCGTAATCCTTCAATATCAAGACTCGCCCCGGAGTCCTGGTGAAAAGGGGTAATGATTGCTGGAAGGATTCCCTCAAACATATAATGAGGTTTACCGCTTCCCTGTATTTATCTTTCTTGAGATGTACCCGGCAACTCTGTTCCGGACACCCTTGCTGTCGATCACGGCAACTTCGGCGACGGCGTGTTTATTCTCATCAAAGTCTCCAGTAAACCTGTCGCGATGCTTGACGATGAGTTCTTCGCCGAGGTTCTTGATATATGATGGTTTTATTCCCATGTGGACCTTCCCTTATAATTGTGCATAGGTAATGCGATTTGACAGTTTAAGAATATTGTGTGCGACCATGACCGGATCCTCCCCAAGAACCCTGATCATCGATTCTTTTCCCATGGCTCCCCGGTCGTAGATGGCGTCGGGTACGCCCTCCCTGCAGCAGGAGGCGACGCCCCAGTCCATTGTCTGCACACCCGGCGGTTCTTTCGCCCGGTCAAAGGAGCAGACCTCGAAGAGGAGGTTCTCCATATCAAGAAGAACCGCTTCAGAGAAGCGGATGTTTGCCGCGCTCCGGACCTGCGGGTTAAAGCGCATGGCCGTGATAACGATCCGGGCCACGTGATCGCTTGCCCCGAATGCAACCTCACCGACAGGGTGGACCCGGTCGCCGAACCTGACGATCCGG
Source organism: Methanoculleus sp. UBA303 (assembly GCA_002501655.1). Taxonomy (GTDB): domain Archaea; phylum Halobacteriota; class Methanomicrobia; order Methanomicrobiales; family Methanoculleaceae; genus Methanoculleus. The sequence continues at coordinate 40,972 of DANY01000002.1, forward strand.
CCGAGGACCCCCGCCACGTCGTCCTTGCTCCGCGCGTTGGGCAGGGCGTAGACGATGTTCATCCCGACCTCCGGGATGAGCCGGGCGTCCATCCGCCCGGTGAGCAGCGCCACAGCCTCGCCCATACAGGCGATCACCCTCGCGCGGTCTTCCTGCGTCATGCTCTCTATCCCTCGTTTTGGGTGCCGCATAAGGTTTGTGCTCAGACGAGGCCGATATCGGCGCGAACTTCCGTGAGCCCCTCGATCGCGAGAAGGTAGAACGTCTCCATATCCATGAGAGACTCGATCAGCCTGATTCTATGGCGCTCGCACCCGGCGGCAAACGACTTCTCCTTGAACTTCTTCATTACCGTCCGGGGCGTGACCTCGCTGACCGCCCCGCCCTTCACCAGGGCGCAGGCGATGATCAGGCCTGACGCGCTGTCCGCCGCCTGGAGCGCGGTCTCTACGGGTCGATCATAGCCGGAGAAGAGCATGTGGTTGTGGCGCCTGACAAGATCCGCGATCTCCTCCGGGACGTCGTTCTCTATAAGGATCCGGTGGCCCTCAATGCCGTGCCGGTCCATATCCCCTCCGATAACATCGTAGTCGATGTCATGCAGGAGGCCGATAACCTCCCACGTATCGTCATCCTCGCCGAGGTGTTCTGCGACCTTCCTCATGATGCCCGCTGTGGCGTGGCTGTGCGCAATGTGAGACGGTGACGCCACGTAGCGCCTGAGGAGGGCCAGTGCCTCATCTCTCTCCATGCGGGATGGGTTGTCAGGCGCACAGAGCATAAGCATGCGGGTCTCCCGCCTATGGATAGAGATATACCTGCCCCTATCCCACTTGTGTACATGAATCTACGGGTTCTTGAGGTGCTGGCCGCATTCGGGTGCCTCGCACTGTTTGTCATACTGCTGGTGATGCTGCCCGCACTGGTGATGGGGATAGAAGGGCTGTCGTGGATGGAAGGGCCGTCATACATCATCGCGCTGGTCGTCTTTATCGCCGCGCTCAGTGTTGCAGGCTATACGATCGATAAAATGGTCGCTTAACTCCGCCTCTTCTTTATATTTTTTCTGAGCCGGTAGTAACTTAAGGGGTGGTTGACCCGCTCGCAGTCCTTATCCCGGTTAGCGCAGAGCCCAAAGGTGCGCATGGTGGCGCACGATGGTGGGGTATACTCGGTGCCGCCCCGGCCGGAGATATGCTCCACCTGGTACATCGTCTTCTCCAGGTCGAAGTCAGGCGCCCGCGCAAAGATCTCTGCAATCCCTGTGATGTTCACACCGATGGTATGGAGGAACGACGTGATGGCGAATCTGCCCATATGCGTCAGGTTTCCTCCTGTGGTGATCGCCTGGATGAGCGAGCTGATGCAGGGCGGGAACGCTTCCTCCTTAACTTCACCGAACTGCTCGAGGATCTGCTGCTGGTATGACGCAGCGATCTCTTTCGTAACCGGTTCGAGGCGTTCGCAGATCCCGGGCGGGACCCGAAGCGGCAGCTGGTCGATGAGGATGACCCGGATCCGTTCCCGGATAAGTTCATCGATCTCGCCCGGTTCGAGGTGAACCGTTCCCTGCCGCACGTCCCTGTTGATGAGCCGCCAGCGCAGATCACGCAGATGGGGCACCAGTTCAACGTAATCGGTGACCGGCAGGACAACGGTCCCGGTATTGATCCCGATACTCCAGGCAACGAACTGCCGTATCTCCGGGCCTTCGGCCTCCAGGAAGAAGGATGCGCGTTCCGCTTCATAGCGCGCAAGGCGGTCGATGAGGGATCGGTCGCCTATGCAGGAGACCAGTATCCGGGCAAGCGCATAACTCGCTATCTCAAACTCGGGCCTGAGGTTCTGCGTATTCTCATCCTGAAACTCTCGCTTCGCGGAAAGCGCAGCGATGACCCGGGCCTTTGCCCGCTCGAGCGCCGCAGCACCCGAGTTACTTCCGAGAAATTCTTCGAGCGACTCAACGTGCCGGCGGGCCAGCTGCTGGGACTCTTTTAAAAATGGGTATTTGATGAGCTCTTTGTGGTCGAGTACAACATCCATCAATCGGCCTCGATCCGAGGAGCAAGGAGGTACTCGACGTGGCCGTTGCCGTCCGCAATGTCAAAGGCAAACCGTACCGGGTGATCGACGCCGAGGTAGACCTCCACCTCATCCGCGCGTGCCATGACCCGGCCCATGTCCTTCAGGTAATCGAGCGAGAAGAGGGAGCGGGCCCGCACCGGGTTGAGTGCGACAAGTTCGTCTTCGCCGAGCGCGAGTTTGATATGGTCGGTATCTCCCTCCGCCTCCATGTAGAAGGTCATGGTGTCGGGGTCGATCCCGAGAGCGATCTTGTCGGATATGACGGCAGCCGCCTTTATGGCGCTGTTCAGAGCATCTCCTGAGAGGACGGCCTTACCAGGGAGATCGATCCCCGGAGGGTTCGGATCTTTCCGGATGGTGTTGACGTCAAGCAGCGTGATCGAGTAGCGGTAGCCTCCAAAGCTCAGTTCCAGTTTCCGCTCTTCATCGAGGAGACTGAGCGTCAGCACGTCACCTTTCCCCATCATCCCGAGGATGTTCTTCATCTTTGCGATATCCAGGCCCAGTTCTCCGGCTGTCGCCAGGAAGGTGTTGAACGCCGTGCTCTGGAGGTCCAGGGAGACCATGGCCACGTTTGCGGTATCGACAGCCCGCGTCCAGGTGTGATCATCAGCGGTGTGCAGGCGGCACTCCGTCACCAGTGCGGCGATCGCATCGATGGATTCTCGAAATATTTCTGTATCAATCGTTGCCTTTAACATTGTGACCCCTTATCAAGCTCTCGTCTAAAGTATATAATCGCACTTTTCATTTTAGTGCTTTGCGATATACCCCAACCGCCCCGTATGCCGGAACCGGACGGAACCCTATACATTCATGGTTAGCTGCATCGAAACACTATACATAATCTCCTGATCGTGCTGACAATACAACTAACCACCTGTCAGCGTCAAACGGAGGGTAATCTCGCAATGGGTTCTCAATGGACAAAAGATAGCGTCTATAGAAAGGCGATGAGCGCCGGATACCGGGCACGGGCCGCTTATAAGCTGTTGGAGATCCAGCAGAAGAGCGGGATCATAAGGCCGAGCGACAACGTCGTCGACCTCGGGGCAGCGCCGGGCAGCTGGCTGCAGGTGCTCCGCGATCTGACCGGGGGGAAGGTCGTCGGCGTGGATCTCAACCCTATTGCGCCCATGGAAGGCGTCACCACCATCGTCGGGGATTTCACTGATCCCCTTGTCCAGGAGCGCATACGGGAGGAGGCCGGCGGCATCGTCAACGTTGTAGTCTGCGATGCCGCACCGAAACTCTCCGGCCAGAAGAGTTACGACCAGGCTCGTGCAATTGGACTTGGCGAGGATGCCCTGGCGTTTGCCTGCACGATCCTGAAGCCCGGCGGCAACATGGTGATAAAGTCGTTCCAGGGGGAACTCTTCGGGGACCTGATCGCCGAGGCAAGGAAGCATTTCTATTCCGTCCGCGGATATCGGACGAAGGCGTCACGGAAAGGGAGTGCCGAGACCTACATTATTGCAAAGAATTTCAAGGGAACATGCGATGATCCTGAAGGACCCCTATAATCGGACCGTGACCAACCTCCGTATCAGTCTGACCTCCCGGTGCAACCTGCGGTGCATCTACTGCCACGCCGAGGGCGAGGTGAGCCCGAAGGAGCAGATGAGCACCGCGGATATCGCCGAACTGATGCAGGTGGGCGCGCAGTTCGGCGTTAAAAACATCAAGTTCACCGGTGGGGAACCTCTGCTCCGCCGTGATCTCCTTGACATCGTCCGCTCCGTACCGCCGGGCATTGAGTCCTCCATGACGACGAACGGGACGCTGCTTGCGGCAAAGGCAGCGGCGCTCAAGGAGGCCGGGCTTGCCCGGGTGAACGTCAGCCTCGATACGCTCCGCCCCGAGCGCTACAAAACCATAACGGGGAAGGACTGCCTCGCGGACGTTCTCGCCGGGATCGACGCCGCGATCGAGGTCGGCCTGACCCCGGTCAAACTCAACATGGTGCTCCTCGAGGGCATCAATGAGGATGAACTGGACGACTTCATGGCGTTCGTCCGGGGCAAAGAGAATCTCATCCTGCAGGTCATCGAGTTGATGGAGTTCAACGAGTGTAAATTCCACGGGGATGTGGACAGCGTCGAGCAGGACCTGAACGAGCGGGCAACACGGGTCGTCACCCGCAGGATGCACCACCGGAAGAAGTACTGTCTCGACGGCGCCGAGGTCGAGGTGGTCCGCCCACTCCATAACACGGAGTTCTGCGCATTCTGCAACCGTCTGCGCGTGACCTCAGACGGAAAACTCAAGCCCTGCCTCCTCCGGAGTGATAACTTGGTCGATATCCAGGGCAAGCACGGCAAGGAACTGGAAGACGCGTTCAGGGAAGCCGTCAGCAGGCGCAAGCCGTTCTTTGTTTGAAGCGGCTGTGCCCTGCAACGCCAACCGGAGTCCAGGCTCTACCAGGTGCGAGCAGCGCCGCCTGCCCTGGAGGGGCAACACCGATACGGTATCCCGCCCCGCCCCGGTCCAGGCACCGCCCCCTACACTGACCCCGGTCCCCCACCACCGGCCCCGCCCGGCATTTCCGGTTCCATCCCTGCCTGCATTGAAGGAGTACTTTTTGTACCACTCTCCCCAATAGGAGGGTATGCTGGAAGTGAATGAGTATGCCCGTGCCATGCAGAAGCTGTACGGCAAATCGCTGATCCTGGAAAATCCCTCCGAGTTTCATCCAGTCCTGTACTTCTACTTCACCGATGCCCTCGCCCACATCGACTTCACCCTCGGCATCCAGGCTTACAACTACATGTCGCCCCGGAATATCATGAGCATGGAGTATATGCGGTGGCGCGTGGATGAGGAGAAGGCCGGCGAGCGGGCATACTTCCCCGGGTTCATCAACTGGCTGAAGGATGAGCACCCGGAGAAGTTCGAGGAACTCCCGATGCTCTGGTCCGGCGTCTACGACCGCGACGACCCCGCCCAGTACCGGAGTTTCCGCATCGTGCTCAATCCCGACGATAAAAAGGCGATCCCGGCCAACTACCTCTCGACGTTCATCGATGAGTTCTTTGACCCGAAGTTCATCAAACAGATCTATAAGACCTCAACGCTCGCCCGCCTCTTCGATGAGTACGCGAGTAGCAGACCCGAATAAGGCTTCTGAGGAGACCACGCATGGATGTCGCTCGCCTCACCTCATCGCTCGTCCGGATCAGGAGTGAGAACCCGCCGGGGAGCACGGCTGATCTGATCGAGTTCATCAAGGAGTTCCTCGACTCGCTCGGCGTGAAGAGCCGCGTCGTCTCCCATCCGGGCGGGCGGGACGATCTCATCACGACCGAGCCTGATCCCCGCCTCCTCCTCTGCGGCCATGTGGATGTTGTCCCCGCAATCCCCGATGACTGGACGCACGACCCCCACAGCGGAGAGGTCGCTGAAGGCTACGTCTGGGGGAGAGGCGCCACCGACATGAAAGGGGGATGCGCCGCCCTCCTCATCGCCTACCGGGATCTCGTCGAGAGCGGTGTCGCGCCGAAGGCGCAGTTCGCCTTCGTCTGCGATGAGGAGACCGGCGGCCCGTACGGGATCCGGTCGCTGCTGGCAAAGAACCTGCTCCTGCCCCGCGACTGCCTGATAGCCGAACCGACGCCGGCGATGAGCCCGGCGGTCGGCCAGAAAGGCCTCTACCGGGTCGACCTCTCCTTCCGTGGCAGGCCGGGCCACAGTTCTCTCTATCCTATGGTTGGGAAGAGCGCCATCATGGCGGCGGTTGATCTCGTCGGCTACCTGCGGGAGGTCCATGCGCACCCGTTCCCGCCCGCCGAAGCCCTGCAGCCGCTCGTCGCACAGTCTGCCCGGGTCTTCCACGACGTCTTCGGGCTCGAGGGAGGAGACAACATCCTCACGAGGGTGATGTTCAACCCCGGAAGGATAGAGGGTGGGGAGAAGGCGAACATCGTGGCGGAGCAGTGCCGGATGGAACTCGATATCCGGGTGCCGTGGGGGTGCTCTCTCGACGACCTGAAGAAGAGCATCGCCGAGCATGCCCCGGACGCCGCCATACGCGAGATGGATGCCGCCGAACCGACCCTGACGCCCCCGGACGCCCGGGTTGTCCGGACAGTCTGCCACGAAGTTAAACGGGTCTACGGCATGCCGGCGGTCCCGTTCCTCCAGTGGGCCGCAAGCGACGCGAAGTACCTCCGCGCCGAGGGCTTTGATGTCGTGGAGTATGGGCCCGGGGAGATCCCGACGCTGCACGCGGTGGACGAGCGGGTCTCCGTGGAGCAGCTTGAGAAGGCTGTGGATGTGTATCGGGGTGTTATTCGCGCGTATTCCGGGTGAGGGGTTGTCGGCAGTCCAGCCGATATCTCCCATTTGTTACCGTCCTGGCGCGCCGGTCGCTCCGGCACCCGGAAAAAATGTTGTCCCCGGCACCTCCGACTGTCTTGCAAAACAATTACATGCTCTTTTCATGATGGATCAGTGTCCAGACCACTCTCAGATCGGGATGTTTCAGAGAGATCCAGACCATGCCGAAAGCAGCGAGCAGCAGGATGAACTTGATCGTAAAGAAGAGGAACGGGACTGAGGCGAGCGGACTGCTATCCCCGACGAAATATCCGTCATTGATGTAGATGGACCTGTAAAGGATGGGAAACTCAAGATACACCCACGCCTGGATTGCGTAGAAGAGCGCTATCTCCTTGTAGGAACGAGCCAGGAATATGGCAAGGAACGGCGTGATCCAGAGGAGATACTGCGGGCTGAAGACCTTATTGAATATGACGAACGCAAACGTGCTGAAGAAGAGGAACGCGCAGAGATACTCAGCGCTGGTATTCTTTGCCGAGTAATAATACCCCAGAAGGAATATCTGGACGACAGCCATCAGCAGGAGCGAAACCTGTGCGAAGAACGAGAGCCCGAGAACGTTCTCAAGGGCGAAGTCGACATAGTAGCAGAAACTGTGAGCCAGGGCGGTTCTTCCGGTGTGCGCCGTATACGTCGCGAGGAACACCGAACTGTTCAGCACCGCAAACGGCAGGGTTATTATGAGAAGCAGAGCTGCTGATGCGATGATATGGCGGCCGATGGTCCGTGGGTCCCTGCCGCTCATGTACTCGTGAAGGGCGAAGTACGGTATCGCGAGACCCGGGAACCATTTGGCCAGGAACCCGGCGACCGCTGAGAGGTAACCGCAGATCTCCTTCCGGTAAATAAAGAGGAACAGTGAGAGCATCAGGAGAAATGTCGGAAAGGCGTCGTATTTCGTCAGCACAAAATACGCTGATGAGAATGCCGTTGCAGAAAGCACTCCCGAGATGAAAGCGCATCTCTGGTCGGATACCCTCAACGCGATGAGATATACAAGCAGGGTTGTTAGAATATCAAAAATCGACATGAACACCTGGTGCGCAACAAGGTACGTCGATGGGTCCCCTGTCAGCACGGTGAAGATGAGCGGAACCAGGATCACAACCAGCGATAACTGTGGGTACTCAAGAGAGAAGTCTACATAGGGTATCGCTCCCCCGAGGACCTGCATCGCGTACCGGTAATATACCGATACATCGAAGATGTCGACAAACGAGTGAAAGATCCCGGTCGTGAAAAGTACCACGGCGACCTTTGTGATGATCGATAGGGCAATAAGCATTGCAAAGTGTTCCCGAAATTTCGAGAACTCTTTCTCTGAGAACCTTATGCCCAGCACACTCTTTTCCCGGGCTGTATCGTCGTACTGGCCCCTCACGCGGCTCATAATGCTTTTAAGTACACCCGACTGCAGATAACGCTATCCAAATGTATTGCGATGACGTACCGGTCAACTCATGGAGATCGATCCTGATTGGAATGATCCTTCCTCCCGTGGACGGGTATGGTCGGCCGGAAGGGGCCTTCCTTCCCGGTAATGCGGGGGTCTCACCGATGAACCGGCTCACGGCAGAGCGGGCAACTACTATACGGGCGATGGGTAAAACGATATCCGGGCCCCGGCCTGACTCCCTCCGGGGTGGAGTGAACTGAGCGATTGTAACTAACCTTGCAGCGATTGGAGGCCGGGAGACTCTCCCGCAGTCCCTGGAGGCAAGGGGACTTTCTCGAAGACTATGTCTCTTTCCAGGTATAGTGCCTGTTCACCGCATAATTCCAGATAAACGCGATGAGTATTCCGGCGAGGTTCGCGACGAGGTAGTAGACTCCGGCAACATCCGCGAGGAGGTAGAGGATGGCCATATTGATGACGAGCCCGCCCATAGAGACCGCCTGGAACGACCCGAACCGTTGGATCTTCCGCTCGAGCCTGAGATTATCTGCGGCCCCGAACGTCCAGATGTCGTTCCAGACAAAGTTGTTCACGATCGAGAGTTCGATTGCAATCGCGGCGGAGATGAGATAGTAGAGGCCGGCAACCTCGGTCAGGGCGTAGAGGAGCCCCATGTTGACGAGGATCCCGGAGAGCCCAACGAGGCCGAACCGGACGATCTTTGTCCACTCATCCCAGACCGGTCCGGCCCGGCGGGTTATCGAGAAGCGGGCGATGCCGGCGCACTGCCGGAGGTAGTCCACCATCGTATCCGGCCTGAGTTTGCTCGTCCCCTCCGCGCGGTCCTTAAAGATGAAGGGGATCTCGACGAACGAGTGCCACCGGCCCTTGCCGAGGACCTCCATCAGGATTTTGTATCCCCGCGGCGTGAGCGGAGCGCCGAAAACGACCTCACGCCGAACGGCAAAGAACCCGCTCACGGGGTCGGTGACCTCCGGGAAGAGGATACGCCCAAACACCGTGGCCCCGAACGATATGACCCTTCGTGCAAGCGGCCACTGCTCGATATCTCCGCCCTTCATATACCGGCTCCCGATGGCGATATCGGCGCCGCCGCGTATCGCCTCGTAGAAGCGGGGTATGAGTTCCGGCGGGTGCGAGAAATCGGCGTCTATAACCTGGAGGATCTCTGAGCGCGCCGCACCGAATCCCTCGACGACCGACTGGGAGAGGCCGTGGTCCTCCCTCCGCACGATCAGGCGCACGTTGTCACTCTGGCTAGCGATCTCCTGCACGATCTCGATCGTGCGGTCTTTTGAGGAGTCGTCAACCACCAGGACCTCGCCGCGGATGCCGCTCCTCCGGAAGACATCGTTGACCGCATCGATGATCGCGGCGATGTTCTCCTCCTCATTGAACGTCGGGATGATCACCGTCAGGTCGTATACGTCAGCCATTGTGCACCCCTAGGCTGATGTGAAGAGGTAGATTCCCATGCGCTGCCCGGCGAACGCTGCGTTCCCGTCAAGCCAGCCCACTGCATCCCCGGTGGGGTCCGCAGCAAAGATATCGGTGGTCACCACGTAGAACGCACGCCGGTCGGGGTACCGGTCCCGGATATCTTCGAGATCCTTCACGGTTGTCGCCCCGAGTTCGAGGGTTCGGTCGGTCGTGTTGCTGTAGTAGTAGTCGAGCGGCTGCGCCATATACGGCGGCAGCACGACGACAAGGTCGCCTTCCCCCGTCATCCCCCCGAGCTCCGCGGAGAATCCCCGCCAGTCGTTCTTCTGGGGCGTTGTGTAATAGGTCGATAGAAAGGGGACGCTCACGAGGACCGCCGCCGCGACAGCAAGGTAGACCGCCCTCCTGTCTCTCACGAGGGCATAGAGCCCGGGATACGCCGACGCAATACCGACGAAGTAGACCGGAAGGAGGTAGATGAGGTAGCGGGGTATCATCGGCATCCTTGAGGAGAGGATGAGGCTTGCCACGAGCGGGAGGACCATCATGAAGATGAGGAGGAGTGCCCCGTCTCTGTCCTCGCGCCAGGTGTAGGCGACGCCGAGCACGAAGAGGAGGATGAAGGGTACCAGGATGAGGTCGCTGAACCCTGATACCTGGAGGAGGGTCTGGTAGATGACATCGAGTCCCTGGATGCCGAACGTCGGGGTGGACGAAGTCCTCACGAGAAAGAGATTGACCGTTACGATGAGCAGAGGAAGGCTTGCGACGACGAACGCGACGACCGAGAAAGCCAGGTTTCTCGCGTTCCGGACGTCATGCCGGAACTCGCCGGCGCGGGTGAGGAGGGCGTGGAGGATGAGGACGGCGACCGGCACGATGGCGTAGAAGTGCATCCAGAAGGCGACCGCGGAGAAGAGCCCGAAGAGGACCCATGAACGGGCCTCGTTCGACCGGCTTGCTCTTACGTAGAAGAGCAGCGCAAGGGAGAAGAAGAAGAGCATCGGGGCGTATGCTCGGGCTTCCTGCGAGTAGAAGATGTGGAAGGGCGAGAACGTGAGGAGAGCAGCGGCGATGAGCCCGATATTTCGGTCCCGGAACTCCTTTCCGATGAGATACACAACCGGGATCGTCAGAACGCCGAGGAGTGCGGGGAGGAGGCGGAGCACGAACTCGCTATCCCCGAAGAGGAGCATCCCGTGCTCCAGCCAGTAGAAGAGCGGCGGGTTGAACTCCCCGCCGGCGGTGCTCTCCCAGATGCCGATGAGCGACTGTCGGGCAAACGTGAGGGTCGAAGCCTCGTCGAGCCAGAGCGAGTTCCAGCCGAGGTTGTAGAACCGGAGGAGAAACCCGACGAGCGTCAGCCCGATGAGGGCCTGCAGGTACCTGCTGGTTTTGACAGACGCCACGAGGGTATCGAAGGAAAGAGCCTGCGATGCTGCTGGAGTGGGGTTGCCGGCGTCAAGATCTCCGCCGTCATACGTCTCGACCTCACGCTTTGTCCGTTTCCCCTGCTTTCTGCCCATGTTTAATCATCAGTCATTGACTGCAAACGCTGATATACGTTACTGGATGCTTCAGGCAGGTATCAGGGACGTTTGACACTCTCCCCGGGCTAAAGCCGGGAGATTCTTGTTTCGTTGACCGGGACTTGCACCGCCAGACTTGGCGGTGTAGCGGTTCTGATCTCCACAAGCGTCGATTCGGGTGTGCCCCACCCTACGGCTGCTCGTTTCAGAATATTCTGTGCGGCATTCAGATCTCGCGGGACGGTATACCCACAGACCGGACAACAATGGGTCCGCTGCCAGAGGTCTTTCTTCTCCCGGTGCCCGCAGAGGAAACAGTCCTGGGTCGTATACGCTGGATCAATGAGGTGGACATACTTACCAGCATTCGCAGCTTTGTAGCGTATGAACTCTCTTGCCTTGTACCACGCGGCATCGAGAATAGATCTGGATCTGCCGCGGAGTTTCGCGTCCAGCGACTCAACCATCGGTTTGATGTTCAGGTGTTCCAGAGCGATGTGATCATATCGATCAACATAGTACCGGCTCCACGTGTGCAGGAAATCGTTTCTCCGGTTCTCCACCTGCTCGTGGATCCGGGCAACCCTGACCCGCTGCTTGCGGCGGTTCCTGCTGCCCTTCACTGCCCGGGACAACTTTCGCTGAGCACGCCGCAACCGTTTTGCCGACTTCCTGACGTTGTGCGGGTGCTCGAAGACCACTCCGTCGGTATCGGTGGAGAAGTTCTCCAGATTCAGGTCGATCCCGACCGCCCGGGTGCCGGTCGTCGGTTCGGGCGTGTCCGGAGTCTCGGAGATGATCGCCACAAACCACTGGTGAGCAGGCGTGTGCTTGATCACGATCTGCTTGATCCGCCCGGGTACCGGGCGGCTGAGCTCGATCGGCATCTCTCCGATCTTGCTCAGCCAGAGGCGGTTCCCCGTGAGTTTGAACCCGCTTTGCTCGTAGATCATCGAGTGAAGCCACTTCTTCCGCAGCTTGCCGACCTTCCTCCCCTTTGCCTTCAGTCCTCTTAGGGCAATCAGGTTGTGAACGATCTGCTGAACCACGTTCTGCAGAACCTTGCTGTGGACTTCCTTCAACTCAGGGTACTCTTCTTTCAGCTTCGGGAGACAGGAATCCCGGTATACCTTGTTCTCAAGACACCAATGCCGGACAAAGGAGCACCTCGCAAACCCGGTGAACAGCCGCTGCTCAACGGCGTGAGAGGGGTATGCTCGGTACCGGGTGACGTGTCGCATTCCAGACTCCACGAATCCGTGAGTGCTCATCAGGCTATAATCTATCCCGCGTGGGGTGAAAGTGTACAGACCCGGGGGTGCAATTCAGCCCCACGGCTCAAGTCGGGGGCTTGCTTGCACCCCGAAAACCCCGGATCTGTAAATCCCTTTTGCCGGGATATTTGGACATCGTACGTCACAGGTGCCTTGCAGGCAGCATACAGGAGCCCGGCACCGTGGCCGATTCTTTTTCCGTCGTGTACTCAACACGACGTCCCCTGCGGATGATCACCCTCGAAGAGGGGGCTGTTCTTCTTTCAGAATGACTGTGCCGGATGCCCGGGAGGCGCAATTATTGAATCAGCCAGGGATTTCGGCTATAAATGCAGTCCTTACATATATTTGGGGTATAAAATATTTCTCTGAGAATCTGAGAGTAAAAACATAAATATCCCTTTGCATAATTCCTCTACGGTGACCTGGGTGTATAAATCGTTCCTTGTCGTTGCAGTAATGATCCTGATCCTCGCATCCGCCGGGTGCGCAGAGTTGCCGGCCGGTGGCGAATCCGGCTGGTCCGGCATTTTTTCGCCGTCAGAATCGCCAGAGACGCCAGACGGGCAGGACGCTGACCCGGGGTATCTGACGCCGGTGACCCCGTACCCCACTGCAACAAGCAGTATGGCCGGCCCCACGTTCAGCATGCTGCCGGAGGTCGCGCCGACGCCCGACATGTACGTGATCATCTACAACCGGACGACACAGTTTACTCAGACGACGGAAGCCTTTGCCTTTGACCTGACCGCACCTCCGCTCCTCATAGACTTTGATGTGGAGCCGAAGATGATCACGCGGGAGGTGCATGCAAAAAGCGACTACACGGACAGGAAGTATAAGAACTACAAGCAGACCTTCCCGAGCGAAGATGCGTGGTTTAAGGTGACCGTGCGGGACCGCGGCACCGGCGCGATTGTGGCCGAGAACGGCTTCGGTAAACTCTACAGCGCAGATACCCATAAGCAGATCTACATGGGCCGGCCCGGAAACTACCAGATCGAGCTCGCCGGAAACGATGTGAAGGTGCATGTGCTGATGCGTGCAGGGGGCGTGTAGGCCTGCGGGCATACACCAACCAGCATCGCTACTCCTCCCGGGTCCTGCTGGGAAGAGACCGGGGCCCGGCCTCTTATTCCGGACCCTGCAGCCCCCCCTCACGGGGCCCAGTTTTTCCGGTGAGCAATCCTTTTTAACCAGGACAACGTAGTTATTAGGGGTAAGACACTTATTTTCGTGTCCCGGTAGGGTAGTGGATATCCTAGAAGCCTGCGGAGCTTTTGACCCGGGTTCAAATCCCGGCCGGGGCGCTTCGATTTTCTATACTGGCGCTAAAACAGCGCCTTATTACAAAAATTCGCTATGCGTTTATTATTCATTCAGAGTTATGCTCCCTGATCCACTCGAATCTGTGTTTTCCCCCGGTGCGTGATCCCCGGGCTCCGGGCACATCGACACTGAAGAAGGCGCGCCGCTTCCATCCCCGCACCTGTTGGCCGGGGTCTTCTCGCTCATGCCGCCTTCAACCCCGCGAGATAAAATATCTTGCTCCGCGGGGTCCGGGCTTTCGCGGATGCAAGGCTGGGAGCCCCCACCGGCTCGTGCCCTCCTGGAGATACCCATGCTCCGGCGCTTCGGGACCGCCTTCGGTGTGTATTTATGCGCCCGGTTCCAACATTCCCGCATGTGGGCTGACATCTCACGGGAGTTCGCCGATTCACCGTCCCAGACCAGGGTAGTCAGGTTCCTGCTGGAGAACGGGTTCGGCATCAACGAAGAGGGGCGCATCGTCTGCAACGGCATCGAGATCCCGGCCACGCACATAGGCAGGGCGATCGAGACTGACCGGAGAGTCGTAGACGCCACAGCCCGCCGCATCCTCGAAAACCCAGAGCTGCGGGAGGTCTTCATCCGCATGCGCGCCTCACCCGACCTCTCCCGGGTCGCCGAGGCTCTCGGCCTCTCGGTCATCACGCTATACCCAAAGGACGCGCAGCAGAAGGGGATCGTCGGCGCGGCGGTCAAGGTCCTCGTCGACCACGACCTCTCCATCCGCCAGATATTCGTCACTGACCCCTACCTTGCAGAGGAGCCGAAACTCGTTATGATCGTGGACGAGGCACGGGTCCCGGCGTCGGTCTACGAAGACCTGCGTGCGCTTCCGCAGGTAAAACGATTGATTATCTGAAGAGTTCCATATCAAGTCCGAGCCGGCAGATCCGCTCCCTCTGCCTCCTCGGGAGAGCAATCGCGTGCTGCAGCCGCTCCTCCATCGTTATAATACGAGTTCCCTTTACCAGGTTGTCGGCATGGGCGACGATCTTCTCCTCGAGCGTCCAGGGCATGCAGTCGCGCGGCACGAGGTTAAGGAGCGAGCACTCGTCGGCCGTCAGCCCGGCGCCGATGTGCCGCTCGACGATGGAGACAACCGCTTCATCGAGGCCGAGCGAGCGGCAGATCGCGCCGCCCACCCGGGCGTGGCGAAGGTCGTGCGTCACCCCCCGGCCGATATCGTGGAGGAGGGCGCCGACCTCAACCAGGTCGCGGTCGACCATAGGATCGGAGGCGTAGGTGAGCGCGAGATCACGCACCACCCGGCAGTGTGCGATGACCCCTTCGGAGCACCCGGCGCGCCGGAGAAGATCGATGCAGTCCGGCTCACGCACTCCCAAGGCTCTCCTTGATCTTGTCGACCCTCCGCCGGAGGGCGGTGGCGACGAGTTCGTTGTCGAAGTGTTCGAGCATCGTTTCACAGTTCGGGCACTCGAAGTTCCAGTTCGCCGAATCCGTGAAGGTATAGATGACGCCGCAGTTCTTACACATATAGAAGTCGTTCTTCTCCTCGTAGGTGAGCCGCGCATCGAGATGGTCGAGCACATCCCGAATCTCCTCTTCGATCACCTCGTGGACGCGGTCCAGGCGGAGGTGCCAGAGATAGGTGAGCCAGCCGGTCTCGGAATTCTTCAACCGCCGGTACTCGGCGAGGCGCTTCTCATAGAGTGTGTAGAGGGTATGGCGGACAGTGTTGAGGTTGACGCCGGTCTCCTCGGCAAGTTCCTCGTCGCTGTGCTCCTCTCCCTCAGGGAACTTTCTGATAAGTTCGATGCCCTGCTCGCCGATCATGTGCAGGATATAGGCGTTGACCGCCGGGTCTTTTAGCAGTTCAGTGACAGATACCATGCTCAATTCTCCCCCGTAATAGTTATTGTATAATAGTCCAGCATCGATGTGCACCATACTGTGCTCTCAATCCTTAATGCCCTTTCCCGTATGGGGGGGCTGACGGCCCCTCACGGCAGAGATACGACCGTGCTCCGAAGATCAGCCTTTGATCAGTCTCCGGACAGTTTCGGCGTTCCTCTCCAGGTCCGCACACGCCGCCGCCTCGGTCTCGGCGCACCCGTAGACGCTTACGAGGGCGTGGCCCTCCTCGAACTCGGTGCCGGGCCAGGGAATGTCCGCGATCCGGGGTGCTAGCGCCGAGAGGTCCACGTCAAGCCGCATATCCCGCTCCGCAAAGAGGATCCGCCGGACCGCGACCCTTCGAGCTGTCGGCATCGCCGTCGGAATCACCCCGCGGCAGGCGTCCATGTGCATGCCAAAGACGCTCTCTCCGGTCGCCATCTCAACCGTATCCAGGGTGGCCTGGAACCGGGGATTGATCTCAATCGCCCATGGCTTCTCCCCCGCCATGAAGTCGATCCCGACCGAGCCCATGCATCCGCTCGCGGCGGCAATCCGCTCCGCCGCTGCGATCATCTCCCCGGCGAGCGGGTGGGAGAACGGAGTGACCGACCCGGCAAACCCGTGTGAGCTCCCCCCCTCCCCCCTCAGGATCTGCCGGTTGACGGCTATAGCCCGCGCGTGCCGGCCGTCCGCAACGCAGGAGACGCTTGACGGAATCCCGTCGACGAGAGCCTGGGCGACGTAGGGCACGTCCGGCCAGGCCTCCTCCCACCTGCGGAGTTCCTCCTCCGTCCGCGCGATGGCGTTTCGCCATCCCCCTGCTCCCCGGCGCGGCTTGACCATCACCGGGTAGTGACCGGCCCCGGCAAGCGACGGGACCGGCACGTCCAGACCTTCGAAGAACCGCTGGATCTCCAGTTTGTCGAGGAACCGCTCCACTTTGTGGGGCGGCGTACCGCAGAGCGGTATCGTCGTCCCGACGGCCTCGGCGCCCGAGGCGACGACGAGCGCATCGACCCGGTGACGGGCGGCGAGCTCGGCGATCTTCTCCGGGAGTTCGGCGAGGTCGCCGAACGTCAGACAGTCCTCTGTGCACCAGGCAAGGTCCTGGTCGCAGAAGTGATCGACGGCGTAGACCGTGTAGCCGGCCCGGTGGGCCGACTGCGCCACGTGCCGCGTGGCAAACCCGGCAACCAGAACCCGGCCCTTCACTGCTCCACCGTCTTCTTCCCCACCTTCGTCGGCTCGATCCGGATCTTCGCATCCGGATACTCCCGGTTGAGTTCCCTCCCCTCGAAGAGGTGGTCGAGGAAGAGGGCGAGGCTTGCGATCTCCGAGTGGGGCTGTGTGGTCACCGAGACGTTGTAGTCGGCAAGGCCGTAGATATCGCCCGGCACCTTCTCCGCTCCCACCACGACGAGCACCCGCTTCTGGTCCCGGACCTCGTCGATGACGTCGGTCATCCGGAGCCCGTACATCGTGAGGTGGACGACCTTGCCGCCGCCGGCCTTCCAATCCTGGATGCACCGCCGCCACTTCACATCGTTCTCCGCAAAAAAGTCTCCTCCCCACCGGGATGCCACATCCTCGATGCTCGCGATCACGCCGGGGTCGTCTGCGGCGAGATACATCCCCTGGGCCCCGAGCGCCCGCGCCGCGAGCCCGACATGGGTCGTCACCCGCTGGTCGCGTTCGGGCCGGTGGCCTATTCGGAGCACTGCTACGGTGGGCATACCACTCACTCCTCGCTCCTCTTCGCCCTGATAATGCCGTTCTCGATGACGAACGGCATATTATCCTTCGCACACCGGCACTGGCACCCGATCAGCGACTCCTGTAGAGAGAGAAGGTGCACCATCTCCCCGGACCGCCGGACCAGAAGATACCGCTCGAGGCGCTCAAGCGACGCCGCGACAGCACCAGATTCAAAACCGGTGGTTGCTACCAGGTCTTCGGCCGTAATACCGCCGGTTTCGGGAATCCGATGGTATACGACCCAGTCCAGATCTTCCTCACGCACACCTATTCTTTTTTCCGGACAGACCGATATAGTTATTCATGCGCCGCCTGCACCGTTCCGGCTCTGCGGGCCGCCGTTCGGGCGGTTCCCCGGCAGACCGGAGGGGTGCGGAGCGGCAGAAGATATGGTGGGAACTGAGTATGGTCGATTATGCGGAACTGGCAGACCTTGCCGAGAGTCTCTTTGAGGCGAGCGACGATGACGACGAACTTCTCGCAGAGAAGCTCGATACGGTTGACGGAGAGACCCGGAGAGCGCTGCTCTCCTCCGACCTCCTCAACGCCTATCAGGTCTTCTACTACTGCTTCCGGGAGGCGCCGGATGAGCTGGCGAGGGAACGACTGCAACTCCATGCGGCATCCGACCTCGCTCGGGGGATTGTCATCGATGAGGTCGATATATACGATGTGATCTTCTCTCTGGAAGACGGGGAGCCTGTCCTCCTCATCACCGACGGGGAGAATACGCTCGCACGGTTCGAAGGAGAGCAGGCATACGGGGATATGGTCAGGTACCTGGACGAGTCCCTCTAGTGCAACGATTCCAAATTATCGGACTTATTTAGTACTCGTCTCCCCTCCCGATGGGGCTGGTGCCGGATCCGGATCTTCCCCTGCGGTGGACCGTGGTGGCTATCGCCATGGGGGGAGAGGCTGATGGGGAGGGGGCCTGCCCCCTCCCCTGTCTCCAGGTATGCCGGTAAACGCCCCCCCCCCCCCCCCCCGCCCCGCCCCCCCCCCCCCCCCCCCCCCCGGGGGCGCCGGCGCGGGGCGGGC
>DANY01000018.1:0-6199 GCA_002501655.1 Methanoculleus sp. UBA303
GAAATTAACCTGACGCCGATGGGGAGCAAGTAGCCGATGATTCCGTGGTTCCGCGGATAATCGGTAGGGGCCGCGTCAACCGGCCTGCACGAATAAGGCTGGCTAAAGCAACCTTCGTGCGAATCAAATGCATCGTCGTGGTCTCCATGAGATCCTCGCTGCAAGCCCCCTGCGTTAGCGGGGGGTAGTTGACAGATGGCTCAGGATGCAGTGGTACGAAACCTTGAGATCATCGGTGAGGCCGCAAAACGGATCCCGGGGTTTTTGAAGGAAGAACGCCCGGATATTCCATGACGCCGGGGTGCCGGCCTCCGGGATATCCCGATCCACCAGTATGTGAGGATAGAACTGGGGGCTGTTTGGGCTATAGTCAGGGATGACCTCCCGGAGCTCAAGCAGGCAGTTGTGGAGATCCTGGCCGAAATGCAGGATCGTTGAACACTTTGCCTGAGCGAGAAGAGACTCATCCGGAGTTCTCCGTCAGGAGACGGTGCGAGCGGGGCACTCTGATGACGGGAGGGCGAAATACATATCCTCCGGTGATGCTACTGTTAGCATGGGATGCCTACATGGAGTTTGCCGTTACGATCAGGAGAGCCGAAGAGGGCGGGTTCTGGGCAGAAGCCCCGGCGCTTCCCGGGTGCTACTCCCAGGGGGAGACGGTCGAGGAGACGCTGGAGAACATCAGGGAAGCAATAGAGAGGCACGTGGAAGCGATCGAAGCATGCACTCTCGCACAACGGCCTGGAGGTGAGACCTGATGGGAGCAAAGGAACGCCCGCGTGAGATGGGATCCATCGGGGGTTCTTTCCAGCAATGCGCTATGAGGGGATGTTATGTCCATAGGCGCCGGCTATGCGCATCCTGTGCTGCAAGCCGGATGGATCAGTTTCCGCGTATCGTCGGTATGGGTGGGCTTCTCCATATATTCGTGAAAACGCCGGGCATCTTCGCCATCAAGGGTAAGCCCGGGTCCGATAGGTGTTGCCATCGTCACTCCACCTCATGATATCTCCCCTTGGACACTTCCAATAGATCCTCTTGATCCCGGGGCTAACTCACTCTTACGCCTCCCTGGCGGGCCACGTCGAACATTTAGAAGATAGTGCGAAGGGGGACCCCAGGCCTTAGCCCGGGATACAATTATGTGGTTTCAAACCAATTTGCATAGAGTTAAAGGTACCTCGCCAAAGGTACCTCGTCCGCTATCGGAGGACATTAAGAAAGATTTATCTGGGTAAAAATTCCCAATAGGAATCAGTGAAAAAGATGTCACGGAGCCTTCGGGAAGGGGTTATCAGTTTCGATGCAGACTTAAAGCTGGAGATATTGTCTTGCTTTAGCAAGACGGTCGATGATAGCGGGTATATTGTCGAGTGTGACGATCCGGATCAGCGCGTCCTCACACCTAACGGCGAAGATATCACATTAGATGAATTTGCCGGGATAAGAAAAGGCTCCGAAATATTCATCAAAGCTGACTTGCCCTCATTAATTGAACTTCTGGATATGCTTGGATAACATGGCTTTTCTCGATGGCCTCAGAGAATTTGTGAGGGTCCACCTTAACGTGAACATCCAATTGGGAGTGAAAACTGTAAATATTATCGCCGACCCAAGAGCGGATGTAGTCAGTTTTGATGAAACCACCGGGGCACTTAAGATCAACTGGGAAAAGCTGCCGGAAGACAAAATAGAGGAACTAAAGCCAGTGATCTCAGATGCGGTTAGAGAACATGATGCTCTGTTAATCGAAAACGAATCCAGAGAGTTACTTGAGGAAATTAAGATCACAGAGAGTTCAGATGAGGAACGGGAGTTTTTATCGTTTTTTAATGGCAAAATCCCCGACGATGACTACACGGCCTTACGCGCATCTTTATACGTAAAGAAGCGATTTGAGGAGGGGGCGCAAAAAGAAGAAATTAACAGATTGAAGTTGGACATCTTAAAGAGATACTCAAAGCGTGGAAGAAATATCTGCGACCTTTGTAGTGCAGGATACTTTAGGGGATTGATAAAGATTTATGAAGAGATGCAACGATATCCTGATTTCTCAGACGAAGCATTTTTAGAGGTATATAATCCCATCGTCGACGAAGGCAATCTCACGGTATTCGTTTCGGGTGGGAGGACAGAGGAGCAAGTAAGACGAGAAATCGAGAGTAAAATACGCAGGAATCGGCAATATGGAATACATGTACTTTATATTCACGGGATCGGAAGATCCAATATCGAAAAGATCAAAATGGTAATTTATGATCTTAAGTCAAAATACTCCACCCTCAAAATCCAAATCTCAGAATATCAAAATATCGTTTCGATGAAGTTAACTTTTTGAAATACATTACCACCCTCACCCGGCGGTCACGGCCGGCGCCGGTACCGGCACGAATGGTGCATCAAGCACCATCGCAAAGACGGAGGCCGGCATCACCGCCTTGTAGTACCCCAAAAGTTCCGAACTGCGAAGACATTCTCTATCCCCTCTCCCAGAGATCGCACTCCCGGTTAAAGACAAACATAAATTCCCGGCCGCGCTTCTCTTTCCTGACACACCCCAGTTCAGCAAGGCGGAGAAGGTCGGTCCTTGCCGTCTGGTAGACGACGCCGTAGGTCTCCATGACCTGGCGGATGGTGAAGTGCTCATCACCGCGCTCCATCATGCACAAAAGGATCTCCGCCTGTCTCGGGCTGATTCCCCTGATGCTCGTAATGATTGCTTCTGTCCGGTTCTGCTCGCTCTGCTTCTTCTCGATGTAGGCGAGCAGGTCCTTTCGTGCCTCTTCGATGCACCTGATGTTGTAGAGGATGAAGTACGTCAGGTCCATCTCGTCGTACTCGGTATGGAGGTAGGCGAGAGCGTAGTCCCTCTTCGACCGGAGGATGATCCGGGAGATGGGCATGTACTCAAAGAGCCAGTAGCCCCGCGAGAGAACGTACCAGTAGAAGATGCTCCGGGCGGTCCTCCCGTTGCCGTCCTCGAAGGGGTGAATGTAGCCGATGAGGAAGTGGAGGATGATCCCCCTGACGATGGGGTGGGTGAATCTCCCGGCGCCTTCTTCGTCGTCAGCGTTTGCGAACCGGCACAACTCCTCGATCATCGCCGGGATCTCTGCGTGGTCGGGGGGCGTGTGATAGACAGTGCCGGTGACGGGATCGGCGACCACAATATCGTCGGTCTCCCGAAATCGTCCGACGGCGGCACTGTTGAGGGTGTTCTCTGTCACAATCCGGTGGGTTCCGAGGATGAGTTCCGGGGTCAGTGGTTCGTCCTTTCTCTCCAGTATGGACTGCATGGCCTTGTAACTGTTGACCACCATCTGCTCGGATCGATTCCTCGGGCGTATCCCCCTCCGGAGCATCTCTTTTGCGGCCCTACGGGTGGTCGCCGCCCCTTCAAGGATGCTTGAGGCGATGGCCTCCTCCATGAACGAGTTGATGATATAGGACTGGTCGAGCCTGACGGTTCTATTGTGGATCCGGATGATGCCGGAGAGGTACTGGTCGAAGATGTGTAGGTTCCGCGAGGATTCGGGGGTGATCGAGTACCTGAGATCGAGGTGGGCGAAAGGGACGGGTTCGTAGCGCATCGCCCGAAGCATTTTCATGACTGTCCAGGCCGCGAGCCTCTCCTCCGGGTCAGGGATGCGATAGGTGAGTTCGTCCCAGGCGAAGTAGCGGTTGTTGTAGTCGGTCACTGTCTTCCTGAAGTCGGGATCCTCTAAGATGTCGCTGAGCACCTTGAGGATTTTCCCATCCCGGGTTTGGGGCGGTCTTTCGGGGAGTCTGGTCATGGATCCGGTCTCACAAATACTAATTTATTAGATATTAGTATTTGATTAGTATTTCGATCTGCGAATGCAAAGAGGTCGTCCTGGACAACTCCGTGCTTGTGAAGGTGCGTAACCAGTTCTCAGCATCATGGAACGCATCGCTCCGGCATCAGATGATGGTCGTCCCGAATTTTGAGGAGGTTGTTGAATGGGCGTTGGACTGTATCGAACTCTACACCCGGGCGGCCAGGTGAGGTCCCGCATGGCCGGTGTGATTGAGATGCTATGTAGAAAGCGTCGCGAAGATGATGCCTGCAGGAAAGATAATTCTGGATTTCGCTACGCGGGAAGCCCCGCAACCTTTCGAAGGCAAACCGGAAGTACCCTTCACCCGGCATGCGAACAGTATATGGTTATTGGCGAAGACTGATCTGATATAGACCGGATATCATCTGCAGGAGTCGTGGAATGCGGGGTTGTGCGGAACTTCTATCAGAACTTAATATGTGTGACGAGCATTGGCGCATCGAAGCGAAAGAAACATCCAGAACTCTGGGCAAATCCGCCTCTCAGACGATCTCGGCGTTCTCAAACGAGCCCGGGATCGAGGGAGGGTATCTCCTGCTCGGTGTTTCCCGCAACCCGGCTTCCGGGAACTATAGAGTTACCGGCGTCCACGATCCCGATAAATTACAGAGGGATGTTGCCTCTCTCTGTGCCTCCGCATTCAACCGGCCCCTGAGGCCGAAAGTGCAGGTCTGCATGGTTGATGAAAAGTTGGTGATCGTGGTATACATCCCTGAAGAAGAGCCTCAAAATAAGCCCATTTACATAAAAGCGCAAGGTCTGCCGCGTGGCGCTTACCGCCGCATCGGCTCGACGGCTCAGCATTGCACTGACGAGGATATCCGGATGTTCCACACGAGTGCAGGACGGAGGACGTTTGATGAGTCGGTCATTCCCGGTGCATCATTGGATGACATCGATCCGCATGCAATCGGCGAATACCGGCGAGCACGACGCGCAGCCAACCCGCATGCACCGGAGTTGAACTGGGGTGATGGAGACCTTCTCCTTGCCCTCAAGTGTGCGGATAAGCAAGACGATGAGCTAATCCCTACGTTGGCCGGGATTCTCCTCTTTGGAAGGGATATGGCAATCCGGAAGTACCTCCCGCTGATGCGTGTTGATTACCTACGCGTTCCAGGCCACAAATGGGACGGAGAGATCTCGTACTCGCTTGAGTTCCGCGAACCACTGTTGAGTATGATACCAAGGGTTATTGCAGGTATTATGGACGATATTCCAAGGTGCGTGGCGTTCCATGAGGGATCCATTCAGCGGCACGAAAGACCCCTCATCCCTGAGCGAGTCGTCCGCGAAGCGGTTGTGAACGCGCTGATGCACCGAAACTATCGATCTTGCGGGACGATAAGGATTATTCGTTATCCGGGAAGGCTGGAGATAACGAATCCGGGACACTCGCTTGTCGAGATCGGCGATGAGGGGAGCATTACCTCTGTCACCAGAAATCCGATCGTTGCAGCTGTTCTGCACGATACTAACCTGGCTGAGAACAAAGGTAGTGGAATCCGGATGATGGTACAGCTAACCCGGGAAGCTCGCCTGTCTCCGCCGGTCTTTGAGTCGAATCGTCAGGCCGATTACTTCCGCGCCGTATTTTCCCTTCACCATTTCTTCTCTGAGGAAGAACTCGAATGGCTCCGTGGCTTCAGCGTTGCTGACCTATCCGACGAAGAGGCGATGGCTCTCGTCTTTGTCAGGCGGAACGGGTCTATCTCAAATGAGCAGTGTCGCGATCTGACCGAACTCGATGTGGTCGGTGCAAGCAAATTGCTCGGGAAACTCCGGGATTTAGGCTTCCTGATCCAGCATCCCCATGGTGCGATGACCTTCTATACTCCCACCGGGCTGCTCGGGGTTGCCCCTGTATGCACAGTTTGCCAGCAGGTGGAGGTCCCTCCGGATGTCGGGGAGACTCTGAGTGTGGATTCTGAAGCAATCCCGCCGGATATTGCCGAATCAATAAGAATGTTGGGCAAAAGGAGTTCACCACAGGAAACCAGGCGAGTTATCGTTCAGATTTGCAGCGTGCGCCCCTTCTCTGCCGGGGAGATCGCCCGGTTGGTTGGGAGAAGCAAAAGGTGGGTACTAAGTAGTTATCTAAATCCGATGATACGTGACGGCCAATTGGAATACGTAATCCCCGGGGAGCCAAACCATCCGGAGCAGAAATATACGGTGGGAAGAAATGAGCAGGAAGTCTGAAGGCAAACTCTGCAGGTTCTTTTTGCATTCTGGATACGGATACCGGAGGACTGCCAACGTGGGATATGGGCGATAGCGCTCTTTTCCATGGGGATGCAGGGGATTTAAACACGGCTTACTGACACACCTCACCC
>DANY01000018.1:6533-34054 GCA_002501655.1 Methanoculleus sp. UBA303
ACCCGGCTTACTGACACACCTCCAGGGTATCAATGGCGGTGTAACTTTGTGCATTTCCGGCGGTGTAAAATTGTACACCGGCTGTCCGTCCCCCTCCTGATGGGGATGGTCCACGGCCCCACCGGCCCGTTGTGTGCCTGCAGGTTTCATGCTTGATCTGCCATAAAGAGAGGTCGTGCGGAGCAAACGTGAAGGTGGCTATCGACCTCCGGCTCGATACGGCCCGGGTCTCAATTAACGATCCGGTTTACCGGGAGACGGGCTGCTAAAAATTGGGGTCTGTCGTTGTGATCAGGCGAGGTAGCCGTCCCGCACCCCTCCACGATCACCCCCGGCGCCTGAGCGCGAAGGCAAGCAGTCCCACGACGACAAGCCCGATAGGCGCGTACACAATGGGCGCTTCTTTCGGCGTCGGGGTTGCAGCCGAGGCAGCGGCAGGTGTGGGCGTCGATGTCAGCGAAACCTCAGGTTCCACCACATCAGGCTCCTCCCCATCTTTCTCCTCCTCTTCCTCAACAGCCGCGACAGGCGCCGGTGTCGACACAGGTGCTGCAACCGTCGCACCGTCTTTCTCGAGTACTATCGCAAAGACGGAGAATCCCGGCGTCGCCGCCTCGTAGTATGCCCTGCCTCCCTCCTCCTTGATGAGGGTCGTCTTGAGGCGCACCCACTGCCCGTCGACGTACCGCATCAGGGCGACATCGGTTGTCTCCTTACCCATCGCCGAGAGGTACCCGACCGGGACGTGGAAGCTGATTGTGGCCTCATCAAAGTCTGCGTCTTCCAAGCGGTACGGCGTGATCGCAAGGTACTGGTAGGTCTCAGGTTCCGGCGGGGTGATCGAGCCCGTGAGTGAGCGCACCCGCTCGGCAATGATCAGGGCACGGGAGATGTCTGCTTCGCTCTCAATGGTGATCGTACTGACCGGGAGGCCTGCGAACGAGAAGGATGCGCCGCCCCCGGCCGCAAGAGCGGATCCGGTGGATACTGATGAGTCATCTCCGGAACTGTCGCTGGAGGTGGCGGCTGGGGTTGGCTCTGTAACCGTGATATAATCCGCTCTTGTGGAGGTGTTGCTCCCGCCAGCATTTGTTATTGTCAGTTTCACGGTGTAGGTACCTGCAACGGTATAGGTGTGGGTGTATGTCGGGTTCTGTACAGTTGCTGTATTCCCATCACCAAAGTCCCATTCCCATACAGTCGGAGCACCACCGGTGGAGATGTCGGTGAACTGCACCGATAAGGGCGCGACGCCGCGGGTTTTGTCCGCCGTGAAGTTAGCGACAGGTGGTGGGACCACTTTCTTACTCACATCAAATTCGATCTCTCTCTGACGGATAACGTCCGCTCCTCTTTGAGCTTCGATGAGGACTGAGTAGTGACCGGATTGTGTAGCGTAGAAGGTCCCCTCATACATACCGCCGCCACTGTCAGATAGCACCTGGGTGTCCTGCGACAGATCAGGTAACGTGACGTTTGCAGTAACCTGTGCATTCGGTATACCCACACCATCCTCTGTAAAGTTTGCAGTAATCCGAACACCCTCTCCCATATCGTAGTCCAGTTTGTCGGTATGTGCGCCCAGTTTGATGGTGGTAGCGGCCGATAATGCAAGCGTGTAATCTTCCTCCTGACCAGTGACCTCGACTCCAATAACGTCGTACTTCCATGTTCCCTGCTGGGGGTCCTGGACCTTATAGATCTCATATGTATCTTGGACAATGTATGAAATATCAGGGTCATCGGTACCGCTCGGGCTTGACTGGTTACATATTACCTTATTTCCATCCGGATAGTAGAGCACGAGATCGAGATCACTTCCAGGCCAGGTTAGAACCAGGTTAAACGACATGATACTTGAATCGACAGGTAATGAACCGTATATTGTCTCGCCCTTGCTAATTTTACCTTTCTGGACACTTACTGAACCTAGTCCTTTGACCACGTCGCCGATACTACGGTAGATATTCTGGAGAGTATCACTCTCTAGCGATGTATGGTATTCCCCTCCTGTTTTTTCAGAAATATCTTTGAGAATCTCAACGTCAGCCTTTGTTGTAAAACCGATGGTATAAACGGGCCATCCTTTTGCCTTATAATACGGAACTACGTTCGATGGATGTGTCCCAGTGTTGTGCTCGCCGTCCGTTAGTAGTATAGCAACTTTTTTGTGCGCGGGATTCGCTGCTGTACTATCCAGTTCGTTGTAGCCAGTTAGAAGTCCCTCTCCGACGTTAGTTCCTCCTGAGGCACCGATCTTATCGACGGCTCTCTTCAGAATATCTTCGTTTCCACCGACCGTGGTAAGTGCCTTCTGAACTTTTGCCGAATTGGCAAAATTAACAATCGCGATCTGATCCGCATCATTGACAAGATCTATGAACAATCTCGCTGCCGCCAAGCGACTATTTTTCGGATCATTCCAGCTCATACTTCCAGAACTATCAATGATCAGAGCGACGTCAACGTTTGATGTTCTTGGTGTTACTGGGAATACTATTGTTACCGGACTCACACTTAATTTTATGCCATTGTTGTCAGGATTATGGCATTTTCCTGGGTCAGATGTATATGTTCTTGTAAAAATATATGCTGGATCGTTGCTTAATGCCCAGATCTCCATACCATATGTTTCATCGTAAGTATAGTAATAATTATATTTGAGGCCAGTACGCATAAATGCAGAAATATTCCAAGTCGGAAGCTCCCTATCGATAGTAACTAAAGATCCTGTTGCGTTCACAACTCCTTCGTCTGCTCGAATTCGCCATCGCTGATAACCAATATATTTAATTGCTTCATCTTCTGAGATCCATGGATTTTTCTTCTCATTTTCAATCAATCTATTCATGATGTAAGACCATGACGTATCGTACCCAATTAAATACGAAGTAGTGCTGTTGCTCTCTTTTACAGCATTCCAATCAGTACCTGTTACTGCTTTCCAATTAGTTTCCCAGTCACCTTTAGACTTCTTTGTTTGATATCCGAACCAAGTCGTCTCCACTTGGCATCTTAAATCTTCCAAATTAACTACATTTTTACATTCATGAGCATGGTAATACAATGTTGAATTTAAGGCATAAGTGACATTGAGTTTTTCAATGGTTTTCCAATTAGACCAATACTGACCTAGATCGGGCATTTTTCCTTTTCTAGTCATGTCGCCCAAAGTTATCTGAAAGGGTCCCAGACCTCTACTGAAATGGAAATCGTTTTCACTCCTCTTTTGGTGCCAACAATCTCCGCTTGAATCATAGCTGTGACCTCTATATTCTTGTTTAGCCCCTTCTGACCATGCGAGGGTAACAATCATTAATTTATACTGATCTTTGGTGATACCCCACGATCCATCGTAATAATATGAATTGGGATTCTCATCAACAAAAGCATCTATTTTGGCAAGAAATTCTTCTGGAAAACGTGCTGTAATCGTAGCGGGTTCGCTTGCCAAATCCTTTATGTTATCCGACTCGAATATTCCATCTTTCACTACATTGTTATCCAAATCACCGTTTGCCTGATTATAAGCCCTGAATTCATCGTCAACTCCGACTCTCTTCAACCAAAGTCGTTCAATTGGTTGCGTATGGGAATTATACTGTCCCGGTGCCTTACTCGTGTTGTACATGTGGAAATGAAGATGCGGACCGTCTACATTTTTCCCAGTCTTCCCACTAATGGCAAAAACTTGCCCTTGTTTTAATTCGGTTCCCTTCTCTACGTATATTTCCGATAGATGAAGGTATACCGTGATGTATTCGCGTCCTTCAAAGGTATGTCGTATCGCAACCTCTTTCCCGCATACACTGTTCTCGTCAGGTTCGACATGATAGACTATCCCATCGTAGGGTGCAAGGACAGAAAAATACCCTCCCTCAGTTTGGTGCCAAATATCCAGTGCGTATGTGTTGTCCCAGGTATCGCGACTATAGTGGGAACGAGACCCATGCGCCCCTTGCGTGATAACGGCTTTCCCTTTCCATGGCGCCTTGAAGAGAGGTTGGAGACTCCCTGCTGTAGCGGCGGTGCACTCGCCCATCAGCGTGCTGCTGCTCTCAGCCCCATCCACGACCGTGGGATCGACCGCAGCCGTTGGGGTAACCTCCAGGTCACTCCATTCACCCAACTCGGCATCCGGCTCTGCGTACAATTCGGCTGCCTGCGCCCCTGCAACGGCACATGTGCAGAGGATAAGGAGTGCAAGGCACCCAGCTATCAATACGTTCGGCTTCATGTCGTTTTCACCTTGAACTAAGCCTGAAGACACGAGATCAAGAGCGGCGGCTCGCTCTGTGTCATCAAAAAACGCGTGATGGAAGATAGTTGGTGGCAAGGCAACGCGCGCCGGTATCGGCGGGTGTAGTCTCTGTTTTCTGGGGGGTTACGTTTTACTGATGAACATATCCGTTTTCTTCACGCTATTGTATGCTTGTGGTCCATCCAACCATAAAGATACCGAAATTGGGCACTGCTCCAGGCATCCCGGATTGACATATCCGTCTCTGTGCCCACCCTGGCGCTGCCCCGGCAGGAGACGATGCCGGAACTCATCCGGGCCAAACCCGCGGGATTTGATCCTGTACTGCCAGATGACCGCCTCTCCAACCAATCCTATCCCGCTGCTCTTCGCTCTATCCCGACGGTGTCTCGGGCTCGACCGGGCCTCGCCCCGTTGGGGGCCGTATCGGCACCCGCCCTGCAGGGCCGAGATCCCGCGCTGGACAGACCACCGGGAAACCGCGCGCCCGGGAGCGGCTGCACCACCGGCCAGGGACTGTGCCGGACCTCTCCGGTGGGTCTGCTCGACAGGGGCAGAACTCCGGCGCATCAAGTAATCCAGCGCACCCCCGGTTGCCGCACGCGAAGGCTGAGACCCGGGATCGGGTCGCTCGCGGTGCCGCAAAGATGGTGTGAAATTCAGCCGCACGGGTCCGCAACACCGTCCCGTACCCAAAGACAGCGTGAAATAAAAAAATAGGGTTAGTCAGGGTTACTTCCGGCGCAGGACCAGGAAGGCAACTGCACCAAGGCCGGCAAGAGCAACAAGTGCTCCGAATCCGGGGGTCGTGGTGGGGGTTGCTTCGGTGGTCGTGGTGGTGGTAACCGTGGTGGTCACGTTGCCCGCAGGCTGCGTGGTCACGTTACCCGCAGGGGGCGTGGTCGGCTCGCCAGCGACTACGTTGAAGAGAGTGGTCGCGGTCTTGCCAGCATCGATGGACTCGACCTTGACGATGTACTGGTCGGGCTTGAAGTTGGTCGCATCGACCTCGAAGGACCACTTGTTCGCGCCGTCACCCTTCTGGACGACTGCACTGCCGCCAAACCCGGAGAAGCCGGAAGCCTCGGTCTTCTGGCCGGGCTGGAACGCAGCGGAGGTCACGTCGACGTTCAGCGTGTCACCGACCGCGAGGTTCGTGGTGCCGGTGATCGTGAACTTGCTGCCCGCGGTCTTGGTGCCGATCGGGTCGATGAAGATCTGGGGCTCCTCGACAACGAACGTGAGCTTCACGTAGGTGTCCGGAACGTTCGGGGAGTCGAGGGCAGCGATCAGCGCGCTCGCTGCAGCGGGTGCCTGCAGGGCAGTGAGATCCACGGGGGTGACACCGGAGGTTCCCGTAATCCAGCCGGATCTAGCCGGATCCGGGTAGACTCCTGGGTTAGCGCCCATCGGGTGCTGGACGATGACGAAGTACTGGCCTCCAGAGAGATCTTTCGTAATCCCGGAGTCGAGTTCATACTCGAAGGTGCCGTCGGATTCAACGGGGACTGACTCTGCATGTAGATCTCTGCTGTTGGGGGTGCCATAGAAGTTCTTGCCGAATATCCAGACCAGCACATTGTCCGGGTTACCCTGTGCGGTTCCGGAGATCATCAGTTTGTCACCCATCGCAACGGTGGCGCCGCTCGTGGTCGCAGTGATGAACCCGGACCGGAGCGAGATGGAGGCCGTGCTGTACTTGGCCTTAGAGAGGTCGTCCTTGTCCACGGCCGCTGAGACGGCGTAGATCGTGTAACTGCCGGCATCGAGAGGCAGACCGGCGGTGTTCCACTTCTTGGACCAGGTGTCGTCAGTCTCGACGTTCACCTGGGTGAAGTTGTTAGCGTCATCGGTTGTAACCTTCTGGTTGGGAGTTAGAATGTTAACGCCCCTGTTAGCGAGGTTCGGACCGGTCATGAAGAGATAGACCGTGTTGCCTTCGGTGTTGGTACCGGAAAGGGTTATCTCCTCGCCTATGTAGTAGGTACCGGTGCCGGACGACGTGATGGTGACGCTACCCGCCTCGATCTTCACCTTGACCTCATCATACTTGCCCTTCGGATCGGCCGGGTTCTCTACACGGACGGTGAAGGACTGGTCTTTGGTGGTCTGGTGGGTGTTGAACTGGACGGACCGGGTACCGGCCGCGGTCGTGGTCACGTTTGCCTTGGCGTTTGAGGGAACGTTAGCGCCGGCGTTGACATTGGTCGTAAAGTTGACACCGTTCTGTTCGATCATCCAGGGATAGTTCACACTACCCGCATCCTTGACGTACAGGTAATACACTGTGTTAGACTCGCCCGCGATCGTCACGGTGAAACTGTTGCCGCGGACGAGGCTGTCCTTGTTGGACGTGATAGCAAGGTCCTTGGTGGCGACCTCGAAGGTCACGGCCTTGGAGTCAAAGCCCTTACCATAGAAGTCGGTAGCCTTGGCCCACTTCGCCACAGCGGTGTAAGTTCCAGCCTCGGCGTTGCTCAAGCTGATGGGGCCTACATAGTCAGTCGCGCCGTTAGCGACAAGTTTCAGGTTAACGTTACTGAATTTGTTCGTCACACCGCCACCGGGCAGGGTGAGATCGATGTTAATCCCGGCATTCACGGCGGGAACAACGTTGTCTCCCAACTTGAAGTCCAGCACAGTGCTTTTGGTGACGGATTTACCGTTCACCGAGTCCTTGTGGGAGTCATTCAGCACAACGTCCAGTGTCGCCTCAGGAACCTGAACATTGTAGCTTGCAAGTTCACCAGCCTTGGTGCCGGTATCTAGGTAGTAAGTCCCTGTCGGTATACCTTTGGTAAACTCAGTGACGTTACCGCCTACCAGCGTAAAGATCTTATCAGTTGCTTCGGCTGCACGGTCGGTGTAGTGAACTAACCTGACAGCAGTAGGGTGAGCAGTGCCGAAGTTGACATTTTCTTCGCCTACATAGATGTCGGTGTTGCCTGCTACAATTACGCGGTCCGCCGCAACCGGTGTTACAACCAGCGCAGCCGCGAGGACCATGGCGACAACGATCAATTTTGTCATACTCTTCATACTATACCTCCATTTGTGATGACATGAGGGAATGTGAACGCGAGGTACTCGACAGACGTCGAATACGGGTTCACCACGCTCTATACTCCGAATCACGGAATATGTCACAATATTTGTGGAACACTTAATATATCCTTTGCGGTCGACCGGGTGTCTGACGTCCACAATAGGCACCACAATGCGGGAAAACGCCACAAATACGCCAGGATTCTGCTTCCTTCCCGGATCACCAGGATACATACCTCTACGAGAATAAAAATCTTGCTCCGGCCAAACACGGGAGCGCCGTCGGGGGCAGGCACTCCCTGCGTCCCCGTACCCCCGTGCCGCCCCTCTCCGGCCGCACCCCCGGCAGGCAGCGCCGTCCTCCACCTCCGGGACCGGCGGTCGCCCCGCCCGGCCGGAGTATGTATATAGTGGATCGTACCCAGTGGGGAGCCTTTTCTATCCCGGCCCGCCAACTACTCTCTATGCGGATCATTCGGGCCCCCACGCTCGCACGGGCACACGAACTGGCGGTCAGGACCGTCCTCGAGAAAGGATGGGTGCTGGAGACCGAGAACGACGAGGCGACGATCGAGTGCGAGGAGCTCGCACTTGACGTGGAATCCCCGTTGAGCGCCCCGATGGCGAGCCCCGCCTCCCGGTTCCAGCAGCGGTTCCTGGATGCCTACGCCACAAACCTCCTGCACGGCTCCGACGCGGAGTTCGAGTACGACTACCACCGGCGGCTCTTCGACTGGGGCGAGCAGCTCACCGTGGGGGGTGAAGACGTCCACGTCGACCAGGTCGCCTACATCGCCCGGAAACTCACCGCCGCCGCGAACACCCGGCGGGCCGTCGCGGTCACCTGGAACCCGGTCGTCGACGAGAACCTCGACGACTGCCCCTGCCTCCAGCTCGTCCAGTGCCTCCTCCGGGACGGGAAACTCCAGATGAAAGTCGTCTTCCGGAGCAACGACATCCTCTCCGCCGCCGGGGCGAACATGTACGCGCTCGTGCACCTCCAGAAGGCGATCGCGGACCGGATCGGGGTAGCCCCCGGGCGCTACACCCACATCGCGCTCGTCCCCCACATTTACTACCGCCGGGATCTCAATGATATCGAGCTGTTCTGTAAATCAGGCACTGAGATACGGCCTGTTGCCGAGGTGTGCCGGGCCTGCGGAAAATGCCCCCGGGCATCAATAGTATGACCCTGCGCCGTCAGGTTAATTAGGAACCACAAACAACATTTTAGAGCCGAATAGCCCGGTAGTGTAGCGGTCAATCATGTGAGGCCCTGGACCTTGCGACAGCAGTTCGAATCTGCTCCGGGCTACTAAAATCCCTTTTATCGCCATATACTGATGGTGACTGCGACAGTATACACCGGAGGACGACATATGGCTGACTATAACCTCGGCTGCACCGTGCAGATCGACGACCAGAAGACACTTGCTCTACTGGTGGCCCTCCACAAAGAGGGCGCAATCCGCCATATTCAGGTCCAGGCCGTCCCCCTGCCCCCGGCCCTCTTCCGTGAGCGCATCGCGGCAATCGCCGCAGCCGGCATCCCTTCGATCGTCCACGCGCCCCACCACAACCACGGTGTCAACCCCTGCGCCCCGGCGGCCTACGACGACCGGCCGCCACAGGAGATCCAGAAGCATATCGAACTGGCGATGAGCCAGGCCTTTGAAGCCGCCGACACCCTCGACGTGGAGACGATCGTTCTCCACGCAGGGAGGTACGAGCCGGGAGGACGCGCCAAAGCCATGGAAGAGTTCTCCGTCTTCCTCGACCGCCACACCGACCCCCGGCTCACCCTCGAGAACCTCCCCGCGGTCTACGCCGGCTACCCACTGCTCGGGAACACCGCCGAAGAACTCGCGGCCCTGGCGGGCGCAAGGATAACCCGGTTCTGCCTCGACTTCCCGCACCTCGCCTGCACCGTAAACTACCGCCGCATCTCGTTTGCGGAGGAACTGGAGCAGTTCGAAACCCTCAGTGTAACGCACCACCACATCTCAAACATACGAAGCGGCTCGGTCACCGACGAGCACCTCGAACTCGACCACCCCGACGGCGGCCTCGACCTCCCGGCGGTCTTTTCCCGGCTCCGGCGGCACACCGCCGTCCCGACGACACTTGAGTACAAGCAGGACTCACCGGCGGTCTATCCCCGGCAGGTGCGGGTCTTCGCCCGCCTCTGGGGAGACCATGCCGGATACTGAACCCGCGCCCCTACCGCATCGGGGCCACCCTGAGGACGACAGACACCGAACTCCCCCCGGGTTTGCAGCCCTCCACGCCCGCGGGGATATCGATCATATCCAGGTCCGGGTCATACCAGGAAAGACGTTCTGCCGGGACCTCGCGACAATCGCCGCGGCCGCCATCCCTTCGATCGTCCACGCACCCCACCACGGCCACGGGGTGAACCCCTGCGCCCCGGCGGCCTACGACAGCCGGCCCGGTCCGGCCCCCGCCGGCGGGAAACGATCCCATCTGGAACTACAGGCATGTCCCCACACCCCAACGCTAAGAGGGAACGGCCCGGTAGCAGCAGTCGTGATCCTGCTCAACCGGGGAAAGCGAAACCCTATATGCGGGAGCAATCCCATTGAAGTATGCAATGATCCTTGAGTATATCAACGCGGCACTTGAACATGCCAACTACGAGATCATCGAGGATAACGAACCGTATTACGGAGAAGTTCCAGAACTTCCCGGTGTCTTTGCGACCGGCAGGACACTGGAGGAGTGCAGGAGAAACCTTGCCGACGTCATCGACGAATGGTTGATCGTGCGGCTCCGGCGCGGCCTCCCGATACCTCCGGTCGCCGGCCGCACAGTGGGAGAGATCGTCAGGGTGGATACAGGTGCCGGAGCATAGGATCAGGCCTATCTCGTGGAACCAACTTGTGAAGAACCTTCAGGCCCTGGGATTCGAGGGACCATGCCGGGGAGGCAGACACCCATTCATGGTGAAAGGAGATCTCGTTCTGACCATCCCAAACCCACACAGGTCAGAGATCAGTGCCGACCTGCTCGTGCGCATCCTCCGGCAGGCAGGTATACCCCGTGAAGAATGGAGCCGGCTCACCAGGTAGCGGTTCATCCCACCTTATTTTGTGGTTGTGAGGCTGAGCGATTGCCCGGGGGAAGCCCGGATGATCTCCGCACGGGAGACAGACGATCGGCCCGGCCCGGCCCCCGCCGCGGGAAACGTTAATCCGCGAGCGAACCCATCTAGAACTATGGGCACGCCCCGGGGGTGAAAGCGAGTGAACCATTTAGTCCGGCATGCACTTGAGCGGCTCAAGACGGTCAAGGGTTTCGAGAAGGTCCGCTTCATCATCCTCTACGGCTCCGTTGCCGAAGAACGGGCGAGGGCGGGGTCGGATATCGATCTCTGCATCTACTACGACGGGGATCGCGAGGAGGCAGCCCGGTTCCGGTTTGCAGCACTCTCTGAACTCTGCGACGACCGCTACGATATCCAGATCTTTGCTCACCTGCCGCTCTATGTCCGGACGGAAGTCCTCCGCGGAGAGGTGATCTATTGTCCCGACGAACGGTTCCTCTACGACGTCGCGTACCGGACTATCCGGGAGTTCGATGATTTCAAGCATCGATTGTATGATTACATCGGCAAGGAGATGATGGCGTGACGGGAAGGATCCGGGATACGGCAATCTGCATCAAACTCCAGGAAATGACAGAGAGTCTCGATATGGTCAAAGAACACCTCCCCGACTCGGCCGATTCGTTCGGGCGGCTCGGCATCGTGAAAGATGGGATATACAAGCGCATCGAATATGCCGTCGAGAACGTCTTTGACATCTGCGCGATCCTGAATGCCGATCTCCACATCGGTATCCCCGGCACCGATGAGGATATCCTCGAAAACCTCGTCCGGCACGGAGTGCTCGCCCCGGGGATGCGGCAGAACCTGAAGGCTATGAAGGGATTCCGGAACATCGTCGTGCATCGCTACGGGGCAATCGATGATGCTCTTGCCTTCTCGATCCTCAAGGAGCATATCGATGACTTCTCTCTCTTCAGGCAGGAGGTTGAACGCTTCCTGCAATCGATGAGTGGAAGGTGACGGGGCCGGGGAGCGGGGTGAAGGCTGAAGACCTTTGAGGGGGGCACACTCTTCCCCCGAAAGGAAGCCGTGCTCCGATGTCAGACGAACATCGGACGCCAGGAAACCCCGGTTGCCCAAACCAGGGCGGCACCCACGGGCATCTACGCCAGAAGCGCCGCGATGATCCCGGAGAGAAATATCCCATCGAACGTCCCCGCCCCGCCGATGCTCGCCATCGGCGCCCCCAATTCCGCGATATGGTGAAGGTTGAGGAGGTCCGCCCCGATCAGGGTCCCGAGCGTCCCGCCCACGTAGGCGATGATCACCGCCGCGGCCGGGACTCCTCCCGCAAACACCGAGAGGACGAGCGCCGCAAAGAGTGCGGCGAGCGGCGGTATGAAGAACGGCGTCGCTATCCCGAGGCCCGGCACCGGGCGGGCGACGAGTTTCGTCGCGACCGTCACGACCGCCACCCCGGCGAGGGCGAGCCCGAGAACCTGATACCCACCGCTGATCACGACCGAGTCGTAGAGCAGATAGAGCGATATAGCGAGCGGAATGAGGGCGCCGCCGACGTTGACCGCAAGGACCGTCCGCGGAACCTGCTGCGGGATCCGGTAGAGCCGCCCGTACATAGCGACGTAGCGGTCATACGCCGGTACGGCACGGCTCTCCAGTCTCCTGACAGGGATGTTGATGAAACTCCCGGCAAGCGTCAGGAGCAGGATGAGGAGCGCCTCCCGCCAGGAGAACCCGAGTTTCGTGAACGTCGCCCCGATCGCCGTCAGGAAGAGGAGCGGAAAGAGGATGATAGCGAGCCCGAAGAGTATGAGCAACCCGAAGAGGAGGAGGAACATCAAGGGAGAGAAGGGGTTGAAGACGACCCGATCCATGTGATGGAGTCACCCTCTCATCTAATATATACTACTCCCGCAAGGAGCAGACGATCGCAGCATGGTCGTGGTGGTAGGGTTCAAGCCACCGGACCTCCACCACGTCGAGGTGCCGCTCAAGCCCGGCCCGGGCCTCCGCCAGCACCTCGGCCGGGTCCCTCCGGACATCCACGCTCCGTGTCTTGAGCATCAGGATGAGATGACCCCCGGGTTTGAGGAAGACCAGGTTCCGGTCCGCGATCTCGACCTGGTTCGGCTGCGCCACGTCCTGGTAGACTAGGTCGACCGCCTCCATGAACGGCGCATACTCATCCGGCCGGTTCGCATCGGCCATGATCGGGACGATATTCTTCCTCCGGCGGGCCACCTCGAGGAGGTCCTGCATTGGCCGGGGCGCAAACTCCACAGCGTAGACGGTCTCGACATAGTCGGCGACGTGCGAGACCGTGGTCCCGTTCGCCGCACCGAGGTAGAGCACCCTCAACTCGGGGGTGAGGTCCACCCCGCCGCCGAGCACGTAGAGTGCCGCGAGCTTGCTCCGGTAAGGGTCCCAGATCCGGTAACCGTCGAGCGTCCGCTCCCCGTAGACCCCACCCTCGCCGGGCGAGACGAGCACGTTCTGGAGCCAGATCATGCCGCGACCCCCGCCGCATCGATCCGCGCCTGGGCGTCGTTCAGGAACTCCGGCGCCACCTCTCCCCGGTAGTAGTCAAGTCGGGCGGCGATGGCAAGTTTCGCCGCGAGCACCCTGGCCACCCTTCCGCGGACCTCGCGGGGCGCGTTGTGGACCCGCCGGTGCTGGAATATGATCCCGTGCTTCGGCGGCGGCGTCCCGGCCCGGAGGTGCGAGAAGAGCGCCCGCTCGGAGCCGAGGACCTGAATGGTGCTCCCCGGCATCTGCGCGAGCGCGCTAAGTCCCCCCGCCCGGGAGAGGAGCCGGGCCGCGACCAGCCCGCCGATGAGGGCACTCGTGTTCGGCAGCACCTCGTCGGCCCGGGCCGAGACCTCCCGCATCAGACGACTCCTCGTCCCGGTGAGCCGCTCGATCTCGCCGGCAACGTCTCCAAGACCGCCTTGGGCCCCCCTCCGTATGAGGCTGAGCATCTTTTTCGCCGGGAGGCTCCGGTACTTCCGGGAGAACGAGGGGTTTGTGACCTGGTACCACTCCGCGGCACGCTCCTGGAGGAGATTGATGACATTGTCGAGTTCATCCAGCATCCTGACCATCTGGAGGAGCTCGACGTCCCGGGCCTGGTAGGAGACCACAATCTTCTTCCGGGCAAGGGTGGTGCAGACCGCCCGGAGCAGGTCGATATACTCCTCCCGGGTCCGGACGACGCCGCAGGCCCGGGCCGCCTCCCAATCGATGGGGACATAAGACTCCATACCGGTGCGGAGCGTGGCCGCCCGCTCTGCGAGCGCGGCCGGATCGGTGCCTGCAACCCGGCACCCCTGCTCATCGACGTCTCCGAACCAGTAGCGCTGTAGCATGGTACGGTATTGGGGCTTTGCTGATATAAGGGGTCATGCGATCCCGAACGAGTAGACCATCACCGGGACCATGATCACGCCCATGCAGTAGACCCGGCGGATGTTGACCAGGGTCGGGACATAGCCGACCGCTGTTGCCAGGATGAGAACCAGCCCCCCAAACGGCCCGCAGAGGAAGAGGGAGAGGAGAACCACAAAGGCGATGACGCCGTAGTTCAGCGTGGTGACGTTCACGCCGCCAAACCACCAGGCCGCACGCGAGAGAAAGATGGTCAGGAGGTAGGCCCCGACCGCGGCTATAGCGCCCGCAAGGAGGACGGCGGTGGCCGGCGGGACCTCTTCTGCTGCCGCAAGAGCCGCCATAACCCCGTTCCGCGTCCGGGCTATGGCGTAGAGCGCCGCAAGCCCGAGGAAGGCATTCACGGTGTTCGCGGCGCTGGTCGCAAGGATATACTCGCGCGGGTTAGAGTCGTAGCCGATGACCGATGTCAGGAGGGCGTTCGCCGTGGCGTTCGAGAGACCGGGGAGCCAGCCGACCAGGGCGCCAGCAACTGAACCGAGGACAGAGCCGCGCCGGACCGCATCACGGGGGAGGTCGATCCCCGTGAAGTGCTGTGCGGGCATGATCCCGTGCGACGCCCGGAGGAGGACAGCGATCCCGAAGAGTCCGGAGAGGAGGGGCATCAGCACCCCGGACTCGCCGCCCGTCGGCCAGGCGAGAAACGAGTAGTGGAGGGAAAAAAGGCCGAGCACCCCCGAGACCGAGAAGACCGCCAGCGCCCATCCCGGCGACTCGGAGACGACGATGAGGTAGCCCCCCACTGCGAGGATGACAAGACCGATGCCCCAGTCGATCCCCGGCTGGAGCGCAGGCAGCACCAGGACGAAGGCCAGTGCGAGCGGGAGGGAGAGGGCGACGCCGGCGGCGCTCCCGAGTGCCGATATACGGACGGCCTCCTCTCCTCGCCCTTCGAGGCAGAGGGCGTGCGCGGGAAGGACCGCGAGGGATGTGTCGGCATCGGGGATGCCGAGGAACGTGCTCGGGACGTTGTCGATGAACGTATGCGTAACCAGGGTGGAGAACATCACGGAGGCGAGGACCACCGAGTCGAACCAGACGAGGAGAAGTGCCTGGAGCGAGAGAAGGACACCTGCCACGGTGTTGGCATGGATGCCGGGGACGAGACCGCTCACGACGCCGCAACCGATACCGAAGACGGCCCCGAGCACGATACTGACGAGCACGCTGATCTACGGTCGAAGCCCGCGCGGATAAACCAACCGAATCGTGCCCGGCAGGGGCGAGGAGGAGGCATACCGACAGATACAGTCATATTCCACCGGGACGAACGTTGTGGCAATGAAGATCGCCATCACCCGGCTCGAGAACAAGGCGGCGGGGGACCGCGCCCTCTGCGCCTCCTACGGCCACGATTGCTACACGGTCTCACCCCTCCGGGCGGATCTGCGGATGGAGCGGGTCGCCGCGTTCGTCGAGGCCGTCGACCGCGGTGAGTTCGACTGCCTCTTCTTCTCAAGCGCCCTCCCCGCCGCGATCGTCGCACCGAAACTCAAGCGGTGGCCCCGGGTGATCGCCATCGGGCCGAAGACGGCTGAAGTCCTCCGGGAATCGGGGATCGAGGCGGAGGTCCTCCCCGCGTTCTACTCCCGGGACTTCGTCCCCTACCTCGGCGACTGGCTCCGGGGACGGACGGTCGGGATCCCGCGGGCCGACGTCCCGAACCCGGGCCTCCTCGGTGGGATCACCGCTGCGGGAGGGAGGGTCCGGGAGGAGCGGGTCTACGCGCTCGTCCCTACGGGAGCCGAACTCGCGCTCGACGCCGCCGACGCCGTCCTCTTCACGAGCGCCATGTCTTACCGGGAGGCCCGGTGGCAGCCCCGCGAAGGTCTCCTCCTCGTCGCCATCGGCGATATCACCGCCGACGCGATGCGGGCCGGCGGGCACTCCCCGGCGATCGTCGGGGACGGATCGCTCGCAGGAACCCTCGAGGCGCTGAACCACTACCTGGAAGCCCGGGGCCGGTGAGACAGTGATGGAGATTACAGATAAGGATCCCTGTGGCGGCTGCGTGCCTGCTTCGGGCATCGTCGTCATCGATAAGCCCCGCGGGCCGAGCAGCCACCAGGTGACCGCCTGGGTCGGGGAGATCCTCGGGCGGCGGGTGGGCCACGCGGGGACACTCGACCCGCAGGTCTCCGGGGTGCTCGTCGTCATGTTCGGCGGCGCCGTCCGGCTCGCCCCCGTCCTCCTCTCGCACAACAAGGAGTACGTCTGCCTGATGCGGCTCCACGGCGACGCGTCACGGGAGGCCGTGGACCGGGTGGCGGAGGAGTTCACCGGCCGGATCTACCAGCGGCCGCCCAAAAAGAGCGCGGTCAAGCGGAACCTCCGGATCCGGAAGATCCAGGAGATCGAGATCCTGGATATGGTGGGCAGGCTTGTCCTCTTCCGGGTCAGGTGTGATGCCGGGACGTACATCCGGACGCTCTGCATTCACATGGGCTACGCGATCGGGGTCTGTGCCCACATGCAGGAACTCCGGAGGATACGCTCGGGTCCGTTCGATGAGGCCGCCGCCGTCTCGCTCCACGAACTCGCCGATGCCGCTGGAGCGGCCCGGGACGGTGATCCGGAACCCCTCCGGAGGATGATCCTCTCCCCGGACGCCGCCGTCGCTGATCTCCCGAAGGTCGTCATCCGCGACACCGCAGTCGATGCCATCTGCCACGGTGCAGTGCTCGCCGGGGTGGGTATCACCGGGAAGGAGGGCGGATTCGGGAAAGGTGAGACGGTCGCGATCATGACAGAGCGTGGCGAGCTCGTAGGGCTCGGGAAGGCCCTTGTCAGTTCGTCGGCACTGAAGCCGGGGGAACCCGGGCTCGTCATCGCCCCCACAACCGTCCTGATGCAGCCCGGCACCTACCCCCGGGGCTGGAAGGCGCACGCCCGAGAGCCCCGGGCGTAAGGGTGCGTTCATGATATCCCTCCCGGCTCCGGGAGATATTATTAATAGACTCCGGCGCCAACTAATGATGCACGTTCTGTGCTGAGGTAGTCTAGACCGGTAAGGCGCGGGCCTGGAAAGCCCGTGGGGCGTTGAGCCCCTCGGGAGTTCAAATCTCCCCCTCAGCGCTTCTTATTTTCCACGTATCAGCAGGTTATCCTCAACAATCTGTGTGGATCGGATGATTTCAATCGATAAGGGACATTCTCCAGTCGCCACTGAAAGCCAGATCGTCAGTGGTCCCGACCCCGGGCAATGGTTGAAGGACAGAGCGTAAGCCGGAATCAGGAAAATCATGGTGAATAACCTGATCCTCTTCCTTTATAGCGCACAGACCTGCAACAGAAGGTGGAGAGAGTTACACAGAAGCGTTGAGGATGATCGTAACAATGATATTCAATAGACCACTATAGACCATAGCATGTCCCAGACCACGGTATGGGTATCCCCAGAGACCAAGAATCGGCTGGCAGGGATGAAGCGGTACCCCCGCGAAACCTTTGACGACGTTATCAGGCGACTTATGGACTCCACCGAGGACGACGAGCCCCTGAGTGACGAGGCCATCCGGGGAATCGAGGAGTCCCTTGAAGACATAAAGGCCGGTCGCCTGTATACCCTGGAAGAGGCACGCGCTGAACTGCAGGCGGTATGGCGTACACAGTAAAACTCACATCGGCGGTGGTGCGGAACCTCACGAAGATGCCGGCGA
The DNA here is from genome assembly GCA_002501655.1 of Methanoculleus sp. UBA303. Classification (GTDB taxonomy): domain Archaea; phylum Halobacteriota; class Methanomicrobia; order Methanomicrobiales; family Methanoculleaceae; genus Methanoculleus. Next base: position 24,031 of record DANY01000018.1, read on the forward strand.
GTGTCGGAACCCGGATCCTTGACGAGGTGGAGACCCTCGCTCAGGAGCCAGACCCCGCCCGGCACGTGAAGAAATTGAAAGGGGGAGGTCGGAACACCTTTTATTCGCTCCGGGTCGGGAGATATCGTGTTATTTTGAACATCTATGACGATATGCTTCTGATTATTGTAGTGGAATTGACACTCTCCCGGGCTAAAGCCTGGAGATTCTTGCTTCGTTGACCGGAACTTGCACCACCAGGATTGGTGGTGTAGTGGTTCTGATCTCCACAAGCGTAGATTCGGGTGTGCCCCACCCTACGGCTGCTCGTTTGAGGATGTTTTGTGCGGCGTTCAGATCTCGCAGGACAGTGTAGCCGCAGACCGGGCAGGAATGGGTTCGCTGCGCGAGATCCTTCTTTTCGCGGTGCCCGCAGAGGAAACAGTCCTGGGTCGTGTAGGCCGGATCGACCAGATGCACATACGTACCAGCATTCGCAGCTTTGTAGCGTATGAACTCCCGGGCCTTGTACCACGCGGCATCGAGAATAGATCTGGATCTGCCGCGGAGTTTCGCGTCCAGCGACTCAACCATCGGCCTGATGTTCAGGTGTTCCAGGGCGATGTGATCGTATCGATCAACATAGTATCGGCTCCACTTGTGCAGGAAGTCGTTCCTCCGGTTCTCGACCTGCTCGTGGATCCGGGCAACCCTGACCCGCTGCTTGCGGCGGTTCCTGCTCCCGAGCACCTTCTTCGACATCCTCCGCTGAGCACGCCGGAGCCGCTTCGCAGACTTCCTGACGTTGTGCGGGTGCTCGAAGACCACTCCATCAGTATCGGTGGAGAAGTTCTCCAGGTTCAGGTCGATCCCGACTGCCCGGGTACCGGTCGTCGGTTTGGGCGTGTCCGGGGTCTCGGAGATGATCGCCACGAACCATTTGTGAGCAGGCGTGTGCTTGATCACGATCTGTTTGATCCGTCCGGGCACCGGGCGGCTGAGTTCGATCCGCAGCTCTCCGATCTTGCTCAACCGGAGGCGGTTGCCCGTGAGCTTGAACCCGGTCGAATCAAATTCCATCGAGTGAACCCACTTCTTCCGGAGCTTGCCGACCTTTCTCCCCTTCGCTTTCATCGCTCTCAGGGCTCGGAGGCTGGAGACGATCCGGTGGACCACTTTCTGCAGAACATGGCTCTGCACCTCTTTCAGTTCCGGGTGCTGTTTCTTGAGTTCCGGTAAAAGAGAGTCCCGAAAGACGTTGTTGTCGAGACAGTGGTTCCGTACAAAGGTGCATCTCGCAAACCCGGTGAACAGCCGCTGTTCAACGGGGTGAGAGGGGTATGCACGGTAACGGGTGACGTGTCGCATTGCTTGAACCAATAGAGGGGTTTTGGCTCAGCAACCAATACGATATGCCGTGCGGGGGGATTCGTGAACGGACCAAGGGGCGCAATTCTCCCCACGGCTCAAGCCCGGGGCTTGCTTGCGCCCCTTGAAACCCGGTTTTCTGTCAGTCACCGGTCGAAGGTCTACCGGAAGCACTGACCTTGAGCGGGGCGGGGCACCTACTGGGCCCTCCGCCCCGACCTCCACCGGCGATCGCACGTTCGGACCCTCTCCACTGGTAGTCTCCCGGGAACACCTGCAAACTCGCGGCCTCTGGAATGCCCGACCCTGAAACTGTGCCGTGCGGGGTGAACATGTAGTACCCCTCCGGGGGGCAATTCCTCCCCCGCTTGCGCAGGGGGCCTCCTTGCTCCGGCAGGTGAGAGCGCTCGTCCCACCCGCCTCAGAACGATACCCCGACCATGAGCATGGCGAAGAGCACGAGATCGTAGACGGTATGCGTGATCGCCGACGTCGTGGTGTTCGAGTACCTCCGGATGTAGGCGAAGACGAGTCCCGCAAGGAAGACCGATATGAGGCCGTCCCAGCTGTACTGGAACGCGTGGAGCGATGCAAAGAGGAGCGCCGGGAGGAGGATGCCGAACCGGGGCTGGAGCAGGCCGCGGATGCTCACTTCCTCGCCGAAACCCGCCGCGACGGACGCCACGATGATCCCCGGGAGCGTGAGCGATCCTGCAAAGAGCAGGTTGACGGCCTCAGTATCGGTGACAGGGAGGCCGAGGTAGCCCACCAGCGCGGCGAGCACCGGATCGATGACGTGGAATACCGCGACGAGCGCGAGAGCCGCAGCAACGGCGAGAAGAACCCCCCTTCCCGTCGGGCGGACGAGCCCGAGGCGCAGCAGGGTCTCATGAGGCGTCCGCCGGACACATGCCCCGGCGATGAAGAACGAGCCGACAATCGTCCAGAAGAGGGTGTAGGCGTTCAGCGTGACCGTGTCCGCGAGGAGGTCCCCGGACGCGAGCAGGAGGTCGAGGAACGGCGGCGAGAGGAAGGGCGGACCCCCCGTCACCAGGAGCGGCACCGGGGGTATGAGGATCATGGCAAGGATGACCACGAGCGCAACGGTATGGAGGAACGAGTCCGGGTCGAACGGGAGGTAGCGGGCGAGCCACACCCGGAATTTGCGGGAGAACCCGATGAGGCTTGCAAGCCCGGCTACAAGAACACCGAGGAGGAGGAGGGCCATCTCCGCAGCCAGGGCAAGGTCGACCGTCTCCGGGTCGAACTGCTCAGCGTCGAGTGCTTCCGGAGGCAGGATTGATAGGAGTCCGAATCCCGCCGCGGCGGCCGCAAGCCCCCCGATGAGGACAAGGAGCCAGATACCGGCAGCCCACCGGAACGCCCGGTGCCGGTCTTCCGCCAGGTAAACGAGCATCGCGAGGACGACAAAGAGCGCCACATCGAGCGCGGCGGCGAGGAACGACCCTGCCTCCCCGCCGACGGTCCCGGATACAGCGACCAGGAAGATGAGGCCGAAGAAGACGATCAGCAGTTCGGGGGTGTGGCGACGGCAGAATTCTAACGACATGATATCATCTTTGCAACAATCTGGAGAAGCGCGGTGCTCTATAGCACCGGGTGAACGAAAAAATTTTCCGCACACGGGGGGTCGTCACCGCCACCCAAGCCTCCCGATGACAGGCCAGCCGAGCACCCCCACAACCGCGAGGGCCGCTGCTTGCAGCAGGAATATCGTCGGCAGCGCCCACCGGCCCGCAAGGACGGCTCCTGCGAACGGCCCGACCGAGAGCCCTACGGAGAAGAATGTGTTGTACATGCCGTAGGCGGCGCCCTGTGAGCCCTGGTCGCGGTAGATGCCGGCCATGATCGGCATCACCGGCACCAGGGCGCAGCTCAGCGTGACCCCCAGGGCGAAGACGGCGACGGCGACGAGCACAAGGGTCGGCGCCTGCATGGCCGCGACGATCGCAACCCCCGAGAGGAGGAGCCCGCCGCCGATGAGGGAGCGGCTGCCCCCGCGCCGGTCGTAGATCCTTCCTGCGGCCGGCTGGGCAACGGCGGCGGCGACCGCCAGCACCGCAAAGACGAGGCCAATAGTCGCCGGGGAGGCCGCGAAGGCGGCGTGCAGGTAGACCGGGAGGTAGGGGTCCACGACGCCGTAGGTCCCGGAGACAGCGACGACCGCCGCCGCACAGGCGGCGAGCGGGAAGAGACTCCCCCGGGGCAGCATCTCCGACCGTCCCCGACCGTCCTCCTGCTTGCAGGTGCGCACCGGGACGGCGAGGACGAGAAGGCCGACGGAGGCCACCAGCACCGCCGGGATGAGAAAGGTCGCGGTGTAGCCCAGGTACTCGAAGAGCAGCCCCCCGACGACCGGCCCGAGGACCGTCCCGAGCCCGACTGCAGAAAGCGATATCCCCATCCTCTCCCCGAGCCTGGCGGGGTCACAGGTATCGGCGAGGAGCGCAAGCCCCGCGGACCAGGTGGCCGCGGCCGATATTCCCTGGACCATCCGGGCGATGATCAGGTGCGTGACCGTGGTCGAGAAGCCGAAGAGGGCCGTCGCGAGAGCAAGGAGGAGCATCCCGGTGACGATGAGGGGCCGGCGCCCCACCCGGTCGGAGAGGAGGCCCATCGGTATGGAGAAGAGGAGGAGCATGGCGGCGTAGATCCCGAAGACGACCCCGATGACCGATTCGTCCACCCCGAGCCGGGGGGCGTACTCGGGGAAGACCGGGATGAGGAGGCCGTAGATCATCATGTCCATGAAGATGACGAGCACGACCAGCACGAGGATGGCGTCGGGCGATGCGGCGATGCGGTTCCGGAGGGTGCAGAACCGGTTCGGTTCCCTGGTTGTCATTGAGGTTCCTCTCTCTGCGGCACATCGTCGGTTCTGGTGCCGCCGTGTCCCTGTATGTTGGCGCCGTCAGCATATATCGGTAACAGGGGAGCGCCTTACAGGGGCCCCCGGTAGTACGCGAGCTCGCGGGCGTAGGGGCGGAACGCCTCGACGAGCGCCTCCGCCTCGGATTCGGTGAGCGGCCCGCTCCGGCCGGCGGCGGCGAGCGCCTGCACCTCCGCGGGCGTCGAGCAGCCGACGATCGCAACGGAGATATCCTGGGCGAGGGCGTACCGGACGAGGGTCTCCGGCGTCACCCCCGCATCGGGGACGAGGTAGTTCGCCCCGCCGAGCACCTTCATCCCGATGACCGCGACCCCCTGCTCCCTCGCGGTTGCGAGCGTCGAGGAGAGGAACCCCCCGAGCGCGCCTTCCACCGGGTTCGCGGGCATCATGACGGCATCGACCGGCCAGTTCTCCACAGCGTGCGAGAGGACGTCCGGGTCGTGGTGCCCGGTCACACCGATATGCCTGACGATGCCCATCTCCTTCGCCTCGATGAACGCTGCGAGGGCGCCGCTCGGCCCCTCGATCTCCCGGATGTCGGGAAAGGTCCGGACGTCGTGGACCTGCCAGAGGTCGAGGGTCTCGATCCCCATCCTCTGGAGGCTCTCCTGGAGGTCCATCTCGGCGTCCGCGTGGAGCCGGCTCGCTGACTTGCTGGCCTGGAATACGGGCGCCCGGAGGTCGGGATGACTCACCCAGACCTCGCCGTAGTAGTCCTCGCTCCCCGCGTAGACCTTTGCCGAGTCGAAGTAGGTGATCCCCTGATTGAGCGCCTCCATGATGACGGCGTTTGCCTCCGCGTGCCGCCCGTACGTCCTGAGAACCCCCTCTCCCCCGAGCCCCACAGGGGTGACCTCCCTGCCGGTCTTCCCGAACATGCGTCTGCCCAGTGCCGTCATGAGCCACCCTATCCCTGCCGGGCTATAAATATCTTCAGCCGGGAGCAGGGAAAACAGTTATGCGCCGCGGCCACCACCGGGGTGCATGGCGACGATAGTCTGGTTCAACATCCCCGCGGGCGAGACCGGGCGGGCGCGGGCGTTCTACGAGGAGGTCTTTGCCTGGATGGCGGAGCCGTTCCCGGGGATGGAGGGTGCCTTTGAGCTCGCGACGGGCGGGATCGGCGGTGAGATACTCCCGCGGGTCCACCCCGGCGAGCCGATAACAGTCTTCATCGGCGTCCCTTCGATCGATGAGTACGCGGCCCGGGTGGAGCGGGCCGGGGGCAGGGTTGTGGTCAAAAAGAGGGCGGTGCCCGGGCGGGGCTACTTTGCCATCTGCGAGGATACGGAGGGGAACCGACTGGGGCTGTGGGAGAGCGCTCAGGCGGCGGGGTGAGGGGCGGAGACGGAAAGCCGGCAATATGACGGGAAACGGGGGTGACCCCCGGATCTCGTCTTCCCTTCACCCCACCTCCCGGATCACCGCCACCCGCCACTCAGCCCCGTGGAGCCCGGCCGTCGTCCAGGCGATCTCCTTTTTCACCGTCTCTCCATCGACCGCAAACCCGTAGGTCGCGGTCCCATAGCGCCCGGCGGCGACCCGGTGGGCAGCATCAAGCAGGTCCGGGTAGTCCGCGTAGAGCGGGCCCTCAAACGTCATCCGCCCGACCTGGGCCGGGTCGGTATCATAAAGTATACGCCCGTCCGTCTGGACGACCATCACCTGGAAGGGAGTGCCGTTTATCGCCGGGCCGGCGACGCCGGCGATCAGAACCTCCGGCCGGAAGACAACGGAGGCAAACCCGGCAAACCGACTCTCGTTCGTAAAGACCGGCGTGCTGATCACTGCCGCCGGGAACCCTTCCGCGACCGTGATCACCTCGCTCATGATCGGCCGCTTCGATGCCAGGATGTGCCGGACGTTGGGCTGGTCCCGGAGATCCGCGCCCTCGGCTCCGTGATACGCCGCCGGTTCGGCGGCGATGAGCGTGCCTCCCGCGTCGGAGACCGTGCAGTCGACGATCGCAGGGTCGGTGCCGCTCAGGTTTAAGAGGATCCCGCGTGCGGCGGCATCGTTGAGACCTGTACGCCCGATCTCTGAAGCCGCGTGGCTCAAGCGGCCGTCAAGCGTCTCGAGCGCCGCGGTGATCCCGGACTGCAACCGGAGCAGGACCGCCGCCGCATCGGCAGCGCTCTCGTCGGCCGGCACCGCCGCCGGCTGGTTCAGCATCGCAAACCCGGCGCCGGCGGCGACCAGCACCGCTACGGCAGCAACGATCCACGGGTACGGCAGAGAACTCATCACATCCCTCTTCAGGGAGAAAAGGAGGGCGAGAGATTTAAGAACTGCGAAATTAACGCCGGGAAGAGAGCCCGCCCGCCGGAAACAAAGAGAGCAGCCGCAGGGGTGTCCTCACCGGGGCGCCCGGCCCCGGAGCCTCTTCTTCCGTATCCGCCATCCCACGACCCCGGCCAGGACGGCGACGACGATCGCGGCCAGAAGACCGATACCGAGCGCCGGATCCCGCTGGTAGACATCCAGGAGCACGTCGGCGCCAAGCGCGATGACGAGGCAGGAGGCAAGCGACCCGACGCAGACACACGAAAAGACCCGGGACTTCTCCAGCCCGAGCAGCCGGCCGAGGATCGACCCGTTCATCGCCCCTGTTCCCTGGAGCGGGAAGAAGATGAAGAGGATGAGCCCGACCGTCGAAAACCGCCTGAGCCAGGGCTGGGTCTCGGTGTAGTTCCGGCCCATCGCCATCCCGCTCTCGAGCAGCCGGCCGACGAGCGGGATCTTCAGCGCCAGGTCGAAGTTCCAGACGACGAAGAGCGAGACGGCCACGTCGAGAAGAAAGATCACAAGCGTGACGAGCCACCAGGGGTAGCCCATCAGGATCGCGATGGGGATGATCGTCTCTTTCCCGGCCGGAGGAACGAAGTAAGCGACGATCAGCCCGGAGAGAATGAGAAACTGCTGGTAGGGCTCGGTCAGGTAGAGCGCCGCAAAGACAGCCGGAATGACGGCAAGCGGGAGGACGAACTTTATCAGGCCGGTGAGGTAGGGGTTTTGATGGATGGATCTCCACCAATCCGACTCGGGGGTATTGGTTGTATGGTCCGCAGTCATGGGTCGAACTCCCGGGTGGGAGATACTCAGTTCAGATTTGGGGTTTCCGGATAAATACGTTGGCAGGAAGGGTTCCAGCAGGTTCATGGTTATGCAGCGTGAGGATAGGTACCAATGGCTCCTGTTCCTGACACCCGGCCGCCGCCCCGCACCCTCCCCGCCGTCGAGAGCGGCACCCGGGAGAGTGCATTATGCACGATTGCAAACGTCGGGACCGCGCTCGAAACTCTCCGTGAGGTGAGAAAGCACGTCCGCGGGGACCACAAGCGCCGCCTCGACGACGTCGCGGTGGTCCTCCGGGTAGTCGCGCTCGAGGCCCAGGCAACCTACGCGATCACCGACGAAGAGGCCCGGACATTCATCCGGAAGTGCCGCACACGATGAGGTCGCCAGGCAGCACGGGCTCCGTGAGAATCCGGGCGAAGCGTCCCCACAGCTGCGCCGGGCCCCCTCCGTCGGCCCCGACGTAGTCCCGGACGAGGCGGTATCCTTCGCTTAAGGCCACCGGGTAGGCCCGGAACTCCTCGATGAACCGGAGGTGGGTCTCCGCCGTCTCCGGAGCGAGGAGCAGGACGTCCCGGAGTCGGGCGTATGCGTCCTCCCGGGATATCGCACCGTTGATGTACTCCCGCGCCACCCGGATGTTCCCCGAGAAGAGCAGGTCCGTGGCCGCGGTGCTGATGGTATCAAGGAGAGCGGCCCCCGCGGGATCGAGTCCGGCCAACGGGAAGAGGACCTCTTCTGCGAACCGCACCCGGTCAGGCCGGGGGAAGGCGATCTCGATGCCGAGGCGGGCGGCACCTTCCCCGGCCGTCGCGAGCGGCGACGCGAGCGGGACGACCGAGTGCTCGATCCAGCCCCGGCCCCGGACCAGAGGCCTCCCGGATCGCCCACATCGTGTGGTGGCCGGGGTAGCCCTCGTGGCAGGCGTAGAGGAGGGCCCGGTCGATGGTAACCGGCCGGTCGGTGCTCACCTCGATGAGGCTCGCCCCACTCCCGAGGTAGCGGTTACAGACCTCCCATGGTTCCCCCGTGACATACCCGACCTCGATCCCCTCTCCCGCCGGGAGCAGCAGGTGCTCCGCGATCCGGCGGTGGCTCTCGGCAAATGCGGCTGCAAAGACCCGATCCAGCCGGTCGGATGGCACAGCGAACGATTCCACGAACGCCCGGTAGCGCCCGGGAAGATCGCCGCTCCCCGGGAGATTGGCGTCGAGCGCCGCGTGCAGTTCCTCGTACCAGACCGGGTCATCATCAGGCGCCGAAACCCCGAAGAGCGCCTCCGCCTCAGCGTCGAAGCTGAGGCTCATCCCCGAGAAGATACCGGCGCGGGCCCGAGCGCCCGGACCATGCCCCGGAGGTAGGCGTGGCGTGTGCGCCCGGCGCCCTCCAGCCGGTCGAGGTCGATCCGGTCCAGGGTGGCGAGGAGGTCGCCGGCGTACCCGGCGATACGGTCCGGCGTGACCGTGACCGTGAGTGCCTCCTCACGCACCGCCGACGGACCGAAGTAAGCGTCCACAAAGGTCGAGTCATGTACCCCGAGCCAGAGCACGCATTTAACATAGAATCGTGCGACAGCATCCATATCCCTGGACCCGGCAGCGTTCTCGCCGGTGTAGGTTGAAGGCTCCATCTATCAACTCTCGGGGAAAACGTGGGTTCCCGGGCTACTTAACCGGCGTGATCTGTATCCGCTCTTCCCCGGCTCCGCCTGCAGAGGGTTTAACCGGTTTGGCACCAACCTCAGGTGCAATGAACGAGTCGCTCCGGCAGGTCGTCCACCTCCTCTTCGGCCTCGGGATCGCGGCGTTTATCCTCCTCTTCGACCGCGACCTCTCCCTCTCCGTCCTCATGCTCGCTCTCTTTGTGGGATTCATCCTCTCCGACGCTGTCTCCCGGGGCTACACCATCCCGGTCGTCTCGGCGGTCATCGCAAACCTCGAGCGGCGTGACGCCGCACCCGGCCGGGGAGCGCTCTTCTTCGCGCTCGGAGCCCTTTTCTGCCTTGTCTTCTTCCCAAAAGAGATCGCCTTCATCGGGCTTGTGGTGCTCTCGCTCCTCGACAGCGTCACCACCCTCGCCGGTGTCCGGTTCGGGAGGACCCGGATCTACAACCACAAATCCCTCGAAGGAACGCTCGCCGGGGTCGCGGTGACGGCAGCCGCCCTCTGTCTCCTCATCCCGCCGCTGGCTGCCCTCGTGACGGTCGCGGTGACGGCAGTCGCCGAACTGGTGAGCCCCGTGGACGACAACCTTGTCATCCCCGTCGTGGCCTGCCTCGCCCTCACGGTGCTGCTCTGAGGCAGCGTTGAACCGGGCGGTTCAATTATTGTATTAAGGATCATCCCCGGATCTTCTGGTATTACAGAGGCGAAGAGCACAGTCAACTACCCCCACCTATCGGAGGGGGTTTGCTGCCGTGGCTCCTTGCGGGGCACAGGGCTGCACTTTCATCTGTGCGAAGGTTGACGGTTCATAGGTTGTCCTTATTCGCACGGGCCGGTTGACGCGGCCCCTACCGATTATCCGTGGCACCACGGAATCACCGGCTACCTTTCGCAAATGGTTCAGAGCGCCGTTGACGTCGGCGTTGATCAGGGTGTCCAGAGCACTCCGGTATAACCCCCGCTGGATCCGCCGCGTCGTGCCGTAGGGCGGCTTCGCGATCGGGTCGAGGTTGAGCGCATCGACCTG
>DANY01000005.1:0-24803 GCA_002501655.1 Methanoculleus sp. UBA303
GCGAGAAAAGGTCGAACTCAGGGACAGGCCGGGTCCGGCACCAATAACATCAGGGATGAACGACAGCCGGAATTGGGTGGGCTTTACCAGAGCACGATAACGGAAATTTTCGGTCGGATCCACTGAGATCGATTATCAGTTCTCTGCTGGAGCACTACCCGCGAAGTCCGTGTATCTCCTCCCAACCCGAACCCTTCGCGAACTTCGCGCCTTCGCGTGAGGCAGGGGTGTGGAGACGGCGATGCGGCCTCGCGCGGGAGTTCGCGGAAGGGGTTTTTCCGCTTGCGTCTCCGTATCAGGGACATTCTGCCCCGCCCCGGCACCAAGCATTAAGGCTCCGCAACCAGAAACGGATATCAGGATTTTTCCATGAAACCAACGCAGCCAGTCAAACCGAACAGGGATGTAACGGCACTCCTTGAGTCCATGAGCAGGACCGGCTTCCAGGGGAGAAAACTCGGGGAGTCGCTCGGCGTCTGGACCAGGATGATCAGGGATCCGGACTGCACGATATTCATGGGGCTTTCAGGCGCGATGATCCCGGCAGGCATGCAGAACATACTCATCGAACTTGTCAGGCACCGTTACATCGACGTCCTCGTCTCCACGGGTGCAAACATATTCCACGACACCTGCGAGCATCTTGGTGTGCGGCACTATCTCGGCCACCACCACGCAGACGACGCAGCGCTCTTCGAGGAAGGGATTGACCGCATATACGATGTCTTCGCATACGAGGAGGAGTTCCGGAGCATCGACGCAGAGATCGCACGATTTGCCGACGAGATCGCACCGTTCCGGGGTTCATCCCGGGAGTTCATCCGGCGCCTCGGGAACTGGCTCCACGAGCAGAAGCCTGAAGGACGGTCGCTTATCGCCACCTGTGCCGAGTATGACGTCCCGATCTTCATTCCCGCCCTCGGCGACTCATCCATCGGCATCGGCCTCGTGATGGCGCGCCGGCGCGGGATAGACGTCGATATCGACCAGCTCGCCGATACCGATGAGATCACGCGCAGGGTAGAGGAGTCGCAGAAGACCGGCGTCATCTACGTCGGCGGCGGCGTGCCGAAGAACTTCATCCAGCAGACCCAGGTCATCGCCTCGATCCACGAACAGCACCTCGGCGGGCACGCCTACGCCATCCAGTACACCACCGATGCGCCCCACTGGGGCGGACTCTCGGGATGCACCTTTGAGGAGGCGATCAGCTGGGGCAAGGAGGCGCCCGAGTCACCACGCGTCCAGTGCTTCTGCGATGCCACGATTGCGCTGCCTATCGTCGCATCGGCGCTGATCGGGAGCGGGGTTTGCCGGGCCGCCCGGTCTCCCTGAAACACCACAAATTTTATTAGGACGTCTCACCAAAACTGATAAGCACAAGTCATAGAATGCTGTGTCTGGAGCAGTACGTTGCGTGCTGCGAGTGTCGAGAGATGCGAAAGTTCTATGTTGAGGTAGCCAAGCCTGGTATGGCGCAGGTTTGCTAAACCTGTGTCCCCCTGGGACTCGAGGGTTCAAATCCCTCCCTCAGCGCTTTCACCGACAACGTCGATGATGAGGCGATCACATGGATGAAGAAGAGATAAAGTACTTTGTTCGAGTCAGAAACACTGATCTCGACGGCACCAAGGCAGTGCACATCGCACTGACCGGCATCAAGGGCATTGGTCCGCACACATCACGCACCATCACCGCCCTTGCCGGTGTGGATCCTCATGCCGTGCTCGGCAAGCTGGACGACGGATCGGTCGAGCGGATCGCAAACGCCGTCGAGACCTACACCGAGCAGGTGCCTGACTGGATGGTAAACCGCCAAAAAGACGTCTATACTGGAGAGGTCCGCCACCTCCTCGGGCCCGACCTCACCATGATGAATGATGACGATGTCAACCGTATGCGCAAGATGCGCAGCTACCGCGGCATCAGGCACGAGACAGGACAGAAGGTCCGCGGCCAGCGCACCAAGTCCACCGGAAGGACGGGCACAACGGTCGGCGTCAAGAGAAAGAAAGACTAACGCGGTGATTGCATGGGATATCCCGGAAAGAACTACAAGCAGTATGCGACGCCCAAGCGGCGGTTCGAGAAGACAAGACTTGAAGACGAAAAACGGCTCCTCATCGATTACGGGCTCCGGAACAAGCGCGAACTCTGGAAGGCCCAGAGCGTGCTGCGAAAATACCGGGCTGCCGCCCGTGAACTGGTGGCACTGCGGTCGGGAGGCCTCAACCAGGATGAATACCAGAGGAAGACCGATCAGCTCACCAACCACCTGTACCGCTACGGTCTCGTCGGTGAGGGCGCCGATCTCGGAGCTATCCTCGCGCTGAAGGTCGAGCAGCAACTCGACCGCCGCCTCCAGACGCTGGTCCTCAGGAAAGGCCTCGCACGTTCCCCGAAACAGGCCCGCCAGTTCATCACCCACGGCCACATTGCGATCTCCGGTCGCCGGGTGACCGTGCCGAGCTACCGGGTCGCAAGAGTCGAAGAGCAGGAGATTAGTTATTACGGCCCCTCCCCGTTCACGAACGATGTTCACCCCGAGAGAAGCCGCATCGCCCGCACAGGAATGAGGTAATATCATGGCAGAAGAGAAATGGGGCATTGCACACATCTTTGCCTCCTTCAATAACACCATCATCACCATCACCGACCTCTCCGGCGCCGAGACGGTCACCAAGAGCAGCGGTGGCATGGTCGTGAAGCAGGACCGGAACGAGAGCTCGCCTTACGCGGCGATGCAGATGGCGATCCAGGTCGCACAGAACGCGCGCGACAAGGGGATCACCGGCGTCCACGTGAAGGTGCGCGCACCCGGCCGGGGCAAACAGCGAAGCCCCGGTCCCGGAGCCCAGGCAGCGATCCGCGCCCTTGCTCGTGCAGGGATGAGGATCGGCCGCATCGAAGACGTCACTCCGGTGCCCCACGACAGCATCCGCGGTAAGGGCGGCCGGAGAGGAAGGAGAGTGTGATGGAGATTGCGTTTTCTCGACTGGATGAGAGAGTCGCCAAATTCACCATAAGCGGCATTTCCACATCGTTCGCCAATATGCTTCGGCGGGCGATGATCAGCGAAGTGCCGACGCTCGCCATCGAAGATGTCCGCATCTACGATAACACAAGCGTCCTCTTCGATGAGATGCTGACGCACCGGCTGGGGCTCATACCCCTCCGGACCGACCTGAAACGCTACGCGCCGCGTGCTGAGTGCACCTGCGAAGGCGTCGGTTGTCCGGTCTGCACCGCCACCTACACCCTCTCCGTCGAGGGGCCGAAGATGGTCTACTCAAGCGACCTGATACCCCAGGACCCCGATGCCGCACCGGCAGAGGAGAAGATCCCCATCATCAGCCTCGGCCAGGAGCAGAAGGTCGTGCTTGAAGCATACGCCATCGTCAGCACCGGAAAGGAGCATGCCAAGTGGCAGGCGACGACCGCCTGCGGGTACAAGAACTATCCGCAGATCACCATCGATGAGAGGTGTGACGGGTGCGGCATGTGCGTCGACGAGTGCCCGCGCAATGTGCTCGAGACCGGGCAGGGAAAAGTACGGGTCATCGGAGGGCGGCAGGAGTTTTGTTCTCTCTGCAGGCTCTGCGAGCGGGCATGCGTTGCCGGCGGCATCGGCACTGAAGCGGCCATCCATATCGGTGTTGACGCAAACCGATTCATCTTTGTGGTGGAAGGCGACGGATCGATGCCCGTCCGGGAGATCATCGAGAGAGCGCTACAGTATATCCAGAAATCATCAGACGACCTGGTAGACGTGATGAACGATATAACGGGAGAGGGGACTGAATGAAGAAGATAACCGAGAGTAAATCAAACCCCCGGCTGACCGCCCTTATCGTGACGCTGAAAGATGCGTCACGCGTGCATGAGGCGAACATCTGGCGTGAGATTGCAAAGAGGCTGGATGCACCCCGGAAGAACTACGCCGAGGTGAACCTCAGCAAGATCGACCGGTACGCGAATGAAGGCGAGACGATCCTGGTGCCGGGCAAGGTGCTCGGCAGCGGCGCGCTCAACCTGTCGGTGAAGGTCGCCGCGCTTGACTTCTCCGAGGCTGCAATGAGCAAGATCAACGGCGCCAACGGGACGTGTATGACCATCGAGGACCTCGTTCGGGACAACCCGAAGGGGAGCAGAGTACGGATCCTCAGGTGAGACGAATGGTTACAGTTATCGATGCAGACGGATTACTGCTCGGAAGAATGGCCAGCATCGTCGCGCAGCGCGCGCTCGCCGGCGAAGAGATTGCCATCGTGAACGTCGAGAAGGCAATCGTCTCCGGAAACCGGGCACATGTGCTCGCGGCCTACTACACAAAGCGCACCCGGGGATCCCGTGAGGGCGGCCCGTTCTTCCCGCGCAGGCCCGATCATATCGTCAAGCGCACCATCCGCGGCATGCTGCCGTACAAGCGCGAACGCGGCATCGCCGCATTCAAACGGATCAAGACCTATGTCGGCGTTCCGGTGCAGTTCTCCGGGGCGGAGACGGAATCATTGGGCGAGGCCCATATCGACCGGCTGAGCAGCCCGAGGTATATAACCATCGGGGCAATAAGCACCAACCTCGGAGCAAAATACTAAGTAAGAGGGTGATGGAATGGCAAAGATCATCAATACAAGCGGTAAGAGAAAGACGGCGATCGCCCGGGCAACCCTGAAACCCGGCAATGGCCGCGTCCGTATCAACTCCGTGCCCCTGGAGATCTACGGGACCGAGTTGACTCGCACGAAGATCGCCGAGCCGCTGCTGCTGGCCCCGAACGCACTCGACGGCGTCGATGCGGCGATCGATGTATCGGGCGGCGGCTCAGTAGGCCAGGCCGAGGCAGTCCGGACGGCGCTTGCGCGCGGCATTGTGGAGTGGCACAACGATCCGCAGATTAAGGACATATTCCTCGCGTACGACCGGACGCTGCTCGTAAATGACTCGCGGCAGAAGGAGTCCAAGAAGCCGCACGGTCCAGGTGCACGGGCAAGGTACCAGAAGTCCTACCGGTAAGGCAAAAGAGATATAAAGGATGCAGGACCATTATTATGATACCCGTACGATGTTTTACATGCGGTAAGGTCGTCTCTCCAGCCTGGAAGGAGTTCGTGGAGCGGCGAGATGCAGGCGAGGATCCAAAACGGATCCTCGACGATCTCGGCCTGGAACGCTACTGTTGCAGGCGGATGCTGCTGACGCATAAGGAAGTAGTGGAGGACCTGAATCCGTACCAATGAGGGGTCGTGGGGTAGCCTGGCCATCCTATGGCGTTCGGGATGCTGTGACCTGAGTTCAAATCTCAGCGACCCCATTTTATCATGAATGATTTTGAGGCTACACGATGGAATCGTATACCCGATATGAACGAGCACGGATTATAGGGGCTCGTGCTCTGCAGATATCGATGGGTGCACCTGTTTTGGTTAAAACACCGAAGACAGAGCCGCTCGAGATCGCACTTGAAGAGTACGATCGAGACGTGATCCCTATAACGGTGAAGAGAAAGTAGTGATCTGATGACGACCATCGAACAGATTATCTTAAGGACAATCCTGGATAGCCGCGGAAATGAGACTGTCGAGGCTGAAGTCTACACGGACTGCGGCTTTGGCCGGTCTGCGGCACCGAGCGGCGCCAGCACCGGGACCTATGAAGCAAAGGTGCGGCCGACACGAGAAGCTATCGAGGATGCACGGAAAAACCTGATTCCATCACTCATCGGCGAGGACACTCGCGATCAGATCACATTCGACGCACTGCTGCGGGAGATCGATGGAACACCAGACTTCAGTTCAATCGGTGCAAACGTCGCAGTAGCACTCTCACTTGCATGTGCAAAGGCGGCTGCATCATCTCTCGACATTGAACTCTTCCGGTACCTGGGCGGCGCATTTGCCGGTGAGACGCCTCTCCCTCTCGGGAACATCATTGGCGGAGGCGCGCATGCCCCGAACGCCACGTCCATCCAGGAGTTCCTGGTGGTTCCCACCGGGGCCTCCGGCGCAACGGAGGGCGTCTTCGTGAACGCTGCCGTTCACGGGACTGTGAAGAAGATCCTGCAGAAGCGGGGCAAACTCTCCGGTAAAGGGGATGAAGGTGCCTGGGCGCCTGCCATACCCGATACCGAGGCATTCGAGATCATCAGCGAAGCGATCGCCACCGTCTCCGACGAGACGAACGTCGAGATCCGCATGGGGATCGACGTTGCGGCAAGCGAACTCTGGGACGGCGAGCGTTATCGCTACAAGGATGCCGAGCGGACCCGCGAAGACCAGATAGCCTACATGGCGGATCTGGTCGATCGCTACAACCTCATCTACATCGAGGACCCCCTCTTCGAGGAGGACTTCGACGCATTCGCCGACCTGACCGACCAGGTCAGGGACCACTGCCTGATCTGCGGAGACGACCTCTTCGTGACCAACGTCGAACGGATCACGAAGGGCATCGAGACCTGCGCGGCAAACTGCGTTCTTATCAAACCAAACCAGATCGGAACCCTCACCGATACCTTCGAGGCGATACACCTCGCTCAGGAGAGCGGCATGGAGACGGTCATGAGCCACCGGTCCGGGGAGACCACCGATGCGACGATCGCGCATCTCGCCACCGCATTTGAATGCATCTTCCTCAAGACCGGCGTGGTCGGCGGGGAACGAATAGCCAAACTTAATGAACTGATTCGCATAGAGGAGCTGATCTAACTTGACAGGAAATGAACTGGAAATCGAGCTGAAAGAGCCGCTGGTACCTGTGGAAGAGTATCTGGCAGCAGGCGTGCACATCGGCACCCAGCAGAAGAGCAAAGATATGATGAAGTTCATCTACCGCGTCCGTGGGGATGGACTGTACATCCTGGACATCCAGGCAACCGACGATCGGGTTAAGATTGCCGCGAAGTTCCTTTCGCAGTATGAACCTGCAAAGATCCTGGTCGTCACCTCCCGGCAGTATGGCCAGTATCCGGCCAAGAAGTTTGCCGATGCCATCGGCGGCATGGCGGTCATCGGCCGCTTCATCCCGGGGATGCTCACCAACCAGCGCCTGAACAAGTACATCGAGCCGGACGTGATCGTAGTGACCGATCCCATCGGTGATGCACAGGCGATCAACGAGGCGGTTCAGACGGGTATCCCGATCGTCGCTCTCTGCGACACCAATAACATGACAAAGTACGTCGATATGGTCATCCCCACCAACAACAAGGGCAGAAAAGCCCTCTCGGTGATCTACTTCCTTCTGGCAAAGGAACTGCTCCGCCTGCGCGGTGTGACCACATCGCTCACTCCCGAAGACTTTGAGACAGAGTTATAAGATCCGAAGGCACAGAGTTCAACCTTGATGGATATGCGCCCATGCAGTGTAGCGGGAATGTTCTATCCTGCCGAGCCCAGGCATCTGGAGCAACTGCTGGAAACATTCTTCCGGAACAGGGCCCCGAAGATCAACGCCCGGGGCATCGTCTCTCCCCACGCAGGCTACGTCTACTCGGGAGAGACCGGAGCCTGTGCCTTCTCTACCATACCACCTGATTTTGACGGCACATTCGTCATCATCGGTCCGAGCCACCGGGGGTACATGACCAGTGCCTCTGCCGTGCCATGGGAGACACCCCTCGGGATCGTCGATGTCGATAAGGAGTTTGTCGACGCGCTGGATATCGATATAGATGAAGCATCACACCAAAGCGAGCACTCTATCGAGGTGCAGGTGCCTCTCATCAAGTACCGGTTCCCAAGAGCGAGGATTGCGCCCATCATAATGGGAGACCAGAGTTATGAGGCGGCGGCGAGCCTTGCGGAGCATCTGCTCCGGGCGATAGAGCACACGGGAAAGAATGTGCGGATCGTCGCCTCAAGTGACTTCTCTCACTACGTCCCGGACGAGGTAGCCCGCCGACAGGACCTCTCCGTAATCGATGCACTCAAAACACTGGATATACCGGAGTTTTATCGCCGGCTCCAGGAGACCGGCGCCACGGTATGCGGCTACGGCCCGATCGCGAGCATGTGCATCACCTGCCGGTCACTCGGTGCAGAGAGAGGGGAACTCTTGCGGTATACGACCAGCGGCGATGTGACGGGGGACTTCGATCAGGTAGTGGGGTATGCAGCGGTAGCGGTGGTGTAATTGGCAACGTGGAGCGCGCCGGGCAAGGTCTTCCTGTTCGGCGAGCATGCAGTAGTCTACGGAAAGCCGGGGGTAGCGATGGCAATAAAGCCCCGCGTCTTTGTCACCGTGAGAAAATCCCGGAATCCGACACGCCCGAAGTCGCCCTATATCGATGAGTGTTTCAAGCGAATGGGTGTCCGGGGCAGTGTCTACGTCAACTCGCAACTCCAGAGTTCGTCCGGTCTCGGATCATCAGCTGCGGTGACAGTGGCGACCCTCTGCGCGATCAACGATGAGTTCAATCTCGGGCGCACCCGTGAGGATATCGCTGATATCGCGTACTCCATAGAGAAGAAGGTCCAGAAAGGGAGAGCAAGCCCCACCGACACCTATGTCTGCACCAACGGAGGGATGGTGCTCATCACCGGTAACTCCAAACGGAGACTCCCTCCACAGGGCCTGCAGATCGTCGTGGGAAATACGCTCGTGCCGCACAGCACCGCGAGAATGGTAGAACTGGTCGGGGACTTGCAGAGGAAGCACCCGGAGATCGCAAATCCGATACTGGATGCCATCGGAGCCGTGACACTTGCCGCCCTCCATAACATCAACAACCCAAAGGACCTGGGGCAGTGCATGGACATGAACAACGCCCTCCTGGAAGCCCTCGGTGTGGGACACCCGGCAAGCAGTAAACTCGTGCTTGCGGCAAGGGCAAGCGGCGCCTACGGGGCAAAGATCACGGGAGCAGGAGGCGGAGGATGCATCATCGCCCTCTGTCCCCGGCGCGTAAAAAGCCGGGTTGCCGGGGCCATCGAGGCCTGCGAAGGAAAAGCAATCATCACCACGATAGATACAGATGGCGCGAGAAAAGAGAAGCATGACTGAGGCCGTGATACTGAAACTGGGAGGGAGTGTGATCACCGACAAGTCGGGAGAATGCGCTATCGATCACACCCGCCTGCACAAGATTGCAGGCCAGCTCGCCACGCGGAGAGCCCCTGCACTCGTCCTCGTCCACGGCGCGGGATCATGTGGGCACCCGGAGGCCCGGCGCTACCGCATCAACGACGGCCTCACCGGTGAGAACGTGCCCGGCATCTATCAGACACATGCTGCCGTCTCGCGCCTGAACGCTGCGGTCGTCGATGCCCTGCGGGGCGCAGGCGTCGAGGCGATCGGCATCCACCCGTTCGACATGGCTCTCGCCGAAGACGGCCGTCTGGCCTCGTTCGAGACCCGCCATATTGCCGAGATGACAGAACACGGCATTGTGCCCGTGCTGCACGGCGATGTGGTGATGGACCGTCTCCGGGGATCCTGCATCGTGTCAGGTGACCAGTTGGTGACCCGCCTTGCCGCTTCCCTGGGAAGCAGGCGCGTGGGCCTTGCAACGGATGTCGCGGGAGTTCTGCAGAATGGGTCGGTCATCCCGCGCATCGACCGGAGCGTAGCGGAGACGCTTGACGTCGGCGGATCGGCAAACACCGACGTGACCGGCGGCATGCGAGGTAAGATTGCGGAACTCCTCGCACTTGCCGATGCTGGCATCGAATCACATATATTCCATGTCTCGATGATCGGCCGGTTCCTGGACGGCGCGGAGCATGGCGGAACAACCATAACCGGAAGGGGTATACCATGACAGGAGAGACCGCCACATCCTCAAGAAAACGGGATCATCTGGTCATCTGTTGTGAGAAACCCATTGAGGCCGGCGATGCCGGGTTCGGGGACGTGCGGCTGGTCCATAACGCTCTTCCCGAGTGCAATATGGATGCGATCGAGACCAGGACCCGGTTCCTCGGCGCATCACTCGACTCCCCCCTCTTCATTGCAGCGATGACCGGAGGACATCCAGACACCCTCGAGGTAAACCGGCGGCTCGCACGCGCCGCAGATCGGTATAACCTCGGCATTGGCGTCGGTTCTCAGCGAGCGGCACTGGAAAAGCCCGAACTGGAGGACAGTTTCGCCATCGTGCGGGAGGAGGCGCCACATGCCTTCCTCTGTGCGAACCTGGGAATCATCCAGCTCCGCGACCATGGCATCGAGTGGGCAGAGCGGGCTGTCGAGATGATCGATGCACAGGCGATCGCTATCCACGTCAACTCGCTTCAGGAAGCGATTCAGCCAGAGGGCGATCATAACGCAGAGGGATGCCTTGAAGCGCTCCGCAACCTCTGTGACGAGTTCTCCCACCCGGTCATCGTGAAGGAGACCGGTTCCGGCATATCAGCCGGGACCGCGAGGGTTATTCGGGGAGCAGGAGCGAGCGCTATCGATATCGGCGGGTACGGAGGCACATCCTGGGCGAAGATCGAACGCCTGCGGGCAAAAGACTCCGATCTAGCCGATCTCGGGGAAGCGTTTCTCTCCTGGGGCATACCGACGGTGGTAAGCCTCTGCGAGGTGCGGACGACAGGAGGCCCAATCATTGCGACGGGCGGACTGCGTTCTGGGATCGATATCGCGAAGGCGATTGCACTCGGGGCGGATCTCGGGGGCATGGCGCTCCCCCTCCTAAAACCGGCCATGGAGAGCGAGGAAGCGCTCTTTGCAGCCGTCGAAGCGATACACCGCGAGCTCGCGGTGGCGATGTTCCTGACGGGATCCCGGACGATACGGGATCTTCGGCACGCGCGGACGTATATAACCGGACTAACCCGGCAGATGATCGAAACCAGCGACTAACCAAAAAACCACAGAAGACATCCTACAAGGAGAGGCTACATGGATATTGAGATCATAGCAGTGGGCGGATATAACGAAGTCGGCAGAAATATGACTGCCGTCCGCTGCGGAAAAGAGATTGTCATCTTTGATATGGGTCTACGTCTTGACCAGGTGATGATCCATGAGGATGCTGATATTGAGAACATGCATTCCCTGGACCTGATCGAGATGAAAGCCATTCCTGATGATACCATCATGAATGGGGTAGAGGGGAGTGTCAAGGCGATCGTCTGTTCGCACGGACACCTGGACCACATCGGTGCAATACCAAAGCTGGCACACCGGTACAACGCTCCAATCATCAGCACACCCTATACCTCGGAACTGATCAGGCAACAGATTGCAGGCGAACAGAAATTCGGGGTGAATAATAAACTCTTCTCCCTGAAAGCCGGGCAGCGCTACACCATCTCCCCGCACCTCACGCTCGAGTTCGTGCGGGCCCAGCACTCGATCATCGATACCGTCTTCCCGGTCCTGCACACACCACGGGGCGCCGTCGTCTACGCAAACGACTTCAAACTGGACCGGACGCCGGTCCTCGGAGAGCCGCCGGACTTCGCCCGGCTACGGCAGATCGGGAAGGAGGGTGTGATCGCTCTCATCACGGAGAGCGTCAACATCGCTGATAAGGGACGATGTCCGAGCGAGAAGATCGCACGGGACCTCGTCCGGGATACCATCACGAGTTACGAGGATGACAAGAGCGCCATATTTGTCTCTACGTTCTCGTCGCACATCTCCCGCGTCAAGACTATCGCCGAATGCGCCCATGAGATCGGCAGGAAACCGGTTCTCCTTGGACGGTCGATGGAGCGCTACAGCTCGGCGGCCGAGCAGTTGAAACTGGTCGGGTTCCCCGAGACCCTCTCGATGTTCGGCAACCGCCGGACCGTCGACCGGACGCTGCGGCGGATCATGAAGACCGGGAAGGATAAGTTCCTCCCGATCGTCACCGGACACCAGGGAGAGACAGGCGCTATCCTGACGAGGATCGTTATGGGAGATACCCCCTACAGACTGGAGAAGGGCGACAAGATCCTCTTCTCCGCAAAGGTGATCCCGAACCCGATGAATTACGGGCAGCGTTATCTGGTCGAGGCCCGTGCTAAGATGGCAGGTGTGCGGATCTTCGATGAACTGCACGTCTCGGGCCACGCCTACAAAGAGGACCACTACGAGTTCCTGCACCTCTTGAACCCCCAGCACGTCATACCGTCCCACGGCGACATCAACATGACCGGCGGCTACGCGAAGTTCGCGGAGGAGATCGGGTATACCCTCGGGAACGACCTCCATATCCTCCGGAACGGGCAGAACGTGTTGCTAAAATAGGAGAAAGGCATGACGACGCTTGAAGACTACCTGGAGAAGAATGCTGACAGGATCGACAAGGTGATCCACCGCTACTTCGGAGACGTCCATGGCGACCTCTTCCGGGCGAGCGCCCACCTGCTGCTTGCGGGGGGCAAAAGGCTCCGCCCGGCGGTCGTCATACTCGCTGCGGATGCGGTGAGGCGAGGGAGCTCGGACGACCTGATCCCGGCGGCTCTCGCGCTTGAACTGACGCACAATTTTACCCTCATCCATGACGACATCATGGACGGCGACGTCGTGCGGCGCGGCGTCCCGACGGTGCATGTGGTCTGGGATGAGCCGACGGCCATCCTTGCGGGCGATGTGCTCTACGCGAAGGCTTTCGAGTTCATATGTCTCTCGGATGCCGGGGACGCCGCAAAAGTCCGGGCGACAAAGATGCTCGCCCGGACATGCACCGAGATCTGCGATGGGCAGAGCATGGATATGGCGTTTGAGAAAAGGAGCGACGTCTCGGAACTTGAGTACCTGGAGATGGTCAGCAAGAAGACCGGCGTGCTCTATGGTGCGTCTGCCGCCATCGGCGGGATCCTGGCGGGCGCGACCCCGGTCCAGGCCGATGCCCTCTACCAGTTCGGGGTGAACAGCGGTGTTGCCTTCCAGATACAGGACGACCTCATCGACCTCTTTGCAAACACCGAGAAGAGCGGCAAAGACCGCGCATCAGATATCCGGGAAGGAAAGCAGACCCTGATAGCGATCAAGGCGCGCGAGAAGGGGCTGGACCTCGCCCCGTACCGGCGGGATCTTACGGGCGCTGAGATCGATGACCTGATCGCCCGCCTCGAGGATGCCGGCGTCATCGACGCCGTCCGGGCCACGGCCGTCGAGCGGGCGACCGTGGCGAAGGAGGCGCTCTCGATTCTCCCGCAGTCGGAGGAGAAGCGCCTCCTCGCAGAGATTGTCGACTACTTCATAAACCGGAGTTTCTGATACCATGGACGCTGATCTCGAGCATCTGCTCTTCATCTACGCCTTACAGAACGCGGTGAAGCACGATGGCATACCAAAGAGTGGGACGGTCCTCGGTACAGTGCTCGGCAAACACCCCGAGTTCCGGAGCCGGGCCCGGGAGATCGGCCCCCTCGCAGAGAAGGCGATCGCAGAGGTGGCGGCGATGAGCCGGCCTGACCGGAAGAGCCTCCTAGCAGAGATCGCCCCCGAACTCCTCGACGAACTCAACGAGACGCATGAACGGTCGAGGGAGCTCCCTGCCCTTCTCGGCGCAGAGAACGGTGTGGTGATGCGGTTCGCACCGAACCCGAGCGGGCCGCTACACCTCGGGCATGCCCGGGCCTCTATCCTGAACGACTACTATGTCAGGCGGTATGGAGGCCGGTATGTCCTTCGTATCGAGGATACCGACCCGAGGAGGGTCGATCCCGAGGCATATGCTATGGTGCAGGAGGATATCGAGTGGCTGGGGCTCGGGATCACCGATATCGTCTACCAGAGCGACCGGCTCGATGTCTACTACGACTGGTGCAGGAAACTCATCGAGATCGGCGGCGCCTACGTCTGTGTCTGTGAGGCCGAACGCTTCCGGGAACTCAAACTCAAGGGGAAGGCATGCCCCTGCCGGGACCAGACGGTGGAGGGGAACCTGGAACTCTGGCAGCGGATGCTTGATGGGGAGTTCTACGAGGGCGACGTGACCGTCCGGGTGAAGACGGACCTCACCCACCCCGACCCGGCGATGCGGGACTACTCGGCGATGCGGATCGTGAACGCACCCCTCCACCCGAGAGTGGATGCCACGGTCTTTCCCCTGATGAACTTCTCGGTCGCGGTGGACGATCACCTCCTCGGGATCACCCACGTCATCCGGGGTAAGGACCACATAGCAAACACGGGAAGACAGCGCTATATCTTCGATTACTTCGGCTGGAAACAGCCGGTTTACTACCACTACGGCCGGATGGGGATATCGGGCGTCGTCCTCTCGACGTCGAGTATGCGCGAGGGGATCAAAAGCGGCGTCTACACCGGATGGGATGACATCCATCTCGGGACGATGCGGGCGATCGCACGCAGGGGCATCCAGCCTGAGGCGGTCCGGAACGCCATGATCGATATCGGAATCGGGGAGACCGACATTACGTTCTCATGGGAGAACCTCTATTCCCGGAACAAAGAACTCGTCGACCCGAAGGCGAACAGGTACTTTTTTGTGCCCGACCCGGTCGAGGTCGACGTAGAAGGCGCCCCCCGCCACGAGGCCCGGGCGGCTCTCCACCCGAACGATCCCTCCCGGGGGGTCAGGACTCTCGTCACCGCGGGGAGGGTCCTCGTCCCGAAGGCGGACATCGAGGGGAAGAGCATGGTCCGGTTAAAGGATCTTTACAACGTCGGGATCATGTGGGAGGGGGATGCGCCGCGCGTATCCTACGCAGGCGACCTCCTCGAGGATGCCCGGCGCGTAAAGGCGCCGATCATCCAGTGGCTGCCGGCGGATGCGAAACTACCCTGTATCCTCCACCGGCAGGACGGGGACCTCGAGGGGTTCTGCGAACCCCTGGTCGCGGGAGAAGTGGACAACGTCGTTCAGTTCGAGCGGATTGGGTTTGCCCGGATCGACTCGGTGGACGGCGGCCGGGTGAGCGCCTACTTCGCGCACCGGTAGACCGTTTACCTTTTTTCTCTCCCGGGGGACCAAAAAAGTCTGCAGCGGTCTGCACCGGCAGTCACACAGGGCGCTGAACCGCCCCCCTCTCCACCCGCCCGGCGAGTTCCCGGAGCACCGCCCGCGCGAGCCCGACGTTGCCGTAGTCCCGCTCCGCGACCACGTCCCGGATGCAGGCCGGCACCTCCATGAACTCTTCGGCCTCCAGGACCTCGGATGCGAGCGCCGCGAGATCCTTCCTCTCCTGCATACGCTCCCGATGCCAGGCCGCAGACCCCCGGTCGGGGTCGAGCCGGATAACCGCCTCGTAACAGGTCACCGCCTCGTCGTACCGGCACATGACCCCGAGCAGCCAGCCCCTGCTCTGCCAGGCGAGGATATGTTGCGGGTCCAGCGTGATCGCCCTGTCACAGCAGGCTACGGCGTCCTCGTTCCAGCCCAGGCAGGCGAGAGTGTAGCCCTTCCTCTGCCAGGCCGTCGCGTCTTCGGGATCGATAGCAAGCGCTTGATCGAAACAGGCGAGCGCCTCCCGGTAGCGCCCGGTCTTGATGAGAGCAAAGCCCTTCCGCCTCCACAGAACGGGGTCGTCGGGGGAGAGTTCAAGGGCCTTATCATAGCAGTCGATCGCCTCATCGAACCTCCGCATGGTGCAGAAGACCTGCCCTCTGTGGTACCATACCCCTGCACCCTCTTCTCTGATCGCCATCGGGCCTATTGGGGAGACCAATCCATAAGAACATAACCCGTACCCGCAACGAATAAGACCAGCCGAGCGAGAGCTACATGTATCATGGCAGATAGGATTCTTGTTGCCTACGCCACCCGCTACGGCTCGACCGCAGAGGTGGCGGAGGCGATCGGCGATGAACTCCGGAAGGCAGGCGTTGCAGTCGATGTGCAACCGGTGAACGAAGTCCAGGACCTCTCCCCGTACCGGGCAGCCATCATAGGGAGCCCGATCTACGTCGGGAAATGGCTCCCGGAACCCCAGGTGTTCATTGAGCGGCACCAGCAGCACCTGCGCACCATACCGATCGCATACTTTGCCGTGGGGCTCACGGCCGCCGACGGGGGGCCTGAGATCCTCAAGAAGGCGGAAGCGTCAATGGACCAGGTCCGAATGCTCGTAACCCCCGTAGATATCGGCATCTTTCCGGGGAGGCTGGAGAGTGGTCGTCTATCCCTCACCGACCGGACGATCATCAAACTTATCCGGGCAAAGACAGGAGACTTCCGCGACTGGGAGGCTGTCCGCGCCTGGGCGCAGGCGGTGTACTCGAAGATTGCCCCGCTGTGACCGGCCGGTGCCGCCTTCCCGGTGCAAAAACGCATGATGGGCATCAGAACCTCCCATTTCCGCATCTAACCCTTCAGGTCTGCAAGAAAAGGTGCTTATAGGACAACCACACATTTATGAAAATCATCAGGTGAACCGGGTGAATAAATACTCCTTTATCGCCAGAATGCCCGACGAGCCGGGTGCGCTGCACCGCGCGGCCGAGATCATCAAGTCCTATTCGGGCAACATCAACCGCATCCAGTACGACCGCAGGATCGATCCTGCCACGGTCTTCTTTGAGGTGACCGCCATACCGGAGACATACTGCCGGATGAAGGAAGATCTCCACGCGATCGGCTACCTCCAGGAAACGCTCCCAACGCTCGGGTTTCTCAGGTTCTCCGTATACCTTCCCCATGAACCCGGATCCCTCTTCGAACTCCTCACCTACATCACCGGGGCGGGGGCAAACATCGCCTACGTCGACTTCGACGACCGGCGGTGCGACCCGGGGCGGGTCACCATCAGCCTGAACATCGAAGAGACCACGGTCGTCGAGAGCCTGCTCGACCGGCTGAAGTCACAGTACCGTCTTGAGATCCTCGAGTACGACATGACCGGCGAGAAACTCGACGATACCGTCTTCTATGTCAGGTTCGCCCAGGCGGTGCGGGGGCTGATCGGGACGGCCGAGGATGAGTTCCTGCTCTCCCTCCTGCAGGATGTCAACCATATCGTCCAGGAACTCAACAATCTCGGTCAGGACCCAAGAGAGGTCTTCGAGTGCATCCTGCTCACCGGGAGAACTCTCCGGAACACCACAAAAGACCGATTTTACGCGGACGTCCAGCGCATACCGATCAGCGACGCCGTCGAGGTCTTCTGCTTCCAGATGCCGGGGGGCGGGAACATCTTCCTGCTTCGCGCCCCGGACGAGACCGTCATGATCGACACCGGGTACGGTATCTACCACGAGGACGCCGTGCGGATGTTCCAGCATTATGGCCTCGGGGATCTCCAGAAGATCAGCAGGGTCTACATCACCCATGCCGACGCGGACCACTGCGGTGCGGGGGGCCTCTACGACGCAAGAGTGTATACGCACACCGGGTCCCGGGAGATCATCCGCCGGGCGAACCGGGCCTACGGTTCGCGCAGCGAGTCCTCGATCCTCGAGGAGGTCTACACGACAATCATCAACCTCTTCTCACACTTCGCTCCGCCGGAGAACCCCGAGACCTTTCCGGCAGAGAAGATCGGCACACGATCGATCTTTCCCGTTCTTGCCCGCTTTGCGGTCCATGACCTCGAGTTCGAGGTCCTTGAGTCTCTGGGCGGGCACATGCACGGCCAGGTCTACCTCTTCTGTCCCGGGCACGGGATCGTCTTCACCGGGGACACCCTGATCAACTTCGGGAGTCTCGATGAGGAGAGGAAGCGTTACAACTCGCTGGCGGACTTCCTGGTGACATCGGTCAATGTCGACAGTGACTGTGCACGCCGGGAGCGTATGGCGCTCCTCGATATGATCCGGAGACAGGATGAGGAACTCGCCTCGTGCGGCCGCCGGTGCCTGATCGCATGCGGTCACGGCGCCATCTCCGTCCTCTCGGACGGAAGGCTGGAAGCGGTCGGCCCGGTCGAGCGCTACCGGGCCGGCGAGAAGAGAGGGGTTTAGGCGGCCGCCCAGTTGCCGCTCAGGGGTACAAACCCCTCGTCCCGGACGATCTGCTGCCCTTCCGGCCCGGAGATGAAGGTGAGATACGCCGCCGCGAGCCCGGTGGGTTCACCCCGGGTGAACATATAGAGTTCACGGGCAATCGGGTAGGTGCCGCTCTCGATGTTCTGAATGGTCGGTGCAACCGGACCGTTGCCGGCATCGATGGAGAGCGCCTTCACCGACTCATCGATGTAGCCGAGCCCCACATATCCTATGGCGCCGGGGGTCTGGACGACTGTCTGTTTCACCGCGCCGTTCGAGTTCTTCTCGAGCTGGGTGTTAACGAAGTCCTCCTTCTTCATTATGGTTTCGTGGAAGAATTCGCGTGTCCCGGAAGCACTATCCCGGCCGGTGACGACGACCTCCAGGTCCGGACCGCCGACTTCGTCCCAGTTCGTGTAGGTGCCGTTGTAGAGGCCTCGTATCTGATCCTGCGTCAGGCTGTCAACAGTGTTTGCCGGGTTTACGACGACTGCGATGCCGTCGATGGCAACCACATGCTTCACGAGATCGGGGTATTTGCCCTTCTCAGTATCTTTCAGGTCACGGGAAGCCATACCGATATCGGCGGTGCCATCGCCGACAGCCTGGATACCGACACTGGACCCGCCGCCGCTGACCTGGAGGTCGGCGCCGGAGTTCTCGGCCATGAAGGCCTCAGCGGTGAGCTGGGCAATGGGGAGGACGGTCGTCGAGCCGGTGATCGAGAGGGTTCCGGAGAGTCGATCCGGAGAACCGGGTGTTCCATTTTCAGTACCTGTCGTACAGCCGGCAAAGAGCGTGGCGGCAACCAGAATGATCACGAGTGTGACGAGGAGCGCTCCGCCACGTCGGGCAGAAGATTGACCTATCATACTTACCGGTGAGGGCCCGGATGAATATAGGGTTTGTCGAAGTGAATCTCGGAGATATATAGTAAACTCATAGAATATTGAGGTCACCCGGGTCGGGCCGACCTCATGGTCAGGTGGTTTTCCACCGTCACTCCCCGACCAGTGCAACCCCTGCACCAAGAACGACCAGGACTCCGCCGGCCAGCAGCACCAGGGAGTCCAGTTGGGTGAGGAGGAAGAGGCTTGAGATGATGCCGACGACCGGGATGACCGGCAGGGATCCGATCGTGCCCGGTATCCGGAAGGGCCGCACCACGTCCGGCGCACGGTACCGCAGCGCGACCACGGATGCGTTGATGACGATGAACGTTACAAAGAGCGTGAAGTTGGTGACGTTCGCGACGAAATCGATCTCACCTGCAAAGAGGAACGCCATGGAGGCGAGGGCAACGGCGACGATGGCCAACCAGGGCGTCCGCCTCCGGGGGTGCACCCGGGCGAGGACCGGCGGAAGCGAGAAGGAGGAGGCCATGCCGTAGATGATCCGGGATGACGCCATCATCATCAGGAGGGCGGTGTTGGCGGTGGCGAAGAGGGCGATGACGGATATGAGGGTGAACGCCATGGGGCCGAGAGCGACTGCTGCGACGTCGGCGAAGGGTGCCCGGGAGGCGGCAAGTTGTTCCCAGCCGACAACCGAGACGGCGGCGAGGGATACCAGGACGTAGAGGAGGATGGAGACGCCAAGCGCGATCATCAGCGCGAGGGGAATGGTCCGCTCGGGGTTTTTGGTCTCCTCCGAGAGTTTTACCATCTCCTCAAATCCCATATAGGCGAAGAAGACGAGCGCGGACGCCTGCAGGAGGCCCGGGACCCCCTGGGGCATTTCGAGGTAGTCCACCCGCCCCAAGTATGGGAGGCCGATCAGGATGACCATGATGATGCCTCCGGCCTCGATGAGCGTCAGGGCGATGGCGACACGGGTGGTCTCCCTGATGCCGTAGAGCAGTATTCCGGCAAGGAGGAGGATGATCAGGATTGCGGAGGGAAGGACCGGCAGACCGACGAGGTCTGAGAAGTAGCCGGCAAATCCGAGCGAGACGGTTGCTGCGCCGAGGATGCCGGAGAAGATGATCAGCCACCCGACGACGAACGCAAGTCTCCTCCCAAACGCGTTCGAGACGTACTCGAACTCAGCACCTGCACGGGGATACATCGACGAGAGTTCGGCATAACTCAGGGCGCTGAACGCGGCGATGGTGGCGGCTATGGCGAACGTCAGCCAGACAGCGTTGCCGGCTATGCCGGCGGCTTCCCCGAGCAGGGCGTAGATCCCTGCCCCGAGGATGATCCCCACACCCGAGAGCGTAACCGCAGGCAGCCCGAGTTCACGCCGGAGCGGAACTCGGGGCTCCGAGGCGGCCGATCCCTCTTCTGGCATATACACAGCCTTATGCGCCCGCACCATTTATGGGTATCCGGCGGCATCCAGCAGGATGCGGCCTCTGGGGCCCGACAACACCATACGTTTTTATCGGATGCGTGCTCCGGGAAGCATCCATACGGGGGATAGGCATGGGGCAGAACATTCTGGACCTTTTGCGGCGGGAACATGCAAAGGTGCTCGCCGAGCTGGACGAGTTACAGCGAAAAGGCATCAGCGATCGGGCAGAGTTGTTCAACCAGATGAAGAACAACCTCCTGCCGCACATGGCCGGTGAGGAACGGGTCTTCTATCCGAGGCTCGAAGAACAGGGACTGCACGAACTCGTGGCGGTATCCCGGGAGGAGCATACGGCCATCCGGGCGCTCATCGACCGGCTGAACAACATATCCATGGCCCGAGAAGAGGAATGGGTCCGTGCGGTGCCGGAACTCCGGGAGGCGATGAGGAGCCATGTCAGCCGCGAGGAGAAGCTGGTATTCCCGGAGGCCAGGCAGAAGATAGACGATGCCCGCCTCCTGCATATCGGCGGCCGGTTCGAGGAGGCGAAGGGGAAGGCCCACCTGCGGCCGCTCAGGTGATATCTGCACAGTCTCCCGGGGGGTGCCGGGATGAGGGGATCCGGCCCAGGCATAACGCATATATATCAGTCCCGCATCAGGTGGCCTTCCCTGCAGAGTGGGGGAAGGGATCGAATGGCACAGAACATTATAGATATCCTGAAACAGGAGCACAAAATGGTGCTCTCACAATTCTCTGAACTCTCAAGCAAGGGCATGAGCGACCGGGAGAAGAAGTACAGTTCCTTAAAAGAGAACCTCATGCCGCACCTCATCGGGGAAGAGAAGGCCCTGTACCCGAGGCTCGAAGAGGTTGAGGGGATGCGGGATACAATTCTTGAGGCGATCGAGGAGCACAGTGCGGTCAAGACACTGCTCGGCCAGCTCGACAGTTCGCCCACATCGGACGAGGATGCCTGGGTGGCGAAACTGAAGGTGATAGAGGAGAACGTGGAGCATCATATCAGCGAGGAAGAGAAGAAGATCTTCCCTGAGATGCAGCAGAAGATGAGCAGCAGCGAACTCTCAAGCCTCGGCAGCCGGTATGAGGAGGCAAAGAGAAGCGCGATGCCGGTTGCGGCGCGCTGAGAAATTGGAGACGATGCGAGCGGGTGCATGGCGCCAGTGCCTCTTTCTTTCCGGCCGGGATCCGTGGGAGCGGACGAGATCCGGCGAAATCGTTAAGTGCCCCACCTCCTATTGCTCACCCGGACGGAGGCAGACATATGGCACAGATTCTTGAACTGATCAGGGAGGATCACAACTTTATCAGAAGTCTCTTCGACGAGCTCGAGAGCAACCACGAGACCCGGGATATCCGGTGTATCACGCTCCGCCGCGAGTTGCCGGGGCATATATACGCAGAAGAGGCCACACTGTACGCGCGGCTCCGGAATGTGAATCCGGGGGGGATCGGGCAATCACTCAAGGAGCATACTGAAATCCGTGAAATGCTTGCCCGCTTTGAGGCGATACCACTCAGGGATGAGGCATGGACGCCGGCGCTCACCGACCTTACAGATCTCGTCAAGGCCCACTTCGCTGCAGAGGAGGAGGTGATCTTCGCCCGTGCGGAGCACTCCCTCAGCAGGAGCGACCTCTTTGAACTCAGCGAGGGGTTTTTGCAGGAGAAGCAGAAAGCGGCACAATTTGCGGTGATGTGACCGCCGGCACCGCGCGGTCACGGGGAGGGAGGGCGGATGCGCGCAGGACCGACCGGATCCGATCTTGTCCTCCCGGCGGAGGGATGGACTCCATCCCAATCCGGATGCTTAAGGTCCTCGACTCAGGTCTGCCGACCGACGAGGAGGTGCTTTTCGTGGATACTGCATCTCATACGGGAAGGGGCGCGGTCCCGCGTTGCAGTCGGGGGATACCACCGCGGGCTTCGTAGCGCATTCATCATCACCATCCTCGTGGGATCTACGCTCTCGGCAGGCTGCCGGTAGGAATCACTTTCGGCAGCCCACTCGACTTTGTCCAGAGCCGATGAACCCCACCCGGTACCCCTTCTGTGACTTCTCCCCTGTGACGGTCCGGGATCGGATGGAGGCAAACTCCTCCCGTGCATGCCCCGGAGATAAAGATCGACCCCGGGTCCGCGCAAACCCGATTACTGTTTGTCGCACGCGCGGAGATCGCCCCACGACGGTAAAGTAAAAATAATTTACAAAGAGCAAAAGTTAAATATTTAAAATTATATTGATAGTATGGTGCCACTGCACGACAGTGCATCACGGAACTGATAGAAGATACTATGGAACAACTGACCGGTATCTCCCGGTCGGAGATTCTTATCAAGCCCTAAAACACTCTTTCGTCATGGTAAAACCTCCAAGGCACCCGCAACTCCGGGATAACGTGGAGTCGCACCGGGGCTGTCGTGCCGGACGCCCCGGCGGTGTGCCCCGCGAAGGCCAGGTGGGAACGCCATCGCCGGTCCCGGCCCCCGCTATGACCATTATTCTTGAGATGACCTGTGCGGGAACCGCAAACCCGGTCAAGCGCCTTTCGCGTGAGGATGGAGAAACTCTTCGCGGCCTTCTGCGTGCGACTGACTATCCGCTTCATACACCGGGTGCTGGCGCGGTCGCGCGCGAACCCGGGGCATAATAACATAAAACCGTGCGTTACCCAGAACAGACACTCGGAAGAACGAACGCTCGTGCAATAAGATATCAGAAAAGCAATCTTTCAATGTAAAGGGAGGTAATAGCAGCGAACTGGGCTTCCCGAGGGCTCTCGCACCTCAGTACCACACAGTACGTGAGAGGGCTTAACTTCTGGGTTCGGAATGGGTCCAGGTGTTTCCCCTCTGCTGTGGCCGCTATTACCAAAGCCAAGGCCCGGACTTGAACCGGGGTGTAGTTGATCTGCAGTCAACCGCGTGGCCGCTCCGCCACCTTGGCAAGCCGTGTTACCTCATATTATAATCACCGAATCTATTTAAGGGTTTGCACCCTCAATCAGAATCAGGCATGAAGTGTTTAAGTGCGTACTCCGGATTTCGTCTGAGTTCAGCGGAAGGCATCGGACGTTAGTATCCGCGGACTGAACACGTCGTTGCCTTCGTGCTTACATCCCGGACCTATCAAGCGGGTCTTTTACCCGTGTCCTCAACGGAGTCTCTTTTCGGGTCAGGTTTCAAGCTTAGATGCTTTCAGCTTTTATCCCTTATCGCGTAGCTGCTCGGCATTGCCCTGTCGGACAACCGATCGACCAGAGGCGACGACGGAAAGTTCCTCTCGTACTATTTCCATCTTACCTTCAGACTCCCTACACTCCAGATAGATAGTAACCGACCTGTCTCACGACGGTCTAAACCCAGCTCACGATCCCCTTTAATAGGCGAACAACCTCACCCTTGGCCGCTGCTGCACGGCCAGGATGGAAAGAACCGACATCGAGGTAGCAAGCCGCCGGGTCGATATGTGCTCTTGCCGGCGACGACTCTGTTATCCCCGGGGTAGCTTTTCTGTCGTCAATGGCCCTCATCAATAAGGCTCATTGGTTCGTTAGACCCGAGTTTCCTCTCGCGATTACTTGCTTTGCGTAATCGCGTCAGGCCAACTTATGCTCTTGACACTCTCCTGTGAGTTTCTGACTCACATGAGTTGACCATAGGGCACCCTTGATATTTTTTCGAGGGTGTGGCGCCCCACCCAAACTGCCTACCTACCGTTGTCCTCTCCAAAGAGAGTTAGTGTTACAGTAAACCTAGGATGGTGTCTCATTGTTGGCTCCCCACCCCCCGAAAGGGGTGGATCGACGCCTCCCATCTACGCTGCGCAAGGAATACCGTAACACAGCGACAGGCTGCAGTAAAGCTCCACGGGGTCTTCACTTCCCATCTGGAGTCCCTAGTCTCTGCACTAGGATGAAATGTTCAACGGTTTCGTGTTAGGGACAGTAGGGCTCTTGTTAATCCATTCATGCAAGTCGCCAATTAAGCGACAAGGTACTACGCTACCTTAAGAGGGTCATAGTTACCCCCGCCGTTTACGAGTCCTTCGTCCGGTTGAACCCGGTGTTCAGATACTCGCACTGGGCAGGAATCAGTGACTATACTAATCGTTTCCGAGTTGCAGTCACCTATGTTGTTATTAGACAGTCAGAGCCCCCTGGTCACTGCGACCTGCCTGATCGCCAGGCAGGCACCCCTTATCCCAAAGTTACGGGGCCAATTTGCCGAATTCCCTTAACACGATTAAACCGACACGCCTTAGCCTCTTCAGCTAGGGGCACCTGTGTCAGATCTCGGTACGGACATTCATCCCCCTTTTCACGGGCTCCAGGAATTTGCCGAGTTACCCCATAACGTCTTCACTCGCTTCTCACCATGGCGGTACTCCACGAGCTTGAACGCTTAGACAGGGCGACGACCCTGCCCGGCATATCCCGAAGCGTCAGGGCGGTAAACCGCTACGGATGAATGGTACAGGAATATTAACCTGTTTCCCTGTTGACGTGCTCGAATTACGACACATCTTAGGACCGACTAACCCTCGGCTGACGAACATTGCCGAGGAAACCTAGCCCCTCCGGCGGTTGGGATTCTCACCCAACTTTGCTTCTACTAATGCCAGAATTCTCATTACTACCCGGTCCACAGGAGCT
>DANY01000005.1:25016-27904 GCA_002501655.1 Methanoculleus sp. UBA303
GTGGTCCGTGGTATCTGTAGTAGGCTTTAGCCCCGTCCATTTTCAGTGCCCCAAACCTCGACTGGTAAGCTGTTACGCACTTTTTAAAGGATAGCTGCTTCTGAGCTCACCTTCCAGTTGTCTTTGGCCTGGGACGCCTTTCAGTGTTGACACTTAGCCTACATTGAGGGACATTAACCACGGTCTGGGTTGTCTCCCTTACGGACTACAAGCTTACCCCGTAGTCCGGACTGCCAGCCATCTTCGACGACGGGGAATTTGGAGTTTGACAGGGGGGTGAGGGATTTCTCCCCCAGCTCCCCCAATCAGTGCTCTACCTCACCGTCTATCTCCGGCCAGGTCATGCTACGGCATGTTTCGAGAGGAACCAGCAGATGCCCAGCTCGATTAATCTTTCACTCCTATACGCAGGTCACGCGAATGATTTGCATATCAAAACCGCTTGCGGTCCTCCACGCGCCTTTCGGCACGCTTCAACCTGCCCACGCATAGATCGCTAGGCTTCGGGTCTTATCCTGCAGACTCCGCGCACTTTTAATACGCCGTCCCATGCCCGAAGGCTACGGACCTGTTGGTTTCCCTTCGGCTCCCCTTTTGGGTTAACCTTCGCCTGCAGAATAAACTCTCTGGCCCGTTCTTCAAAACGTACGTTACGACACTGGCAACCACGCCCGTACTACCGCCTCGCGACGGGTTCCTTCGCGTGGAAGATCCTTTCGCGCCGTAACTCACGATCACCTATCAGTTTCAGGCACTTTTAACCACCTTTCAAGGGTTACTTTTCAGCCTTCGCTCACGCTACTAATACGCTATCGGTTTCGAGTAGTATTTAGCTTTGGAAGTTGATGACTCCCAGATTCCCGCGAGAATTCCGACCCGCGGTACTCAAGACACTACCAGGACACCTTGGCTTACACGTACGGGACTATCACCCTCTTTGGTACCACATTCCAGAGGACTTCCGCTTAACCTTGGTATCCAGACGGTAGGCTTACTACACCACATCTCCCCGTGAGGGGATTCAGTTTGAACTCTGTCGTGTTCGATCGCCTCTACTAACGACATCTCGGTTGATTTCTTTTCCTCCCCCTACTAAGATGTTTCAATTCGGGGGGTTCCCGATCCTTACGGATCAACACCGAAGTGTTGGGATGTCCCATTAGGGAATCTCCGGATCGTAGACTCCATGCGTCTTCCCGGAGCTTATCGCAGCTTGGCACGCCCTTCTTCGGCACTCGAACCGAGCCATCCACTGATAGGCATATCGCCGTTCCGCTGAACTCATTTAACGTCCAGAGTACGCACCTATACACGGCCTCTTCAGGTCAAAGACCTTCAGCCCTTCCCCGGGGACTCTCATCTCCGGGTGCATTGTCGGGCAGGACTGCTTGGCCCTGCCGAGTGGACTCAGGGGGATTTGAACCCCCGGCCTCCGCCTCGCAAAGGCGGCGCTCTTCCAACTGAGCTATGAGCCCGAATCTCTCCGTTGACATCGGCAATTTTACGTTTTGTCCAGCAACCGCAAAACCCAAGTAATTTCATTAGGAGGTGATCCAGCCGCAGATTCCCCTACGGCTACCTTGTTACGACTTAACCCTCCTTGCGGAACCTAGATTCGACTGCGGCAACGACCGCAGCCTCATCCAAACCCCACTAAGATGGTTTGACGGGCGGTGTGTGCAAGGAGCAGGGACACATTCACCGCGTTATTTTGAAACGCGATTACTACGGATTCCAGCTTCATGTGGGCGAGTTACAGCCCACAATCCGAACTAAGGACAGGTTTAAGAGATTGCCTTCACCTTTCGGTGTCGATACCCATTGTCCTGCCCATTGTAGCCCGCGTGTAGCCCGGATAATTCGGGGCATGCTGACCTACCGTTGCCCATTCCTTCCTCCTCTTTAGCAGAGGCGGTCCCAACAGTGTCCCCATCAGTCCGGAGACCATGCTGGCAACTGTTGGCGTGGGTCTCGCTCGTTGCCTGACTTAACAGGATGCTTCACAGTACGAACTGACGACGGCCATGCACCTCCTCTCAGCTAGTCATGCAGAGTCTTCAGCCCGGCAATCATTCCGCTGTCTTATCCGGTGAGATTTCCGGCGTTGAGTCCAATTAAACCGCAGGCTCCACCCGTTGTGGTGCTCCCCCGCCAATTCCTTTAAGTTTCAGCCTTGCGACCGTACTTCCCAGGCGGTACGTTTCACGGTTTCCCTTCGGCACCTCGGTGACTCGTGGTCACCGATACACCTAACGCACATCGTTTACGGCTGGGACTACCCGGGTATCTAATCCGGTTTGCTCCCCCAGCTTTCGTCCCTCACTGTCGAAGCCGTTCTGGTGAGGCGCCTTCGCCACAGGTGGTCCCTCGAGGATTACAGGATTTCACTCCTACCCCCGAAGTACCCCTCACCTCTCCCGGTTCCAAGATTGCCAGTATCCCTTAGACGCCTGACGGTTAAGCCGCCAGATTTCCCAAGAGACTTAACAACCCAGCTACGAACGCTTTAAGCCCAATAAAAGTGGCCACCACTCGAGCCGCCGGTATTACCGCGGCGGCTGGCACCGGTCTTGCCCGGCCCTTTCTTCAGGTGTGTTTTAGACACCTGAACAGCCTGCATATACAGGCACTCGAGGTTCCCTTATCACGGTTGCCCGCATTGTAAAGTTTTCGCGCCTGCTGCGCCCCGTAGGGCCTGGATTCGTGTCTCAGAATCCAACTCCGGGCTCTTGCTCCCACAACCCGTACCGATTACTGGCTTGTTGGGCCATTACCCCAACAACTACCTAATCGGCCGCAGATCCATCCTAAGGCGTCGGAACTTTGGGTTACAAAGCATTCCAGCATCTGTAACCTATAGGGTATTATCCCCAGTTTCCCGGGGTTAT
>DANY01000005.1:27981-59259 GCA_002501655.1 Methanoculleus sp. UBA303
GCAGGATCAACCAGAATTTGGAAATACGCACACTACTAAACTTGGAGGAATTAGCGGTTACTGAACAAATTTCCGCATTGCCAATGCCAACGTCAGAATCAACCCGCACAAGGCGGTCACGTTGATTCTCCATCAACAGGAAAACAATGTTTATTTCGTAAGTATTTAAACACTTGCTTCCTGCATCAGATCCAAGTTTTGAGGACTCGGATCTTCATGTCCTTTTAGATTGCAGGGATTTGGCCCGAACCAGACCATGATACTTCACCTGCGCAGGAATTAACGTTTGTATTTGATTACATATAAACGTTTTCATCCTGCTTCAGGATCCATTCGAGAAGCCCGACAAGGGATTCCGGCCCGATTACAGAACCACGCTGGAACACGAGATTCCAGTCATCCTGCTTCACCTGTGCAGGAATTAATGTTTGTGAGTCATCACATATAAACATTATGTTCCTGCTTCAGAGTTCGGACCGGGAATCCACTATATATTCCCGGCCCGAATGTACCAAGCTGCTCGCATCACGCGAGCGCCGACACATCTTGTGAGAATACATATTGGTGTTCCCGATATATAAACATTGTCAACCCGTATCAGACCCAAGCCAAAACTTGGGCCCTCACAACGGTTGAAGGGGCACAGACCAGACCACCCGGAACGGGCTGCACGACCTGACGCCCTGACAACACAGCCTTACAATGTTGTCACCAATGTTATATAAACATTTCCCTGCATCGTCGGATCCAAGCACACAACTTGGACCCCCATAATCATCGGAAGCATCATGCATTCTGCACCTAACTGCAGAATCAGGCATGAGATTCGCCTCCGACTTGACTAACACATGTTGACTTCCGGGGTATTTATAGATTTACTCCAGACCCACAGAGAGAGCCGGCATACCGTTCCGGATTCGCCCCCGGACGCCACCCAACAGACTACAATAGAGAACCAGAGCGCGAAGGATATTGCCACGCGCGCAAAGTTCCAGGTCCTTATCGACCAGGAACGCCGGAATAATCGATAGAATAGCAGAATCCGCAGCCCGTGCCACCCGCCCATGCCCACCGGGCCCGGGACAGCCGACCGCGCAGGCACTTACCCGGTATCATTACCCGGAACGTGGTCGCCGATGTATACCTCACCGAAGAACTCGTCCTGCCAGAGGGCCAGTTTTCCTTCAAGCATAAGGAAAAGGAGCGGAATATAGACCTCACGCCGGGTCCGCCCCATTGCCCCGGACAGACCATCGAGCGTCAGGGGATCATCCCCATCCCGGGTGGCCCGCCGGAACTCTTCCATCACGACCGAGACCGCCTTCTGATACCCTTCATCATGCGCCACAGCAACCACATCTCCGGCGCTGAGGTTGAGATCCGGTTCCCGGGGCGCAGGCACCCTCCGGCGTTGCCTGCGGCGCTGCTCCTTCTCCGCCGTCTTCAACTGCTTGATGAGTTCGTAGAGGGTGACCGGCGGGCGTTTCCGCAGGCTCTTGCGTCCCAGGCGACGCTGGATCTCCCGTTCCAGGCGATCCATCGGCTCGATATCACCGACTGATTCAAAGTCGAAACCGAGATCGGCAAAAGACTCATCCTCCTCATCCGCAAAAAATTCTTCGTCCCCACCGTCGTCCCACCCATCGAGATAATCAGACTTCAGGCGCAACAGACACGCAGCATAGAAGAGCGTCCTCCCCGAGACCCGCAGGTCCAGTTCCTTCCGGCGGTCAAGCTCCGCCAGGAACCGGTCCGTCACATCCACGATATCGATGTTCCAGGGGTCGACCTCTCCCCGCTCGGCCATGCCCGCCAGGATCTCGACGGGTTCTTCATCCATTGTTCTGCACACCGGTCACATACGTGCTCTTGTCCGGCCGGATCGTCACGCCCACGATGCGGTCGGCGCGCTCGATCATCGGTTTCCTGAGCGAGACGATGATCGACTGCGCGTTCCCGGATAGATCGCTGATCATGGCAGCGATCCGGCCGACATTGCTTCCATCGAGAAACATGTCCACCTCGTCCAGAGCGTAGAACGGCGCGGGCATGTACTGCTGTATGGAGAAGATGAACGCGAGCGTGGTAAGCGACTTCTCGCCCCCGGAGAGCGAAGAGAGGAGATGGACCTTCTTGTCGCGCGGCTGCACTGCAAACGTCATACCGCCGGCAAACGGGTCATCCTCGTTCTCGAGGACCAGCCTCCCGCTCCCCTCGGTCAGCCGCGCGAAGATATCCTGGAAGTTCGTATCGATCGCAGAAAAAGCGGTCATGAAGGCGTCGTACTTCATCTTCTCGTACTTCTCGATCCGCTCAAGAAGCATCATCCGCTCCCGCGAGAGCACCTCCTTCTTTTCGGTTCGCTCCTCAACACGCGCGCTAACCCGGTCACACTCCTCAATCGCGAGCATGTTCACCGCGCCGATCTTTTTGAGCGCCCGTTCAGCCTCCGCAATCCCTGCATCGATAGCGGGGAGGTCAAGGTCGGTCTCCACATCGCCGGCCTGTTCCCGGAGCACCCCCAGTTCCGCCGAGAGCGAGCGCTCCCGCTCCGCGAGGGCATCGATCTGCATCCGGGTGCGCTCCATCGCACCCGAGAGATCGAGGATCTGCCGGTCCAGCACCTGGATCTCACCGATGATGCGGTCACGCTCATCGTGCAGGCCGGCAAGCTCGCTCGAGAACTCCCTCTGGCGGGTTTCCAGTTGAACGATCAGGCGGCGCAGGTTCTCAATCTGCTCCCCGGCGGCGGTGATCTCACCATCGATATCCACGTTCTTTGCCGTCAGGCGATCCCGCTCCGCGGCAAGCTCTTCTGCGCGGTTCGCGAAGTGCTGCCGCTCGCGTTTGGCGTCGGTGATATCTGCGTCTTTGTTCCGGAGCCGACGCTCGATATCTTCGACGGATTTACGGTATCGTTCATACTGCTCGGTGAGAGCGGGGATCTCGGTGTCATCAAGTTTCTTCTTGAGGTCGTCAACCTCCACCGAGAGCCGCGCAATCTCACCGGTGATCCGCTCGAGATCCGCTTCGAGCCGTGCAAGTTCCTCACCGCCGGTCTTCGCACCCTCAAGCATCTCCCGCAGGGTCGCTTCGAGGCTCTGCTTCTCCCCGGTGAGCACTTCGGTACGCTTCCGGAACTCCTCCGCAAGCATGCGGTAGCGCGCAGCCTGTTCATCAACCGCACTCCGCTCCGCCCGCTTCGCCTCAGCGGCCGCAGCGAAGCGGCGGATGGACGCATCGATCTCCGCCGCCTCCGCCTCGAGGCCGGCGAGTGTTGCACGGACCCGCGCGATATCGTCGTCGACCGCCACCCCGAATCCACGGACCTTCTTCACCTGCGCGCCGCCGGTCATGGCGCCGCTCTTCTCAACGAAGTCTCCGTCCAGGGTGACCATCCTGTACCGGCCCATCAGCCGCCGCGCCCGTTCAAGGGTATCCACCACTACCGTCGCACCGAAGACGACCCGGAAGGCAGGGTCAAACACCGGGTCGAACTCCAGGAGGTCGACAGCGTATCCGACGATGCCCGGGTCCGCCTCCAGCGGCGAGAGGAACGGGGGCCGGAGTTTGTTGAGCGGCAGGAAGGTGACCCGCCCGAGACGGCTCTCTTTCAGGTAGCGGATAGCATCGGCCGCGACCGCATCGGTATCCACGATCGCCCAGCGGAGCCGGCCCATGGCCGCCACATCAAGCGCGGTTGCGTACTCCGGCGGCGCCCGCCCGAGTTGCGCAACAGTGCCGTGGACGCCCTCCATACCAAGGACAACGTCCATTGCTCTTCCGCCGGCATCGCCCTGCGCCTGCTGCTGCGCTTCGTAACGCATCAGGCTCTGCTGATTCTCCCGGATCTCCTTCTGCAGCCGGTCAAGGGCCGACCGCCGCGCAAAGAGCGTACTCTCGGCTTCGGAGAGGTCGCGTTCTATCCGGCGCTTCTCTCCCTCGCAGCCGGCCATGCTGGATGAGTAGTCCGTGACCTGCGCCTGCTTGTTCGCCAGTTCCTCATCGATCTGGCGGGCGCGCACTTCCAGGCGCTCACGCTCCGACGTCCGCATCCGGCTCTTCTCGATGAGGATATCCTGTTCGCGGAGGATCTTCCCCCGGAGTTCTTTTCTGCTTTCGAGGTCCTGCAGCCGGGCGAAGAGCTGGTCCTTGATCTCCTCGACCTCCTTGCTCTCGCCAGCTATGCGCTCCTCGACCGCCTTCATCTGCTCGCGCTGCGTCGAGAGTTCCATAGCAAGGCTCGCCCGGTCGATCGAGAGGTTGCGGATCTGCCCCGCGCACTCCTCGACCTTCGCCTCGGCGCGCCTGCTGTCCATGTAGACCCGCTGGACCGCTTCGAGGTTCTCATCCCGGCTGGCTTTCAGGCGCTCGACGTTCTTCTCGGCGAGTTTGACCCCGCCCCGCGCCTCCTCAAGCCGCCCGACAAGCGCGAGGTACTCTGGACCGCTCTTCCGGCTGATCTCTTCATCGACCGCGTGTTGACGCCCGCGCGCCTCCTCGAGGCCTGCCTTTGCAGATTCCATCTCGCCGGCGGTGCGCCCGAGCGCCGCCTGCTGATCGAGCGCGAGACCGTGGAGAGTGCCGATCTCCTGCTCCTTCTGCCGGACGAGCGCCGCCCCCCGGCACTGCCCGAAATGCTCCAGCTGTTCCTGCCACCGCCGGTACTCCACAGCCTGCTCGCGCTCATGCTGAAGTGCATCCAGCCGGGCTACGAGTTCATTGAGGAGGATCTCCTCACGCTCGATCCGTTCCCGCACCACCTCAAGCTCCGAGAACGCCTGTTCGCGCTTATGATCGAACTCGGCGACGCCTGCTATCTCGTCGATGATCTTGCGCCGCTCGCCGTCGCTCATCTCCATGATACGGGTGATATCGCCCTGCATGACGACGTTGTAGCCCTCAGGCTTGATCCCGAGCTTCGCAAGGAACTCGATGACGTCGCTCTGCTTGCAGAGGCGATTATTCAGGTAGTTATAACTATAGTAGCCCGCTGACGTCCGCTTGATCCGGCGGCGGATCGTCGTGCCGTCTGAGAACGTGACCCCAACCTCGGCGGTGTTCTTCCCGGAGTTGACGTTGATCAGGTCGGTCAGTTTCTCGGCCCGCAGCCCCCGCGCACCCGAGAGAGCAAGGACGAAGAGGATACTGTCGATGATGTTGCTCTTTCCGGAACCGTTCGGGCCTGAGACGACAGTAAATCCTTCAAAAAAAGGAATTTTGGTCTTCCTGGCGAAAGACTTGAAGTTGTCGATCTCAAGCTGCGTGATGTACAAGGATCAGGCTCCCCTGGCTACCTGTCAAGGTCGACCGTGTCGTCCTCTTCAGCCTGGATGACATTGTCAACCTCCCGCTTCTTCTGCTCCACGAAGAGCGTCCGGTCGGACGACCTGCCACCTCTTCCCCGGCCCTTCACCGGGGCGTTCCCGAATTTGGTGCTGGCGATGATATACTCCGAGGACCTCCTCGGCTCCGGTTTCAGCGTCCCGTCGTTCTGCATGATGAGTTCCAGGTCCCGGTCTTCCGGGTCGGGCCTGGCCGGCCGCTTCTCCGCCAGCTGCGCGGAACCCGGGGGTTCAGCGGCACGCGACGGTGCCGCGGGTTCGGCGCTGGCGCGGGGCTCTGCCCGGAGCGTGGCCCCGGCCTTCCTTCCTTCAGCCGCCACCGGCTTTACCTTGCGCTCCTCCGCATCCCGGGAGAGGTTCATCGTCACGGATTTGAGATCCAGGATCTCTCCCATCAGGCCCTTCACCAGGGCCTCGAGTTCCCGCACCTTCCGCTCCAGATCGCGCAGACGCTCACCTTCTGCCTCCTGTACCGGTACCGGGGGCTGATCATATTCCGTCATCGTCTCCATCTCCTTCTCGCGTTCAGCGAGTTCTCGCTCAAGGAACCGTATCCTCGCATCTTTTTGCGCCATTGTCTCCCTCGAATTAATCCTTGATAATAATTACGTAATAATATTACTATGGGTTCTCGAAAAGAAGAATGATTACATTTTATCCAGGATGTGGCAGAAGAATAACCGGCAACCACCAGATAAGCAGCCATCATGAACGAATCATGTAAAAGAAAGAATATTACCTCACCCGAGCAATCTTTTCCTGCATGTCTAGTCTGGCAAACTTCGATCCAGAAGTCGCAGGTCTC
Source organism: Methanoculleus sp. UBA303 (assembly GCA_002501655.1). Taxonomy (GTDB): domain Archaea; phylum Halobacteriota; class Methanomicrobia; order Methanomicrobiales; family Methanoculleaceae; genus Methanoculleus. Next base: position 34,132 of record DANY01000005.1, read on the forward strand.
ATCGAGAAAGAGCGCCTGCGTCAGATCAATGGGTTGGAACTGATTGCCTCCGAGAACGTCGTCAGCAAGGCGGTTCTCGAGGCGATGGGTTCTATCATGACCAATAAGTACGCTGAGGGGTACCCCGGCAAGCGCTACTACGGCGGTTGCGAGTTCCATGACGTCGTGGAGAACCTGGCGCGCGACCGGATGTGTAAACTCTTCGGTGCGGAGCACGCAAACGTCCAGCCGCATTCAGGAAGCCAGGCAAACCAGGCAGTCTACTTTGCCTATCTCAACTACAAGGATAGGATCATGAGCCAGAGCCTCACCCAGGGCGGCCACCTCTCCCACGGCTCGCCGGTCAATATCACCGGGCGCTGGTACTCGATCTTTCACTACGGCGTCGATTCCGTGACGGAGACACTCGATTACGCGGTCATCGAGGAGATGGCGCGGATCGTGAAGCCGCAGATCATCGTCTGCGGTGCGAGCGCCTACCCGCGCGAGATCGACTTCAAGGCGTTCCAGGAGGTCGCGGATAGCGTCGGTGCGCGGTGCATGGCCGACATAGCCCACATCGCCGGGCTCTGCGCGACCGGATACCACAACTCCCCGGTCGGGGTCGTCGACATCGTGACGACGACGACGCACAAGACCCTGCGGGGGCCTCGCGGCGGCGCCATCATGTGCAGCAAGGAGGATGCTTCCGCCATCGACAAGTCCATCTTCCCGGGCATGCAGGGCGGCCCGCTGATGCATACCATCGCCGCAAAGGCAGTCTGCTTCAAGGAAGCGCTGACCCCTGCATACAAGGACTACTGCGGGCAGGTCGTCAAGAACGCCCGCACGATGGCTGATGTCCTCGGCCAGGAAGGGCTCGACCTCGTCTCCGGCGGCACCGATAACCACCTCATTCTGCTCGACCTGACCGGGGTCTCCACAAACGGCGAGCACCTCACGGGCCTCGCGGCCGAGGTCGCGCTCGGCGAGGCGGGCATCACCGTGAACAAGAACACCATCCCCCGCGAACAGCTCAGCCCCTTCGTGACGAGCGGCCTCCGCATCGGCACACCGGCGGTCACCTCCCGCGGCATGAAAGAGGAAGAGATGAAGCAGATCGGCCACTGGATCGCCCGGGTCGTAAAGGATATCGCCAGGGATCGGACCTCGAAGAAGGCGATCACCGAAGTGAGGGAAGAGGTTATTGCCCTCGCAAGCAAGTATCCCCTCTACCCTGAAGTAGCATGATACTCGACGGTAAAGCAGTCTCTGAAAAGAGGCTTGAGCTCCTCAAGGAGAAGATAGATGAGTCCGGGCTCTACCCGCGCCTCGCGACCGTCATCGTGGGCGAAGACCCCGGGTCAAAACTCTATGTCCGCATGAAGCACCGGGCGTGCGAGCGTGTCGGGATCGGCTCGGTCGGCATCGAGCTCCCGGAGGACGCCTCCACTGAGCGGGTGCTCGAGGCGGTCGCGCGCCTCAACAACGACACGGACATCGACGGTATCCTGGTCCAGTTGCCGCTTCCATCGGGGGTGGACACCACCCGCATCATTGATGCGGTCGCGCCCGGAAAGGATGTGGACGGGTTCCACCCCTACAACCTGGGCCGGCTTCTTGCCGGGAACCCGATCTTCGCCCCCTGCACCCCACAGGGGATCATGACAATCCTTGACGAGTACGGGATCCCGACCGAAGGACAACGGGCGGTCGTCATCGGCCGGAGCATCGATGTAGGGAGGCCCATGGCTGTCCTGCTCCTGAACGCAGACGCAACCGTCACCATCTGCCACTCGAAGACGAAGAACCTTGAAGATGAGATGAGAGGCGCCGATATCCTCATCAGCGCGGTCGGAAAAGCGAAGTTTGTCAGACCGAATATGGTGAAGGAAGGAGCAACGATCATCGACGTCGGCATCAACTACGACGAGCAGGGCAAACTCTGCGGCGACGTTGACTTCGAGGGAGTGAGAGAGCGGGCAGGAGCGATAACCCCGGTCCCCGGCGGCGTCGGCCCTATGACAATCGCGACACTGATGGAGAACACCTTCAGGGCGGCCAGGTTGAGGTCATGCTGCAACGACACTGCACGGTAAACCGTCTCCGGATCGGCGGCGACGCTCCGGTTCGCCTGATGGGTATCATCAACTGCAGCCCGGAATCGTTCTACCGGGGTTCCTATACCCCAACCGGGGGGATACACGACCGGGCTGTTGCCATGCTTGATGAGGGTGCCGATATGATCGACCTCGGGGCGCGGAGCACGGCCCCGGGCTCCCACCCCATCACCGTCGCCGAGGAGGCGGCACGGGTGGATGCGGCGCTCTCGGAACTCGACGGGACCGGGATAACCCTCTCGGTGGATACCCGCTATGCGGAGGTGCTCGAGGTCTGCCTCCGCCACGACATCCATGCGGTGAACGATATATCCGGGCTTGCCGACGAGCGGTACGCGCGGGCAGTCGCCGACTCCGGGCTACCGGTCTTTGCGATGGCGAGTTTTCATGAGCCCGGCGATGCCACCGGCCTTGCCGCTACCCTCTCGGCACTCGAAGCGGTTGTGACACGGTGCGCGCGGCTCGGGATTGAAGAATATGTCCTCGACCCTGCAGTCGGGAGATGGATCCCGGAGCGGACGAGTGATGACGATTGGGAACTCTGCAGGAACTTCGGGTCATTCTCGGCCTTCGGCCGCCCGGTACTCGCCGCTATCTCCCGGAAGTCGTTCATCGGGGACCTGCTCGGAAGAGATCCCGAAGAACGGCTCGCAGGAACGCTCGCGCTCACGATGGTCCTGGCGGGAGAGGGAGCAGCCGTGGTGCGGAGCCACGATGTCAGGGAGACCGCCGATCTCCTCAGGGTCCACGAGAAGACGAGGCGAGCATGACGGCGCCATCGTTCTCTGTGTACGGCCTTGCGACCCCCCTGGTCCATGCCGGCGACGACATGGCAACCCATATCCTCGCGGCCGTCAAGCGCTCGGAGTGCCGGGGGCTACAGGCAGGGGACATCGTGGTCGTTGCCGAGTCGGCCCTGGCCACAGCAGAAGGGCGGACCACAAGACTGGCCGATATCGAGCCCTCGGCCGAAGCGCTTCGGTTCGCCGAAGAATACCACATGGACCCCCGCCATGTCGAGGTGGTGCTCCGGGAGAGCGACCGGGTCGTCGGAGGTATCCCGGGGTTCCTGCTCTGTATGAAGGGCGGGACACTCCTCCCCAACGCAGGTATCGACGCCTCCAACGCCCCCTCCGGCTCCGTCGTCCTCCTTCCTGTCGACCCTGATGCATCCGCTGCGCGTATACGCGCTGCCATAGCGGAGCGGACGGGGGCCGACGTCGGCGTCATCGTAATCGATTCCCGGACGCATGCGATGCGACTTGGGTGCAGCGGGGTCGCCATCGGGTGCTCGGGCATTCCCTCGGTGATCGATGAACGCGGAAAACAGGACCTTTTCGGCCGTGAACTCGAGGTCACCAAGCGGGCGGTGGCAGACTGCATCGCATCAGCGGCCGAACTGGTGATGGGAGAGGCGAACGAGTGCGTCCCCGCAGCCGTGGTGCGGGGGATCGGGCTCCCCACCGGCGACTACGCCGGGGTCGCCACCATCGACGCGTCAGAGTGTCTCTTCATGGGCGTCGCGCTGCACACCGACCCGGCCCTTCTCGTCGATGGCAAGAGAAAACCCTGAACTCTCCAGGAATTCCCTGCTCTTTCTCCCTTTTCCGTGGATGAGGATCTCGACGAGGTCTTCCTTCTCATCGATATCAGTCGACATCCGGAACGAGTCGATCACCTCGACGGAGAAGCCGCACTCCTTTGCAACCTGCAGGTGGTCGAGGAAACTTGCGCCGTAGAAGTCGGCGTGGAAGCATTGCGGTTTTTTCAGGAATATGATGTTTGTCCCGCCGCCCCGGCCCGGCACGATGGCCATGTCCTTCTCGGTGCGGATCAGCCGCTGGATATCTCCGGCCGTCACCAGAGGGAGGTCAGCCATGATGATGAGCCCCGGGCAGTGGAACTGCCGGAGCGCCCAGTTGATCGCCTCGTTGAGGGACTCCTTCCTGACGGCAATGAGCGCGTTCTCGTGTTTGAAGGGATGGGTGCAGAGCAGGGTGGCGCTGCACCCGGACTTCAGCACAGAGGCGATCACATCTTCAAGCATTGTCCGGGCGAACGCCTCCCGCTCATCCTGGTTGAGGATGCAGGAGAGGCGCGTTTTGGGGTTTACGGGCTTAAAGGGGATGAGCGCATGGAAGTACATTGTGAAACGGTTGTCGGGGCAGCATCAAAAAGGCATCGTTACGGATGTGCGCCGGATAACCAGCCCCTAAACTTCAAGTGGGGAGGCGCCGACATGTATCCATGCACCGCCGCGTGATCACCTACTCAAGGAACGCATTCCTCCCCTTGACAACGGTCTGCAGAAACCGTTGCGGCTACTGCTGTTTTCGGACCCCGGTACGGGAGGGATGCATCATGCCCCCGGACGAGATGCTCCGCACCATGGACGTGAGTGCAAGCCTCGGCTGCACGGAGGCGCTCTTCACCTTCGGGGAGCGCCCGGGCGAGGTGCCCGGGTTCACCTCCATGCTCGGGACGTTCGGCTACACGGATATCCTCGACTACGTCTACGACCTCTCTCTTGCGGCCATCGAACGGGGGCTCCTGCCGCACACCAACGCCGGCATCCTCTCCTACGGGGAACTCGACCGGCTCCGCGGGGTGAACGCGAGCATGGGGCTGATGCTTGAGACGACCGCAGACGTCCCCGCGCACAGGGATTCTCCGGGGAAGGACCCCGGCGTCCGGATCGATATGATCGAGAACGCCGGGAAACTCTCGATACCGTTCACGACCGGTATCCTGGTCGGGATCGGTGAGACGATGGAGGACCGCGAGGAGTCGCTCCGGGTCATCCGGGACCTCCACCGACGATTCGGCCACATCCAGGAAGTGATCGTGCAGAACTTCTGCCCGAAGCCCGGGACGCTGATGGAAGGCGCGCCGGCGCCCGATACAAGCGAACTCTGTGCGACGATAACCCTCGCCAGGGAGATCCTCCCCCGCGATGTGGCTGTGCAGATACCCCCGAACCTTGCAGACGCGTCTCACCTGGTCGGGTGCGGCGTGGACGACCTCGGCGGGGTCTCCCCGCTCACCATCGACTACGTCAACCCCGAGCGCCCCTGGCCGGAGATCGAAGAACTGAGAAGGGTGGCCGGAGACGCCGAACTGCGGGAGCGGCTCTGCATCTACCCGCAGTACATCGAGAAAAGCTGGTATTCTCCTCTTCTCGAACCCCTGATCCGGCGGCTTGCGGAGAGGCTTCGTGTCATCCAGCAGGGGTGAGGGTGCATAACCTCATCATGAATCCCGATCAACACCTACCAGGAGATTTGGCCATGAAACAGGTAGACCTCCTCTACACAGGGAAGGCAAAGTCCGTCTATCGCACCGATGACCCGGACGTATACATCATGAAGTTCCGGGACGACATCACGGCTTTTGACGGCGGAAAGAAAGATACCCTGGGCGGCAAGGGGAGATATAACGCAGAAGTATCCTCTTTCTTCTTCAGGTATCTGGAGGAGAACGGGATCGGTACCCACTACCTCGCAAGCGTTGAACCCGCTACCATTGCGGTGCGGAACCTGACGATGATCCCGCTTGAGGTTATCGTCAGGAACGTCGCGGCCGGGTCCATCGTGCGCAACTACCCGTTCCGTGAAGGGGAACCGCTCGACCCACCGGTGATCGTCATCGACTACAAGAGCGACGCCCACCACGACCCGATGCTGAACGACGACCTGATCTATGCCCTGGATCTTGCCACGCCCGAGGAACTCGACCAGATCAAGGCCATGGCGCTCGCGATAAACGAAGTGCTCCAGGAGTACCTTGACCGGCGCGGCATCACCCTGGTCGACTTCAAGCTCGAGTTCGGCCGGTATAACGGAGAGATCATCGTCGGCGACGAGATCAGCATGGACTCGATGCGGCTCTGGGACAAAGAGACCGGGGCGTCTCTTGACAAGGATGTCTACCGTTTCAACAAGGGGGATGTCATGGAGACCTACGCTGGCGTCGCGAAGCGAATACTCTCCCCGCCCCGAGGAGGAACTGCATGAACTACGATGTAACGATCACCATTGCACTCAAAGAGGGAATGCTGAACCCTGAAGCACGCGCCATCCGGCACGCCCTCGCGAACCTGGGGTTCCCGACCGAGGACCTGAGCACAGCGCGTCTCTACCGGATCACGCTCGACGCGGCGGATGTGGCGGCGGCAGAGGAAGAGGCCCGGCAGATGTGCGAGCGGCTCCTCGCAAACCCGGTCATTCACCACTACACGATTGAGGTCGAGTGAGGCATGAAATTTGCTGTGGTACAGTTCGGCGGCAGTAACTGCGACCAGGACACCTACCACGTTCTCACGGACGTCTGTGGGGTAGACACAGACCTTGTCTGGTACAAGGACGGGCTTCGCCGTCCCTACGATGCCGTGGTCCTCCCGGGGGGGTTCTCATACGGGGACTACCTCCGGGCGGGGGCCATCGCTGCACGGACCCCGGTCATGGCCGAGATCGTCAGGCACGCGAAGAGCGGAGGGCTGGTCCTCGGCATATGCAACGGCGCGCAGATCGGCTCGGAGGCCGGACTGGTCCCGGGCACCTTCACGCTGAACGCTTACCCGAAGTTCATATCACGACATGCCTACCTCCGCGTCGAGAACACCACGTCCCCGTTCACCGGGCTCTACCGGGAAGGCGAGGTTATCCGGGTACCTATCGCCCACAAAGAAGGCCGGTACGTCGCCCCCGACGATGTGATCGCGCGGCTGAACGGTGACGGAAGGGTCGCGTTCCGGTTCTGCGACGAGCACGGCAACATAACACCCGAGAGCAACCCGAACGGGTCGGCGGAGAACATAACCGGCGTCCTCTCGGAGGCGGGAAACGTGCTCGCGATGATGCCCCATCCCGAGCGGGCGAGTGAGGCCGCGCTCGGATCAGAGGACGGCGTCAAAATCTTTAACTCAATGATAGCACATATCGAAGAGCACGGGCACCGGGGGCCTATGCGGTAGGAGTTCAGTCATGACCGAGGAAGAGAACGAGGCAACGCATACCAGGGCAAAGGAGTACGCGAAGGAGAAAGGCTACGTGCTGAATGTCGACGAGAAACAGCTCTCGGCCGTCCTTCGCGGGCTTGCCCGGAACAAAGAACGGTTCGGGGCGGCATACTGCCCCTGCAGGCTCCGGAGCGGCGACCCCGAGAAAGACCAGATCATCATCTGCCCCTGTATCTACCACGAAAAAGAGATCAAGGAGCAGGGCACGTGCCACTGCAGACTGTTCTTCAAGAAGAAATCCGAATAACTTTTTTACCCCCGGGGTCATGGTGATGTGGTCTCGCGCGAAGTGCGAGCATGAGAAGCCATCAGGCTTCGAGGCGTGAAGAGGGGATGTGGAACATCGGTTAGGTGGGGCACACCCGGATCGGCGCCCGCGGAGATCGGGACCGCTACATTCACCGCCGGAGAGCGCGACCATGCCTGAGGACGCTATAGACCGCATAGAACCCAATAACCACTGCAAACACGTAGCCCAGGGCGGCGAGGGTCGAGACATATCCGGGGATCGGGAGATCGGCCACCCGGAGTATCAGCGACGAGCCCACGACGATCGCAGCGACCACCAGCCCGACGATGATCTTGTCGCTCGTCCGGTCGATGACGCCGACGATCCTCTGGAGGTCGTTATCCTCGAGCTCGATCGTGACGGTGCCCTCCGAGAGGGTCTTTAAGGTCTCGTTCACGTTCTCCGGGATGGCGAGCAGGCCCTCCGCCGCGCTCACCAGGGAGCGCACCGCATTCCCCATGGTCTCGGGAGATAACCGCTGCTGTGCGGCAATCTCTATCAGGTACGGCCGGATCTTCTGGTCGAAGTTAAACGTTGGATCGAGCCGGATGCCGATGTCCATCACCATGACGATCACCTTCATCATGAGCATCAGGCTGGGCGGGACACGGATGTGATACCTGCGAAGAGTATCGGTCAGACCCCGGATCGCAACCGCAAAGTTCACCCGTTCGAGTTTCATCTCCCGGTAATCGAGCAGGACCAGGTAGAGGTCATCCTTCACGGCATCGAGATCCGCCGGATTGATGTGCACATCAAGCCTCCCGAGCGCCGTGATCACCCCGGTGACGTTCGTCCGGGTCATGGCGAGGAGGAGATCGACGAAGACGCGCCTTCTCTCCGGGCGGAGGACACCGACGATGCCGTAGTCGAGAAAGGCGATCTCGCCCTGAGCCGTCACCAGGAGGTTTCCGGGATGCGGGTCGCCGTGAAAGAAACCGTCAACGAAGATCTGATTGACGTAGGCATGAAACCCGAGGTCCGCGATCTCCTCCGGAAAGAGACCGAACGCCCGGATGGCCTCCACGTCGTCGATCCGCACTCCCTCGATATAGTCCATGGCAAGCAGGCGGGGGCCGGAGATATGCCAGTGTATGCGGGGAATGAGCACGCACGGGATATCGTGCATGTTCCTCCGGAGACGCTCTGCGTTCATCCCATCCTGGGAAAAATCCAGCTCGCGCCGGATCTGGACTGAGAACTCTTCCACCATGCCCTGCAGGTTATAGACCCGCAGGTCCGGGAAGATCGACTCTACCCGCCTTGCAAGCGACTGCAGGATCAGGAGATCGGTCTCGATAAGGTCAACGATCCCGGGGCGCTGCACCTTGAGGGCGACGACCCGGCCGTCTCTTGTCACCGCACGATGCACCTGGGAGAGGGAAGCCGCTGCGACCGGCTCCTCCTCGATGATATCAAAACACTCCTCAAGGTTCGGGCAATATTCCCGGATCACCGGCCTAATCTCCTCAAACGGGAGCGGAGCAACCCGGTCCTGCAGCCTCTGCAGTTCCTCGATAAGTTCGGGCGGGAGGAGTTCCCGGCGGGTGCTCATGATCTGGCCGAACTTTATGTAGGCGGGCCCCAGTTCCTCGATGGCAAGACGGATCCGTTCGTATACCGTCCGTTTCTCCTCGACGGGCTTACGGGCCCCCCGTAACCGCCCGACCCCGGGAAAAACCTCCTCGACGAGGATCCCAAAACCATACCTGGACAGCACATCCGCAATCTGCCGGTAGCGCTGGAACCGGGTGACCATCGCGGATGCATCCGCTCTCCCTATACTTAAGAGGTTGGAGCCGGATCATCACCGGGAGAGAGGCCGGCTCCGGGAGAGCGACTTCCAGGGATAGGGGACGGCAAGGAAGAGCGGGACAGCAAGGACGATCGCGAGCGGGATCGTCATGAGGCCGAGCGGGAGCGAGGCCGTCAGGTCGGCGATCCACCCGGTGACCGCAACCCCCATCCCGCCCACGCCGACCGCAAGCCCGAGCATCAGGCCGGAGACGAGCCCGACGTTCCCCGGGGCCATCTCGTGGGCCATGGCGACGGTGACGGCGAAGGTCGACCAGAGGATGAACCCGAAGACGATCATCGCGACCAGCGAGACGATGCCCCCGGTCGTGAGGAATATAATGAACGGCGGGATGGCGGCAACAAGCCCGATGAGCGTGTATTCTTTGCGGCCGTAGCGGTCGGAGAGCGTGCCCCCGACGAGTTGCCCCACGACCCCGGCGATGAGCATGCCCGAGACCAACAGGTTCGCGGTCACGAGGTCGATGCCCCGCAAGGTGAGGATGGTCGGGAGGAAAGCGACCGAGCCGAAGATTGCCCATGCCCGGAGGCCCGAGGCCGCGACCAGGAGAGCGATCGCCCGGTATGCGGGCCGTTCGGTCCTGGGGGCCGCAACGGGGGTCTTGAGGCGCTCCGGTGGCGGGAGGATGCGCCGGAGGACCACCGCCATCACGATGCCGGGGATGACGAGCAAGACGAGGCCCTGAAGGCCCATGAGCCCGACAGCGACCCCTGCGCATATGGGGCCGATGGCGTAGCCCAGGTTGCCGCCGATGACGAAGTAGGAGGTGATCCGGCCCCGGCTCGCGTCGCGGGTCAGGCGGCTGACGGTTCCGAGCGCGCTCGGGTGGAAGAAGGCGTGTCCCAGCGCGGCGACGGCGACGGATGCGAGGACAAGGTAGTAGTTGTCGAAGAGGCCGATGACGGATATGAACGTCGCGCTGATGAGGACCGTCGTGCTGATGTGGACGGCAAACCCCCGGGTATCGAAGACCCAGCCGACGAGCGGCTGCACGAGCGACGATGTGAGGTTGTAGACCGTGATGATCAGCCCGGCAAGGAAGAACGAGTAGCCCTGCTCTGCAATGAGGAGCGGCAGGATGGCAGGGAGGACCGGCGAGTAGAGGTCGGTCACCAGGTGGGCGGCGGAGAGTCCCCAGACTGATTTCGTATCGGAGGTCACAGTATTAGATCCGCCCTAACCGTATGACCTCTACCGTAATATCCACTCGCTCCTTGCGATGATGCGCAAACGTCCGCTTGAGCGGGAATGCACACCGGATCACCTCGTCGATCGTCGCCCGGCCTTCGGTGTAGGCAGCCACGAACGGGGTCGAGCCTTCGTTGAAGATCCCATAGACCACGCCCGCGAGTTCGAGCGCCCGGTCGATGAACGGCCGATCGGCGTGCGCCTTCTGCGCCCCGAACGGCGGGTTCATAACGACGGTATCGCACGCGAGCCCCGCCCAGTCGACGTCGGGGCTCCGGACATCCGCGACGAGGAACTCCACGGTGACACCGAGCATTCCAGCGTTCCGCCGGGCGACGTCTATCGCGCCCGGATCGATATCTATACCGGTCACGGCGGAGGCACCGAGGAGAGCTGCACCACAGGCGAGGACCCCCGTCCCGCACCCGAGGTCGCAGACCCGGCGCCCCTCGATCGCCCCCTGCATGGCGGCGTGATGGAGGAGGCGGGCTGCCACCGGCGCCGGGGTCTGGTACTGCTCGAGGCGCGCCGTCGGCCGCTCAAAGCCCTCCAGGCGTTCGAGCCGCATCTCCAGGTGCCGGAGGTTCATGGGGAGAGGTACTCGTCTATCGTGTAGTCGTCCCAGGCCCGAGCCCCACAGAGGATCTCGAACTCCGGCGGCGTCAGCACCGGGACGGGGAACCGCATCTGGTCGTCGTAGGCGAGCCGGGGGCAGGCGGTGTTCACGTATGCCCCAAACCCGAGGTCGAGCAGCTCGCCGGGAGAGACCTCGCGCATCATCACAAGCACTGCGCGGTCGGAGAGGGCGACGAGCCGCCGGGCAAGGCCCAGCCGCTGCTGCCCGCTCTTCGTGCTGACGATGATCCCGAAACTTTCGGCACCCTGTGCCTTCTCCATCACCGCGGCGCGGCGGCGGACCAGGCGGGAAGCGTCCACCTCCTGCACTTCGCGGGTGTAGGGGTCGAGCGCCACCACCCGGGCCCCGGTGGCGAGCTGAATGCCGACAGGGTGGAAGACCCCGGTCCCGACGAAGAGGATCTCGTCCGCCCCCGTCGCCCGTGCGGCGGTGAAGTTGCACCCGAGTACCTGCCCGGGAAGCGGCGTGCGCCCGTCGCCGGGAGCGACGACCGCCTCGATGCCGTGCTCCCGGAGAAACGCCGTCATCGCATCGACCAGGTGGACGTGCTGGACCGTGGTGACGAGACCGATGCGGTGGGCGCGAAGCAGCGGCAGGGCCTCTGCGAGCACGCTCACATCGAAGTCGAAACGGACGGGCTCGTATATGACGTCCGGACGCTCCTCGACCGGCGCGTGGCCGAAGTGGACCAGGACGTCGGCGTATGCAAGGGCATCGAGCGCAAGGTCGCAGGCCCCGTAGCAGGGGTCGCCGCTGACGACCACAAGAAACCCTGCATCGCGGAGAGACGCGGCCACCTGCGGCGCCTGCCGCGCGAGCCCGGCGGGGAACTGGAGGGCGACGCTCCGCGCCCCGCGCTCGTGGAGCCGGCGGACGAGGTCAGAGACAGGTATCAACGACACGCACCCGGTCCTCGGAGACCTCGATCCTGACCAGGGTCTTGAGCGGTCGGCCGATATCCGCGTCGCCCCGGCCGATGACGACACATATGTCGGCGATCTCGGCACCTACCTGCTCGATCGCGCTGATGAGGGCGCGGAGTGTCCCCCCGGTGCTGCAGACATCGTCGATGATCACGACACGGTCGCCCGCACTGACACCGTTCAAGTAGAGTTCTCCCTTTGAGTAGCCCGTGGTCTGGTGCACCGCGACCTCGCCGGGGAGGCAGTAGGAGCGCTTCCTGACGACCACGAGCGGAATGTCGGTCATCATCGAGAAGGCGACGCCGATGTGGATACCCATCGCCTCGCAGACGACAATCTTATCGACGCCTTCAAGGTCAAGGTTCCGCACCATGGCACATCCGACCTCGCGGAGGAGCGCGGGCTCAACGAGCGGCACCCCATCGGTGATCGGGTGAATGAAGTAGTTGTACTCTCCCCGCTTCATGACCGGGGAGGCTTCCAGCGAATGTATCAGGCGTTCAAGCATTCGTATCACTCATATCTCCAAGAAACGCTTCTATCACATCGCGGGTGACGTGAGGCATACAGACGATCCGCATATGCCCGGCCCGGGTCTTCGAGACCCGCCAGCCGGCGGGCGGGTGGTCGCAGGAGAACGTTGCCACGTTGACGTCCGGGGTCACCGCTCTCGGGTAACCGAGCGTCTCCATCCCTTCGATGAGCCTTCGAGTGTTCTCCATGCACCCGGCGACCACCGCCCGCATGCCGTCCATTCCCAGGTACTCGAGGACCGCAACGGCGGCGGCCACCGATGCGCCGGGCCTGGTGCCGGCGAGGGTGCACTCCTGCTTCACCGTCAGGTACGGCGTATCGACGTTGAGGCATGAGAACCACCGCGGGTTCCGGACGAGGAGACACCCTGCCGGGATGGTGCTCATTCCCATCTTGTGGGGGTCGACGGAGATGGAGTCGACGCCGGGGAGCTGGAAGTCGAAGGCGGCCGGCCGGTCAAGGAATGGGACCACCATCCCGCCGAACGCAGCGTCGACGTGAAGGAAGGTATCCCGATCCTCGGCCAGATCGGAGAGGCAGGCGATGGGATCGACCACTCCATACTCGGTCGTCCCGACGATGCCGACGAGAGCGACCGTGTTTCTATCTATAAGACCTTCGAGCGTCTCCGTGTCTATCCGGAACTGATCGTCGAGCGGCGCAGTCCGCATCTCAAGCCCCAGGATGTCGCAGGCCTTCTGGAACGAGAAGTGGCTCGATGCCGGGACCACGACGTTCGGGGACGTCACCGGCTTTTGCTTCTTTGCTATCCGGAACGCCTGGATGTTGGACTCCGTCCCGCCGGAGGTCGCATACCCCCCGGCTCCCGGGTGGTGCATCAGCGCACCCAGCCTCTGGACGAGCAGTTCCTCAAGCGACGCGGTCCCGGGGAAGAGCCCGGGGTCTCCGAGGTTGGTCTCGAGGAACATGGCATGCGTCCGTGCCGCGACCGGATGCGGCGGCGTGCACATCGAACTTAATATATTCCGGTAGCCGAGGTCCTCTCGTCGCTTTGACGAGAGGAAGGAGAAGAGATCCTCCTCGGGGCATCCATGCTCACGCATTTCTTCTCGCCGCATCAAGGAGAATCTGCCGTTCCTTCCGGGCCACAGCCTCACGGATGCGGGGAACCGCATCGATGTTTGCGGAGACGCTGGTTATGCCGTGCCCGACGAGCCACGCCACCATATCGGGGTCGGAGCCGGCCTGGCCGCATATGGAGCACTCAACACCGTGTTCCCGGCAGGCTTTGATCGCGTAATCGATCAACCTGAGCACAGCAGGGTGCTCGGGCTCGTACATATCGGCGACATGCTCGTTGTTCCGGTCGATGGCGAGCGTGTACTGGATGAGGTCGTTCGTCCCAAACGAAGCGAACCGGATCCCGGCCTTGATGAAGTCCTCGATGAGGATGGCGCTGCTCGGGACCTCGACCATGACGCCGAGGGTCACGTTCTCCACGTCGACCCCCCAGCCTCTCATCATCGCCCGGGCCTGGATGAACTCGTTGGGGTGGTTAACCAGCGGGAACATAACACCGAGGTTGCTGTAGCCTGCGGCCCAGAGCCGCTTGAAGGCCTCTATCTGCATGCGGAACTGTTCAGGGCTCCGGAGGTCCCGGCGGATGCCGCGCCAGCCGAGCATCGGGTTGTGCTCGATCGGTTCCTCTTCGCCACCCTGCATGTTCCGGAACTCGTCGGTCGGAGCATCGAGCGTCCGGACCCAGACGGGCTTTCCCGGGAACGCATCGAGCACCGTCTTGATGCCGCTGTAGAGCTCGCCGATGAACTTCTCTTCCTCACCGTGCTCAACGTACCAGCCCGGAGTCTTGGCGAGGCCGAGGATCAGGTGCTCGATCCGGAGGAGGCCGACACCGTCCGCACCGGTGGCGGCGGCCCGCTTTGCGGCCTCGGGAAGGGACACGTTCACCTTGACGAGCGTGCCGGTGATCACCGGGGCGGGCGCCGCTGCAGCGACTGCTGCCGGTGCTGCCGGGGCCGGCGCCTCAACCGCTCCTTCGTAGATGGTGCCCTTCTCCCCGTCGACGGTGATGACCTGTCCGTCCCGGAGCAACTTCGTTGCTTTCTTGGTCCCGACAACCGCAGGCGTCCCGAGTTCGCGGCTCACGATGGCCGCGTGACAGGTCATGCCGCCTTCGTCGGTGACGATGGCGCTGACCCGCCGCATCGCAGGCACCATATCGGGGTTGGTCATCTTGGTGACCAGTATATCGCCGTCCTTGACGGCGCTCGTGTCCTTGACGTCCCGCACAATCACAACCCGGCCGCTCGCGACGCCGGGGGAAGCACCCTGGCCTTCCAGCAGCACCACGCCAAGCGCGCCTCCGGGCCGCTGTGCGGGTCCGGATCCGGCGCGGGGGATCTCCGGCCGCCGGATGGTCGTGATGGGCCGGGACTGGAGGATGAAGACGTCGTCCCCGACGATCGCCCACTCGATATCCTGCGGGACGTCGTAGTGTTCCTCTGCGATCTTGCCGAGCATGGCGAGGCGCGAAACTTCGGCATCGGAGAGGACCGGGGCGGTGCGCTGTTCGGAGGAGAGTTCGACAACTTTCGTCCCGTGCTCCCCCTCAGGCACGATCATGATCTCCTTCTCGGCGACCATGCGGTCGACGACCCGCTCGGAGCGCAGGTCAAAGACGTAGTTGTCAGGCGAGACGCTGCCTGAGACGACGGCTTCCCCGAGCCCCCAGGAGCCCTCGACGATCGTCAGGGGCTCGCCGGTGACCGGGTGGGAGGTGAACATGACACCGGACTTCTCCGACCGGATGAGTTCCTGCACGACGACGGCGATGTTCACGCTCCGGTCGTCGAACCCCTGCTTTGCCCGATAGTAGATGGCCCGCGCGCCATACAGCGAGGCCCAGCACCGCTGGACCGCATCAAGGAGGTCAACGTCACCGAGAATGTTGAGAAAAGTCTCCTGCTGGCCGGCGAAACTGGCTTCAGGCAGATCTTCAGCGGTTGCGCTCGATCGGACGGCGACGACTGTTCCGTTCGCCCCCATCCGGGCGTATGCGTCGGTGACGTCCTCCCTGATCTGATCCGGGATATCGACGCTCAGGACGAGGTCCTGCACTTCCCGGGAGACGGACTCCAGCGCTCCATTGTCTTCAACATCCAGGCGCTCCAGTCTGCGGAAGAGGGCATCTTCGATCCCGGTCTCAACGAGAAACCTGCGGAATGCCTGGGCGGTCACTACAAACGCCTTCGGCACAGGAAGGCCGATGGACGTCATCTCGCCGAGTGAGGCCCCCTTTCCACCTACGGAGATGATATCTTCCTTTTTTATTTCTTCGAGCCACAGAACGTTGGGCATTTCCTTCATGCTCGCACCACACATATACTTCTCACCATTCCATAAAAGATTTCGGAGGAAAAAGCATCAATACACATGATGTCGAATCAGATATGGGTTGAACTGTGAAATATAGAGTGCTGGTCAGCGACCCGCTGGCAGAGGAAGGAATTGACATCCTCAAAGAATTCAGCGACGTGGATGTCAGAACCGGGCTGACCGAGGATCAGCTTGTTGCTATTATCGGGGATTACGATGCCCTGCTGGTGCGCTCGGGCACCGAAGTGACGGCGCGTGTCATCGACGCGGGGGCGAAACTGAAGTTCATCGGCCGCGCCGGTGCCGGGGTCGACAATATCGATACCGAGGCGGCGACGCGCCGGGGCATCACCGTTGCCAATGCTCCGGAAGGAAATACCCTGGCGGCCACAGAGCATACGATGGCGATGATGCTCTCGCTCGCGCGCAATATTCCCCAGGCGACCGCATCGCTCAAGAAAGGTGAGTGGAAACGCTCCAGATTCATGGGAGTCGAACTCAACGACAAGGTCCTCGGCATCATGGGATTCGGGCGTATCGGGCGCGAGGTGGCGAAGCGTGCACAGGCGATGGAGATGAAGTGCATTGCCTACGACCCCTTCATCAGCAAGGAGCGGGCTGCAAACCTCGGTGTAGAGATGGTGCCGCTCGACGAACTCTTCAGGAGGGCGGATATCATTACGGTCCACACGCCGCTGATCAAGGAGACGCGCCACGTCATCAACGCAAAGTCTATCGCTACCATGAAGGACGGCGTCCGGCTGATCAACTGCGCCCGCGGCGGGATCATCGATGAGAAAGCGCTCGCGGACGGGATTGTGAGCGGCAAGATCGCCGGCGCGGCGCTGGACGTCTTTGAGACGGAACCGCCGACGGAATCCCCGATCCTCGATCTCGACCACGTGATCGTTACGCCGCACCTTGGGGCAAGCACGGTCGAGGCGCAGAAGAACGTCGCCACATCGGTGGCAAACCAGTGCCTCAGCGTGCTCGAGGGCGGTTCGGCGAAGTACGTGGTGAACGCGCCGATGGTCCCTGCGGAGCAGCAGGCGCTGGTTGAGCCCTACGTGATGCTCGCGCAGAAGATGGGCCGCCTCCTCATCCAGCTCATCGAGGGGCGCCTTGAGTCGATCGAGATCACCTACGGCGGTGAGGTCGCCCAGATGCCGAACACGAAGTTCATCACCCGCGTCATCCTGAAGGGTCTGCTGGACCCGATCCTGCAGATGCCGGTCAACATCGTGAACGCAGAGTTCGTCGCAAAGGAGCGCGGTATCCGGATGAGCGAGACCACCACCGAGGAGGCGCAGGGCTTCCGGAACATCATCAGCATCACCGCAAAGACCGATAAGATGACCGAGTCGGTGAGCGGCAGTGTCTCGGCCCCGAACCGCGCCCGGATCGTGAGCATCGGTGGGTATATGACCGACCTGACCCCGACCGGCCACGTGGTCATATCACGCCACACCGACAAGCCGGGCGTCATCGGGAAGGCCGCGACGATCCTCGGCCGGGTGAACGTGAACATCGCCGGGATGCAGGTAGGACGGCACAAGCCAGGCGAAGAGGCGCTGATGGTCCTCACCGTCGACTCCTCGGTGCCGGCCGATGCGATGGAAGAGATCAAAAAGATCGACGGCATCTACACGGCAAAGCATGCCGAGATCTGATCGGTCCCGGCCAATCACCCCTTTTTATACCGCGTGCCGGCCCCCGGCGGGGCGGAGGCGGCACGGGGCGGTTTATGGGGGAAGGGAATAATTTTATACCCGGAGCACCAACTTTACTAGGCAGGCACGGGCTCGTGGTCTAGCTGGTTATGACGTCGCCTTGACATGGCGGAGGTCTCGAGTTCGAATCTCGACGAGCCCATCACTGTTTTTGAAACGATTGATTTCTTGAAGGCTTTTCCAGGAGCAATATCGCTTGAAAAGGTCAATAAATCCGATAAATTCATCCTATCATCATATGAATAATCATGTCTTCTCCGGAGCATAATCTACGGTTCTCTGCTTTTTCACCGGGGTTTGCGACTGTTGCCCACACGCACATTTTCTGTACTTTCCGCACACCCCGTGCCGCACCCGTCGTCCGGAGCCGAGCGCAGGGCGTGATGGCGAGTGAACGATCGTCGTGCGCCCGCGAGGGGGGCCAGGGAAACACCCACATAATCACCGCCGACGACCCCGGCACTTCGACCCTCGCAGCCTTGCAGCAGGGTTACCGCAGATTTCCAGCACCGGCCGCGAGGCTCGAACGGCCGGAAGAGATGTCGGATCTGACAGTACCTGTACAGATAGAGAGATGCGCCTCTCTCAGTACTAAAGTACAGCAGAGCAGACACAGAGCCCGGGGGACCGGTCCGGGGGTGGGTGGGTGTGCGGGTGTATGCGAAACCCGGGATGCTGGAAACGACCCCTTGATCTCGCCGGATGTTCGTGGAAAGAAGGATCAAACGCCATGTTGCCTTCATTTGAGTGACGCTGTCTGCTGCGACGCGCTGAAAACAGGTGCGAAGGGAGGGGTGATGCTGCAAGAGTCTCTGCCGGGGGTCCTCGACCACCGGGAGTTCTCCCGGGTGAGGGGGAGATCGGCCGGTGCGACGCCTGCGGGATGGGGAAGACAGTCTACCCCGTGAACAAGACGACGGTACGGGATCTCACGACTACGGTCACCGGCGTACCGCCATTTTGTCCATATCAACCCAAAGGCAATCTCAGGAAAATCGGCAGACCTATTACCCTGACATCAAAGCTAAAATAATGTCATACTCATTCACCCAGAAGATATCAGGAATCTTTCTCAAACCGACGAACACGTTCCGGGATCTGGAGGAAGAGCGCCTGGGAACCGCGCTCTTCCATTTCCTTAAACTCTCGGTTCTCTTCTCCCTGCTCATGACCGTCACGCTTTACACCCTCCCGGGGATTCCGATAACGAAGAAGTGGTCGATGGCTTCCCAGGTCTTCCAGCCCCTTGACCTCTTTGCGGCCCTGCTCGTCGTGACCGTCGTAACGCCGCTAATTATCGGGGTATGGCTGCACGTATGGGTCTACCTGCTCGGGGGGCGCAGAGGAATCGGGCAGACCCTCAAGACGGCGATGTACTCCTACACCCCGTTCTTCATCATCACCTGGATCCCGATCATCGGCCTCTTCGGGGGGGCGGTATCGACGCTCTACCCTCAGACGGTCGGGATCCGGGAACTCCACCACATACCGTCCCGCAGGGCAGCCGGTGCCGTCTGCGCTGCAGCGTTCTTACCGGTCGTCGCACTCTTTGGGGTCATCGTCATGGCATTCGTTGCGCCCGTCCCGATGCTCTCCTTCCTTACAGCCAGTGTCGGGTCGCCGGCAACCCCCGACTGCCCCTACTTACTGGACGATGCGGATCTCCCCGGAAGCATCGTCCACTACGCCGCAGCCGAAGTCGAGAATGCGATCATCAGCAGGGACGCAAAAGAGTACGGCTGCCTGAAGGAGTATACGGCGACGTATGCCGAAGAGAAACCGTCTTCCGCCACATCCAGGCGGATCCAGCACTTCATCATGATCTTCCCCCCGGGCAATGCTTCGATGATGGTGCAGTCCGACGAGGCATTCTACCGGGGGCTGGTGCCGCCGCGAAACGCCGATGAACTGCCGGCCCCCGGTATCGGCGACCGCTGCATCAGTTACAGGGCACCGGGTCTGGGATCGAGTGCGAACGGGGCGTACGACAGTTACTGCATTATATTTGCGAAAGGCGACGTCTACGAGAAGTTCATCACCGTCGGGCCTTCCCCGGATTACGAACTCCTGAAGGATCTCGCCGGGCGTGCCGCGGCAAAGATCCCGTGACGCTTGCTCCGGACCAGGAGAACGCGGTGCATCTTGACTCGATTGCCGGCTCTCTCTCATTCGTAGAGCGACCGGGCGGGAATGTCACGGTACCGCATACACCGGTCCCCGGCTCCGGGCCCCCTTTTTAGGACGACCACTCCCTTCCAGTCCCATGGTGACCGTGACCGCTACCGAACGTCACCGACGTGTAGAGGTGATGAGCGTAAACAACGAAGTTGAGGAACGCCTGCACGTAAGCCCGCCCGGCTTCCACATCATCGACGCCGTACTGCTTCTTCGCCATGGCATCCCGGAACCGGTGCTCCAGATCCTCCTCAACCGTACGGAGGACAAACCCGATCACCTCGTGAGGATTGCCGGTCTCAATGGCCTTCTCTGCCCGGGAAATGACGGGACCTTCATCCAGTCCCGCCGGTCTCAACCCGGTAAACGAGGCGCCTTCCCCGGCCCGGTGCAGTCGCACGACGGTCTCAAAGAACCAGTCGTCCGCAAGGTCCTGCACTTCTTTGCCGTTCGCCCGCACCTTGAGCGTGCGATCGAATGCACGTCTCACCTCTTCTTCCGCCCCTTTCGGCACCCAGACGAGGACATAGTTCACGTTTTGTTCTTGAAGCGCCTGCTTCGCGGCCGTCACCACCGGCCCGTCCCGTGTATCGCAGTGTGGAGGCATCGCATCACCTGGGCTCGGCACCACTTGATACTTACCCCGGCCCCCGCCGCACCCGCGACTCCCCCACCAGGTACCCGGCGTACGGAATCCCCGATACCACCCGCACCACCCCGTAACTCACCACGGCCGTCGCGAGGAAGATCACCGGGTAGGTCAGCCAGTCCGCCCACGAAAACCCGGTGAGGGAGGCCCAGGCCGCCGCACAGGCGGCGATGACGAGGGGGTGAATAAGGTAAATCCCGAACGAATGCTCCCCAAAAGACCGGGAAGCCCCCGGAAGGCGGCCGCCGGCCTCCTCCAGCCGCCAGGCCACGAGGACGAGCGCGACGATGACCGGGACATAATAGAGCGGTTCGAGGATCCGGTAGACGCAGAAGACGGCGAGCGTTGCGCCGGAGAACCCGCCCGAAAGGAACACGGTCGCCGCCCACATGCCCCCAACGAGCAGGGCGCCCCCGCCGGCCGCGGCGACGACCCCTGCCGGGGAGAGGGACCGGAGCGCCGACCGGAACCGGTCGGTATGCCGGGCGATGTGGATCCCGAGCACGAAGTAGAAGAGGTGCGACGGGAAGAGGCGGATCAGCACCATATACCACTCCACGCCCGCAAACGCCCCGAGGGCATGGGCGCCCACGTTCCAGAGGACCTGGAAGAAGAGGAGGGCGAGGAGGAGAAAGAGCGCCGCACCGGCCCGGTCGAAGAGGTCGTAGCCTCTCGCGATCAGGGGGTAGAGGAGGTAGAGCTGGATGATCACCACAAAGAACCAGAGGTGGTAGGCGGCGGTCCCCATGAGGAGGGCGCCCGCCACTGCGTCGAGAGCGGGCACGCCGGCAAGCCCTATCGCCCCCTCCACGACGACTAAGAGGTAGAGGGCGGAAAAGAAGAGGTACGGGGGGAGGACCGTCCGGGCCCGGCGCCGGTAGTAAGCCGGGACCGAATACGCGCCCGAATACCGGAGCGCGAGCACCCACCCGGATATGAAGATGAAGACCGGCACAGCGAAGTGGGCGGTGATGTAGATGAAGACGTCGAGGAGGGCAAGCGGATTCACCACGGGGATCCGGGTGAAGTTCATGGATATGTGGACGGCGATGACGGCGAGGACGGCAAACCCCCGCAGATACTCGATCTCCCTGATCCAGACCACCGCAGCCACACCTCTCCGATCGCTCACCCGGCCCCGGCAAGCACTACAGCGTTGCGAGGCCGGCGTATATGAAACCCCTGCCCAACGGTGCCGCCCGCACCGGCCGCCGGGAGCAGCCGGAGAGGCACCGGGAGGGGGGGGGCCGGTCAAGCACTATAATACCAGAAGACACCACCTATCAGGAGAGGAAGTCCATGCAGTACTCGGAAGGACAGGTCGGCAGGGTCTTTACGGTCAGGATCGACGACGGGGAGGATTTCATCAGGGAGATCCGGCGTTTTGTAACGGCGATGAACATCTCAAGCGGCATGATCCACTTCCTCGGCGCCACGAGGTCGGCAAAGATCGTGACGGGCCCGAAGGAACTGACCGTGCCGCCGTCCCCACGGGGCGAAGAGATCTTCGGGGGCTGGGAACTCCTCGGGTTTGCGACGATCTACCCGGGAGAGGAGGGGCCATCCATCCATATCCACACAGCGGCGGGGAAGGGAATACGGTCGCTCGCCGGGTGCCTCCGGGAGAAGGCCGAAGTCTACATAGTCGTCGAGGCGATCATCACGGAGTTCGTCGGCGTCTCCGCAAAACGGACCCTGGATGAAAAGACCGGCGTCGACCTGCCGGTCTTCGACCGGATACTGCCATGATCGCCCAGCCTGAGTTCCTCCCCATGACGGTTGCGGAGGCCGAGCGTCTCGGCATCGACCGGTTCGACATCGTCCTGATCACCGGCGACGCCTACGTCGACCACCCCTCCTTCGGGACCGCGCTGCTCGGCAGAACTCTCTGGGACGCCGGGTATTCGGTCGGTGTCATCGCCCAGCCCAACTGGCGAGACGACGCCGACTTCCGGCGCCTGGGCACGCCCCGGCTCTTCTTCTCGGTCTCGGCCGGGAACGTCGACTCACTGGTGAACGCCTTTACGCCGAACCTGAAGCGCCGGAGTTCGGACGTCTACTCGCCCGGGGGCCAGCTTCTCCGGCCCGACCGGGCAACCCTCGTCTACACCGACCGGGTCCACGCTCTCTTCCCGGCAACACCGGTCGTCATCGGCGGGATCGAGGCGAGCCTCCGCCGCTTCGCCCACTACGACTACTGGTCAGACTTGGTCCGGCAATCCATCCTCGCCGACGCCCCGGCCGACCTCCTCGTCTTCGGCATGGGCGAGCGGCAGGTGATCACGATCGCGGACCGGCTTGCTGCCGGTGAAGCAGCCGGGTCCCTCACCGATATCCCCGGCACCGCCCATCGGCTCGACCTGAAGACCTGGCGAAGCATGGACCACGCCGGCTACGTGGTGCTTCCCGGTTATGCGGAGGTGAAGGAGGACCGCTACGCCTACGCCAGGGCATTCGCACAGCACTACCGGGAGCAGGACCCACTGCGGGGCCGCCCCGTGGCCCAGCCGCACCCAAAGACAGTAATTATCCAGAACCCGCCGGCGATGCCGCTCTCCGGCCCGGAACTCGACCACATTTACGAACTCCCCTACGCGCGGAGGGCCCACCCCTCCTACACCGAACCCATCCCGGCCCTCGAACCGGTCAGGTTCTCGGTCGTCAGCCATAGGGGGTGTTTTGGCTCCTGCTCGTTCTGCGCCCTCACCCACCACCAGGGGAGGATCATCCAGAGCCGGAGCGTCGACTCGATCGTCCGGGAGGTGGAGCGGATGGCAGCGATGCCGGAGTTTACGGGCGTCGTCCAGGATGTCGGCGGGCCGACGGCAAACATGTACGCCATCCACTGCGGCCGGTGGGAGACCGCGGGCACCTGCCCCGACCGCCGCTGTATCGACTGCCCCACACTCGACCGCAGCCACGCCGAGCAACTCCGCCTGCTCCGGCGCCTTCAGGAGATACCGGGGGTGAAACGTGTCTTCATCGCGTCGGGCATCCGCTACGACCTGATCCCCCCGGAGGACCGGGAATACCTCGCCCGCGTCTGCGAAGACCACGTCTCCGGGCACCTCAAGGTCGCCCCCGAGCATGTCTCGCCGCGGGTCTCTGCCTGCATGGGAAAACCCCCCCGCGAGATCTTCGACGCATTCAGGGAGCGGTTCGAGGTCCTCCAGGAAGGAAAGAAGAAGCGGCAGTACCTCGTCCCCTACTTCATGTCCGGCCATCCCGGGTGCCGGATCACTGATATGGTCGAACTCGCCGAGTACGTCCGGGACACCGATCTCTACACCGAACAGGTTCAGGACTTCACGCCGACGCCGATGAGTATCTCAACGACCATTTACCACACGGGGCTCGACCCCTTCACCCTCAAGGAGGTCTACGTCCCGAAAGGCCGGGAGAAACGGGTCCAGCGTGCCCTCATGCACTACCGGGACCCGGAGAACTACGCCCTCGTCTGTGAGGGGCTCCGTGCGGCCGGGAGGGAGGACCTCATCGGGAATGCGTGGAGGTGTCTCGTCCCGGCGCGAAGAGGCGCTGTGTCACCGGCGAGGAGAAAGGGCCGGAGGCCGTAAGGTCGCGGGTTGCCCCCGAGGATCGAGCCGGCGGCGAACCCGGCAGCCGCCGCAAGAACCTTATTCGGTATCCGGGGGATGACGAGCATCGTCACCGCGAGCGTGACCGCAACGTTGGGTATCGTCCCGGGAGTGACGGCGGCATCAAGCATCCGCATCGCACCGGAGCGCCAGCCCCGGGGAAGGGGCGGCGCGGGCAGCGTGAACCTCTCCGCCGCATCGCTCGCCGCCCTCATAACCGTCGATCGCCACTCATCTCTCCGTGGTGCTACACTCCGTCTGCAGAGCATGACCGCCGGTAGGTCCCGGGCACTACTTATTTCTATGGCTGGCAGAGCCTGCGATCCGCCCCCGGATCCGGCGCATGAAGTTCCGGTGGCAGAAAGGGCAGAGGGCCTCAAGGTTCCCGGCGACAGGGGCACCGCCGCAGATAATCGGCTTCCGGAGATCGAAGTGCGTGGAGCCGGCAGTGAGCGGGGCGTTGCACCCGGC
The DNA here is from genome assembly GCA_002501655.1 of Methanoculleus sp. UBA303. GTDB lineage: Archaea > Halobacteriota > Methanomicrobia > Methanomicrobiales > Methanoculleaceae > Methanoculleus. Next base: position 58,613 of record DANY01000005.1, read on the forward strand.
GCACCGGTGCCACTGCCGCTCGATGACGGCAGACCGGGCCTCATCCGTTATGTATGCATCCCCGACAGGCAGCGGTGCCTGTATTCTGTGCTCAGCGGTCACGCGGAGTGGATACTCATCCCGGATGATAAACCTTTTGACAGGAGGGGCGGCAGAAAGCCGGACTACGAGGCCCCGGGAAACGGTGACGCCGGCAATCCAGGGGGAGGACGAAGAACCCGGGAGGTTGTGGGGATCCCCGGTAGTGCTCCAGCATATACCTGATAATTGATCTCAGAGGATCCGACCGAATTACGTTGCGCACCAACCCTCGCTCATGACAAACAATAACCTGGGGAGAAGATTTTCATTATCGGGCTCTGGTGAAGCCCTATTCTGGCTGTCATTCTTCCCTGACGAGATTGGTACCGGACCTGGCCTGAAGTTCGACCTTTTTCTTCTCAAGCATGTCCTCATGCCGTGGACCGCGGTGGCTATCGCCATAGGGGTGGGGCTGACGGGGAGGGGTCTCCCCCTCCCCTGTCTTGCGCAAGGATCCGCACACCCATCACCCCCCCCCCCCCCGCCCCCCGCCCCCCCCCCCCCCCCCCCCCCCGGGGGGGGGGCGGGGCGGAGCGGGGGGGGGGGCGGCGGGGGGGGGGCCCCGG
>DANY01000053.1:0-16487 GCA_002501655.1 Methanoculleus sp. UBA303
GCGACAAAATGTCACCCGACAGTTCCTCTCCGTCCGCGCTTCGCGCTCCTCCCCCGCCCCCTCCCGGGGGCGAGGGCAGTCATGGCGATATCCCATGGGAAGCCGTGCCCCGGGAGCGGCGCTGACGCCGGTTTCCCGAAAGACCGGGAAGAATCGGCCAGAAACTGGTTCTTCCCCGGGATCTCCCCGTGCACTGGACCGTGGTGGCTATCGCCATGGGGGGTGGGGCAGTACGTGGGGATACCGGGGACAAGCCGTCTCCCAGGATGCAAACCCCCGGATAGTGTGAAAAAAGATCAATACTTCTCCTCCGGTGAGAGTGCCGGTAATTGGGAATCGTTGCACTAGAGAAGAGCAGGCATCAGCGGGAGAGGCTGCTACCTCCGTGGCGTACAGAGAAATTCCCGTCTCACGGGCCTGTTGCGTCCCGGACTCTCTGTACGCGCTCGGATATGGATGGCCGGTAGTCGGGCTCGGGACGGAGGAACCCGGGAATCACCTGCGAGAGATGGGCAGACCTCCTGCTACGTGAGGCTGACGCCCCGGTCCGCAGCCCGGAGAGGAGGTTCTGGAGGAGGGCTCCAGGGTCCCTGACCCGGTAGCAGAGCTTCATCACCTCTGCCGCGTACCGGTCGGCAGTGAACTCCTCGTCGTACACGCGGCGATAGTAGGCCCGGTAGGCGAAGACGACGGTCAGGAGGAGGAGGGCGATGGAGGCTAACTTTGCAATGGGAAGACCCCCCGCCTGCAGGGACGGCAGGACCACCGGCAACAGCGAATCGATAGGAGGATAGCGGAGCAGCAGGAGATACGGAAGAACCGGGAGGGCCGGGAGGACGGAGAGGAGGGGAGACCCCTTCCTGATATGCCCCTCCTCGTGGAGCAGCACGAACCGGAGGGTGTCATCGCTGGCCCGGGAGAGATACCTGTCGTAGAAGGCACGCCGGTAGCGGATGCAGTTGAGCGCCGGGCAGCCCTGCATAGAGAACGTGAAGCGGCACTGCACCAGCCTTCTCCCGCGCCCGATCAGCCCTTTCTCCTGGAGCTCCCGGAATATTCGGTATAGGCGGGAGTTGTTGTCGGCCCTTTCCATATGGATCTTATTATAATTAGTATGTCATATTAAATATTTTCATAAATCATAGAGTCCGTCGTTCAGCATTTCACCGTTTTCTTCATGAACACCAGCCAGATTCCTGTACTGAAAGACTCCCGGCGTCTCGTTCATCACACCCCGACGCGGCTTTTCCATGGCCATCGCGCCCGGACAAGGGGCAGGCCTCTTCAGGACCGGGTACCGCAGGCCCCTTGGATATACAGCCCGGGAGGATAGGAAGCACAATCGCCGGAACGGTCGGGGGTTGAGAACTTTTGCAATGCCCGTTTTTTTCACAACCTTTTAATAATAACAATCAAAATTGTGAATGAATGGAGGTGAATGGGTAGTACCGGAGATCTCGCATGGCCCGCGCTCTCGCCGGCATGGCATGCGACACTCCGGTTCTCCAAGCGAATGTCCAGCAAATACGTGGGTTTTCTGATACTGGCTCTTGTTGTCCTCACCGGGGCTGCCGGGTGCCTCTCCACAACATTCCAGGAAGTGACCTATGGCGGCGACGCCCTGCGGGTCTCTGTGGAGAACACTGATAGGCCCGTTGAGAACTCTGTGCTCCAGGTAACGATCATGGAGGTGGGCGCGCTTGAGCAGTACGAGGTCTTCTCCGAAGCGCGGTATATCGATCTTGACCGGGGGCAGAACGAATACACGGTCCCGGTCGACCTCCAGCCTGGTTCCTACAAACTCTTTCTGACCATATTCGTCGACGGCGAGCGGAGGACATCCGTCATCCGCGACCTGGAGGTTGCAGCCTGACCCCGACGGGACTCGCGGCGGCTCGGGGACTTGAGCCGGCGGATGCTGTCTTCTCCGGCGGTGAGGTATTCAATCCGTTCGCATGCACGTGGGAGCGCGTGGACTTCGCGGTCAAGGACGGCTGCATCGTCGGCCTCGGGGAGTACCGTGGGAGGAAGGAGTACGACCTCGCGGGGGCCCGTGTGGTGCCCGGGCTGATCGACGCCCACGTCCACATCGAGAGTTCTCTTCTCACGCCGGCGGAGTATGCCCGGCTCGTCCTTGCGCACGGGACGACAACCGTGATCGCCGATCCCCACGAGATCGCCAACGTCTGCGGAGCCCCGGGGATCGAGTATATGCTCACCGAGGGAACGCGGACACCGCTTGATATCCTGATCATGCTCCCCTCCTGTGTCCCGGCAACGCCCCTTGATCTGGGCGGCGCCGTGCTCGCTGCCGACGACCTCGCCCTGTTCCGGGAGAGGGAGGGAGTCATCGGGCTTGCCGAGGTGATGAACGTCCCCGGCGTCCTCGCCGGTGACGAAGATCTTCGGGCAAAGATGGCCCTCTTCGAGGTTATCGACGGCCATGCGCCATTCCTCTCTGGAAAAGACCTCAACACCTACATATATGCCGGGGTCCGGAGCGACCACGAGTGCACAACCTTAGACGAGGCGCGAGAGAAACTCCTCCGGGGGATGTACATCATGGTCCGGGAAGGCTCGACGGAGCGAAACCTCCGGGAGCTCCTGCCGCTCGTCAACGCCTGCACGACGCCGCGGTGCTGTTTTGCCACCGATGACCGGCATGCCGACATGCTCGCCGGGGAGGGGCATATCGATGACTGCATCAGGAAAGCAGTCGCATGCGGGCTTGAGGTCGAGTTGGCGCTCCGTATGGCGACGCTCTCGGCTGCCGACCGGTTCGGGCTCCACGACCGGGGCGCCCTTGCCCCCGGGAGAATCGCCGACTTCAGCATCATCGACGACCCCGTCCGGTTCAGAGTCCTGAGGACATTCAAGCGCGGCGTTGAGGTGGTCGATGCCGGCTACCGCCCACCGGTCTGTCCCGCGGTCCCCCTGCACGCCCGCGTACCGGAGCCTCGCGATATCCGGATAACCGGCCGTGGCGAGGCGCGGGTGATCGGCATCGTGCCCGGGCAGATCACGACCCTTGATCTGCGCTGCCCGGTGGACGCCGCCGGGATCCCGGACATCGACCGCGACATCCTCAAAGTGGTTGTCACCGACCGTTACCGGGCAAGCGGTTCCGGCGTCGGGCTCGTCCACGGGTTCGGCCTGCAGAAAGGGGCACTTGCCGGGTCCGTCTCCCACGACTCCCATAACATCGTCGCCGTCGGGACCGACGACGTCGATATCGTTCATGCCGTCGGTGAGGTGACCCGGCTCGGAGGGGGACTCGTGGTCGCCTCCGGGGGCGATGTGACCGCTCTCCCCCTCGAGTGTGCGGGGCTTATGTCGGTGCTCCCCTACGACGAGGTCGTGCGGCGCCTCGCGGCTCTTGAGGAGCATGCCCGGCGGCTCGGCGCGGTCGAGAACCCCTTCATGTATCTCTCGTTCCTCGCCCTGACCGTCATCCCCGAGGTGCGGGTCACGGAGCGGGGGGTCTTTGACGTCCGGGCCTTCGCGGACGTCCCGCTCTTCTGCAGGTAGAGGTCTCCGGGGCGAAGGAGGCCGCCCCGCCCCATCACCAGAACACCGGCATGGCGGCGGGCGCGAAGACCGCGATCAGGAGAAGGATGAGCGGCTGGTGCAGGAAGTAGATGAAGAGCGAGTGCCGGCCGAGGATCGAGAATGGCCGGGCGAACGCCGGCTCTGCCGTCCGGAGCGAGAAACCCCGGCTCCCGTCCGGGTAGAAGAGCGACCCGCAGGCCATGCCGATGAGGACGAGACCGAACCAGGGGAGGAGCGGCACATAATCGAGGCTCGCAAAGGATGCCGGGTGGACCCCGATCCAGAGGAGGAACCAGGGGCCCAGAACAGTATTTGTGACGTAGCCGGCAAGGATGCAGGCGGTGCCGGGGATGAGGTTTGTAGTGCCGAACCGCGCAAACAGCGGCGCCAGCAGGATTGCGACGCCGATGAAGTGCAGGATGCCGAAGACGACGTAGACGGACGGGAGGAAGATCCAGGTGACGGCGGTGATGACGAGGCCGTAACTGAAGATCGTGAGGCCGCGCCGGACGTACTTGAGCGCAAGACCGCGCCTGGTGAGCCTTCGTGCAGCCCGGGCGTAACTGATGGTGAAGGAGACCCCGACGAGGAAGATAAACGTCGATGCAGTCAGGGGATGCCCACGTGACCCGGGAGTTCGGAGAACGCTGCCAGGATTATGTCGGCCTCGATCGTCGCCGGTCGGTCTGCGCGCCAGTCGCCGTAGGCAGCAAACGCGGTCGTCATGCCAAGCTGCCTTCCCGGGGCGATGTCGCGGACCAGGCTGTCGCCGACCATCATCGCCTCTTCCGGAGCCGTATCGAGCTTCCGGAGGGCGTAGAGGAGGGAGTCGGGCTCCGGTTTTCGCCTTCCCGAGACCTCCGGGGTCACCACGACCTCGAAGTAATCAATGAGCCCGGTCTTCTCAAGCCGCCGCCGTGCCTGGAACGCCTCGGCGTCGGTGACGACCGCAAGCCCGATCCCGGTGTCCGCGAGGCACTCGAGTGTCTCCTCGACGCCGGGATATGCCGAGACCGTATCGAGTTTGACGTCCTCGTAGGTGCGGCAGCAGACCTCGAACGTTCCGGGCTCGTACACCTCGAGGTCTTCGAGATAGTCGCGTATGTTCCTGTGGTCCTCAAACCCGTAGACCCCGCGGAGGAACTGTAAGAAGAGCGCTTCAGGGTCTCCGGTCCCGAGGTAGTCGACCACGCACCGGCATGCCTCCCGCTTCGCTCCCACCAGGTCGAAGAGGGTGTTGTCCATGTCACAGAGGACCGCCTCTACCGTTCGATGCCGAGTGCCATAAGTCGTCTGCATATCTCCAATTCCCTTGTGAATTCACGGCAGGCTTCATCATCCCGGAAACGCACCTTCAGTTCGTCCAGGTCGTTGCCCTTCCCGCCATACTCCCCGAAGATCGTGGTGCCGTTGCAGCCTATGAACCCGAAGACGGCAGCGAGGTTGAAGAGCAGCCGCCGGAATGCCGGTGCCGTGCAGGTTGTTGCCTCAAGTCTGTATGGGCGGTCAAAGTAGAAGTACTCGAGCCCTTCGGCCATACAGAGGTCCGCCATATAGATGTCGGCGGTCAGGAGGACAGGGAGGGCATACCGCTCCTCCTCGAACTTCCGGAGCGCCCTGACGATGTTACGGTCGTTCTCCTCGGAGAGATGCGTGTGCGTCCCCGGCGACGCTATCTCCGTCGCGCGGTCGCGGATGGAGCGGTACTCTTTCAGCGCGAGGTATGCTGCTTTCCGGGATCGTTTCGTCCGCTTATTCTCGAGTTCCCCGATGAACTCCCGGCAGCCGGGGGCGTGCGCCGCCATCTCCTCGATCATCTTTACCGGGTACTTGCGGTTGATGGCATACGTGATCTCGTCCCGGACGGTATCGACGATCAGGTAAGAGGAGTGATTGATCCCCGGGTTGTTCGATGCAAAACCATGATAGAAGAGATTCGTATCCAGGCCGAAGAAGACGGCCTTCTTCAACTGCCCGTAGGATGTGCGCATCGCATCAAAGGCGGCCTGGTTCGCGTAACGCGCGATCCCGCTTGCAAACATGCACTCCTGGAGATCGGCGTAGGAAGGGAGCTCACCGGCGATCGGCCCGTACGCGGAGAGCCAGCCCTGGAATGTCTGCCGGGAGGCGGGCAGTTCGAGCCGAAAGCCGGTCCCTTCAGGGCGTGCGACGAGGAGGTCCCCCTCGTAGAGCGGATACGAGACGCGGACCTCGTCGAGGCTGTTGAGGAGGACCTGCACCTCGGCCTCCCTGATGATCGCATCGTTCACGATCTTGCTCCCGCATCCTCCATGATATCCCGGATTCTCTGGATCTGGTGCGGGATCATCATGTATGGCTTTGCAACGTCGTCGACGCTCCCCATGGCGAGATAGTAGATGTGCCGGATATCGAGTCCTGCAAGCGAGACCGCTATGAGCGCTCCGGCGACCGTGACTTTCCTCCCTGAGGTGATATCGATCGCCACGCGGAACCCCTGCCGGATAAAGTCAGCGGCGAGCGAGCGGATGGTCTGGCCGGCCCTTACAAAGTCGGCTTCAGGCAGGACCTCCACCTCTATCGCGGGAGCGAACCCGTATCCCTCTGAGATTATCCGGATTGCCTCGACTGCGGTTGATGCGTTCACCGAGTAGGGTTTCTCGGTGACGATAGAGACCCGTTCGGGGCGCAACCCCTTCTCCCGCAGGACTGCATGATACGCGTTGACGAGCGCCCATGTCGAGCGTCCGAGGAGTGTAATGTAGACATCGCCGGGGGCGGGTATCACGGGAGAAATCACTGCTCAAGACTCGCTCTGATGCTATATAGGCTTTGTCGGGAGCCGTCTCCATGCATAGGGAGTTATGGCAGGCATTTCGGGCCGTATGCTTCATCCTTTTCGCTTTCTTTGCCGGATAATCGCTCTTCCGGAGACTGCACCCGACATAACGCCGGATTTTTGCAGTATTTCACTTCCCGGGTTCTCAAAAGAAGCCTTTAACTCGAAAGAAATCGCAAAATATCGCGAAATATTTGGTAAATCTTTTATGATCGGTTTCCCTATAGTGGTAGAGAAGAGCGCGAAATTACCCCGAGGGATATGATCCATGGAGATACGAAAAGTGCGATTACGGACACCGGCCGAGACCTGGGGGCTGGCGGACCCGGACCAGCAGAGAAAGACACGCCGGGATGCTATCGATGATGGGGACTTAATCGAGATCACCCGTATGGGGAGGGACATAGGCATCACCTTTCCCCTTGCGGTCTCGGCACGGGCCGCGCAGAGCATGGTGCCGTTCCCGAACATACCGCAGGAGACCGTTACGGAGAACTTATGGGACACCCTTCATGCGTTCAGGGATAAAGCCCGTACGACGACCGAAGGGGAGTTCGAGTTCCAGGCCAGCATCTACCTCAACGGCCTCGTCCCCACACTCACCTTCAGGGCCGCGGTCTCCCCGGGAGATGACGGCGAACCGGTCATCACCATCATGCTGCCGGACGAGGACTGGGAGACGATCGGGTGCGGCAGCCACCATAGCGCAGGCGATACGATGCTCACCGTTGACGACGTTGCCTCGACCCTGAACTTCACCCCCGGTCGGATCCGGGAGTTCATCAGGGAAGAGCGGATCCCGGCGGTCAAGTGCGGGGGGTCCTGGCGAATCAAGCGATCGGAACTTGAACGGCTCATGAACGAAGGCTTCTGATTGGCCGCCTGGGATGGCTGCAGGCCCGGATCGGCCGACAGGCGCCGAAGATCGCCGACGACGAGATTGGGTAGATCCCGAAGGTGGTGATGGTCGTCACCCTGGAAGTACCCGGGACCGGTCTACCTGAGTGTCGGGGTTCTGTGAGGGCAGAAGGGGTGAGGGTGGTGGATGCTGACCTCCTGAAACAGGTAGTATTTAAAAATGATCTTATTGATGGGGCACAGAAAACAAACATATTTAATTTTTAGACGTATAGTTCTCATAATGTGCATCGAGGCCCCACGAGCATACCAGAACAGTCCTTTCGCCGATTCCTTATCTGGAATCGATGACATGGCGGGAAAACGGTTGGATCGTGCGGGTGGATGCGTGCCCTTGCCTGACGGTGGTAATTGTGCGACTTCCGGGATGCCGCGAGCCCTGATGTGTGCGATCTTTGGGGTCGCATGTCTCGTTCTCCTTCTGCTCGGTGCAGGGACACCTGGCATGCCGGCAATGCCAACGGTTGAAGCCGCATGTCCCATCGTGTGTCTTCCCGGGCTCTTCGGGCCGAACAGATTTTCATTCCTCAGGCTCAGGCACTGGATGAGGAGAGGCACTGAAGGGAGCGACAGGGAAGACAACCCGGGAGCCCCCCACCCGGGTGTGTCCCAGGAGTCACCCCCGGGTGAGCACGCCGGGACCGATGGGGAGACGAGTGTCCTTGAGAGGCTTGAGAAGATCCCCGAGGGCTTCCGGCGGTTCGACGACCTCATCTCCCGGGGCAGGAAGGGTGCAGACCTCCCCCCCGGGAGACCGGGCGGGACGGATGCTATCGGGGAGATCTCCGAAGACTTCTTCTGGTTCGACAATCTCGCCTCCCTGGGCGAGGCTGAGACGCTTCCGGACCTTCCTCCCCGGCACGGCCCGGACGACGCTGTGTCCGGCGATCCGGATGAACCTCCGGAGCCTCCTCTGGATGACCGATCTACCCCGCGCTCCGAGTCCCTCAGCGATGAGGAACTCATGAGACTGCTCGGGTTCGACGACGGGGCTGATGAACCGTCTCCCGGGATCATCGAACTCGATGCCTGCCTGACGGAGGATGATCCCGACTCTGACAAACCGGCGGCTACGGTTTTTGCCCCGCATGAGGACCGCCCGGTAGAGTCGCTCATCGACGACCTCGGCAGTACAGATGCTGAAGTCCGGGGACGCGCTATGGATGCCGTCGCCGGGCGCGGAACCGATGCCGTGGCTCCCCTGATTGAGGCCCTCGCTCGTGCGGACGACGGGAGGCGGTGGTGCGTCGCCGAAGCCCTCGCCTTGATAGGTGAAGATGCAATCCCGGCGCTGATCGCCGCGCTCGGGGACGATGCGGCGCAGACCGGGGCTGCCGCCACGCTCGTGCGTATCGGGGGGCCCGCTGTGCCGCCCCTCATCGCAGCGCTCGCCGGCGATGATGGCGATGTGCAGTTCGGCGCTCTCTACGCCCTCCGGGAGATCGGCGATGCGGCGGTCCCCTCCCTTGTCGGGGCTCTTGACGCCCCCGATGGAAACATCCGGAGATCTGCCGCATCCGTTCTCAGGGAACTCGGGTGGAGGCCGCCCGACGACGCCGGGGCGATCCGGTATCTCATCGCCGGCGAGGCGTGGCTTGATGTCGCGGAGTACGGCGAGGCCGCGGTCGCCCCCCTTGTCCGTATCCTGAAATCTCCGGACAGGGAGGCATGGTGGAATGCCGCCCGGACCCTCGGGGAGGTCGGGGAGGGCGCAGTCGGCCCTCTGGTTGATCTCCTGCACGAAGCAGACGGTGAGGTCCGGCCTCTCGTTGCCATGGCGCTCGCGGAGGTTGGGTCCCCTGCGGTCGGTTCGCTTATCCGGCTGCTCTCCGACCCATCTCTCCGCGGCACAGCGGCGGCGGCCATACTCAAGATCGGGGAGCCGGCAGTGGAGGCGTGTATCCAGGCCCTGGACGGCACGGATGGGGAGGCGCAGGGGGCGCTCAGGGAGGTCCTCGGTGCGCTCGGGGAGGCGGCGGTCCCGCCCCTGATCCAGGTGCTAACAGCCGGCCGGTCCAGGGTCCGTGGTCATGCCGCCGATATCCTGGACGGGATGGGCTGGGAACCCTGGAATGACGCCGAGCGGGCGTGGTACCTGATTGCCCGGGAGCAGTGGGTGGAACTTGCCCTGATGGGTGCTCCGGCGGTCGTTCCCCTGATCCGAACGCTCAACGGTGACGACGACCCAATACGCAGCGAGGCTGCGGCGACACTCGGCGAGATCGGTCTTTCTGCGGCTGTAGGGCCGCTCGTAGGTGCCCTCGCTGACAGTGTCGTTGCCCCGGCGGCGGCGGATGCACTCGTTGCCATCGGGAGACCTGCCGTCGCCCCGGCTCTTGCGCTACTCGAGGGGGGGACCGACGCCGCCCGGGAGAATGCTGTCGAGGTCCTGGGCAGGCTCGGGGCGCATGATGCTGTCCCGGCCATCGTCGAAATCGTCAGGAGCGACGGCGGCCGCCTCCACCGGAAGGCCGTCGACGCCCTGGTCGGCATCGGTGCGCCTGCGATAGGCGCCCTCATCCCCCTCCTCGGCGAGGACGGCGATGGACAAGCGGGGGCGGCGGCTGCGCTCACCGGGATCGGCGATGCTGCACATGAACCGCTTGTTGAAGCACTCGGGGACGAGAATGCCCGGATCCGTATGGGGGCTGCCATGGTCCTCAAGAGGGCTGGCTGGGTTCCCGGGGGGGTGGAGGAGCAGGCTGTGTACCTGATCGCGCTGCAGCAGTGGCCCGACGTCGCGGATCTCGGAGCCCCTGCCGTCGACCTTCTGGTGGCGCGGCTCGCCGATCGTGATACGGGGGTACAGGCGGGGGCTGCGGAGTCGCTTTCCCGCATCGGGGCCCCTGCGGCTCCCCCCCTGGTCCGCCTGCTCGGCGAAGAGGCTCATCAGGGGCCTGTTGGTGAGACGCTGGTCCGGATCGGGGAGGCGGCTGTGGAACCCCTGATCCGTGCCCTGGACGAGGAGACGCTCCGCCGGGCAGCCGCCGGGGTGCTGGTCCGGATCGGAGGTCCTGCTGTCGGTGCTCTCATCCTGGCTCTCGGGCGCCCTGATAGCGGGCAGGTTGCGGCGGAGGTCCTGATAGCGATGGGGGAACCTTCCGTCGACGCGCTGGTTCTCGCGCTCGCGAACGGTGATGCTCTGGTCCGGCAGAGGGCCGGGGACGTGCTCATCGATCTCGGGGATGTGTCCATCGGCCCGCTCATCGGGGCACTGGGGCACCCGGACGACACTATCCGGCTGGAGGCGATCGATACGCTCATCCGGGTCGGCAGAGAGGCCGTCACCGAGCTCAGGGAGGCGCTTCAGGATGAACGTTACCGCGTACGGCTGGGCGCCGCGGAGGCTCTTGGAAGGGTCGGATGGGTGCCGGAGACCGAAGGTGAGACGGTCAACTACCTGATTGCAAAGGAGCAGTGGGCTTCTGTTGCGGAGATTGGGTCCGGCGCTGTCGAGCCGCTGATCCGGACGCTCAACGACCCTGATAGTGCAATCCAGATGGGTGCAGCGCGGGCGCTTGGCATGATTGGAGCGCCTGCGGTCATGAGACTGATCTATGAACTGCATGATGAGCAGGACGGCGAGCGGAGAAAGGCTGTCGAGGCGCTCAAGATGATCGGGGAGGCGGCGGTCGTGCCGCTCATCGATGCCCTCCAGGACCGCGACTGGCATACCCGCCTGGGAGCGGCGCGGGCGCTTGTCGGTATCGGGGACCCCGCCGTCGAGCCGCTGGTCCGGGCTCTCCGCAGCGGCCCTCCGGCGATCCAGATGGGAGCGGCCGCAGCGCTCGGCAAGATCGGAAACCCGGCTGCCCTCGAGCCGCTCACAGATACGCTCCTGCATGGGGACTCGCGTGTGGGGCGCGTAGTTGTGCGGGCGCTCGGTATGATGGGCGAGATGGCAGTCGAGGCGCTCCTGTCCGTCCTTGAGGAGGGAAACGATGCAGCCCGGAAGGGTGCGGTGGCGGCCCTCGTGCTGGTCGGCGAGCCCGCGGGAAGGCTGCTCCCCGGTGCGCTTGCTGACGGCCATTTCCGTGTCCGTGCCGGGGCTGCGGACGCCCTCGACCGCCTGGGCTGGTCACCGGGCCCGGAGGAGGAGGAGATGGCCCTTTACCTGATCGCGAAGGAGCGGTGGAGCGATCTCACCCGGATGGGCTCGCTCGCGGTCGAGCCACTGCTGCGGGTGCTCAACGACCGCGATGACAGCATCCGGCGGCGGGCGGCAAAGGCTCTCGGCGAGGTGCGCGATCCCCGCGCGATTCCTGCCCTCATGGCCCTCCTCCACGACGACTACTACAGCATCCGGCGGGAGGCCGCCGCGGCGCTTGTCGCCATCGGGGCCCCGGCCATGGGGCCGACCATATCCGCACTCGGCGATCGGGACGGCGACGTCAGGAAGCGTGCTGCGGACGTGCTCTCGGAGATCGGGGATGCACGGGCGGTCGAGGCCCTCAGGGGCATCTTCAGTGATGAGGATTGGTACGTCCAGAGGGCCGCAGAGGAGGCGGTGGAGAAGATCCGCGGACGCACTGGAGAGTGCCGGTAGGCAGTGCGAACCGTGGGAGAGGCGGAGTGCTCTTCCTGCCGGGAAGCCGGCCCGTCCTGCCCTTCGCCGTGCACCTCCTCCTGCCCCGCAGGAAGAGGGTCTGCCGCACTACCGCAGCCTGCAGGACTCATCGTAGGACTTCCTGCAGTCAGGACAGAGTGTCCGGGCCTTTCTCAGGTCGGGAAACGTCTCTTCGGTGATCTCATCACAGGCCGCACCGCATATCTCGCACCAGTACTCTTTCGTCTCCTCTTTCCCCTCACCTTTCAGCTCACGTTTCATACGATCTTCCTCCGTGTGTTCACTGCCCGGTACCGGGAGGGTTACGGCTCTCCTTCATCCGGTATATGCTTTCGGGTCATCATCGCCCCGTTCTGGTGAGGTCAAACCCCAGCTCCCAGAACCGCTCCTGCACCGCGAGGTCGGCGATGAAGAGGGGCACCATCGATCCCTATTCTGGATAGACGACGAACCAGCACTGGCTGTTCTGGTTCAAATCCGGTGCGCTCCTCCCTTGGGGTCGGCGTCCTTCACCACCTCTTCGCCTATCCCGGGGCCCCGTGCACCGGGCGCGGTGTATTTTCCTGGAACCAGGTGCGAAATAAATCAAAAAGATGATATCCTGCACCACATAACTGTACATATGGTGCGATACTCGGTCACGATGCACGATGACCTCGTGAAGGCGATCGACAGAATGTGCGACTCCCTGGGTATGTCCCGGTCCGAATGGCTCAACGAACTCTGTACGGCACACCTGAACAGTGCACCGGGTGGCGGCGTGCAGACCGTGGCCCCAGCGGCGATGCCGCCTGCAAGCGTTCCGGGGCCCAATATGATCGATTACGAGGCCGCCTGCGCCAACTTCAAGATCGATGTCCCTGAACACTTCAATTTTGGATACGACGTGATCGACCGGTGGGCTGAGATCGACCGGAACAAACTGGCTATGATCTGGGTGGACCAGCAGGGACTCGAGAGGAAGTACTCCTTCCGCGACCTTCGGAACCTCTCTAACGGTGCCGCCAATATCCTGCTAAAATATGGCATCAATAAGGGCGACCGGGTCATGCTGATGCTCCCGCGGATACCGGAATGGTGGATCTTCGTCATCGCGCTCATCAAACTCGGCGCCGTATACTGTCCCTGCCCGACGATGCTGACACCAAAGGACATCAAATACCGTATACGGGCCGGAAAGTTCAGGATGATCATCACCAACTGCGAGAACGCCGAGAAGGTCGACGAGGTCGCCGATGCCTGCCCGCTGCTCGAGACCCTGTTCCTGGCGGACGGAGAGCGGGACGGCTGGGCGAGTTACCCGCACGAGCTCGAATACCCTGCACCGGTATCGCACCACACGGTCAGCATGCCGGTCGCGAAGAAGACACGATCGACCGACCCGATGCTGATTTACTTCACCTCGGGCACCACTGGCGAGGCCAAGATGGTGCTGCACGACAACAGCTACCCGCTCGGGCACATCATAACCGCCTCGCTCTGGCAGGATATCACGGCAAACGACCTTCACCTGACCTTCTCGGATACCGGGTGGGCGAAATGCGGCTGGGGCAAGATCTTCGGCCAGTGGATCGCCGGGTCCTGCATCTTCGTCTACGACATCCGGGGCAAGTTCGGCGCGACCGAGTTGCTCCCGCTGATAGAGGAGTATGAGGTGACAACGTTCTGCGCACCGCCGACGGTCTACCGGATGCTGATCCTTGCCGATCTCGATAAGTTCGACTTCCGGGACCTCCGGCACTGCTGCAGTGCCGGCGAGCCGCTCAACCCCGAGGTGACCCGCGTCTGGCAGGACGGCACCGGGCAGCCTATTTATGAGGGATATGGCCAGACGGAGACTGTCTGCTGTATCGCCACGTTCCCCTGCATGGAGCATAAACCCGGTTCCATGGGAAAACCCGTGCCGGGCTGGCATATCGAGCTCCACGATGACGACGGGAAGGTGGTCGGCGCCGGTGAGGAAGGGCGCATCGCGGTCAAACTGGACCCTCGGCCGGTCGGGCTCTTCGTGGAGTACCTGGATAACCCCGAAGCAAACCTTGAGTCGTTCCAGAATGGGTTCTACTACACCGGTGACAAGGCGCGCATGGACGAGGACGGCTACTTCTGGTTCATCGGGCGCAACGATGACGTCATCAAGTCATCCGGGTACCGTATCGGGCCGTTTGAGGTGGAGAGCGCCCTCCTTGAACACCCGGCTGTCCAGGAGTCGGCGGTGGTCGGGTCGCCTGACCTCATCCGGGGGATGATCGTCAAGGCGTTCGTCGTGCTGAAGCCCGGCTACCAGCCGTCTGAATCACTGGTCCGGGAACTCCAGGCGCACGTCCGGAACACCACCGCCCCGTATAAGTACCCGAGGGCGATTGAGTTTGTCCCGGAGCTCCCAAAGACGATATCCGGGAAGATCCGGCGGAACGTCCTGCGGGACCAGGAAATGCAGGCGCATACCAACGGAAACTGATATTCCCGTTCATCTTTTTACCGCATGGGGCCGTTCCGGTGGGAGGGCCTCAGCAGATCAGGTCGATGAAGTTCCCAAGGATGGCAAGACCGACCGCGCCGCTCTTCTCGGGGTGGAACTGGACTCCATAGGTGAGCCCGTTCTTGACGGCGGAGGCGAAGGGATGGGTGTAGGTGGTAGACGCGAGGGTATAGTCCGGTGCGGTCGCCGCGTAGTAGGAGTGGACGAAGTAGACATACTCCTCCTCGTGGAGTCCGTCGAAGAGGGGAGTCTCTCGCTCGATCCGGATGGTGTTCCACCCCATGTGAGGGACCTTCTCCCCGGCGGCCGGGACAAAGCGCTTCACGTCTCCCGGCACGAGACCGAGCCCCCGGTGGATGCCGTGCTCTTCACTTCTGTCCATGAGCATCTGCATCCCGAGGCAGATCCCGAGGAGCGGCGTCTCGCTCGCGGCGGCGAGGACGGTATGCTCGAGGCTGCCGAGCATCTCCATCCCCTCACGAAACGCCCCCACGCCGGGGAGGACGATGCCGTCCGCCGATGCGATCACCTCCGGGTCCGCTGTGATCGTCGCCGCCGCTCCTGCCCACTCGAGGCCCCGGAGGACGCTCCGGAGGTTGCCGAGCCCGTAATCAATTATAACTATCCTCTTCTTCATCCGTGTCTCCCTGCTTCCGCCACAACCCGCGCTCGATCCAGTCGTGAGGCAGCCCCTGCTTCTCCTGCCACCCCGCCAGTCTTTCGAGCCACATCTCCCAGAGTTCGGGGCAGGAATCCCTGATGATCTCAAACGTCGCAAGGTCGCTTGAGGGGCACATGAAACACCCGATGCGGTCGAGCCCCCGCTCGTAGAGGCGGTTGTAGGGAGCCTTCTCACGGAAGATGTAGAGCCAGACGTGCATCGCCGTCCACTGCTGGATTGGAGCTGCAGAGAGTTGTTGCGGGACGTGGGAGTTCCTCCAGATCCGCCTGCTCTGCATCCGCTTCACCGACTCGTACTTCCGCTGCCCGATGAACGAGAGGCACTCTCCCCAGTGCTCGTCGATCAGGCGGCCGACGGGGTGGAGTTTACAGACCTTGCAGCACCAGCGGTTGTCAACGGCGGGCGGGCCGTTCTTCTCGAACTCCTTCCAGAACGTCTCTTTATCGCATATCCGGAGGACTTCGAGCCCATAGTGGGCGGCAACGGCATCCACGTTCTCGTACGTCTCCGGGAACTCGAGCCCCGTGTCGGCAAAGAGGAGCGGCACCGGGCCGAGCGCTTTTAAGACGACAAGCAGGGTTGCGAGACTGTCCTTCCCGCCGGAGTAGGAGACCGTGGGCTGCTCGGGGTTCTGTGCCGTCATCTCCTGGACGAACCGGATGCTTGCGGATTCGTACTCGGCAAGGGCATCCCTGTTCGCCGCAACGGCATCCTCCCATGTCGCCTCACCCGGGACGCAGACAGATGGGGCGTTCTTCCGCGTCCTGACGACAACCCCTCTCTCCATCGTCCCGGCCGTGGCGGCATCGACCTTTGCTCTGCCGACGCCGATGCACTCGCCGGTTTTCGTCAGGATGAAGACCTCGTCGCCTTCGGCGACGGCAGGGTCGATCGAGATGAGGCCCGGGGCGAGGACGCTTGCCCCTCCGTCACGGATGGACGGGATAGCACCGTCGTCGATGACGACGTAGCGTTTCGTCGGCCGCATGAAGGCCGCTGCGTTCGGGCGCGGGAGGGGCTCCCAGCGCTGCTCTCCGGGGATGTAGCGGACCGCGCCCACGACGGCCCCGCCGAGGACGATCTCATCCATGCGGTCATCAGCGGGAACCTTGTTGAGGAGCGCGATCTGTCCATCCGGTATCAGCGGCGCTCCGAAGTGCTCGCAGAATATACGGTTGACCCGCTCGACGTCGTCGGGAAACGCAGGGCGTGCATCTCCCGGCGGCGTGACGGCTACCGGGCGGGTCGGGGCGCCGCAGGCGCAGACCCCGGCCAGCACAGGAGTATGGCAGGTGTCGCACCAGCGGAGCATGATCTTTCCGAGATAGAGGCGAGGCATTCTTATACTCTATGGGAGAAACGGATAAAAATCTTGGTGTTTTTCCGAATCTTTCCCGCAGTATCCTCCTGAACATGAGTTTTACCGGACCTTTCCGAAGTTGTCCGATGGTAGTGCTCCAGCATAGAACTG
>DANY01000053.1:16837-53639 GCA_002501655.1 Methanoculleus sp. UBA303
TCGCGCTCCTCCCCCGCCCCTCGAGGGGCGGGGGCAGTCATGGCGATACCCAAGGGAAAGCCGTGCCCCGGATTGCATGCAAGCGGGAGCACTGGGATGGGGTCTCAGATGACCAGTTGTTTCGTAGGGCACTACCTGTCCGATCGATGATCTCTTCGCCGGACCGCAGTTACTCCTGTCTCCCGGTGGTCTCTCCTCCCCGGCATAAACGGATGAAGCCCCTTGATGGGTACAATTAAATATATCATCTATCTCATAGTATTATCATGGTCAATCATGTAGAATTGTGCTCGCTGCCTCGACGTCAGCCGATTCCACGATTCTGCACTGATGAAAGGAGAGATTCCATATGTACCGGGTGACGTCATGACCCCCCTTCTGCCGGCCGCAAAGGCCGCAGGTGCAGTATCAGGCCTCCCCTTCGCGGCGATTGGTGATCCAATCTCGCCGGGAACTATAACTACCAGGAGGCTGAGTCCGCACGCCGAACTGCCCCCAGAGCTTACGCCACCGGTACGCTTCACTCAGAAAACTGCCTGGAAGAGTTATTGGACGGTCAGAAGGGACCCTTTGACCGCATCTGCCATGATCGACCTGCCCCTCAGGGAACGTGTGCGGGGTGAGACGCATGCATGAGAGCAGGGGTGCAGAAGCGGCATCGGTGCGAGTTGCAGGAAAACTGTTGCGGAAGACCGAGATCCTGGGGCTGCTCATCTTCATCCTCATGGCGGCCGTCATGCTCGCGGTCGGGGCCGCGCTCTTCTGCGACTGGCTCGCCGAGCCGGGATCGGCGCCTGCAGGAACGCCGGCCGATCTCGACCAGATATCGGGAGGCCTCTGGGTTGCCGGCGCGATCCCGGTCGTGCCCCTCGTCATAGGTGTCGAGGTGGTAGGGGGACTCTCCCTGATCGCGCTCTACATGCTCTCCAGTGTCAGGCGCGGGGTGTAGGCCCCTGCCCCATGCCGACCCCGATTTTTCCGATCTCGCGCTCGCGCGGCTCTCTGGTGCGACCCCCGATCACCCCATGACTCGACGGCGGTTAAAAACGCTTAATTTCACCTTATTTTAAGAAAAAATGGCCGATCGAGCATAAAATATATATCCGGAACGGTTGATATCAGCTATATCCCTCCTCGGGAAGGAGGTGTGTCATTCATGGCAAAGGATAAGAAGTCTCAGGATAAGAAGCAGGACAAGAAGGCAGAGAAGGTTCAGGACAAGGCTAAGAAGAACTGAACTCCAGCCTTTCATATCCTCTTTTTCCCGGCCGGGTCTCCGGTTCGATATCGTTCTCTCCGTTACGGCGCATCCTTGACGGCATCCGTCGCCTTCACCAGAACTTCGGGTGCTGCCGCGAAAAGCAAGTGGGCCGACGCCATGTCGCAGGGAGAAGCCATCCAGGCTTGCGAGGGGCCCGGAGGTCCTGCTCACTTCCCGATCCGCACTGTCCGGCGGGGGAGGCCTGACCAGGTGCCCTCGTCGGACCGTGGGAAGGTCCCCCGGGTAGTCGACCTGACATCCTCGATGGTGCAGAATGCGCAGGGGCTCATCTCCTCGACCACCCGGGTGATCGGCAGGAGATCACACCGCCGCACCACGGAATAGAAGATGGTGCACGGTCCATGGAGCCCCTCTGCGGCAACGACCGTGACGCCGTAGCCGGTGGCCCTGATAGCGTCGATGAGGGAGTGGTCCTCCTCCGACGTGATCACCCGGAGGACGCAGACCCCCATCGCAAGCCTCTCCTCGAGGAGAATCCCGGCATAGTTCCCGGTGGCGAATCCGGCTGCGTACGAGAGGATGTAAACCGGATTAGAGAATCCGTTGACGACGAGGCCGAGGGAGAGGATCCAGAAGAGGATCTCGATGAAGGCGATGACGGGGACGATGAAGCGGCCACCCCGGGCAAGGAGTATGATCCTGAGCGTCTCGAGGCTGACGTCGATCACCCGTGCCCCGAAGACGAGGAGCGGAATGAGGACCGGGGTGAGGGCGCCGGCAGAGAGGAAGTCCATATGGGAGAGTCGCCCGGCAGGGTATAATAGGGTGCAGTCACGGGCCGGCGGGGGCCCCAGATCGGGATGAAATCTGATTCTGAATGCCTGAGTCCGCCCTCCTCTGCGCCGTGAGCGCGCATCCGCGGTGCGCAGACAGTGGCCCGGGATCCGGGACCAGAGTGCCTCACCCCTCCAGCCTCCGCCGGAAGAGGGAGGATACCTCTGCGTTCCTCTGCCCGGCGTCGATGAGGATGCAGAGGTCGCCGGCCTCGATCATCGTCTCACCAGCCGGCCCGGCGAGCGTCTCCGCTCCCCTCCTGACTGCGAGCACCGTCACCTCGTACTTCCGCCGTAGGTCGGTCTCGGCCAGGGTCTTCCCGGCGATCGGGGCGCCCTCCTCCACCCGGACGATCGATATTGCGGTCTTCTCCAGGTGCAACTCTATGTCTCGGAGCGATGGGACCTGCTCCGACGCCTCCCGAAGCATCTCGTACTTCTCGGTCCGCATCGATGCGACGAGCCTGTCGATATCGCTCTTCGGCACCGGGTACTTGATCAGGACCCTCGCAAGCACCTCGGCTGCGGTCTCAAACTCCTCGCAGATGACATCGTCCGCCCCTAGCGCGTAGAGGGAGAGAGAGTCCTCCATGTACCTGGTCCGGGTGATGATCGCGCACTCCGGGTTCATCTTCCGCGCAATCGCCGTCACCTGGCGCGCTGTGGCCGCGTTCGGGATGGTGACGACCACCACGCGGGCGTGTTCGACCCCGGCATGGGCTAAAACCCCCTCATTGATGGCGTCACCGAAGAAGATCGGCTCGCCTTTCTTGCGCTCCTCCCGCACTGTCTTCGGGTTGAGCTCGATAGCCATGTAGGGGACTCCCGTGCTCCGTGCCGCCTCGGCGACGTGCCGCCCCATCGGCCCGAACCCGACGATGACGATATGCCCTTCCTTCGGCCCATTCGCGGGGGCCACCTTCAGGGGCGCGTCTCTCGCCCTGAGCCAGCCCGGCAGGGGAAGGCGGCGGACGGCGGCGGTCACTCGCGGTGCCGATGCGATGATGAACGGGGCGACGGTCATCGTTCCGACCGATACGGCGAGGAAGATCTGCTCAAGGTCCGGGCTGAGGAGCCCATACTCGATCCCGGGCCTCGAGAGAATGAAGGCGAACTCGCCGATCTGGCCGATGGCAAGACCGGTGAGGACGGCGTTCTGGAGGGAGACCTGCGCCGGGAGGACGGCAACGGCCCCGATGATAGCCTTGAGGACGATGACGCCGACGATGATCGCGATGATCATGAGCGCATGAGCTGCGAAGAAGCCGGTGTTGAGGAGCATCCCCATCGAGACGAAGAAGAAACTGGTGAAGATGTCACGGAAGGGAATGACGGTGGAGAGGGCTGCGTTGCTGTACTCGGACTCGGATATGATCAGGCCGGCGAGGAAGGCCCCGAGCGCGAGGGAGAGGCCGGCGCGGGAGGTGAGCCATGCTGTCCCGAGGCAGAGGGTGATGACGGTGATCATGAAGAGTTCCCGGCTCCGGAGGCTTGCGACCCGGTAGAGGAGGCGGGGGACGACCCAGAGGGCGCTTGCCGTGACGACACCGAGGAGGACGAGGCCTATAGCGAAGTTTATGAGCGACGGGACGACCCCGGCCGACCCCATGCCGCCGAGCATGGGGACGAGGAGGATCATCGGTACGGTGCTCAGGTCCTGGAGGACCGATATGCCGAGCGCGAGCCGCACCGGCGGCGTGTCCGTCTCTCCCCGGTGCTGGAAGACGGTCAGCATCACGGTGGTGCTCGTGTGGGCAAGAAGCATCCCGAAGAAGATAGCTTCCGGCGGGGCAAGGCCGAAGGCTGATGCAATGACCGCGACAACGCCGATCGTCAGGCCGATCTGGAGCACCCCGCCGGTGAGCATCCCTTTCTTCATATCGAGGAGGCTCTTGAGCGAGAGTTCCATCCCTATGGTGAAGAGGAGGAAGATGATACCGAGTTCTGCAAGGATCTCGACGTCGGCCCGGTCCGTGATGAGGCCGAGGCCGTAGGGGCCTGCGATGATACCGGTGAGGAAGAATGCCACGATCCCCGGCATCTTCATACGGTAGCAGAGGGCGAGCGCTCCGATAGAGAGGGCGAATATGATCAGGACCTGTTCGAGAAAGGCTGTGTCCATAGTATGGTTCCTGGTTGTTGTATCCGGCGGGTCGTCACGTCATGGTACCCGGGCGTACGGCACCGGCGCTCTCCGGGGAGGGTTCACCCGGCCGGCGAAATACAGAAAATTGTTGCCCTTTCCTTCTGATAAAACCCGATGAGGCATAGCCTCATGCGGCACGGATGAACCAGGACTTTCCCCGGGATCGCCACGGCGGGTACGGCTGCCGGTGAACGCCGGCGCCGGGCACGGCGGCGAGATGCGCACTCCCGGTCCGGTTATGTTCGCTCCCTGGCCACCTCACGGAAGATCTGGTTGTAGACTGCAGCGCTCTTCTCCCACGTAAAGAGGTTCCTCACCCTTCTTGGCCCGTTCTGCGCCATCAACCGGTAAAGGTCCGGGTCGCCGAGCACCCGCACGATGGCGTCAGCGAGTCCCCGTGCATCTCTCGGCGGGATAATAAGGCCGGTCACCCCGTCGTCGATGGCAAACGGTATCCCGCCGACATCGGTCCCGATGACCGGTGTGCCGCATGCCTGCGCCTCTATCAGCACCATCCCGAATCCCTCCGCACGGTCGCAACTCGGCAGGACGAGAAGGTCGGTGCTGTTAAAATACAGGGGCACCTCGTCCTCGGGGATGAAACCGGCAAAGATCACATCCCCGGAGACACCCTCATTGGCGGCAACCTCCCTGTAGTGGTTGATATAGTTTCCCCGGCCGGCTATGATCAGTTTTGCGTCCGTAGACTCCCGGACGGTTTTCATGGCCCGGATCAGGTACTGTACGCCCTTATGCTGGCTCTCTCTGTCCAGGTGACCCACGTAGAGCAGGATCTTCTCATCCCTCAGGCGATACTTCCGGCGCAGAAAATCCGAGCGGTTTTCCGGAAACCGTTCGAGATCAACGCCCGGGGCGGCGTACCGCAGTTTCGGGAGGTGCTTCCTCAGGTGCGGAGACCTGCCGGCGTAGTAATCCGATGTGGCGATGATTGTATCGGAGAGATGGAGCGTCCGGGAACCGAGGATCGGATAGTAGCATTGCCCGAACATCCGTGTCAGGAGGTCGTATCCGGTCAGGTCGTTGTGGTAGGTCAGGATGTAGGGGACCTGCATACCGGACGATGCCCGGGCGGCTACGTCTGCGATGAAAGGAACCGGCATATGCCCGTTTACGACGTCCGGGCGCTCCGACCTGATGAGTTCACGCAGCGCCCTCTCCCACGCGAGGCTGACAGGGGTGCTTGAGACCTTGAACTGGTAGGGCAACCGGATCACCTCAAGGCCGCCGATCTGCTCGGTCTTTGGGGTGTTCTCCTCCTGGTGCCAGTTGGAGGAGACGATGGTCAGGTCATGCCCGAATACTCGCTGCAGTCTGGTACCGATCTCGTAGATGTATTTCTGTACACCGCCCATGTGCGGGTAGAAATACGGGGTCACCACCATGGCCTTCATGCTCTACCGCCCTGATAACGAGGTGAAGATGCACAATAATCCATATAAACCTATCTCACGGTCAAACAGGCTTCCAGATCCCCCTGAACTCTCATTGGAGAGAGGAGAAGATGGTGATGCTGTGCTCTCTGTCCAGCCCGATCCCGGCCGGCCTGCTACGATCTCCGACCCCGATCACTCTGCGGCCCCCGTACGGGGGCATGGATGTGCGGGCAGGGGGTCTCCCCCTGCCCGTCAAAAGGGTGTTGGACGACCTCAACGCGTACACGCCGCCCTCTCCCCGTCCGGGCCGTCAACGGCAACCTATCAGGCCCACGGCGGCCCTCTGACGGCGGTCCGGACGAGAACCGCCGCTGCAGCCAGGCTGAGTGCGACGGTGAGCGTCTCCGTATTCGCAACGCCGAACCAGCTCCAATCGCCTGAAAATACCGGCACCATGAACCTCTCATGCGAGAGAGGCCAGAGGTAGGGATAACCCGGGAAGGTGCCTACGAGGGCATCTTCCAGGAGGTGAGACCCAGACCCAATCCCTGCATACAGGGCTGCAGTCGCAAATCCGATCCCCGCCCGCGACAGGATGAGCCCTGCTCCCGCGGCAAAGAGGACGAGGAACCCGATGGTGTGGAACGACCCGTGGAACGGCAGGGGCAGCGCCACGAGACCGGGGACGAAGACCCCGGGCATCGCCCGGTGCAGAAGGTCGACGGTTATGTCGATATCGGGAGCCATCGCGCCGGCTACGACGATCCAGGAGTGGTCTCTCTCTCCAGGCCCTCGCGTCATCATGCCGGCTAGAATGGCGATACCTATCCCGAAGATGATGTGCTCGATGAACATCCTCCCTTCAGCCCCCCGACGTCATGGTATATATATGTTTGTGACTCTTTGTCAAACGCCTGGCGATGCAGAGAACCTCTCTCTATCCGCACCCCTTTTATTGCCCGATAGTATCCAGAATGCCGCTTCTCCATGGTTTGATTTCCCGATGATGTGGTGATACCGTCCTGATCATCCGTATGCTGTCCCCCGGGGTCGTGACACCGGATTGAAACCCGGAGATATAGGATAGATTTAAATAATAAAAAAAGGATCCATCGCCCGTCATAACTTGTGACAGAGGCTGGGGGGGGAAGGATTGAGTCAGGGAGCGGTCTTTGTAACTGACGCACAGATGCGGAGCTCTCTTGCGGTCATCCGGTCGCTTGGAAAACGGGAGCTGGATGTAACTGCAGGTGAGGAGACAAGATACGCAACAGGTGCTTTTTCGAGATACTGCAGCCGGAGGCTGGTATACCCCTCGCCGAAAAAGGATGAGGAGCGGTTCGTACGGTTTCTCCTCGACACCCTGAGATCCGGGAAGATCGATGTATTATTTCCGGTCGCCGATGCCTGCTTAAAACCCATCGTCGACCACGAAGAGGAGATCTCCCGGTATACCCGTATCGCCCTGCCGCCCCGCGACGTCTTCATGAAGGGCTACGATAAAGGAGCGACCCTCCGTATCGCCCTCGACAACGGCATCCCCTGCCCGCGAACGTTCTTCCCCGAGAACGCGGACGATGTGGCCGGTATCGCCGGGGAGATCGACTACCCGGCCGTCGTCAAACCCCGGGTGAGTTCGGGGAGACGGGGGGTCAGGGTCTGCAGGGACCCAGAGGATCTGGTCCGGGCCTATGAGGCATCCGCATCGGAGTTCGGCCCGGTAGTGGTCCAGGAGTTCATACCCAACGGAGGGGAACTCGGGGTCTACACCCTCCTCAACGCGAGATCCGAACCCCGTGCGGTGACCGTCCAGAGACGGATCCGCTCCTACCCGGTCTCCGGCGGGGCAAGCACCTTCCGGGAGACCGTCAAGGACGATCGTTCCCGGGAGGCCGCAGGGATCGCCCTCCACCTCCTCGAGGCGATGCGGTGGTCCGGGGTTGCAATGGTTGAGTTCCGGATCGATGCCCGCGACGGGAGCCTCAAACTCATGGAGGTGAATCCCCGTTTCTGGGGCTCGCTGCACCTCTCGATCCTCAGCGGCGTGGACTTCCCCTACCTCCTCTACCGGATGGTCATGAACGGGGATGTCGAACCGGTCCCGGATTACCAGGAGGGGGTGCAGTGCCGCTGGCTGCTTCCCGGGGATATCCTTTGGTACCTGAGCGCTCCAAAGACCTTGCAAAACCTCAAAGAGTTTCTCCGGTTCGATACGTCCGATGATATCCTGTCGCTGCACGACCCGGGCCCTACACTGGGTTTTGCGCTTGCCACAGCACGGTACGCACTCGACCCGGAGATGTGGCGGTTTGTCCTGAGGCGATAACGTGACCGTCAACGCACTCAGCATCGACCTTGAGTTCTGGTGGTGCAACGAGTTCCTGAATGGGTACCTGCCCGGCGACCGCGAGGATATGTTCAAGGAATCGTTGAGGCCGATCTTCGCATCACTCGACGCGTTCAACGTCAAGGCGACGTTCTTTGTCCTTGGCGCCGTCGCAGAGAGGTATCCTGAGGTCATCAACGAGATCCATCATGGGGGTCACGAGATTGCATGCCACGCCTACTCCCATAAGCCGCTCTACTCGATGGACCGGAGGGAGTTTGAGGGTGAGCTGAAGAAGTCCCTTGAACTGCTCGCCGACTACAACCCGGTCGGGTTCCGGGCGCCGTCGTTCTCCCTGAATAACAGGACGAAGTGGGCGCTTGAGGTGCTCGAAAGGTACGGCTTCCAGTACGACTCGAGCATCTTCCCGGTGAGGACACAACTCTACGGCGTACCGGACGCACCGGTCGGGATTTACCGGCCTTCCCGGGACGACGTCACCGTCCACGACCCCGACGGCCCGATCATCGAGTTCCCGCTCTCGATAGTCAAATTCGGCATAAATATCCCCATCTCCGGTGGGTTCTATCTCCGTGCCCTTCCGAAGCAGGTTCTCTCATGGGGTGTCGGCAGGGTGGCCTCGAAGAGGCCGGCAAACATCTATCTTCATCCCCATGATATCTACCCGGGCCCTCCTCCGTTGAAGGTGCCGTTTCTGTCTCGGCTTGTCACCTACCACGGCGTCCACACCTCGCTTGAGAAACTCATCATGCTCATGATGAGGTTCTCATTCGTGCCTATAGGAGCGCTTCTCGACGGAATGTCACTGTTGTCTCAGGATGTCCGGGCACCGCCGGTGCCTGCCCGCCCCATGCGAGGGGTGTGGGGGAGAGACGATCTGACCATCCCACCGCTTCCTGCACCCGCGTTTCGGTTGCAGCCCTTCGACGGCACCCTGCATCGGTATCCAGCCCGCGTAAGAAAGCATATCCACGAAACAGGCGATCCTGATGAGGTACGATAACACCCGGATCCGGTTTTTCGGCGGGCATCGGAGCGGCAGCCTCCGTGTTGGGGTGGTGCAGACATCTACTGGAACCGTGATACCCGGAGCAGACGGGATCCGGGAGATGCCGATATCATTATATGCTGGATCGTGCATCCAGAGTCTGCTCACAGCAATATGCGCGTCAAGAGGGAAAGGAGTCATGTGTGATGGACTGGAATGAAAAGAGAGTGCTGGTGACCGGGGCCGGCGGTTTCATCGGCAGCCACCTGACCGAACGCCTGGTCGACCGTGGCGCGGATGTGCGGGCGTTTGTCCGCTACAACTCGAGGAACGACCCGGGCCTCCTGCGGCTGCTCCCGGGAGAGAGACTTGACCGGGTGCGTATCGTCATGGGCGACCTGAGGGATACCGACGCCGTCCGGAGCGCCATCCGGGACGTCGATGTCGTCTTCCACCTGGGTTCGCTCATCGCCATCCCGTACTCCTACATTCGCCCCCGGGAGACGGTGGAGACGAACGTGCTCGGTGCGCTCAACGTCTTTGAGGCTGCCCGGGATGCCGGCGTCGAGAAGGTCGTCCACACCTCGACGAGCGAGGTCTACGGGACCGCCCGCTATGTTCCCATCGACGAGAACCACCCGCTCCAGGGGCAGTCTCCCTACTCCGCAAGCAAGATCGGGGCCGACAAGGTAGCCGAAAGTTTCTACCGGTCCTTTGACGTCCCCATCGCCACGATACGGCCGTTCAACACCTACGGCCCGCGGCAGTCAGCGCGGGCGGTGATACCGACCATCATCACCCAGGCGCTGGTGCAGGGGAAGGTGGCGCTCGGCGCGACGCACACGACACGGGACTACACCTACGTCGACGATCTGGTGCGGGCGTTTCTCCTCGTCGCCGAGTCGCCGGGAACGGTCGGAGAGACGATCAACGTCGGATCGAACTTCGAGATCTCGATCGGGGCCGTCGTGGAGACGGTTGCCTCCCTCATGGGAAAGGAGATCGAGATCGTCACCGAGAGCGGACGCCTGCGGCCGGAGAAGAGCGAAGTGGAGAGGCTCTGGTGCGACAACACCCGGGCACGGAATCTCCTCAACTGGTCGCCTGCCGTGCCCCTGGAAGAAGGGCTTCTGCGAACGATTGCATGGTTTCGGGAACACCTGGACCTTTATCGGCCCAATCACTACGTGACCTGACATGAAAGCGGTTATTCTTGCCGGCGGCAAGGGGAGGAGGCTCGAACCCTACACGACCATCATCCCCAAGCCGCTTATGCCGATCGGGGATAAGCCGATCCTTGAGATCATCCTCCGCCAGCTCCGGGAGCACGGCATCCGGGACGTGACGATTGCAGTGGGGCATCTTGCCGAACTGATCATGGCATTCTTCGGCGATGGGAGCAGGTTCGGGCTCTCGATCACCTACTCGCGGGAGGAGAAGCCTCTTGGAACCGCAGGCTGCCTCGGGCTCATCAAGGATGACCTTACCGAACCGTTCCTGATGATGAACGGCGATGTCCTGACGACCCTGCCGTTCTCCGGGCTTATGGACTTCCACAAAAAGAGCGGCGCCGTCGCGACGGTGGCCCTCAATAAGAGAGATTACTTCGTCGATTTCGGGATCGTGGATACCGACGGGGACGAAAACATCGTCGGGTATACCGAGAAGCCGGGGTTCGAGCACTTTGTGAGCATGGGCGTCTACGCGTTCGACCCGAAAGTCCTCGAGTACATCACGCCGCACGACTACATCGACTTCCCGGACCTGATCAAGGTTCTGCTCGCGGCAGACGAGACCGTCAAAGCCTACAAATACGACGGCTACTGGCTGGACATAGGGAGGGTCGACGACTACAAGAAGGCGAACAACGAGATCACCGCACTCTACGGGGCGCTGGGCGTCGGGGGCGAGTGATATGGCGTGGAAGATCCCCCTCTCCGACATCGCGATGGACGGCGAAGAGATCGACGCGGTCCGGGATGTCCTGCAGTCAAAGTGGCTCTCCATGGGGCCGGTGACGGAGGAGTTCGAAGCGGCCTTTGCCCGGTACCTCGGCGTAAAGCATGCGTTTGCGGTCTCGAACGGGACGGCGGCACTGCATATCGCGCACGCGGTGCTCGGCATCGGCAGCGGTGACGAGGTCATAACCCCGTCGCTCACGTTCGTCGCAACAGCAAACTCGGTCCTCTACTGCGGCGCGAAACCGGTCTTTGCCGATATCGCCGGCACGGATGACCTGAACATAGCATGGGAAGAGGTTGCGGCGAAGGTCTCGCCCCTGACGCGGGCGATCACCGTCGTCCACTACGGGGGGTATCCCTGCGATATGGAGCCGATCCTGGAGGTCGCCCGCAACCACGATCTCCGGGTCGTCGAGGATGCGGCACACGCGGTCGGTGCAACTTATAAGGGGAAAAAGTGCGGGACCATCGGAGATGTCGGGTGTTTCAGCTTCTTTGCGAACAAGAACCTCTCGACCGGCGAAGGAGGCATGGTCGTGACGAACGACGACGACCTTGCCGAACGGATCAGGGTCATGCGCTCGCACGGCATGACCACGCTGACCTGGGACAGGCACCGGGGACACGGGTACAGTTACGACGTCACCGATCTGGGGTATAACTACCGGACGAGCGAGATCGCATCCGCGCTCGGTATCGTCCAGCTCCGGCGCCTGGAGCAGAACAACGCGAAGCGGAAGCGTATCGCTGACCGGTACCGGAATGCGCTCGAGGGGATCGAGGGTATCGGATGCCCGTTTTCCGGGAGCATCGATGGAGAATCCTCCCACCACATCTTTCCGGTCGTCCTCTCCGGGAATATCTCAAGGGCCGGACTTCAGGCGGAGCTGAAGGAGCGGGGTATCCAGACGAGCATCCACTATCCCCCGATCCACCTCTTCACCTACTACCGGAGGCTGCTCGGGGATACCCCGGGGTCGCTCCCGAATACGGAGTTTGTCGGGGAGCACGAGATGACGCTGCCGCTCTACCCCGGCATGATCGATGGGGAGGTTGACTACATCTGCACCTCTATCGATGAGGTGACCTCGGGCATTCCGGCAGGGGAAGAAGGCTCCCAGGGGATGAGATGATCGCCGACCTGCACATCCATACCCGCTGCTCCCGGGATTCTCTCATGGACCCCGCCAGGGTCGTACATGTCGCCAGGACGCGGGGCCTCGCCGGTATAGCGGTAACGGACCATGACACCATCCGGGGGGGTATCCTTGCCCGGGAGGCGAACCGTGATAAGGATTTCCAGGTTGTCGTCGGCGCCGAGATAAAAACTGAGTATGGCGACGTCCTGGGCCTGTTCCTTGAACGGGAGATTTTGGCGCAGAGGTTTGACGATGTGGTCGGGGAGATCCATGCCCAGGGCGGGCTTGCGGTTCTCGCGCACCCCTACCGCCGATACCCCTCGCCCGAGCGTCTGGCGGGAAGGGTGGATCTCATTGAAGGGTTTAACAGCAGATCGCGGCGACAGACCAATGCGCTCTCGATGACGCTCGGGCGGGTCTCCGGGAAGGGAACGGTCGGGGGGAGCGATGCGCACGTTTATGCGGAGATTGGAAGGGGCGTGACGGTCTGTGCCGGAGAGGAGATCGAGGAGGCGCTCCGGGCCGGGCGGACTGCCGGGGGAGGCCGGGAGTCAAACTACTACCTCGTGCACGGGTTGAGTTGCAGCATCGAGAGGTTGAAAGGGCTGGCCGGGGCCGACAACGGCCGGAGATGAGGGTTTCCCGATGGGCGCCTCCTCCCTCTTTTCAGAGAGTAACCGCGGACCCGGCTCGTGCTCGTTCGTGAGCGCAAGGCCCCAAACAGCCACAGCGAACACCGGGGGTCCGCCCGGACGTCAGGGAACAAGTATAATTCTTCCAGCACCGATGTATATACGCGCGGGGGTTGCCGAGCCAGGTTAAAGGCGCTGGATTTAGGGTCCAGTCTCGAAGGAGTTCAAGGGTTCGAATCCCTTCCCCCGCATACTCATCAATTTCAGGGCATTCTTCCCTCAAATCGGGTATTATCGTAACTATGTGACCGAGAACACCGCCACCGTTCCCTGCGCTGCCCACGCCGCGCAATATCGCTCACGGGATCATAAGAAACCGGCCACAGGTCGGCCCGGGGCGAGCCGGCCTACTACCCGGGAAGCACCGGCATTGGACCGATCCGGGGCGGTTCGGCGAGGTCATGATACGATACGATCCGGAGAAGAGAGAGGGACGTGCGGGTGACCAGGGGTCCGGGTTTGAACCCGCGTTTGAACCCTTCTAAGTAGACGAAACGGTCATGCGGATGCTTCGGTCAATATTATCTCCGTGAAGAGATGCTCCGGCCAGTTGTTTCTCCCCATCCACGACCTATCGCCCTGCACTGCCCGCCTCCTGAGGGGGCGGGAGGAACACTTGATGGGTTGTATTCAGAGCGCCTGCTTCCAGAGATTAATGTCAGCGATATTGCTGGCGATCTGCATATATCCAGATATCTGCCGGTTTTTCCGTACTTGATGGGTACTTGATCCCGGCCCATGAAATCACCCACATTCTGTTTCCGGTAAACGTTGCCGAGCGATTGAACAAGGGCATCGATGTTCTCCTCAGCCCGATGGTGAAGTCGTATGCCTCGTGTCTCCAGACGTTACGCAGATCCGGATGTCGAATCTTACCTATCACTCACATGTTCCCCCTTCGGGGTGCCATGGATGGGCTTTCTAATCTTCAACAGCGAGGATGCTCACTGTTTCTTCAGGCCTTATTTCCCGGAGATATGAAAAACCGTCGACGGTTCCTTCACGCCAGCGGCCTCCGCCTGTCCGGTCGCCCAGGTACCGGACATCGTGGAGGCTGGTTTCCGAAAGAATGAGCTCCCGGTTGGCAATGATGTGACGGTAGTCCCCGGTATAGAGCACCGTGCCGCCGATCGCCGTGGCGACATGGTGGGCGTCGAGGAGCACCTCGCAGTCGTCGTAGTCGTCGATGACCGCACTGAACCGGTCCCAGATCTCGCGGTAGGGCTCCGTTCGTGCGTGAAGCGCCAGCACCTTCCGGTCGTCGAGGACACAGCGCCGCCGCTGGCAGAGCGCTTCATACCACTCTTTCACCGCGAGGAGCGTCTTCAGGCCCGCTGCCGGCTGCTCGCGACAGAGTTCGGCAACATGCCAGAGAAGCGGGACGGTCTTCCACCCCTGGGCCTCAGCCTCGGCGAGGAGGGTATCTGCCGAACCGGCCCGCTTCAGGTGCGCAACCGCCCGCCGGAACTCGCGGACGAGAATCTGCTGGATGGTGTGGCACCGCCCTCCCGTCCCATCCCCGAAACACTCCGCCCGGCGCTCATCACTCATCTTCGATCAGCTCTTCTTATTCATCGTATCTCTCATCCATCTTTCATCCATCTCTCATTCATCCATCATCTATCCCTGCCAGGTGGGGAATCCACCGGGTTTCCGGCCCGGACCAGCCCCTGTTTCGCCGGAACGCTCTGGAAATATCCACACTTCATGATGGCCTCTCCCGCAGGACATATCGTGTATTCCTCCTCGACGGGCTCACCTGCTCCAGGATACCACGGTCAACCAGGGCCTTGAGATCCCTGAAAGCCGTCGCTGCCGAGACGCCGGTGAGTGATTGATAGGCACCGCTCGTGATGCTCCCCTCGACCTTGACCCGTTCCACCGCAAGGATCTGCCGTTCATTCAGTTCCATCTTCCGAAGGGAACTCTCGTTCAGCATATCCATCCGCATCGTCAGGGTGAACCCAAGCGGACTGCTGACGAAGGTGGGAACCGGCATCCCGGCGCTGCGGAAGGCTGTAATGATCCGCTCGATGCCCGATCCGTAACGTTCGACGAGCCCGGCACGGTAGAAAATATCGGCAACCTTCGGGTTGCGGTGGTAGGAGTAGTGCTCTTTTAAGATCATATCGATGGTAACGCCTTCGGGGAGATGGCCGGGATTGTGGAAGCGGATATGGTCGTCAAAGATCTTGACCTGCGTCTGGACCGTATTGTTGAAGTAATCGCGGTGGATGAGCGCGTTGAGAAGCGCCTCCCGGATCGCCGGAAGCGGGTAGTCCCAGACCTCTCTCCTCCGGAACGACTCCCGCATTGCCTCCTCCGAGATATCGTACCTGACGCCGAGATACTGCTTGATGATCCGCTCGCCCTCCTCAAACTGGTGAAAGAGATTGCCCCCGATCTCGTGGTCGCACACCTCACAGAGGTTCGCCTGCGTCTCCCGCGACCGATCATCGCCCTCCCGTTGTCGTAGATATCGCACCAGCCGAGTTCGACCCTCACCCGCTCGAACGCCCGGTGGTCGAGGACGCCGGGGAGGGCCGGACGCCGGTCGCACCCTGGTTGTACCCGGAGTTGCAAACAGGGTTGCAAAGGGAGCTGCAAACGATCCCTCCCGGAGAAACGCCATTTAAAGCGACGGAAATTGAATCCAGGGGCACATGGCCTGTTTTGGATTCGCCGTTTGCAACCGGCCCGGGATCACAGAGAGACCCATGATCAGGAGTGCCCGAACCGCCCCGGCCCCGGTCCCCCTCCCCCGCGTTCGAGCCGGGGGATTGCTCTGATCTGGAAAAAGTTGCAACCGGTCCATATTCTTGATTCTCAATAGTTAATATAAGTTCATCATTTCCCGATCCATCCCCGGAAACTCGGAATTCATTCCCCGGGATCTCATTGCAACCCCCTTTGCAACTCCCTTTGCAACCCGGGTTGCAACCGCCATTGCAACTTCCCTCCGGGGAAGGGTCATCGCCTCCCTCATCCTCCAGCCAGACCGCGAGCCCTGCCACCCACTCCCGGTAGCGCCCGGCGTCGAACTGGAAGTGGAGTTCGTGCCGGCGGACGACCGTCCCGGTGCTCTCGTCGATGACCGTCGCATCTACCCCGTTGACGGCAGGGCACTTCTCCAGGAACTCGCAGTAGGCCGTGCCCCTCGCGGTGTAGCCCTGGAGGATCCGCCGGACCTGGTGGTAGGAGAGCCCCGTCGCCTGCTGTAGCATCCGGACGGTGAACGTCTCCCAGCCCATCCGGGCAATGGTGGCGAGCGCCGCAGCCTCGTTCCAGGCCATCTTCGACCCCTGCCCGCCGCCCTCCTGGTCGATCGCAGCATAGAGCCGGGCCACTTCGACCCGGACCTCGCCGCCCGGCCCCTCCCCCTCACGCTGCAGGAATCGCGTGGCACCCGACCGGGTCAAAGAGCGTCGCGGGGTTCCTACGGTTCGCGGCGGCACCAGCACCTTCTCCCCGGTTCGACTCGGAGCGGCGAGCCTATACACCCGGTCCCGGAAGGAATGCAGAAAAACGACGAGAATTTCCGGCGGCTACCCGGGAGCCCAAATATGGCGGCGTTCATCGCACCCCCTGATCAGGGTAGGATCGGCCGACCAGAAACGTTCAACCCCCAAAAACGGTCACCTGCAGCGCTTCCCCCCTCAGCCGTTCGCGGAGAACCGGTACTCCCCCTCCGGGACGAAGATCTCGAACCGGGCGCCCTCTCCCTCGCCGCCGGTCTCCCGGATGGTGATGCCGGTGATTGCAAGGATCTCCCGGGTGAGAAACAGCCCAAGCCCGGTGTTCCTCCCAAAGCCCTTCCGGAAGATCTTCTCCTTCTCCGCAGCCGGGATACCCCCGCCATCATCGGTGTAGACGAGCACGAGGCCGCCCGGAGCCCTGGAGGAGGAGAAGGATATCCTGGATATACTCCCCCCGTGCCTGACCGAGTTCTCCATGTGGTTCTAAAAGACCTTCCCGATCAGGGGATCAGCATAGACCTGGAGCCCCGTAACCCCAACATCCACCCTGACCCCGGAGAGCGGAAGTTCTCCGGCCACCTGCCGGATCAGGGCTCCTGCATCATGCCACTCCGCTTCCTTCACGCCGATATCCTGGTAGAAACGGGTGAACTCAACCTGCCGCTGGATCGTTTGCGCGGCCTGCAGTTCGTTTGCCACGTACCGGACAAGGGTCGGGTCCGCGGGCAGGCGTCCCGCCGCGAGATCCATCTGCGTTATCTCGAGGTACCCAAGCAGCGCCGCCAGCTGGTTCAGTATGTCGTGCCGGGTGATGGATGAGAGGGTGTTGAGTTTCTTGTTTGCCTCACGGAGCGCCTTCTCCACCCGCATCCGCTCCCCGATCTTTCTATCGCGTTCCTTCACGACTTCCTGGAGCCTCCGGTACGTCCGGGCGTTCTCAATAGCGAGCCCGCAGACCTCCGTCACGAACCTGCTGATGTCAAGGTACTCACCGATCCGCTCCGGCAGGGCGAGCCCCTCGAGCAGAAGAATGCCGACCAGGGAGTCTTCGTGCCTGACCTCTATCGAGAACCCGTCCTCGCCCTGCATGACAGCAGACCGGCCCTCCTCTGCGAAGAACCTCCCTCGTCGCTCCGGAGCGTCGTAGTATCCGGGCGGGCGGCTGACGACCCTGCCCGACTTCCCCTCATCGATAGGTGCAAAACCGATCCGGGCAGAGCCGAAGAGGACAGTAAAGAGGTTAAGCATCTCCTCCACCACCGTCTCCTCGCTCTGGAGCGCCGCGATTCTACCGAGTATATCGATGGTCATCGCGTAGTCGGCGGATCTCCGGTTCGCCGCAGTCGTGGAGTCCCGAAAATTCTTTTTCTCGGTATCCAGGCGCCACTGGAGATACTGATGGTCGATATACCGCCGAAGCGGCTCAATCCCGACGGGGATCCGTTCTGTGGGAATCTGGAGTTCTTCGCCGAGGGCTGCAAGGACCCGGGAGCTCTCCGGGTCTACGCCCGTATCGATGAGCACGATCTTTTTGACCGACTCCCTGAAGAACTCCGCCGGCGCCCCCCCGGCAAACCCGAGGGCTGCAACGTGTTCCTGCCACCGCGAGAGGAGGCCCGGAATGACCATGAGCGCCCCCTCCCGGACGCAGGCATCGAAGAGGGGCTCAGGAAGGAGGATACCCCGCATAAGATCGGGAGCCACCACGACGGGGCCTGGTCCCGGCAGGGCGGGGGGTTCGACCCTCTCCCCGCACCTGAGGATGCAGATCCGATCACAGGTCTCCTGCATATCAAGAAATGGAGCCTCGATCCCGTCTCCCCACCGTGCCGGCTTCCCGTCGCAGCCGATATGGAATGTCCTCGTGAGAACGCCCGGGAACTCCCCGGCGGCAACAACCGCCCTGAGCTCCCGGGCCAGGTTCTCACAGTTGAGAATCCCGAATTTTCCTGTCATACAGAGATCCAGTCAAGTGGATATTCGCCCCACTTCCGCACTGCAGTGGATATTGCCAGGAGAACACTCTCGGGCACCTGCCAGGGGATCTCGCCGTGGTTGTCCGAGAGGATGAACCCGCCGCCCGGACCGGCGGCGGCGATTGCCCTCTTCACCTCTGCCTCAGCCTGTGCAGGCGTCCACCAGCACATCTCGATTGCGTTGAGGTTCCCGAGAATGGTGAGCCTGCCCGCGCACTGCCGTTTTACGGCGGCGAGATCGTCGAAGGTGCTGACGCCGACGCCGATACTGCCGGTATCGGCCACGTCATCGATGACAGGCAGCGCCCTCGCGGAGGCGAGGCTGGTCGCAACAGCGCCCCCGATCCGGGGTATGGTTCGTTTGGCAACGATAAACCCGGTCCTGCGGTAGAGGTCCCCGGGCGTCATATCCGGCGAGGCAAGGGGGTCGGCGTAGCCGATGGCGGTTGCACCGGCCTCGAGCTGGGCGTTCGCCCACCGGACGCAGAACTCCTCGTTCTTCTTCATCAGCGTCCAGAAGAGATCCGGTTCGCCGTAGAGGAGTTCGATGTACGCGCCGAAACCCATCTGCAGTATGGGGAGGGAGAAGGGGGATATCACCGAACCCATAATAGGCACGTCGTCGCCGACCTCCCGCTTCAGGAGTTCGATCGTCCGGAGCCCAAAGAGAAGGCTCGGGCTCTCCTCGACGAGCGGCACCTCGCTTACGCCTGTTCATGCTTCCGGAGGAACTCCCGGACCTGCCGCGACTCGATCCAGCCCTGGTCGAGTTCCCTGATGTAGCCATTGATCCGTTCGACCTGCCCCCGGATCTTCTCCACGCTCACCCCATCATCGAGGAGATCGGCCATGCCGAGGATCACCTGGAGCGGCTGGCGGACGTGGTCTCCGAGGACCGCGAACTGCTCGATGTTTCGCTCGATCTGTTCAAACGCCTGCTGCCGGAGGAACTCGTTCTGTTTGCGCTCGGTGATATCCCTGCCGACCACATGGACCCCGACCACCGTCCGTTCGTGGATGATCGGGGACTCGTTCAGTTCGAGGAAGGCTGCAGACCCGCCTTTTCGGCGGAACTCGATCTCGAGCCCCTCAACCGGCTCACCCGCGGCTATCTTCTTCCGTCCTTTCTCCCAGGCAGGGAGCGACGAGGGGACGACGTAGTCGCGGCAACGCTCGCCGATGAGTTCCGTGGGGGTATAGCCGAGGATCCGCATCACCGCAGGGGAGATGTAGGCGATTCCCCCATCGTTATAGCAGGTGTAGATCATATCGAAACTCTGCTGGGCGATCTCCCGAAACTTCGTCTCACTCCTCTGGAGGGACTCTTGCGTCTGCAGGCGTTCGATTGTCCTTCCAAGGCGTCGTGCGACGGTATCGATCAGCGATCGCTCCTCCCGGAGGAACGGCCCTTCGTCCTTCTCCGGCCTCTCGCGGAGGTAGCAGACCTCCATCGTCCCGACCGGCTCTCCGTTGACGATGACCGGGGATACCTGCCGCCAGGAAGTCACCCGGAACCCCTCTGTCTCAAACTTACGCCCGCATACCGTTATCCTGACGACCGTGTCCTCCGGGTACTGCCAGCCCGAAGGGAGCGCCCGGACGACTTCGTGGAAGATATCGTCGAGCGGGACCCCCTGCTGCTCGACGATGCGGGATATCGCGTACAGGATCGAGAGTTCTTTCACCCGCTCGTCCAGGTCGTGCGTCCGCTTCCGGAGGGCATCCTCCGCCTGCTTCACATCGGTGATGTCCCTTGCTATGACCGCTACACGGGTGACGCCGCCGTTCGCATCCCTGACCGGGTAGAAGACGGCAGTGTACCACCGTCCCCCCCACGCCCCTTCAAACCGGCCGGGCGAGCCGGATTCAGCGACCTCATGCAGGCGCGCCATATCCGCCCGGGCCATGGCGGGAGGGAATAACCCGGCGATATTCATGCCGATAAGGTCCTCCCGGCTCCGCGAGAACCGCCGAACCGCCATCTCGTTGACGTCGATGATCCCCCCGCCGGTATCCAGGAGGGCGATCATATCCTCCGGGGCGTCGAGGAGGGCACGGGCAGTCGCCTCGCTCTCCCGGAGTTTATCCTCAGCGCGCTTCCGGTCGGTGATATCGTAGAGCTGCTCGACGATGAGCGCCACCTCCCCCTGCGGATTAAGGATGGGGCTCGATCGGCACTCCAGGTACCGCCCGAGTTCGGGCACATACTTCGTGACGACCTCCCGCCTCCTGCTCGCGAGCGCATGGTCCGTCGCGCAGATGGTGCAGGGTCCGGTCCGCCCGATGAGTTCATAGCACTTCCGCCCATGCACCTCCTCC
This sequence comes from Methanoculleus sp. UBA303, assembly GCA_002501655.1. GTDB lineage: Archaea > Halobacteriota > Methanomicrobia > Methanomicrobiales > Methanoculleaceae > Methanoculleus. The sequence continues at coordinate 37,331 of DANY01000053.1, forward strand.
GGCGTCATCCCGAGCATCTCGTAGCCGGCACTGTTATAGCGCAGGATTGTATGGTCCGGTCGCTGGATGCCGACGATGTCACCAAGGTTCTCGAAGAGCCCCTCAAGCAGGGTATTCGCCTCCTCCATGCGCCGTCTCGTCATTTCCTCCCCGGTGACGTCCTGCCAGACGACGAAGGCACCGGAGACAGCGCCGTCCGTGAAGATGGGTGAGGCGGATACGGCGACGTGCAGATCCCCCACCTGGCGGTCATGGATGGCAAACCGGCAGGACTTCAGCACCTCTCCCCTGAGCGCCCTCTGCCCGGGAAGGTCCTCGGGCCGGACCGGTCCCCCATCCGGGTAGCAGAGCGGTACGTTCCCGGGCGTATCCTCTCCCGAGAGTGCCCGGGCTATACAGTTCCGTCTTCCCGGGCCCACTGCGACCACCTTCCCGTCGGTGCCGCAGACGAACCCCTGCCTACCGATGGCGGCGAGGAGCGCATCACGCTCCAGTTCTACCCGGACAGCCCGTGCGGCAAGATTCCGGTTCTCGGCGAGCAGGGTCTCGATGCCGACCTTTAGTCTCTCCTGTGACCGGCGGTCGAGGGCGGGGGCGTCATCCCGCAACAGATGCAGAAGGTCGGCGGGAGACTCGTTATGCAGATCCTCCATCTTATCCTCCCGGCTCCAGATTCCGCTCCGGCAGGCGCACCCCGGCATACTGATCAGTTACCAGGGTCCTTCTGTCAGGTTCGCCGGGCGGCCGGTCTATCATCGGCAGTTCCGCAGGCATGGCATGAGTATGAGACATTGAGAAATATCAGCTCCGGCGGGTGAGACCATTATAGGTGTAGCCTTGATCTGATAAAAATGGCTGGCACCGGAATCGTTACCCCTGAGGCAATGACCGGGATTACCCCGGTTCGGCCGACCCGAAAGGAATAACCGCCTGCGGCTCCGGCGAAGCCCCGAGACGGAGAAGGCTGCCGTCCGGGTGTAGCCGTAGAGCATCAAAAACTACATATAACGGATAGAGGTACGTCCATGATGCGGCTGGTGATCCCGTTAATCCGCATCGGGTACGACAATGGACCGTCGCAAAAACTATCCCCTCCCAGCACTCCCCGGCAAAAAGTTACTGCCAGCGGCAGATAGCCAGTTTGCAATCATCGCTCCCGACCTCGGGCTCATCTTTCTCTTCATTGCGCTGGCATCCTGCACACCGTTCCTAGTCGGTTTCTGGTACGGCGAGATCGATCTCCTCCTCCCGATGGCCTCGGCGCCGGCGGGGTTTGGGATCCTCGGGATCTGGCTTGCCAGTATCCCGAAGGCAGAAGGGGAGGCGCACCTCCCCGTTGCACTCTCTGCGGTCGCCCTGATCTGGCTTGCCGCCGCCCTGATAGGTGCGCTCCCCTACACGCTCGGTCTCGGGATGCCGTATCTTGACAGCGTCTTTGAGGCAATGTCCGGCTGGACAGGCACAGGATTCTCCCTCATACCACCGGTCGATACCGCTCCAAGGATGATCCTCTTCTGGCGGTCGCTGACCCAGTGGATGGGCGGACTCGGGATCGTCGCGTTCACCGTTGCTCTCGCGGGCAGGTCGGGCCTGACCCGGTTCCAGCTCTACCGCTCAGAAGGGCGGTCCGAGACGTTCATGCCGAACGTCGTGGCCACGGCTGCAGAGATGTGGCGGATATACCTGGTGCTCACGGCCCTCGGCATCGGGCTCGTTCTCCTCTCGGGCATACCCCTCTGGGACGCCGTAAACATCGTCATGACGGCGATATCGACCGGCGGGTTTGCGGTTCATTCGACCGGCATCCTCTACTACGAGAGCCCGCTCCTTGAGATGCTCGTCGTCCCGGTCATGATCGCCGGCGCTATGCCGTTCAAACTCTATTTCCTTCTCTATTACCGGCGATCGTTCGGATTCTTCCGTGACTCGCAGGCGATCCTCCTCTTTGTGCTCATCCTTGCCGGATGTGCCGTCATCACCTTCGACCTCGTGACCATCTCCGCCCTCGCCCCCGCCGAGGCCCTCCGGCAGGGCATCTTCATGACGGTGAGCGGCATCACCTGCACCGGGTTCCAGAACGCGAATCCCCGGGACTGGTACGGTGCAACCGTGATGGTCCTTACCGCGCTGATGCTGATCGGCGGGTCAGCAGGGAGCACCGCCGGCGGCATCAAACTCGGCAGGGTCATCCTCGCCCTCGATATGCTCAGATGGTGGCTCCGGAGGCTCCACGCCGGTTGGCGGACGATCACCCCCCTCCGGCACGAAGGGCGGCAGATCCTCGAGCATCTCCCGGAGTACGAGGTCTCAAAGAGCATGCTTGTCGTCGTGCTCTTCACCCTGGTGGTCGCGGTCGCCACCCTCCTCCTGCTCCACCTTGCGCCGCAGGCCGGGTTCGACTCCGCCGACGTCGTCTTCGAGGTCGTCTCGGCCATCTCCAACGTCGGGATCAGTACCGGGTTCGTGAGCCCCGGCATGAGTCCCGGGGCGAAGTGGCTCTTCATCATCGTCATGTGGGCGGGGAGGCTTGAGATCGTGCCCGTCATCGCCCTGGTGCTCGGGGCGTCACGGAGGCTGTAGGGGCGGTTACGCGGAGGATGTGCTGCACGCATGAAAATCCTCTCGCAGGCTCCGGGGCCCGAACCACGTGCCCGATCCCGGCCATACCCTCTCGCGTCGTCCCGAATCGGGAGTATAGTATAAATACCGGCGGTACATCAGATACCGCCATAGGCCGGACCGGACAGCGTATGAAGGAGTCTACAAAGTTCGCATTTGATATCAGCTGGGTGTTTGTCGGCCAGATCATCACTCTTGGCTCAGGGTTTCTCTTAAACATCGTACTGAGCCGGTGGCTCGGCCCGGCGGACTTCGGGCTGTATACCCTGACGCTGACCCTCTTCACCATATCCACACTGGTTGCAGGTCTCGGCATTCCGGAGACAGTCGTGAAGTACGTGGCCGACTACAAGAGCGATCAGGAGCGGCTCAATGCCATCGTCACCGCGGGGATCATCAATGCGCTCCTGCTCGGGACCGTGGCCGGTTTCGCTTTCTTTATCTTCGCAGGGGAGATCGCGGCGCTCTTCGGGATGCAGGAACTATCCGGCCTCATCCGGATCATCGCACTTGCCGTGCCGCTTGCAATCGTCAACACAACGCTCCTCGGCCTCCTCAACGGGCTGCGGGAGATGAGGTCCTACTCGTTCCGGTTCATGATCCGCTCGCTCCTCCTGATCGTGCTGGTGGTGCTGTTCATAGCCGCGGGCCTCGGTCCCGGGGGAGCCGTCCTGGCGCTGCTGCTCACCGAGGTCGGGACGCTCGCCTTCGTCGTCTCGGTCGTCCGCCAGCACTTCCGCCTCTCGGTCTCCGGCCACCGGGAGACATCAAAGAAGATGCTCGCATTCGGGAGCCGGATCTTCATCGCAAGCGCGGTCTACCTGATCAACACCTATACCGACACCCTCCTCATCGGGTATATGCTGACGGAGATCGATGTCGGCCGGTATGCGATTGCGATCGCAATAGCCCGGGTGGCCTTCCTCTCGCTCCCCGGTTCGTTCTCCACGGTCAACTACCCGGCAATATCGGAGTACTACAGCAAAGGGCTCCGGGATGCGGTCGAGGACCTGATAACCAGGTCAATCAGGTACTGCCTCGCCCTCCTCTCGATGATGGGCCTCGTCCTCATCTACCTCGCCGAGACGATCATCGGGTTCATCTTCGGCCCCGCCTACCTGCCGGCCGTGCCCGCCCTCACCGTCCTTGTCTTCGGGATGATCGCATTCGGGGCGGTATCGTCCGTCGGGTCAGCCGTCAGCGCCATGAACAGGCCGGGGCTCTCCTCGAAGGTGAACATCCTGGTGGCGGGGGCGAACGTCTGTCTCGATCTGGCGCTCATCCCCCTGTTCGGTATAACAGGTGCGGCTATCGGCACGGCCGTATCGTGCACTCTGCTCGCGGTGCTGATACTCTACATACTCCGCCGGGTCTTTGACGTGCGGGTCGAGTCCGCGCTGATCGTAAAGACGTTCGGAGCCGTCAGCGTATTCCTCCTCGCCTTCTTCCTGCTGCGGGGCATGGTTCATCCTTACGTGCTCGCGGTGATCTTCTCCGGCCTGTATGGAGTCTGCATCTACCGGCTCCTGCTGACGCCGGAGGATAAAAGAGATATCTTCGGTGCGATTTCACCGATATTCGAGCGTATCGCTACACGGCGTCTCAATGGGCGGTGATCAGGCGCGTCCGGGATTATCCCGAACGTCGGCGAAGATACGCCGGCTACCTGCCCCCAATAATGTCCCGGAGAAGCCTGCCAGAGATGATCTGCTTGACATTCAGGTATGCCCAGGGACCGCGCTAACATTCCTCCCCCCAGACGATGGATACAGGGCAATGGTTACAATCCAATTATAACCCTGTGGTGGCAGAGTGGTCTTCGGAGTCGCTTGTGGGGTTTAACGAGCTCGGGAAGCCATCGTGAGGAGCTTGAGGTCATAATGCTCCATATCCGCCACCGCCGCAGTTCTTATCGTTGGTTGTGGTCCGCCGCTCGGACGCCCCTTGCCGGGACGCGGGGCAGGGTATCCGCGCCATCGTGCCTCCATCCGCACCCTGGCCGGCTACGGTAAACGGATTATCAGCCTGGAATCATTCATTACCGGCGTGCAACGGGTCCGAACGTATACATGGGAAAATATATTGTATATAAAATCCATTACAATATATACAAAATTAACCTGGAGAGATCATACCCGGGGTGCACCGGGGCGCATTCCGGCGAAGAAAAGCCCGAAGTGTCAACAACACAACCTTTATTGAATTGATTGACCGTATTTTCCAGTAGTTGAGCTAGAATGCTGGGCGAGATCCTCCATATCCTGGCAGCAGCGATTATCAGCTGGATACTCTTCGTAACCGTCGATATTTTCTTTAAATTGCCGGAAACGGGGGGTGTCAGCGGAGCGTCGGCCATCGCGCGCGATATCCAGGCCGGCGGCGGCGCTCTTGCCGGCGGCACCATGATGGGGAACATCGTCTGCTCTCCCGACGCCTCGGCCGGGACGCTCCTTGCCGCCTGCGGCGTCTACGTCGCCGGCATCCCGGGCGGACTTGCCGCAGCCCTGATGGTCTTTATCGGCAACCGCATCTGCCACGACCCCGGCTACGCAGGGACCACCGGCGCAGTCATCGCCACGTTCGTCATCTACGGATTCACCCTGGTCGGGTTCGCCGCCACGGACTTCGTCGCAGGGATGGTGATCGCCATCCTCTCCATCCAGGGGCTCTCGCATGCCCACGCGAGCAGGCTTCTTGCGCGGCTCTGGAGGGTCCGGCAGTGATCGCACTCTACGTCGTGGCCGCGATCGCGGTCTTTGCCGCCCTACGGGCAATCATTGAGAAGAACACCGGCCGGAAACTCCCCTACGCGAACGTCCTGAACTTCGCCGTCGCCGGCGCGCTCGTTCTGCTGCTCGACCACCCGCTCTCCCTCGTCGCAGCGGCAACCTACTTCGTCGGCTCCACGCTTGAGGCAAACGCTATCGCGAGCACCTACGCTGGAGGGGGGAAGCGATGATCACCGCCCTCGAGGTCACGTTCGGGCTCATAGCGCTCGCGGGCGCCGTCTCCGCCGCCCTCATCAGGGACTCCTACGGGAAGCTCGTCTCGCTCGGGATCCTTGTCGCCGGCGTCCTGCCGTTCATCGTGGACCGGGGCTACCTGGACGTTGCCATCGCGGTCTCCCTGATCGCCCCGATCGCCACGATATTCGTGCTTCTAGCCGTCAGGAGGGAGGAGAGGTGAACGCTGTCTTCGCGCTCGGTCTTGCTATCCTCGTGGTCGGCGTCCTCTCGGTTGCCTTCGTGCGGCCGAAGACCTACATTGCCCGGCTGATCAACCTTGAGATCCCCGGGTGGGGCCTCTTGCTGATCATGCTCGCCTACGACGAGGCCCTGGCGCTCCTGACGTTCGTCGCGGTCACCGCCATCGGTACGTTCGTCATCGTGCGTCTGATGGAATGGAGGGATGCGTCGTGCTGATCATCACGCGGATCTCAAGGATCCTCTCAAACTTCCAGAACCTCGTGGCGCTCTTTGCCGGCGCGTGCATCATCGTCTCCCTCATCGGCATCCTCTCCCTGCCGCTCGTGTTCGAGGGGAACCAGCTCTACCCGAAGTCGCAGCTCGACCCCGCAAGCGGGCTCTACCCCTACAACCGGGGAGGGGTGCCGTTCGGGACAACGGAGGTCATCTGCCAGTACCCGGAGAACTCGCCCTACGCGGGCTACGTCACCACCTACTTAACGCCGCTTTCGCTGTACCTCGCGGAGAACACGCTCTATCTCGGCACGACGATCGTCGCCCATCCCGGCGGGATCATCGACGAGATCCTCTACAATACCCGGGGGGCCGATACCGTCGTCGAGACGAGCATCCTCTTTACGGCGTTTGCGATCGCCTCCTACCTCTACCGGAGGAGAGAAGGAGAATGATCCCCGAGTACTCGCTCGGCCTCCTCGTGGCGTTCGCAGCAACAGGCATAGCCTTCTATGCCCTGATGCGGGAGACCGACGGCCTCCACCGCCTGCTCCTCACCGACCTCATCGAGGTTGCGAGCCTCGCGTTCATCGCGCTGATCGGCACCGACCTTGCCGAGGCCCTCATCCTCCCGGGCCTCGTTGTCGGTGCGTCCGAACTGATCGCACTCTCCGAGATCTACCGGGTGAAGGAAGGCTACACGCGGCCGCCCGATGCCGGCCTGCGGATCGAGGTGATGGAGAGCGCCCCCGCCATCCTCGCCGCGCTCCTCGTCGTCTACGGCATCGTCCTCTCCGGGTTCTCCGGCGGGGCCGTCGCCGGCCTCGGCGTGATCTTCTACTTCCTCTGCTGCGGTCACGCCGAGCGGTTCGCACTGCTCGAGACGGCGAGCGGCTACTCGTGGGTGCTCTGGATTGTGGCGTTCTTCATCTTCATGATCCTCCCGCAGTACTGGTTCTTCGCGGTCATGCTCTCGGGCTCTGCAATCCTCGTCAAGGTCATGGCCAAGATGTCGCTCATCGGCACCATGCGGGGTGGTCCGAATGCTTGACATCGGCGGAGACAACCTCTTCGTGCTGGAGTTCGGGGATATCCTTCACTACTACACCCCCTACACCGCGACGCTCTTTCTGGTCGCGCTGATCTTTACGGGGCTTGTCATCGCCAGCAGACCTGAAAAACAGGTCGATATTGCGTTTGGAGGAGACGCCTACTACGCGAAGGAGACGACGCTCTCCGAGATGCGTTTCCGGCGGTTTATGGCGATCGCCTGCGGCCTCGCGACGATGGGGGCGATGGGGAGCGGGGACCTCTTCAACTTCACGCTCTTTGCCTCCCTCGTCGGGATCGCGAACATCGGCATCGTTGCGGCGGTGAAGAGCCGCCACGTCCTCGACGCCGCATACGAGTACGGCATCGTCGCCATGGTCGCCACCCTGCCGCTCTTCGGGGGCGCCGCGCTGATCCTTGCGACCACCGGCACACTCTCGATACCGGCTCTTGCGGCCGGCGGGTTTGCCGTTCCGCTGGTGGGAAAAGCCTTCCTTGCACTCGGCGTCATCGGAGAGGGGATGGCGCCGTTCTACGCGGCAAAGGCTGAGATGTTCCGGGCGCCGGGGGCCCCCTACGTCATCATGTGCTCCCTCTCGTCGCTGTTGATCTTCCTCCGTGTCGTGGAGATTGTCATAACCATCTGATGAACATGAAGAGAACGACGATTACCTGCGGACTCGCGGCATCGGCTATCGTTATCGCCATCGCATGGGGGCTGCTCGCGGCATCCCTCATACCGCTCTGGGCGGCGGAGACAGCCATCGTGGTCGCCTTCCCGGTACTGGTGCTCTTCCTGGGGCTCTGGTGGCGGGCTCCGGGGGGAGAAGAGGACATCCCCTTCATAGGATACTGACATGATCGAGTACCTGGTATTTGCAGCAGCGTTCGGCCTCCTCCTGCTCGGGCTTCACCGCAAAGTCATCGCACGGGTACAGATGAGGCCGGGCCCTCCCGTATGGCAGGAGATCCTTCACGCCCTGAAGTTCTCGTTCAAGAGCACCTGGGTCCCGAAGACAGCGAGCGCCACGCTCTACGTCGGGGTCGTGCTCATCGGCATCGGCATATGGAGCGCGGCGCTCTTCGTCGTCCTTGCAGGCGAAAGCATCCTGATCCTCTTTGCAATCTACATGCTCCATAAGGTCGTGGAGCACGGGTTCGGGCTCTCGTCGGGATCGCCCTACGGGAAGTTCGGCGGTGTCCGGTCGGTCATATCAGCGGCCTCGGAGATCCCGCTCTTCGTCACGATCGCAGCGATCTACTTCTTCACGGGGTCGCTCCTCCTCGATGATATCATCGCCTACCAGACGGTCCACGGGCCGCTCCTCCTGATAGCCCCACCCGCCGCGATAGCCATGTACCTCGTCATCCTCTCGAAGATGCCTTACGGCCCCTTCTCGATCGTCGAAGGGAAAGAACTCGTGAGCGGCTACAAAACCGAGCACTTCGGGGTCTGGCGGGCCGGGATCGCGGTGATCGACGGGACGAAGACCTTCGTGCTCCTCTTCGCGTTCGTCGCGATCTTCATCGGGGCCGTGCCGTTCTCTCTGGCGCTCATCATCATGACCGTCATCCTTGTCTCGCTCTCGTTCGTCTGCGCAGTGACGCCCATGCTCTCGCCGTACGATAGCGTAACAGTCCAGGGGCTCATCACCGGACTGATGCTCCTCTACGCCGGATACCTGTGGTGGGTGATGCCATGATCCGCGAAATGGTGCTGCTTGGGGCGGCGGCCTACATCGTCATAGCGCTGCTGCAGTGGATGGAGAACCAGACGGTCCAGGGTGAGGCAGTGATCCTCGCCGTGCTCCTCGCGGCCCTCTCGCTCGCCCACTTCACCACGGGCGAGAAGTGGCTCAAGCGGTTCGAGATGGCCGGGCTCTGGCTGATGATCGCCCTCTTTGTCGGGTATGCCCTCGCGAAAGCGGGAGGTATCCTATGACCGGGTATCTTTACGAGAAAGACCTCAGGCAGATGAAATACACCATCCTGACGAGCACGAGGCACGACGAGGCAGTTCGGGCAATCGCCCGGCGAATCGGGATGACCGACGCGAAACTCCGGATGGCGATGATCCGGCGGTTCGACATGTCCTTGCTCGAGAACCTTGAGTCCCGGTGGGAGATGGGGCAGCAGTATGCGGATCGCGACGACCCGGTGGCAGCGGAACTCGGGTGCGAACTCTTCACCCGGTTCGTGCCGCTCGTGGATACAGAGACAATGCAGTCGATATACACTGAGACAACAGCAATGATCGGGAACGGTTCGCCAAGAGTCGAAGCGCTCGCGAGAGGCAAAGAACAGGTCCGGGAGGCGGTCCTCTCATGAGTATCCTCCAGGAGATCAAGAACGCCGTACGGTCGAGATCGATCCATGTCAGTTACGTCGACGTCGGGTCGTGCAACGGCTGCGACATCGAGGTGCTCGCCTGCCTTGCGCCCCGCTACGACATCGAGCAGTACGGGATCTACGTCCACAACAACCCTCGTGAGGCCGATGTCCTCCTGGTCATCGGCTCCGTAACACCGCAGTGGGTGGACAAACTCCGCGATATCTGGGATAAGATCCCGGAGCCGAAGGTGGCAGTCGCCATCGGGAACTGCCCGATATCCGGGTGCGTCTATAACAGGAGGGGCACCCTGACCGAACCGCCGGCCGAGAACTACATCCCCATCGCCGCGCAGGTGCCGGGCTGCCCGCCCCGGCCGACGGAGATCCTCAACGCCATACTCTCGGTCGCGCCGCTGGTATTCAAAGACTACGAGGAGAAACAACGATGAAGAAGACCGTCGACGTATCCATACCGCTCGGCCCGGTCCATCCCTGCTGGAAAGAGCCCGTCCGCCTCAAGTGCGAGACGGCGGGCGAACGGGTGCTCAGGGTCGAGGTCGAGCTCGGGTACATGAAGAAGGGGATCGAGCGGATCATGCGAGGCCGGCCCTGGCAGGAGGTGATGTTCCTTGCAGAGCGTGTCTGCGGCATCTGCTCGGTCATCCACAACATGGTCTTCATCGAGGCGATGGAGAAGATCAGCGATATTGCGGTCCCGCCGCGGGCGGCCTACCTCCGGGTCATCGTGAACGAACTCGACCGGATGGCAAGCCACATCCTCGCGAACTTCTCCTACTGCTACACGATCGAGCACGAGACGCTCGCTATGTACCTCTTAAACACCCGGGAGACGGTGCTTGACAACCTCGAGCGGATCACCGGGTCAAGGATCAACACCGCCTACATGATCCCGGGCGGGGTCCGGTTCGACCTCCTGCCGGAGGACGCCGCGGCGATGCTCGCCGATCTCGTAAAAGTGGAGGATGAGATGAAGCGGCACGTCCGGATCTTCGAGACCGGCCCCCTGATCGCTCTCCGGAGCCGCGGGATCGGGGTCATGAGCCGTGAGGAGGCGATCGAGGCTCACACTGTCGGCCCCACGGCCCGGGCGAGCGGCGTCCCGGACTCCGATCTCCGTCTCCGCCACCCGACCTACCGGGCGCTCGGCTTTGAGCAGATAACCCGGACCGAGGGCGACAACTTCGCCCGGGTCATGGTCCGGTTCCAGGAAGTCTTCCAGAGCATCGACCTGATCCGGAAGTGCATAGAAACCCTCCCCGACGGCCCTATCCGGGGCGGCGGCCTCTGCAGGGCGGGCGAGGCCACGTATAGCGGCGAAGCTCCCCGGGGCGAGCTGACCTACTCCATAAAGACCGATGAATACGGCAGGGTGCTCGATATCGCTATCCGGACGCCGTCGATCATGAACATCGAGGCCTGCGCCCATTCGATGATCAGGGATGCCACGTCGATAGCGGACGTGACGTCGACGTTCATCAGCAGCGATCCCTGCATCGCGTGCAACGAGAGGTGAGGATATGCGATCGATCGTCTACTACGTGCGGGAGTTCCTCCGGCCGGAATGGCTGAAAAAGTTCTTCTTCGCAAAGACCGCACCCCTGGTCACCCCCCCGTACTTCAAGGACTACCCGTCCCGGACGGAGAAGGAGTGCACGGGGTGCTTCTCCTGCATGATGATCTGTCCGGCGCCCGAGGCCATCGAGGTGCTCCGCCGCAAGGACCGGTGGGAGCCCGCGATCTACCGGGGCCACTGTATCAGGTGCGGCCTCTGCGTCGAGGCGTGCCCCGAAGACGTCCTTACAAGCGGGCGAATCCTCGACGTCACCCGGCACGACGGGACGGCGCTCCGCTCGTGGTACCGTCTCCAGGTCGACGATACGCTCTGCATGCGGTGCGGGAACTGCTGTGTCTCCTGCCCGATCAACAAGCAGGTAGACCCGCAACTCGCGGGGACCGGGACGTCGTCGAGTGATGAGGTCATCATGCGGATCGAGGGGGGGCGGGTAAAGATACTCCACGAGGAGAAGTGCACGGGGTGCAAGACCTGCGAGATCCACTGCCCGAACCGTGCAATCAGGGTCGCCCGCATGGTGGAAGGGGTGCAGGGAGAGGAGGCGGAGGCATGACGTTTCTGATGATCACCGGGCGGACGGTGAACCAGGGTGTGACCGTCGAGAAAAAGACCTCTGCCGCCTACGCGGAGGAGACCTCGACCTGTTTCATGCACGAGTTCGATATGCTGGAACTCGGGCTTGCCGACCTGGATACTGTCATGCTGACCGGAGTTTGTGGGACGGTCGTCATGCGGGCGGTTGCGTCGGGCGAGGTCGAGATGGGCACCGTCTTCGTCCCTTACGGACCGTATGCAAACCACATCATCGCTGCCGATACACACTCCACCGGTATGCCGGACTTCAAGTCGCACGAGGTGGAGATCGAACCGACGGACGAAGAACCCAAGAGTGTTCACGGACTGATGGAAGACCTGGGAGGCCTTGCCTATGATCGTTAAAGATGCGGTCTGCCCCTTCTGCGGGTGCCTCTGCGACGACATCGAGGTTGAGGTGGAAGGGAACAGGGTGGTCGCGGTTGCGAACGCCTGCGAGCTCGGAACAACGAAGTTCATGTGCGAGGAGAGGCTGAAAGGCCCGATCCTGCGCGATGGGGATGGATGGAAGGAGATCACGTACGATGAGGCGATCCGGTATGCCGCCGATACGCTTCTTTCGGCCGAGCGCCCGCTCCTCTACGGGTGGAGCGGCACCCACGGGGAGGCACAGTGCGTGGGGGTGCACATGGCCGAACTCATACGGGGCGTCATCGACAACACATCCTCGGTCTGCCACGGGCCGTCGATTCTCGCCATCCAGGAGGTCGGGCACCCGGGGTGTACGCTCGGTGTGGTGAAGAACCGGGCCGACCTCGTGATCTACTGGGGCTCGAACCCGATCGACGCTCACCCCCGGCACCTCTCCCGGTACACGCGCTATGCGGACGGGTTCTTCCTCGAGAACGCCTTCCGCGACCGGAAGGTGATCGTCGTGGACATCCGGAGAACCCAGACCGCGAACATCGCCGATGAGTTCGTGCAGATCAAGCCCGGCGGAGACTACGCGGTCCTCTCCGCGCTCCGGGCAATCGTCCAGGGAAAGACGGAGACGATCCCGCGGACGGTCGCGGGCGTCACCCGGGAGCAGCTCGTCCGGGTGGCAAACCTCTGCAAAGGGGCGAAGTTCGGTGCGGTCTACTTTGGGGTCGGGCTCACGATGACCCGGGGGAAGTACAAGAACATCAGAAACGCCATCGAACTCGTCTCCGAGCTGAGCCGGCACACAAAGTTCACCATATCGGCGATGCGGGGCCACTACAACGTCTACGGGTCCAACGAAGTGAACACCTGGATGACCGGCTACCCCTTCGGTATCGACTTCTCGCGGGGGATAGCCTTCTATAACCCCGGGGAGACAACGGCGGTGGATATCCTGGCCCGGAAAGAGTGCGACGCGGCGCTGATCGTCGGAAGCGACCCGGCCGCCCACTTCCCGCGCCGGTGCCTGGAACACCTTGCCGATATACCGGTGATCCAGATCGACCCCTACCCGAACGCCACCACCGCATTCTGCAACGTCCAGATCCCGGTGGCGGTGACCGGCATCGATGCTGTGGGAACGGCCTACCGGATGGACGGGGTGCCTATCCGGACGCGGAGGGTTCTCTCCACCGACTATCCGTCCGACGAGGAGGTCCTCTTACGGATGTATACACTGATGCAGGGGGCGAGATAGATGAACGAACTCCTGATCAAGAACGCCTGCGTGATCGATCCTCTCCGGGGCATCAACGCCGAGACGATGGATATCGCCATCCGTGATGGCAGGATCGTCGAGGAGGTGAGCGGTGCGGCGGAGGTGATCGACGCCCACGGCGCGCTCACCCTTCCGGGCGGGATCGATTCGCACACCCATATCTGCGGGACGAAGGTGAACTTCGGGCGGTACATGAGCCCTGAGGATATGCGGGCCGGCAGAACACCCCGGCGCGGGCCGCTGCACGCCACGTCCGGGTACAGCGTCCCGACAACCTACGGCAACAGTTACCGCTACAGCGTTATGGGCTACACCACCCTGCTCGAGGGTGCGATGGCGCCGCTCGAAGCCCGCCACACCCACGAGGAGTTCACCTATACCCCGCTCCAGGACACGATGGCAAACGTCCTCTTCGACGGGAACTGGGGGGTCATGGAGGCGATCCGCGACGGCGACATAAAGCGAGTTGCGGCCATCATCGCCTGGACGCTCCGGGCGGTGAAGGGGTTTGGCGTCAAACTCACGAATCCCGGCGGCACCGAGGCCTGGCAGTGGGGCAAGAACGTCTCGTGCATCAGGGACCCGGTGCCCTACTTCGAGGTGACGCCCGCCGAGATCATCCGATCGGTCGTCGAGGCGAACGAACTCCTCCACCTTCCGCACTCGGTCCACCTCCACTGCAACAACCTGGGCACACCGGGGAATTACACTTGCACGCTCGGGTCTCTCGGCCTCATACCGGACCTGAACCGGAAGCGGCAGACCCTGTATGCCACCCACGTCCAGTTCCATGCCTACGGGGGGTCGGGGTGGAGGGATTTCTGCTCGAAGAGCGAGCCGATTGCGAGGTTCGTCAACATGCGCCCGCAGATCGTCATGGATATGGGACAGGTGATGTTTGGCAAGACGACCACGATGACCGCCGACGGGCCGATGGAGTTCAACCTCTACCGCCTCCACCACGACAAGTGGAGCAACCACGACGTGGAACTCGAGACCGGTTCCGGGATCATACCGGTCATCTACCGGCGCAAGAATCTGGTCAACTCGATCATGTGGGCGATCGGCCTTGAGCTCGCTCTCCTCACGAAGAGCCCCTGGCAGTGCCTGCTCACGACGGATAACCCGAACGGTGCGCCGTTCGTCCGCTACCCGGAGATCATCGCCCTCCTGATGAGCAAGCGGTACCGTGACGCCGAGTTCGCCACGGTCCACCCCGATACCGCGGCAAGGGTGCCCCTCCCGGCGATCGAGCGGGAACTCGACTGGTACGAGATTGCGGTGATGACCCGGGCCGGCCAGGCGAAGGCGCTCGGTATCCAGGATCTCGGGAAAGGCCATCTCGGGCCGGGCGCCGAGGCGGACATCGCCATCTACCCGCTCCGTATCGACGAGGTCGATCCGTCGACCGACTACCGGAAGGTTATCGAGGCGTTCGGCCGGACCGAGTACACGATCAAGCGGGGCCGGGTCGTCGCCCGGAGGGGCGAGTGTCTGGTCGACGGGAGCAACGCCACGTTCTGGGTCAGGCCGAAGGTCTCCGACGCCTACGATATGGGGAAAGACCCCGACTTCATCGAGAAGTTCGACCGCTACTATACGGTCCGGATGAGGAACTACCCGGTGCAGGAGGAGTACCTGAACCGGAACCGGTGCATCGAGACGGAGGCGGCGATATGAAGGTCACGCTTGCTATGAAACCAGGCCCGAGGTCGTTCATTCCCATCGAGGCGGAGTCGATCGTCCCGAAGAACTTCCTTGCCGGCACCGATCTGGCTGTCTGGCGGGGGAACCGCGAACTCCGGCTCGACGAAGTCTTCTCGGTCTCGGTTGAGGGCGATGCCGACCGGCCGGAGGATGTCGAGGTCGTCCTCTCGGGGGATGATACGTTCCGGTTGAAGAGAGTCGGGGAGTATATGGACGGCGGCAAAATTACCGTCCTTGGCGATATCGGTATGCACTGCGGTAACTTCATGAGCGGCGGGACCATCGAGATCCACGGTAACGCCGACGGCTGGCTGGGCCGGGAGATGACGGGAGGGACCATCCTCTGCCGGGGCGACGTCGCTGACTACTGTGCGTCGGGATACCGCGGCGGCAGGAAGGGCATGAAGGGCGGCAGCGTCGAGGTCTTCGGCCGCGCCGGCGACTTCCTGGCGGAGAGCATCGCCGGCGGCACCGTGACTGTGCACGGCGATGCCGGGGATATGGCCGGTGCGGAGATGCACGGGGGCACGCTCATCGTCCACGGGGACTGCCGCCGTCCGGCAGCGAACATGAAGACCGGTTCCTGCTACGTCTACGGGACCGCGCAGGGGATGCTCCCCACGTTTGCGAAGAACGGGACGGTTCAGCACGAAGGGCGCACGCTTATCCATTTCACCGGCGATATTGCGAACCGGGGAAAAGGAAATCTTTTTGTGAAGGGCTACAAATATCTGGATTGATGGTCAGACACGCATGTGGGTTCGAGGCCCCGATTCACTGTAAGCGATGCGGGAGACCGCTATCCAGCAACGAACGTGCGGGCCTTTACTGCCCGCACTGCGGAAGGAGGGTGAGCATGCTCTGTCCGGGCTGCGGGCGCCTCTGGTGATCAGGCCCGGTTCTTCACCCACTCGGCATACCGGGCCCGTAACTGCTGGACGTCACGCTCCGTCAGGTCTTCCTTTCCGGTCTGGTGCAGGTATGACTCCAGTTGCTCCACCACCTGTTCTGCATCCTGGAAGTCATCGACATCCAGGTAGACCGGTGCGCGCCCGACATTCATCGCCTCGCCGCACATCGGGCAGAGTCTCCAGCGCTGGTAGTGGTCCACGTAGGTGAAGGTCTTGCAGCCGGGGCAGCGGATGACGAGATACATAATTAAAGGGAATGTGCGGGCGGGCGAATTTATAGTTATCCATGCTGCCTTCTTCTTGCGGGGCCGGGGTGTGCTCCTCACGGGGACTACCCGATAGAACGATCATGCGGGATGGCGAGAGGCTACACACACGGGCAACCCCTGGACACAGGACCGTGGTGGCTATCGTCACGCACTGCCCCCGCCCCAAGGGGCGGGGG
>DANY01000010.1 GCA_002501655.1 Methanoculleus sp. UBA303
CCGACCGTCTGATCCGGGATCGGATCGGCGGGTTGCGGGGGCTTCCGCCCGTCCTCGACCACGATACTGAGGAAGTACCGGCCGGTCGATTGGCGGATGACGGTTGCAGACTTCATCGTGCCCACGAAGGTGCGGTGATACTTGACTTTGAGCGTTCCGATCTTCGGGAGCTTCACGGTCCCCTGCTTGAAGTCCACGGTGTATGATTGGGGTACCGTGAACGCCTGTTCTGGGGCGTGCTTCTGCTTGAAGGTCGGCGCTTCGCCCCGGCCCTCGAAGAAGTTCGTGAACGCACGGGAGAGATGGATAATCGATTGCTGCAGCGACTGGGCGTTGACCTCTTTCAGCCACGGCAACTCCTCTTTGAGCGCCGGAAGCTGGTTCGTGAGGTCGTATCTGGACAGGCTGATGCCCCCGTCGTGGTACGCCGTGTTCTTGAGGTTGAGGGCCCAGTTGTATACGAACCGGCAGCACCCAAGGTGCTTGGCGATCAGAGTCTTCTGATCCTCGGTCGGATACAGCCGGTACTGGTACCGCCGCAACATACGATAGGGTCATGTTAGCTCCCCTCCGGCATAAAGAATACCCGGGCGGTGTGAAAGTGAAGAAGGGGCGCCGCTTTCACCTCCCCCCTTGCGGAGGGAGTCTGCCCGCTCATGCCGCCTTCAACCCCGCAGAGATAGAGGCATATCTCCCTGACGTGACATTCACTTGAAATCCATTTTTGGGCTTTAATCTTCAAGCCTCGCGCCCGCCAACATCTCGAGGCACCCCCTGTACTGGAGCATTTCTGCAAACAGGGGTTTTGCTCGACAGCACCACGCGCCCCGCCTTGCGCCCCGCGCGCCTCCCGGTGACCGGGGCAGGCGGCTCAGGGGCAGGAACACCGAAAAATACGCCAAAAACAGCGAGATACAACTGACTTTGTGTTACGAATCTGAACTATTATAAGACGTGGGCGAGTGAGAACCACCCGCTCCACCTTCTTTCCGTCTGATCGGCAGGAATGTTTGCGATCGCGGATTGTGAGGACGTGCAAATAAAAAGGGGTTATGGAGAGTTTACCGGGCCGGGATGATGAGCGAACGCTCGCCGGCGGGCATGAACTCGCGGATTGCACCCTTCGCGAACTCGCGGCGGGGCTCTGCGAAGTTGAACTTCAGGGCCGGGTCGGCGAAGCAGACCTTGACGAGCGGGCTGTAGCAGAACGCATCGCCACGTCCGTAGTGAGCGCTGCCGACGATCGCGGCGTACTCGCCCTGGTGACCGACGTTCATCGCGTAGTTCGGGTAGTTCGGACCACGCAGTTCTCCCATCAGGCCGCGGTCGGGCTCCATGGAGAGCGAGTTTGCGGATCCGCACTGGTCCTGGAGGTCGTAGCCGAAGAAGCCAAGCCGCGACCATCCGTCCTTGTGCAGGAGCATCGAGAGGTACCAGGCGTTGAGGCCGGCGTTCGAGTTGCCGGTCGCGATGGCGGTGGTCAGGCCGGACGCGGCGGCGATGACACCGGCACGCTGGGACCCGCCGAAGTGGTCCTCCATCATGGTCGGGAACTGCTCGTACTGCTCCATGGCGTTGAGGGTGACCTCGGTGGCGAGATCGTTGACGATCTCCTGTGTCGGCTTGACCTTGTCGTTCGCGCTCGGGTTCTTCCAGTCGACCTTGTATTTGTCCTTGGCGTAGTCCATACCGTAGTAGGTGAACTCATCAAGGATGTTGTCGGTGTAAGCCGCGGTCGCGTACTGGGTGAATCCGACACCACCGGACATGTAGGAGCCGAGCCAGATCTGGTCGTAGAGCATGGTTCCGGCGCCGACGACCTCGAGGGATGCCCGGGCGGGGTCGTTGGGGTATTTCCGGTTTGCCTGGATGATATCGGCGAAGAGGCCGAACTTGATACCGCCGGGCTCGTTGGGGCCACGGGCACGCCGGGCAGGCAGGTGGGAGGCCATCTGGACGACGCCTGCGTGCTTGGCAGCGTAGGAGAGGTCGGCGACAGCCGCTTCACCGGCGCACATGCGGTAGGCGGCGATGAAGGACATACCGATCTGCATCGCAGACCACCGGGAAGTCGTTCCACCGTCGCAGGTCCGGGAGACCGCGGTCGGGATGTGGATCGCCTGGTACATGCTCTTGCCGACTTCTGCCTTGAGCTCCTCAGCCTGCTTTGCGGGGAAGAGCTTCTCGATGTCCAGCAGGAACTGGGGTTCGATGTCGTCGGCGAGTTCCTGGTCGCCGGTGAAGACCTTGACGTAACAGTCGTCGACGAGGCCGGGGTGGGTCTCGACCATGTGTTCCTGAACGACGGCTGCGCCGGGCATGGCGTGGTTCAGGATGTGGAGGTACTCGTTGATCGTCTCAGGGGTAACTTCCTTCCCGAGACGCTTCTGCAGGGTCTGGTGAGCGAGGTCCATGCCGACGATGACCGTTCTCCTGATATCGTCCCACATCTGCTGCATGGCAGAGTTGTTGACGAAGTGGAGGTCGTCACCCTCGACGAAGACGCCGGTGCCGGAGACCTCGTAGGTCATCAGCTGGCGCTGGCCCATCGGGATGCCGCCAAGGTGGCAACGCTCGGGATCGTACATGGAGATGCCACGGTCCATCTCAACGGCACGGCTCGCCTTCATGAACTCCAGCTTACGGGGAGACTGGCGGACACCGTTGAACTTGTAGAACTCGGTGGTCTCGGACTCGACGTCCTGCCCCTGGAACTTCTCCTTGAGGGCTTTCAGGAACATCTTCTGGGATCTCTCAATCTTTGCCATTTCTCAATCACTCCTCTTTCGGCATGAAGCCGTATTTTGTCCGCAGCGAGTGGATGCGCTGGACGTATTCGATGTACTCGGTATCCTCACGGTAGGGAGTTCCTACGAGCGAGTGGAAGATCGTCGTGTGGGCTTTGAGCCACTTCTCGTCCATGGGCTTGCCGACGGCAACCGCACGGTCGAGAGGCTCACCGATCTGGTTCTTGACGTACTTGACGACGCCGTCCTCACCGAGGATGTTCCTCTGGAGCATGTCGAACATCATGCCGTCTTCAGCGAGACGGAGCGAGTGGCCGTGCACGGTCGCACCACGGATGCCGACGAGAGCAGGGTCGAACATCTCGGTCTCGATGAGATCCTTCGAGTACTTCTCGAGGTCACGCTCACGGCACTCGACGATCTGACGGCCGGAGAGCGTGCCGGGGTCGATGCCGCGGAAGCGGTACATCTCGGTGTAGGTCCGCTGGTAGGGCTGCGAGGGGGCGTTGAACATCGAGTCCGCAAACTGGATGTAGCGGACGCGGTCGCCGGCCTTTGCACCCTCGGTGGGCTTGACGAGCTTGCGCATGGGGCAGTCGGGCTCCTGCTGCTCGGCGAGCGGCGGGTGAGCACTCGGATACGCTGATCCGGGAGCGCGGTGGCCGAGGACCAGCACGATATCCTCATCCGTTACGGAACGAACCTTCTCAAGCTTCTGGCTGGGGTTCATCTGCTTGCGCCGGTTCTCGGCGACAATCGATGTCCCGGGACCATACTGGGGCTTGTATGCCATGTTTTTATTCACCTCAAAGAGATTGATATCTTATCCATTTCCTGTTTTGAATGAATTTCAGCCATATTTCCGGCCATGAAGGCACCTGCCGTCACCGCGGGTCCCAGACGACCACCCGGCCACCGGGCCTTCCCCGTTCCGGGGGTCCGCAAGGCAGATGAGCGCTGTATCGCGCCGGGGCCGTGGATCGTCATCCGGCGGATGCCGGCAAGCATAGCGAGCAGGCGTTCGGCGGTCTCAGGTTTGAGCACCCCGAGCGGCACAATCCCCGCCCGCGGAAATGTGGCGTTCATCATTCGGATCTCTGCTCGTTCAGGCTCCGTTTGCGATCTGGTTGATCGGCTTGTTGAACACATCGATCTTGCCGTAGGTATCGGCGAAGATCTTCGAGGTGCTCTCGGGCGAGAACATCTGGGTTCCGGCATCAAGCGCCATTGCAGCGACCACACACGGGATAGCCACACCGTTGGCGTGACGGGTCACGACATGGTTGCCGTTGAAGATACCGGGACCGCCACCGCCGTAGATCGAGTGGCTGAAGAACGAGAATCCGACAGCGGTACCCATGACACGACCGTAGTCGGTGCTCGGGAGACCGGTCTCGTGCTCAAGCAGGTCGTTGAAGTACAGGAGCGTCGAGGAGACTGCCTGGGCAAACCGTCCGGCACCACAGTTGACGATGGTGGCTGCCATGGTTCCTGCGGCGGCGTAGGCGTTCCAGAGCATGGGGTCCTTCGTGTCGTAGAACTGGAAGTACCCGCCCTTCTTCCCCGGGGCGATGACCTTGTCCTCGATGGCGCGCTCGACCAGGCTCTGGACGACCGTACCGACGGTTCCGGTCTGGCCGTTCTCCTTGACGAGGTCATAGACCATATTGTTCGCGTTCAGGCCCTGGTAGGCATAGGCGAGCAGCATGGCGCGCTCGAACGGTCCGACGGCGGATCCCATCTCGAAGACACCGGCGGTCTCGAGCGTTGATGCGAGCGCAGCGCCCTGCAGGGCGTTCCTGCCGGTCATCATGACGGTGTGGTTAACCGGGATGTTCCGGAGCGCATAGCCGAGACCTTCGTTGTTCTGGGGGATGTTCAGGATCGACGTAACGAGCGCACCCTGAAGGTCCTGGGTGTGCGGGTAGCCGCCCCAGCAGGCCGCCTTGACGGTGGATGCGTTAAAAGCGTCGATGTTGAACTGATCGACGATCGCGTAAGTGGTCGCGGAGGCGACCGACGTGATCGCGGCATCGTAGGTGGCAGCATTCATCAGGCGCTTTGCCGGGACCTGGACGAGCTGGAGCTTTCCGCCGTTGAACTCCAGGATCTCGGTGTCGTCACCCTCCTCAACCTGGATCATCTCCTTGATCCTGGCGACGATGGCATCCTTGTTCTCCATAATTGGGAGATCCAGTTCTCTTCCCTTGATCTTGCCCTTTCCAAGTTTTCCGGTCTTGAGTGCATCCTGGATGCCCCCAAGGTTCACGTTGATCGTTCTCTTGGTCAGGTCGATGATCTTACTTGTGGCCGGGTTAACCAGCGGGCTGATTCTGTCGAGGGTGACGCCGCCCTTGAGCAGCTTCCCGTCATCAGAATAGAGATCGATTGTTTCCGTGTATTTAGCCATAGTATTTCATCCTTTTACCCTTGTTCAAAGCATTCTGTTCATGAAAGAGGCCGGAGCATTCGCCTGCACCGACTCTCTGAAGGCCGCAACTGCACGTCCCAAAAGGGACTATAAGAGTAGAAGAAGAGTTATTAATAAAATTTGCGAAATTAGATGGACTTTTTTACATAAAGTAACATTTATATCAATTTTATGCCTGATTGGTTATTTTAAAATCGAGTTTCTATGGTCCAAAAGGTTGAACGTCGTACTTAAAAAGAATTTCCCCTAATCCGCGCTACCGGAATGATCATCTAAGAGGCCACGGAAGAAAGTAGCATTAAATAATAAAGAAGACAATACAAATAATAATAGTTAAAATAAATTTTGTCAAAAAGTGCTCAATTGCACCTTCTGTAATAGGTTATACCCTGAGATATATAATGCTACTCAGGTCGGGCAGGATTTGCCGCGAGTCAAATGTTTAGACCTCCTTTTTTCGAAAAAAATGAATTTAAGTCAGAAGTAAAAGAGACATAACTATATAGTAATCGCCCCACAACCGGGCCGTCGCAACCGGGTGTACCCAAGGCAGGAGCAGGGCCGCCGGAGTAGAGCCCACTCGAAGGCATCCGGAAGAGAGAGGAGAAGGCATTATGCCGGTTCATTCCTCCCTCAGCCTCTGCTCCATGACTCCTGCCGGAGAGAGGCTGACACCCCCGCACACCCGCAAGTCAAATATATCAAAAAATAAGCCCTACCCGGACAAACTCCATAAAACCCAAAATTTAGCAATATTTTTAAATATTACCCAATAAAATCCCACATATAAAAAAATAGCCTCAACCATGCCGCTCGATGTAAAGTTGATAACCTAAAATAACTTACCAATTCGGAATCGTTAAATAGAAAACATTACAAGTTATGACATAGCGATCCATCCGGTGCTCCGTCCGCAGAGTCTCAATTCCCCTGGTGAAGAGGCCCCTGCATATCGGCCGACTCTCCGGCGTGTTCCAGTGAACCGACCAACAGGCGTTCACCGTGCAAGAGGGCCCGATTTGCCGGGTATGGAAGATCCCGGCAGAGCCTCTCGCAACGCAGGGGAGAATCCATCACGGGCCGCGTGTTGGGAGCACCGCACTCTACGGGGCCGACTCGCCGGAGCTTCGGGAGACCGATCCTATCAACCACATTGAGGCAGAACCATGGCGAACAGGATTACGTTGAACATGATTACCCAGCGTTCCATCGAAGAAGGTGTTGCGATGGAGAAGGGCAAAACGACCCCGGAATACTTCGAGGCCTGCTCGATCATCGAGATGCACGACGACGATGTCAGGGCGCTCGGCCTGGTCCCGAACCAGCTTGTACGGGTGACGAGCGAATGCGGAAGCGTGGTCGTCAAGACCGTCAGGGGGCGCCAGTCGCTCTACCCCGGCCTTGCGTTCATCCCGCAGGGGGTCTGGGCAAACCAGGTGGTTCCTCCACGGACCCAGGCGACGGGGGAGCCCCAGTACAGCGGCTTCCCCGTGACGGTTGAACCTGTCAACGGTGAACGGCGCAAGAGCGCGCTCGAACTCGTTCAGGGAGCCGTCGGGATGTGGAGAGGTGATCAATAATGTCAAAGAAAGTTGAGAACGTCGGATGCCCATACTGCGGCGTCTGCTGTGACGACCTTGTCGTGACCGTATCGGACGACGGAAAGAAGATCCTCGAGGTGGAGAATGCCTGTGCTATCGGAAACCAGATCTTCCACCACGCGACGGGCGGCGAGAGGGTCCGGCTACCGCGCCTCCGCCAGCCGGACGGCACCTACAAGGACATATCCTACGATGAGGCGATCGACTACGCAGCGAACGTGCTCTACAAGGCGAAGAAGCCCCTGATATACGGATTCGGATCGACCAACTGCGAGGGCATGGCCGCCGCAGCCAAGGTTGCCGAGAAGGCAGGGGCCGTACTCGACAACTGCGCGTCCATCTGCCACGGGAGCTCGTTCCTTGCCATATTCGATAACGGCTACCCGAGCTGCACCCTCGGTGAGACGAAGAACCGCGCGGACGTCATCGTCTACTGGGGCGCAAACCCGGCCCACGCTCATCCACGGCACATGTCCCGCTACTCGATCTTCCCCCGCGGCTTCTTCACCGGCAAGGGCCACAAGAGCCGCAAGATCATCGTCGTCGACCCCCGGCACACCGATACCGCCCAGGTGGCGGACATATACCTCCAGGTGCAGCAGGGACACGACTACGAGCTCTTCGACGCATTCCGCGCCGTTGTCCGGGGCCACGAGATCCCCGACGTGGTTGCCGGGATCAGGCGCGAGCAGATCGTCGAGGTTGCTGATATCCTGAAGAAAGCGCGGTTTGGCACCATCTTCTACGGCATGGGGCTCTGCCATTCCGACGGCCGGAACCACAACGTGGACATCGCCATCAGCCTGACCCGCGACCTCAACGACTTCACCAAGTGGACGATCATGGCGATGCGGGGCCACTACAACATCACCGGGCCGGGCGCGGTCTGGTCGTGGCAGTACGGATATCCCTACTGCCTTGACCTGACCAAACGCGATATCGCCCACATGAACCCCGGCGAGACGAGCTCCATCGACCTTGCGATGCGAGACGAGGTGGACGCCTTCATCAACATCGGGACCGATGCTGGCGCCCACTTCCCGATCGATGCGGTCAAACACCTCCGGAAGCACCCCTGGATCACCATCGACCCGAACATCTGCATGGCAAGCGAGATCTCCGACCTCCATATCCCGGTAGGGATCGTCGGGGTCGAGGTCCCGGGCATTGTCTACCGGATGGACAATGTCCCGATCCAGTACCGCAAGGTCATCGACCCGCCAGAAGGCGTCATCAGCGACGAGGAGGTCTTCGAACGGATCCACAAGAGGCTCTGCGAACTCGAAGCAGAGGAAGTCGCGAAGGAACCCGTAAAAGCAGCGCCGGAAGGCGTCCGTGTGGGGGAGTGAACCATGAGTGAACTGCTGATCAAAAACGGGTTCGTCTTTGATCCCCTGCAGGGGATCAAAGGCGACCGGATGGACATCGGTATCAAGGACGGGAAGATCGTCGAGACGAGCGCTCTTGAGAACCCGAAGACGATCGACGCCGCCGGTATGACCGTGATGGCGGGCGGCGTGGACATCCACTCCCACGTGGTCGGGCCGAAGGTGAACGTCGGCCGGCTCTTCCGGCCGGAAGACAAACTCTTCAAGAGCCCCCACAAATCCCCTACGTGCAGCCGTATGGAGATGGGTTCCTCGGTCCCCTCCACGTTCAAGACCGGCTACGACTACGCCCGGATGGGTTACGTCTTCGTCAACGAGGCGGCGATGCCCCCGCTCCACTCCCCGCACGTCCACGAGGAGATCCGGGATACTCCTATCATCG
Organism: Methanoculleus sp. UBA303; assembly: GCA_002501655.1. GTDB lineage: Archaea > Halobacteriota > Methanomicrobia > Methanomicrobiales > Methanoculleaceae > Methanoculleus. The sequence goes on from DANY01000010.1 coordinate 8,550, forward strand.
ACAACGCCGCGATGCCGGTCTTCGGGAACAACTGGTTCACCCTCGAATACCTCAAGAACAACGAGATCGAGAACAATGCCGCGTATACTGCCTGGCTCCTGCAGGCCACGCGCGGGTTCGGCATCAAGGTCGTGAACCCCGGCGGATCCGAAGCCTGGGGATGGGGGCTGAACTGTGTGCATATCCACGACCCGGTCCCGTACTTCGATATCACCCCGGCCCGGATCATCACAGGGCTCATCGAGACGAACGAACACCTGGGCCTCCCCCACTCGATGCACCTGCACTGCAACAACCTCGGAAACCCCGGCAACTACACCGACACCCTCGAGTCGCTCAGGCTCGCCGAGGGTTACACGCCGAAGAACAACTTCGGCCGGGAGCAGGTTATGCACGTCACGCACCTTCAGTTTCACGCCTACGGTGGCGATTCCTGGGGGAACGTGGAGTCGAGATCAAAAGACATCATGGACTACGTGAACGCCCACGACAACATCACCGTCGATATGGGTCAGGTGACGCTCGACGAGACCACCACAATGACCGCCGATGGGCCGTTCGAACACCACCTCCGGGCCCTCAATAACCTTAAATGGGCAAACGTGGACGTCGAACTCGAGACCGCCGCGGGTGTCGTCCCCTACATCTACAGCCCGAAGGTCAAGGTCTGCACCATCCAGTGGGCTGTCGGCCTGGAACTCGCGCTCTTCTCGAAAGACCTGATGCGGACGTTCATCACCACCGACCACCCGAACGCCGGGCCGTTCACCCGCTATCCGCAGGTCATCACCTGGCTGATGAGCCGTGCGGCGCGTGACGAGACCATGAAGACGTTCAAGTGGCTTGACCGGACGATTGAGTCAACCTCCATAGACAGCATCGACCGCGAACTCGACCTCTACGAGATAGCGCAGATGACCCGGGCAGGGCCGGCAAAGGCGCTCGGGATCAGCGACATGTACGGCGGGCTTGCCCCCGGCATGGATGCCGATATCGCCGTCTACCCCCTCAACCCCGAGGATATGCCCTCCGACCCGGCAGCGATCGAGAAGGCCTTCTCCCGGTGCGCCTGGCTCGTGAAGGACGGTATCGTGACTGTCCGGGACGGCGAAGTTGTCTCCGAGCCCGCAAAGCGGACCATCTGGGTCGATGTGAAGGTTCCGGAGAACGCACAGGTACAGAGAGACATCTACGAGCACTTCCTCCGGCACTACAGCGTGAAACTCGATAACTACTCGCTCTTCGAAGAACACCTCCATAACCCCCGGGTGATCGAGGTCAATGCAGCACAATGAGGTGATAAGAAGCATGAAGACAGTAACCCTCACCCTGACCAACCCCTCCGAACTCCTTCTTGAGGGGCAGAACATCACTCCGGACAACTTTGCAGCAAAGAAAGCCGCCGAGATCGCCACCCTCGATGTCTGGGAAGGCAAACAGAAGGGCCCGCTCGGGAATTACTTCACCGTTGCAGGCGACGGCGCAGCGACAGCAGCCGATACCAGGATCGTCCTCCGCGGGGACTGCACCCGCGTTAAAAGGATCGGCCAGCAGATGACCGCAGGCGAGATCGTCATCGAAGGCAACGCCGACATGTACATCGGCGGCTGGATGAAAGGCGGGAAAATCCACGTGAAAGGAAACGTCGACTCGTTCTGCGGCATCGGGATGGAAGGCGGCGAGCTGATCGTCGACGGGAACGCCGGACACCACCTGGGCGCATCGCCACGCGGCGAGTGGCGCGGCATGAAGGGCGGGCTGATCCGGGTCGCTGGATCCGTCGGCAACGATACGGCGACGTTCATCAACGGCGGGACGATCATCATCGGCGGCGATGCGGACATTCACGTCTCCACCCACGGCGAAGGGGGCACCGTCGTCATCAAGGGCAACGCCAAAGGCCGTGTCGGCGGGCAGATGGTGAAAGGCGACATCTACGTCTACGGGACGATAGAAAACCCGCTCCCGGGATTCAAGATGGTCGGTGAGGTCGAGCAGGAGGTCGATGGTGAGACGGCCCTCTTCGCTCACTACATCGGGGATCTCGGTGAACGCCACCCGATATCCAGGGGCAAGACGGTGTATGCAAACCTCTACACCAGAATCTAACTTTTTTCCCCCGGATAGGGTGACGGGCTCACCAGGATCCTCCCGGGATGTGAGAGGCTCGAGGCCGGAAGCGAGGTGGACGTGACGCTATGGTGAGGGAGCGCCTCACGCTGAGACCGCTTGCAGGGGTCCTGGATATGATGCGGGCCACCTTTCCGCGCCCAGACCGGACTGTCCGGGTTCCGGTGGCCGGGTCGGTCAGGCGGGTGACGGCAAGGGCCACCCACTCACCGCTGACGGTCCCGGCAACGGACATTGCTGCACGAGATGGTTTTGCCGTCGTGAGCAGCGAGACCCGGGGTGCGCGCGACGAGAGCCCAGTCCCACTCAGGAACCCCTTTCGGGTGAATACGGGGAACGTAATTCCCCCGGGATACGATGCGGTCGTCATGATCGAGGATGTCACGGGGGGAGACGGGGCCTGGTGCACCAGAAGGGCCGTGCTCCCCGGGGAGCACATACATCCCGCCGGGGAGGAGATCCGGAGCGGGGAGATGATCCTCCCGGCCGGGCACTCGATACGCCCCTGGGATATCGGGGCGCTCCTCTCCTACGGGATTACGAGGGTCGACGTACAGGCTGTGAACGTCGGCCTCCTCCCAACGGGGAGCGAGGTGATCCCGGCGGGTGAGCGCCCGGGTCCGGGAGAGGTGATCGAGAGCAACACCGCCATTGCGGCGGCATGGCTTGGTGAGGCAGGCGCAACCTGCACCCGCTACGGAATCGTCCGCGATGACCCCGGGCTGCTTTCGGAGGCGATCGGAAAGGGCATCCGGGAGAACGACCTGCTCCTCGTCTCTGCCGGTTCCTCGGCAGGCACCCGTGATTTCACAGCCAGCGTCATCAGCGACCTCGGCGAGGTGCTCGTCCACGGGATCGCCGTGAAACCCGGGAAACCAGCGATCATCGGGAGGGTCGACGGCAAACCGGTGATCGGGATGCCGGGCTACCCGATCGCCGCTATGACGACCGTCCGGGAGCTCGCCCTCCCCCTGCTCGCGGAGTGGGGATTTTCCGCCCGGCCCGGGGAGCGCCTCCGCGCCCGGCTCGCGAGGACGATCCAGACCGATCCTGGATTTGATGAGTTTATCTTTCTCACGGTATCCCGGGACGGCGACAGGTATGCCGCCATCCCCCTGCCCCGGGGCGCCGGGACGCAGATGACAGTGGTACGCGCAAACGCCTGCCTGCACGTCCCCGTGGGCACCGGCAGCATCCACGGGGGCACGGAGGTCGAAGTCCTCCTGACCGGGCCGCTTGCGTCGACCGGGGAGGCGCCGGGGAACCGCGAACCCGCATCGGAACGCCGGGTGCCGGGAGAGGGAGCAGTGCTCCTGGTGAAGAACAGTTCCTGACGGCGCCCTGGGGGTGAAGACCGGGGAGTTTTAGAGGTGAAACACCCGACCGCGCCCCCTTAAATCGACCCCGGCCACCCCATCCATCACCCGTCGCTCGCGCAGGTGTCCATAAGGGCCCGGATACGGGCTTCGAGGTGCGGCAGCCTCTCCTGATACTCCCGTGCGAGCAGGAACGTCCGGACGGCGTCGCCCATCCCCCGGTGGACATCCAGGAGGTGGCGGTACTCCCGGGGGACGGGGTATCGGAAGTGCATCGAGGCGACGGTGGATTCCCCGGCGCGAAAATCGATGAGCCGGGCGAGGCGGTCGAGGGAGAGGACCTGCTTCATACCGAAGCGCCGCCGGATCTCTCGCTGGAGGTCGACCAGCATGCACCCGTCGAGTGAGACCTCTGCGGCCCGAAAGGCCTTTTTCTCCATATCTGCCGCAAAGACGACTATCTCCGGTATATCTCCTGCTGAGAGGACCGATTCCATAAAGAGCCGGAGATCGGCAAACGCATTTTGGGCGGTCTCTTCTGCCGCCGGCACCTCGCCGTCGGAGACCCGAAAGGAGTGGTTGTAGGCCATCCCATACTCGCCGCGGCCCATGTTCGCCACAGTCGTCGCGACACCGGTGGTCTTGCCGCAGGGGTCGGTCACCTTCTTCCATATCTCAACGTCGATGTCGTACCGGAACTGCTCCCCGACATAGCTGACGCTGTCATCCTCCGGCCGATGGACGACCGCACCTATCTCAATCGGCATCATGACCGCCCGGCAGGTGCCGTAGACGTACCCGAACTCGATGTCCAGGTAGACGCTCCCGCCGTCCTCGCCCCTCACGGACAGAACCACAGGTAGATATCTCTTTTCCCGACGACGAAAAGGTTACCCCGGCACCCTCTCCCCGGCAAAGGTTTATCCGGCAGTACGGTAGCCATTCTATAAAGAGCGGCAGGATACTCCTGCCCCCGACGACCATGAGACTTGCCACTATAAGAGAAAAACTTCGTATCGGCAACCTCTTCGGCCAGAAACCTCCCGAGCGCCGGGAGTCCGCCGGCCATGACCGGGAGACGGAGGTGCGCGCGCTCCTTGCCACCCCCCCATTCGGGATCACCGACGTCCGCAACGCGGCCCTCCCCCTCTACGACCGTGCGCTGACCCACCGGTCGTACGCAAACGGCGGGGAGTACCCGATAACGACTGTCGACGACAACGAGCGGCTCGAGTTCCTGGGGAACTACGTCCTCGACTTCATCATCGCCGACCACCTCTACGGCGAGTACGACCTCCCGCCCGGCGAGATGAACCGGAGGCTCCAGGTCACGAGAAACAAGAAACTCGCCGACGTCGTGCTCCAGCAGGGCCTCGGCATCGACGGCATCATCAGGAGAAAAGGACAGGCGCTGACCGAATCCATCATCGCCGACGCGTTCGAGGCCCTGATCGGCGCCATCTACCTTGACCGCGGCCTCGCTGCGGCCCGGGAAGTGGTTCTCGCCATATTTGAGGACGAGATAGCGGAGTGCAACACCCGCCGCAACTACCGGGGGAGGCTCCAGGAGTACGCCGCCCGGAAGGATCTCGGCGGGATCGGGTATGCCTACCGCCGGACCGGCCCGGGGAACTCCCCGGTCTGGGCCGCCCGGGTAACCGTTGGGGGGGCTCTCCTCGGAGAGGGAGAGGCGCCGACCAAGCAGGGAGCGGCAATGCTCGCGGCAAGAGAGGCGCTCGGCCGCCTCGGGGAGGAGTGAGAGGGTGCAGCCGGCCGGGCGGGACGCGACCGTCGCCGTCGTCAGGTGCGACGGCTATGGGCGGGACGAGATCGAGGCGGCCGTCCGCCGCGCGGTCGATCTTCTCGGCGGCACCGGGAAGTTCGTATCGCCGGGACAGAGGATCCTCCTCAAACCGAACCTCCTGCAGGGGCAGGAGCCGGAACGGTGCGTCACCACCCACCCGGCGGTCGTCGCTGCCGTCGCCCGGCTCCTCGGGGAGCACGGGTGCCGGGTCGTCATCGGCGACAGCCCCGGGGCAGGGATCGTCTACAGCGAAGCGAACCTGCGACGGGCATACACGCGCACCGGGTACGCGGCGGTGGCGGAGGAGACCGGCGCCGCCCTGAACTACGATACCAGTTTTCAGACCGTCCCATTCCCGGAGGGTGAGGTGATGAAGCAGTTCTCCATCATCACCCCGGCAGTCGCGGCAGACGCTATCGTGGTCGTCTCCAAAGCGAAGACCCACATGTGGACCCGGATGACCGGCGCGACAAAGAACCTCTTCGGGCTCATTCCGGGGCTCGAGAAGCCGATCTTCCACTTTCGGTTCCGGGACGAGTACGCCTTCGGGAGGATGCTCCTCGACCTCAACGAGTGCATGAAGCCCCGGCTCCAGATCGTCGACGCGGTCATGGCGATGGAGGGGGACGGCCCCCAGGACGGCAGCCCGAGAAAGATCGGGGTGATCCTCGCCGGAAGCGACCCCTCAGCCGTGGACACCGTCCTCGCGCGGCTCATCGGCATGGACCCGCTCGAGATCGGGAGCATCAGGAGCGCAGCCGGGCGCGGCCTGGTCGATCCCGGGGCCGTCCGGACGGTCGGCGACGACCCTGCCGACTTCGCGGTCCCGGACTTCCGGAAACCCTCAACCTACGCCGGGGGTGGGACAGGGGTCTGGCGACGGGTGGTCCTCGCCGTCGTCCAGCGGTTCGGGAAGACCTATGCCCCCCGGCCCGGCGTGGTCGCTCCGGCATGCATCGGCTGTCGGAAGTGCGAACGGATCTGCCCGGTGCACGCGATCACCGTCACGGAAGGCCGGGCGACGATCGACCTTGCGCGTTGCATCCGGTGCTACTGCTGCCACGAGATGTGCACCGAGCACGCCATCACCCTCTCCCGAAGCCTCACCGGGAAACTCCTCGCCCGCCTTCTCGGGTGAGAGGGGGCGGGCCAAAACAATCATAGTCGATCGGGAGAAGAGCAGAGGCCATGCCATGCCCGTTCTGCAACCCTGCCCCGGAGGATATCGTGACGGCAAACGACCTCTGCTACGCCCGCTATGACATCAACCCGGTCAGCCCCGGCCACCTGCTCGTCATACCGTTTCGACATGTGGCGAGTTACTTCGATACGACTGACGAAGAGCGAATGGCGCTTGCCCGGCTCATCGATGACTGCAGGGCGACGACCGACCAAAAACTGCATCCCGACGGCTACAACATCGGCGTCACGTTGGGGAGGTCGCGGGGCAGAACGTGATGCATGTTCACATCCATTTCATACCGCGTTACCGGGGCGATACAGGACAGGCGGGAGGAGGCGTGCGGTGCGTGATACCGCACAGGCCCGGGTGACGGTGAAGACCTCGCCTCCGGGAATGAGATCCGGCGGAATCCCGCCCAACCGCCCGGCGCGGAGCCGGCACCGGGTATACGTCGGCCGATACCCCGGGTGCCTATTTGGAATGATTAATTATGTAAGTAAGGCATAACTACCCTACGAGGGACTTTAGTGCAGACGCTGCTCTTCCTAATACTATTTCCCATCCTCGCCGCATGTCTTTTATTGTTCGTGAAACGGACGACGTTGCGGTACGCGGTGGTCACCCTCTCCGCTCTCTTCATCGGCGGGGCATCGATATACCTGCTCATCCGGTATGCGTTCGGGGACGCGGTCTACTTTGCCGCGCCCTCGGAGGGGGCCAGTATGGCCATGGTGGCCATCGAGATGGTGCTCGCGCTCTTCATCATCTACATGGGCGCAAAGTTCAGGAACTACCTGGCAATCGTGCTGGCCGTCGTTCAGGCGGCGCTGGTGGTATACCTCGAGATATCGTTCCCGGGGAGCCTTCATGCGGTCAACAACCTCTTCGTCGACCAGCTCTCCATCATCATGGCCCTGATCATAGGGATCATCGGGAGCCTCATAGCCGTATACGCGGTCAGGTACATGGAGACGTATCACCACCATCATCCGGAGGTGCGCAACCGGCAGGGGATGTTCTTCTTCGTCATCTTCGCCTTCCTCGCCGCTATGTTCGGCCTCGTCTTCTCCAATAACCTCATGTGGGTCTTCTTCTTCTGGGAAGTGACCACCATCAGCTCGTTTATGCTGATCGGCTACTCGGAGACCGAAGAGGCGACAAAGAACGCCTTCCGCGCCCTGGTGATGAACCTCCTCGGCGGGGTCGCGTTCGTCGTGGCACTCATCTTCCTTGCCGCAACCGAACCGACGAGCGGGGGCATCGATCTCGCCCGGGTGCTTGCATCCGGGGACGCGGCCGTCATCCTGATCCCGGCGGTGTTGATTGGATTTGCCGGCATAACGAAGGCCGCGCTGATGCCCTTCTCCTCCTGGCTCCTCGGGGCAATGGTGGCCCCAACCCCGGTCTCGGCCCTGCTCCACTCGAGCACCATGGTCAAGGCCGGCGTCTACATCCTGGTCAGGTTCGCGCCGGTCTTTGCCGGGACGTTTGCCGGATTCTCCGTCGGCCTCGTCGGCGGTGTGACCTTCGTCGTCGCATCCGCGATCGCTATATCGCAGAGTGACGCGAAATCGGTCCTTGCCTACTCGACGATCGCAAACCTTGGGCTGATAGCCGCATGTGCGGGCGTCGGGACCTACATGCTCGTCTGGGCAGCCATCCTCTTGATCATCTTCCACGCCGTCGCGAAGTCGCTCCTCTTCCTCGGGACCGGGGCGATCGAGCACCGGATCGGGAGCCGCAACATCGAGGATATGGAGGGCCTGATCGTCCGTATGCCGAAGATGGCGGTGATGATGTTCATCGGGATAGCGGGGATGTTCCTTGCGCCGTTCGGTATGCTGATATCCAAGTGGGCAGCAATCGAGGCATTCGTTCAGGTCCCCTTCGGCCTGATCTTCATCGCCATCCTCGCCTACGGAAGCGCCGTCACAGTCTTTTTCTGGGCGAAGTGGATGGGCAAACTCGTCGCGGTCACCCGGAACGTGGAGCGGGTCGAGAAAGGGTTCCTGGAGGAGCCCTGGGCTCCCCTCTACATCATCACCGGCCTCGTGATAGCTGCTGTCTTCCTCTTCCCGGTCATATCCTCAACGCTGATTGAGCCCTACGTCCTTGCCATCTACGGGGCTACGGCACGCCTCGCACAGGCGAACGTCGGCATCATGCTCCTGATGATGGCCCTGCTCCTGGTGCTCCCGGTATCGTTCTTCCTCTTCCGGAGGACCGCAAAGCACCTCCCGGTCTACATGGGGGGGAGGCCCGCGACGCCGGACCTGCACTTCGCAGGATCCCTCGGCCTGACCCGGGAGGTCCAGACACGGAACTACTACCTCACCGAATACTTCGGCGAGGCAAAGCTCTTCCGCCCAGGAGCGGTGGTCTGCACCGTCCTGATCCTTGCATCGTGGATACTCGCGGGGGTGGCCCTATGAACGGGCTTATCGGTGCAGTCCTCTTCCTCATCCTTGCGCCCATCGCCGGCGGCCTCATCGCCGGTATCGATCGAAAGATCACCGCGAGGATGCAGGGGAGGGTCGGGCCGCCGCTCCTGCAGCCCTTCTACGACGTCGGCAAGCTCTTCGAGAAGGAGAACGTCGTCGTCACCACGGCGCAGAACTTCTACGTCCTCGCCTACCTGGTCTTCATCGCCCTCTCCGGCGCGCTCTTCTTCGCGGGAGGGGACCTGCTCTTAATCATATTTGCCTTCACGCTCGCCCACGTCTTCCTGGTGCTCGGGGCCTACGCGGTCCACTCGCCCTACAGTCACATCGGGGCCGAGCGTGAACTGATCCAGGTGATGGCCTACGAGCCGATGATCATCCTTGCGGCCGTCGGGCTCTACATGGTCGGTGGGAGTTTCTACGTCGCCGATATCGCCGCCGCGACCGTGCCGGCCATCCTCTACCTCCCGGGCGTCTTCCTCGGCTTTGCCGTCATTCTCACGATCAAACTCAGGAAATCGCCCTTCGACATATCGACGTCGCACCACGCGCACCAGGAGATCGTCAAGGGCATCACGACGGAGTTCTCGGGCTCAACGCTCGGCCAGGTCGAGATCGCTCACTGGTACGAGAACATCTTCCTCCTCGGGTTCGTCTACCTCTTCTTCAGCTGGAACCCTGTTATCGGGGTTGCTGCGGTCGCAGTCACCTACGTAGCGGAGATATTCGTCGATAACGTCACCGCACGGGTCCGCTGGCAGGCAGCACTGAAGAGCGGGTGGCTTGCGGCGGCGGTCCTCGGTCTCGTGAACCTGGCGATCCTCTCTTATATGACGATCGGGGGTGCATGAGTACCATGGCATTCCTGAAGCGATCACCCTGGATCCTTCATTACGATGCATCCAGTTGCAACGGGTGCGATATCGAGGTGCTTGCATGCCTCACACCGCTCTACGACGTGGAGCGGTTCGGCATCATCAACACCGGAAACCCGAAGCACGCAGATATCCTGCTGATCACCGGCGGGATCAACTCGCAGAACCGGCCGGTTGTCAGGAACCTCTACGAGCAGATGCCTGAGCCGAAAGTAGTCGTTGCGATCGGCGCCTGCGCCGCAACCGGCGGCATATTCCGGGAGTGCTACAACATCGCAGGAGGCGTCGACAAGGTTATCCCCGTCGACGTCTACGTCCCGGGGTGTGCAGCCCGGCCGGAGCAGATCATCGACGGTGTTGTGAAGGCGCTCGGTATCCTCGAGGAGAAGCGGGAGAAGATGACCGGGAAAGCAGAGATCAAGGAAGGAGCGCGACATGCGGCAGAGGCAGGTGAGGGGACATGATGACGATGAATGAAGAGCAGACAACAACCAGCGTCGCGCTGGAGGACCTCGTAGGGGAGGTCGGAAGGCTCCATGACGGCGGATACCGCCTTGTCCAGATCGGGTGCACGGATATCGGGGGATCTTACGAGATCAACTACTCGTTCGATAAGGACTACCAGTTCAAGAACCTCCGTCTGACGGTCGGGCCGGAGGCGGAGGTCCCGAGCATATCCGGTATATACTGGGGAGCGTTCGTCTACGAGAACGAGATGCACGACCTCTTCGGTATCCCGGTGACCGGGATCAACATCGACTTTCAGGGGACGTTCATCAAGACAGCGGAGAAGTATCCGTTCAGCGTCACAAGGAGGGGGGGCGACCGATGCCGAAACGCATAGTCGTGCCGTTTGGGCCGCAGCACCCGGTGCTGCCGGAACCGATCCACCTCGACCTCGTCCTCGAGGACGAGTTAGTGGTGGACGTGGTTCCCTCCATCGGCTACATCCACCGGGGGCTCGAGCAGCTTGTACAGAAGCGCGAGTTCACCGAGTACGTCTACGTGGCGGAACGGATCTGCGGGATCTGCAGTTTCATGCACGCGCTCTGCTACTGCCAGGGCATCGAGCATATCATGAAGGTCGAGGTTCCGGACCGGGCGAAGTATCTCCGGACGATCTGGTCGGAGTGTTCGCGTCTCCACTCCCACCTCCTCTGGCTCGGGCTCTTCGCGGATGGGATGGGCTTTGAGAACCTCTTCATGCGGTCCTGGCAGCTCCGGGAGAGCGTTCTTGATGTGCTCGAGGACACCACCGGCGGCCGGGTCATCCAGGGCACCTGCAAGGTCGGCGGGATCAGGCGCGATATCGGACAGGAGAAACTCGATGAGATGCACCGGGCACTCGACCCGTTTGAGCAGCAGTGCCGGGACCTCGGCGACGTCTTCTTGAACGATGAGACAGTGAAGTACCGTCTCCAGGGGCTCGGAGTCATATCAAAGGACGAGGCATACACCCTCGGTGCGGCGGGGCCAACTCTCCGGGGGAGCGGGGTCGCGGTGGACCTCCGGGAGACCGGCTACGCTGCCTACGGTGACCTCGGCTTTAAACCGATCGTCGAGACCGCCGGGGACTGCTACGCCCGGTGCGCCGTCCGGGTTAAGGAGGTCTACGCCTCCATCGACCTGATCCGGCGGGCGATCGACGGGATACCCGAAGGACCGCTCGACGTGAAGGTGAAGGGAGCGCCGGACGGCGAGTACTTCTCCCGCGTGGAGCAGCCGCGGGGCGAGGTCGTCCACTACCTGCGGGGCGACGGCACCAAGCATCTCGCCCGGGCCAGGATCAGGACGCCGACGCTCGCGAACATCCCGGCGCTCGTGAAGATGCTCCCGGGCGCGCAGCTCGCCGATGTCCCGGTCGTTGTCCTCTCGATCGACCCCTGCATCAGCTGCACGGAGAGGTGAGGCCGGCATGGGATACTTTGAGATGACAAGAACGGTTCTCCGGAACCTTGTGCGGGGACCGGCCACCCGGCAGTATCCGGCAGTCCCGGCACGGACAGGCCCCTTCACCCGGGGACACGTCACCTTCGACCCCACCACGTGCCGCTCCTGCGGCCTCTGCTCGCGGCGGTGCCCGTGTGAGGCGATCCGCATCGAGAAGGAGGAGAAGGTCTGGGAGATCGACCGGATGCGGTGCGTCGCCTGCGGCGACTGTGTCGAGGGCTGCCCGTTCGGGAGCCTCACGATGGAGCCGGAGTACTTCCCGCCGGTGGTGGAGCATGTGGTGGAGCGCCACACCATCACCTACGTGAAGCCCGAGAAACCCGAGAAGAAGCCGAAGGAAGAGAGCGCCGGCACGGGCGCGTAAAAGGGGACCGGGATTTTAGAACCCCGGCGGTATCTTTTTTCTTGTGAATGACCGGCAAGAGCGTTAGCGGTCTACGGGAGTTTGCGCACCGCGAGGTGTGATTGCGACTGCCGAAACGACTGAAACTATGAGAAAACCCGGTACAGTGGGCCGTGGGGGTATCGCCATAGGGGAAGGGGCTGACGGGGAGAAGGTCTCCCCATTGGCGCTAACGTACCATCCGGGTGCCATTGCATTCCTGTTGAGGCGGGTGAGGTTCAACAACAGTTGAACCCCCCGCCTCTTCGCTCCGGACGATCGGCATCGGGGGGCACGCCCGGGCACCGCCCCCGCGCCTCAGGGGGCGGGGTGGGGGGACGGAGAGTACCGCCGTGTGCGGAGAGGGGGTCTCCCCCTCTCCTGTCCCCACCCCCGACACGATAATGGATGGAAAGCCGTGCATGGGGTCTGTAACAGACAAAACCTGCCGAGTTGTGGATACGAGAGGGCTCCACGTGAGCACTGGAGGCGCAAGATATCACCCCGCATCCTCTCACTTCCGCGCGAGCGGGTGAACCATGTGGATGATGTCGTAGGTGTTGCTCGGGTAGGCCCATGGGATGGCGTCGAGCGCGAGATCGTCCGCCGTCAGGTTGTGCCTGATCGCGAGGGCGAAGACGTTGATCACCTCCTCGGCGTGGTGCCCGATGAGGTGAGCCCCGAGGATCCGGCGGGAACCACGCTCGATCAGGAGTTTGTAGCGGGAATGCTTCTCACCGATGCTCCGGTTCGTGAAGCGGCCTGAGAGGTCTCCGGCGTGGACGATGCAGGGTATCCCTCTCTCCTTCGCTGCCTCTTCCGTGAGCCCGACGGAGGCGAGGGGCGGCGTCGTGAAGACGGCGCTCGGGACGACGGAGTAGTCCGCGACCCGTGCATTACCGTTTCGGATGTTGTCGACGACGATATGGGCATCCATCACCGCCACCGGCGTCAGCTGCGGGCTTGTCGGGTTTGCGTCCCCGGCCACGTAGACAGCGGGGTTTGAGACGCTCTGGAGGTATTCGTTGACCCGGATTCCCCGCCGGTCGGTCTCGATCTTCCCGGCCGCGAGGTCAAGATGCTCGATCGCGGAGACCCTGCCGGCACCGTGAACGGCCATATCCGCCTCGAAGATCTTCTCTTTCCCCTCCTTCCCGGCTCGCACCAGAAGACCGTCGGCGTTCTTCTCGATCGAGAGAAGCGGCATATTCACCTGCACGTCGATTCCGATCTCTTCCGACGCCAGCACCAACCGGTCGACGATATCGGGGTCAAATCCCGAAAGCACTCGCCCGCTCCGCTGGAGGATGGTCACCGCCGCCCCGGCCCTGGCGGCCACGTGGGCGAACTCAAACGATATGTAGCCCCCGCCGATGAAGACGATCCGCTCCGGGAGCGCCTCGAGGGAGAAGAAGTCGTCGCTTGATGTCATGAGGTCCGCACCCGGGACACCGAGCGGCCGGGGGTGTGCGCCGGTGGCGATCACGATGTACCGGGCCGTGAGCGTGTCGCCGCCGACCGCCACCCGGTCCGGGCCGGTAAAGCGGGCAGGTCCGTAGTAGGTCTGGACTCCCACCTTCCGGAAGCGCTCCTCCTTCCGCCGGGGAACGGGATCGGTGAACGTGTGCTCGAAGGCGACGAGTCGCGGCCAGTCGATAGATACCTCCCCCCGGATACCGTTCCCCTGCTGATCGCGGACGCGCGCTACCACCTCGGCGGCGCCGACAAGCACCTTCTTCGGGACGCAGCCCCGCAGGGCGCACGTCCCCCCGTACTCCTGCTGATCGGTGATCGCGACCTCCATACCGGCATCCCCGCAGTGCCAGGCGATGTCGGAACCGGCGACCCCGGTCCCGATAACGACGACATCATACTCCCGCTCCATAATGGTGCTCCGGTGGCCGCAGACCGGCATAAAGGTTTACCCGGGAGAGGAAGAGGACGTGCAACCTCCCACAAGCATGCCGGAGAGTCCTTTGAAAAAACGGGGGCCCTGTCACTCGTACAGGCTACGGGTGACCCGGTGCGGGTGAAATCGCCCGCGGTGGAAGACCCGGACCTCGACCTCGGCGCCCTTGCGGAAGTCCCGCATCAGGAGGTCGTAGGTCCGCCGGACGTAGCGCAGTCCTTCCCGGGCAAAGAGGTCCCGGAGGGCTCTCCGGAACCGGATCTCCTGGTCGAGGAACGCCGCCTCGTATGCCCGGGTCTCCTGGGCGATACGGGCGCATTCAGCATCGTCGATCGGGTTGTTGTAGCACCCGTGCTCGTTCAGGCCGCCGATCTGCCGCCAGTCGATGGCGCCCGTCTCATCGGCCTCCCGGTGGAGCATGTAGGGGTAGACCCGGCAGATGGAGAACCGCCGGTCGTATATACTGCACCTGCCGCCTTCGAGGAATACGCAGGACCCGTCCGGCCCTGTCCGGAGAGCGTAGCCGGAGACGTAGAACCGCCCCTCCTGGTCGCAGGCGTCGTAGTCGGGCGCCGGGATGAGGGCGTCAGCCGAGAATGAGCGGGCCCGATCGGCGTCCTCCTCCAGCAGGAAGACATGCCCGTTGAACTCCCGGGTGCAGCACCGGCCGCAGCAGTCGCAGGAGAACCCCACGTCACGGATGGTATCAATGAACTCCTCCTCAGGGAAGAGGAGAAGATTCTTGCGTTCCTGCTCAAGGGCATCAATCTGTTCGTCGAACGAGAGCGTAAGCAACGGCCTCCATATCGTGAAGTCCGGCACGAATGCCGGCATTGGTATCCTCAGGTATTGGACGGGAAGAGGGATATGCCCTTCGTCCGCAGTATAACTGTTCCGGCAGGAAGGGGCGGAATCCCGTGCAATCACCGCCCGGGAGCCGGGATTCGGAAACGTATTAGAAGATTCATGCCCAACGAATATCATCACATCCGAGACATCCCCATGATAACGACGTTCATCATATTCATCGTCGGCATAGCGCTCCTCCTGAAAGGGGCCGACCTCTTCGTAGGCGGCGGAAGCGGTCTCGCCCTCCGTCACAGCATCTCCCCGGCCCTGATCGGGTCCACGATCATAGCGTTCGGCACATCCCTCCCGGAGCTCGTCGTCAGCACGAACGCCGCGGCCACGGGAAATACTGCTATCGCGCTCGGGAACGTTCTCGGAAGCAATATAGCAAACATAGCCCTCGTCCTGGCGCTCTGCACCCTCATCCGACCGGGTATGGTCGCCACATCGGGGACATCGCGCTCCGCGCTCATCCGACATGCCGCACTGATGCTCGTTGCGACGGGGGTGTTCGCCCTGCTCGCCGTGAGAGGCACGCTCGACGCCCTGGCGGGGGTGGTGCTCCTCATCCTCTTTGCGGTCATCCTCACCCTTCTCCTGCGGGAGCGCCGCGAGGAGGATGCTGTCCACATCAAGTCGCACGGGTGGGCCGATGCCCTCTACATCGGCCTCGGGCTCGTCGCCGTCATCGTCGGGGCCCAGCTGGTCGTCACCGGCGCCGTCACGTTCGCGGAGGCCTTCGGAATCCCGGCCTTCGTCATCGGCCTCTCGGTCGTCGCCGTCGGCACATCGCTCCCGGAGCTCGCGACGTCCCTCGTGGCCGCCATCAGGGACGAGGGCGCCATATCCGTCGGCAACATACTCGGGAGCAACATATTCAACCTCCTCCTGGTCCTCGGTATAAGCCTCCTCCTCGCCCCGGTCACCATCGGGTCGTTTGCCGATGTCATCGCCGTCGTCCTCTTCTCGGCCGCGATCCTCCCCCTGCTCTTTGCCCGCCCGGCCTTCGTCCGGGGCTGGTCAGCCCTCCTGCTCGTCGGCTACGCCGCCTACATCGCCTGGATCTTCGGGGCGGCACCCGGGTGACGGGCTCCGGCGGAAGACTTCGAAAATATTCGTAGGTTACGCAAAGATGATGCATCGAGGCGTGCATCTCCCTCTATCAAGAGGTGAACGGGTATGGGGAACTGGAAACTGGTGACAGTCGTCGCTCTCGGGTGTCTCGTGGTCGCCGCGATCATCGGGACCGCCCTCGCGTCGGAAGACGCCGGGACGGAGACCCTGGGGGACTTAGAGAAATTCGGATCAGAGAAGGAACTCAAGGCGTTCTTAAAGGAGCACGCGCAGCAAGGGTGGAACGACGGCATCTATCCCCGGGCTCCGGGGGGTGCCGGGCAGGAGGCCAGCACGGGTGCACCGGCGCCGGCGGCGACCGCCGCCCCGACCGCCGCACGCGACTACTCCACGACAAACGTGCAGGTCGAGGGTGTGGACGAGGCCGACTTCTTGAAGAACGACGGGAGGTACATCTATATCATCTCAGGAGGGATGCTCGGGATCGTGGAGGCGTTCCCGGCAAAGACAGCAAAGATTGTCTCCGAGACACGGATAGACGGGCGCCCGACGGCGCTCTTCCTCGCCGGTGACCGCCTGGTGGTCTTCGCCGTCGCAGAGGAGGAGGATATGACCACCCCGGAGGGAAGCGTAACACCGGTCCCGATCTGGCGAACGGTGACGCATGCCTACGTCTACGCGGTCGGCGACCGGGCAAACCCGGAGCTGCTCCGGACCCTGACCTTCACCGGCGACTACTATGACGCGCGGATGGTCGGGGACTATATCTATACACTCACGCGGGAGTCTCCCGTCTGGGTGCGCGACGATATCGCCCTCCCTGAGGTGAGGGCAGGCGGCGCGGCGCCCATCCGGCCTGACATCTACCGCCCGAAAACTCCCATGCAGAGTTACATCTTCTACACCGCAACCTCCTTCTCCATAAGGAGCAATACGAGCGCCCCTGATGCCGAGACATTCCTCCTCGGCTACGACACCACCCTCTTTGCGTCGCAGGAGAACCTGTATGTCGGCTACCGGAACACCGGGACGGCGTACTCCTCCGGGACAGCACCAGAGAGTGCCGACGTCCGCGACCGGACGATCATCCACCGGTTTGCTATCGGAAAAGGGAAGATCGATTACCGGGCGATGGGCGAGGTTCCCGGACACCTCTTAAACCAGTTCTCGCTCGACGAGCACGCGGGGAACCTCCGGGTGGCGACGACCGTCGAAGGGTGGACGCGTGAGGGCTCTCTCCAGTACAACAACGTCTACATCCTCGATCCTGCGATGAAGACCATCGGGACGCTCGAACATATCGCGCCGGGCGAGAAGATATACGCCGCCCGGTTCGCCGGCGACCGGCTCTACCTGGTGACGTTCAAGCGGGTCGACCCCCTCTTCGTCATCGACCTCTCTGACCCGAAGCACCCGGGCATCCTCGGGAAACTGAAGATCCCGGGCTACTCCGACTACCTCCATCCCTATGACGCCGACCACATCATCGGCGTGGGGAAGGAGACAAACGAGAACGGGTGGGGCGGCGTCTCGGTAGGGGGCCTTAAGATCGCCCTCTTCGACGTCTCGGATGTGAACAATCCCAGAGAGGTCGACAGCGTCGTGATTGGCGAAGCCGGGACCGACTCCGAAGCACTCCGCGACCACAAGGCTTTCCTCTTTGCGGAGGAGAAAGACCTTCTTGTCATCCCCGTGAGCGAGATCAAGAGGGTGGAGAACCCGTCGTCGAGTTACCGCGGCTCCTACAGCACCACGACCTGGCAGGGCGCCTACGTCTACCAGGTGAGCCCGTCTTCCGGGTTCACCCTTGAGGGCACGGTCACCCACGCCGAGAAGGGTCCCTCCTACGCCTGGAACGCACCGGACGCGGTGCGGCGGTCGCTCTTCATGGACGAGACCCTCTACACGGTCTCACAGCGGAGCATCGTCATGACCGGGCTTGCCGACGGCAGCCGGGAGAGCGAGGTCTTCCTCCCCTACCGGGAGGAGGCCTACCCTCCCCCCTACCCGGTCTGGTGAGGGAGGAGAGCAGCCCGGTCAGGCGTGGATCATCGTCAGCATCATCTTGAAGCGGGTGACGGCGTGGACCGCGTGGGGCTTTTGTGCCGGCATGATGATCAGGTCACCCTCTTTCATCGGGTACTCGGTGCCCGTGATGGTGATGAGCGCCTCCCCGTCGAGGACCTGGAGGACGGCATCGTAGGGCGCGGTGTGCTCCGAGAGGCCTTCGCCCGCATCGAAGGCGAAGACCGTGATCGTGCCCGACTTCGTGTAGGCGAGCATCCGGCTGACGATCGAGCCCGGCTGGTAGGCGACGAGGTCCCTGGGGTCGATGATCTCTTCAGCGAGGTTCCCTTTTCTTGCTTCTGGCATAGGAGGCAGTTTCACCTGCAGGGTCTTCTGCTTTGTGCCGTCATGACGAGCCCCTCACTGGTGCGACCCCGGGGGGTGGCGGCGCCCGGCACAAGGTGTACTCATACCGCTCGAATTGCTCAAAGAACCATGACTTGCTCACCGTGAACTACCCAAATCTCCCTACGAGAAGAAGAGTATTATAGCAGGTTGATGAATTGTGTAGTAATTGAAGGTGATTTAATTGGCGAAGGTGCGACTAACAGTTCTGATCTGGGAAGAGGAAGGGGTGTACGTCTCAAAATGCCAGGAACTCGAGGTTGCCAGTTGCGGCGATACGCCGGAGGAGGCGCTCGACAATATCCGGGAAGCGATCGAACTCTACCTTGAAAATGCAAGGGAACTAGGGATATTGGAGGATCTTGAGCCGATCCTGACATCACGACATAAGTTCACCTCGGTCATCGAGGTCGAGGCATGACGAAGTTGCCTCTGGTCTCTTCCGAAGATGTCATAAGGAAACTGAGGGCGATTGGGTTCGACTATGCTCCTCATCGGGGAAAGGGAAGCCATGTCGCCCTCTACAAAATAGGGGACGATGGAAACAAACTGCTTGTTATTGTTCCCCGTCGCGACCCCGTTCCCAGGGGGACGCTCCTCTCGATCCTGAAGCAGGCCCGCCTTACAAAAGAAGAGTTTGTCGAGTTGTGAAACCCGGGGAGTGCCCCTTCCCCGCGATCCCCCTGCCGGGCGCCCAAAAAGCCCCGCCGAAACCCTCTACGAAACAGCGGGGGGGTCCCGTATCCTCACCTTTTTTTCATCCGGCCCCCCAAATAGTAAGAGACTTTCCGTGTACTATCACCTCATCCTGACCGACAACTGCAACCTCTGCTGCACCTACTGCCGGGGGAAGGCGTTCACCGTCGATCCTCCGGAACTGCCCGATATCGCCATCGACGAAGACCT
The DNA here is from genome assembly GCA_002501655.1 of Methanoculleus sp. UBA303. GTDB lineage: Archaea > Halobacteriota > Methanomicrobia > Methanomicrobiales > Methanoculleaceae > Methanoculleus. The sequence continues at coordinate 27,781 of DANY01000010.1, forward strand.
CCCGGTGGACCTCGATGTCGATCTTCCCGACCTCTACCGGTTCCTCGAAAAGGACCCCGACGCCGTGCTGACCCTCTACGGCGGTGAACCCCTGCTCGCCATCGATCTCGTCCGCGATGTCGCCCGCGAAGCCCCGGTATCGGCGCTGATCCTGCACACCAACGGCACCCTCCTCGACCGTCTCGAACCCGCGACCGCGAACCGCTTCGACACGGTCCTGGTCTCAATCGACGGCCCCGAGAGGCTCACCGACGCCCACCGGGGGGAGGGGACGTTTGCCCGGGTTACTGGAAACCTCCGGAACCTCGTAGCGGGCGGTTTTGCCGGCGAGGTGATTGCCCGGATGACGGTGACCGAGGATACTGATATTGTTGAGGCCGTCCGCTACCTCACGGAGAACGACCGCTTCTCGTTTCCCGCCGTCCACTGGCAGATGGACGCGAACTTCTGGAACGATTACCATATGCGGGACTACGCCGCGTGGGTCAAGGAGAGTTACAACCCCGGCATCAGATCGCTCGTCACGTTCTGGGTGGAGACGATGCGGGCGGAAGGCCGGGTGCTCCGGTGGTATCCCTTCATGGACCCCATGCAGGACATGCTTTTATCACGGCCGAGCATGCTCCGGTGCGGGTGCGGCCACGCGAACTACAGCATCATGACCGACGGGCATATCGCCCCCTGTCCTATCATGGTCGGTATGAAGGACTACTATGTCGGGCACGTCGAGACCGCCGACCCGCTCCGCCTCCCGGTGACGACCGTGGGGGCCCCCTGCACGGAGTGCGGTCTCCTCGACTTCTGCGGCGGGCGGTGCCTCTACTCAAACATCACCCGCCCCTGGCCGGAAGATGGGCGGCGGGTCGTCTGCGGGACGGTGGAGAACCTTCATTCGGCGCTCTCGGCGGCACTCCCGGAGGTCCAGGCCCTCATGAATGCGGGAACGATCCGAATGGAGGACTTCGCCCACAGGAAGTACAACAGCTGCGAGATTATACCGTGAGGGAAGGGGCCGGGATATCCCGGATTCCCCGGGGATTCTTATTCCTCTCCGGCGTTCGCGAGGAGATTCTCTGCGCCCTCCACCATGGCACGCGCGGCCTTCGCCTTTGCCTTCACGACAGCATGGTCGCCGTCTTCGAGTGCCGCTTCCGCCTCATGGTAGAGGATCTCGGCCCGGTCCGTCCGCGCTCTGGGCTTCCTGACATCCCGCCCCTCGACGGCCGCAAGTTCGACCTCCTCCTGGACGGCGAGGAGGTCACCGTAGAGATCCTCTAAGAGTTCGCGCAACTCTTCGGTCCGGGCCTCGCCCTCTTCCCGCTTCTGCCGGCCACGTTCCCGGAGGGCCTCCCGGGCCTCCTCCTGCCCTTCGATGATCGCCTGGAGTTCGTTCTCCACGTCCCTGACCGCCTCCGCAAGCACTTCCGCAAACGCCGTCCGCTCCTCACGGGAGGACTCATAGCCGTCGTATGCCCCATACGCCCCACCGGCCGCCGCACCGCCGAGGACGTCGCCGATATCCCGATCGCCCCGGATGATGCCGCCGAGGAGACCGCCGAGGCCGGCCCCGGCGATGGCTCCCGCGAGCCCTTTTTTGACCTCCTTTCGCTCCCGGTCGACGGTATAACTCACCCGGACATTCTCCCGGTCAATAACGATCTCCATCTTTCCCTGCTCACCGGTATGCCGGATATCCATCCTCGAAGACGTATCCCCGATATTCTGGTGCGTGATCTCCGTGCCCCTGAGCGCGAGCTGCGACATCAGCCGCTCTACAAAATCCTGGTAAAGGGACGATACCCCCTGCCCATAGTAAATAAACGCCATACATACCTCCGTTCTGCCGTTGGATAGTAGAGGCTCCGGCATTATAGGATAAAAACCTTTTCAGGCGTGATTCACTTGAATATCAGCCTAAATACCGCTTGCCGAGAGAGAGCAACGTTCATCTCGAACGGGCAAGGAGACCCCCTGCGCAAGCTGGGGGAGGAATTGCCCGCAACA
>DANY01000013.1 GCA_002501655.1 Methanoculleus sp. UBA303
TCGTGACGTTCGCTTCGGCGGTCGGAGTCACGTTCATCGTCGGTGTGGGAGTCACGTTCCCTGTCGGTGTGGGAGTCACGTTCACACCTGCCCCGGGCACACTCACATGGACCCTCAGTGTATATGAGGCGTTCTCTATGGAGTGAGCCGGAGGCCCGTAGGTGTATGTCACGTTATCACCGTCGGTCACGTTCGTCACCGCGGGTCCGGTCGTGCCCCGCTCACCGTTCACCCAGTACGCCCAGGCATACGGTGTCCCGTTCACCGTCTCGTTCTTTATGCCAGTAATAGATATGATGCTGAGGTTCCCCTCTTCCGGAGGCAGGTCCAGAGCGACCTGGTAATCGAATGCTCCAAGGACCGAGGCTGCGTCAAGTGCTCCAAGCACGGTCGCCTGCGGCACCCTGTAGGATTCAGTGCTGTTTACAGGTGTAATGTTTACATACTCATCAGGATTCAGTTTGACAGGCCCTTCTCCAATCGAGACTGCCATGCTTGCGGCAGCAACCGAGAGGAGAAGAACAATGCACAAACTTAACAGTAAAGGTCGTTTCATGCATATCCCCCCTTGCAGACAGATGAATAATCGAGGTAATATAAAAATATTGTTATAAATATGGTCTGAACATCTACCCGGGCAAATCTGGCCCCCGGTTCAGGATCGTGGGCCAAGGACCCCCGATCTTCTCGTCGCGGGAGGAAGCGGCCCTCAGAAGCCCCTCGTACACGTTCATCCGCGTGGCATGAATTGATGTGCCCGGGAAACGATGTGTGCGTATCTCCACGTTTTATGCCCCATGCGGCACGAAGCGAGGATTATCCGGAAAGACCTCCCGGAGATCTCCCGCGGATTATTGTTACACACAACAGGCGCGAACGACCCCCAAACGGGGATATGGGCTCCCGTCAACGAGCCTATTGCGCTCTCTCCCCCGGGAGAGGTGGAATCACAAGCCTGTGAAGAACATTACTACTCACAGCATCATGCCCCCGACGAGAGGAGGAGACCCCCTTCCTGTCAGCCCCAATGGCGATAGCCACCACGGTCCACTGCAGGGAGACATGCCGTGGGAAATGGCCGATCCCGGGGACAAGCCGGGTCCGGCACCACCCTCATCGGGGCAGGGAAAGACCCGAACAGGGTTTCAACAGAACCATATTTTCGGAAAAAATGAAGTGGCATTAACGCCCGGAACAACAGTTGAGAGCCTTCCGGGCGATACCGGGGGCCGGTAGCGGTGTATGCCGCCCACTTGACCCGGCCTCTTATCCGGTTGCCTCATGCCATCGTTGTGTTGCCCGTCATCCCGGTCTGGTACCCTGCCGTCGTCTGGTTCCCGGTCGTAGTCAGGTTCAGACCTGGAGGCATCAGAACCCGGTCGATGATATGGATCACGCCGTTGGTTGTGTTGATGTCCTTCATAGTGACATTAGCGTTCTCGACCATGATCTGACCGTCGCTGACGGTGATGTTCAGATTCTCACCGGTGAGCGTCTTCAGTGTGGTCATGTTTCCAGTCTGGTTTCTGGTCATGTTCTCGGTCGCATTCCCGGTCTGGTTACCGCCACCCAGGAGCCCGCTGAGGACACCGAGGACACCGCCGCTGGTCTGGTTATCGGTCTGGTTACCGGCCATACTGGTGAGGTTCGCCGAGGTGTACTCGCCCTTAACAACATGGTACTGGAGAACCGTGGTCAGGTTCGTGGTCTCGTTGAAGAGCTGGTTCACCGTAACGTTACCGAGGGCGTTGAACGCTTCATTGTTCGGTGCAAAGACCGTATACGGTCCCCCGGTGTTCAGGGTGTCATAGAGCCCGGTCACGTTGAGCGCTCTGGCCAGCCTCGTCAGGTTCTGGTCCTGGGCAATATACCCGGCAACCGTCATGTTCCCGGTCTCATTCCCGGTCTGGTTTCCAGTCTGGTTACCTGGCGTCATGGTTGCATTCCCATCCCCGACCAGCGCCGCTGTCACAGCAAACGGGATAGCCAGAAGGACGAATATGCATGCGCATAGAGTTATCCATCGATTCATACGCTGTTTCCCCCCTTGGGAGGGCTAAAGGAATGTTTGTTTTAATATATAAACATTACTATATAATTAATAGCGTTTCTGATTGTAGAAATAATCATGTAAACGACTTTTTTGACCCTTGAAGGCCCCCCTGGTCAGGGGGGAACCTTCCCGAAGACCCAGAAGACCCCGAACCTCCAGTCTCCACCTGCTCCGTGCCCCGGGAGAGACCTCGCTTCCAACGCATCGCTGCTAGAGTAGCGCAGAGGACATAGCGCCCCGTGAGATGGACAGGTCTCCCGGACCCCCCGAACCCCCGAACAGGCCCTTTCGGCCCTCCGTCTCGAAGGTTCCTGGCCTACAACCGTATCAGCACGACTTTCTCCTCCATATACTCCTCGAGCGCCCGGCTGCCGTTCTCCCTGCCGATGCCGCTCTCCTTCGTCCCTCCAAACGGCACCTCCGGGGGAATCTTCAGGTGCTGGTTGACCCAGACGATCCCTGCTTCGAGGCCTTCCGTCGCCCGGGCAATCACGTCCGCGCTCCGGGTCCATACCGATGCCCCGAGACCGTAACGGCTGTCGTTCGCCTGATCGATAGCCTCGTCGAGCCCTGAAACAGTCGCGATAGGCAGCACCGGGCCGAAGACCTCCTCCGAGAAGAGGGGCGAGTCGTGCGGGAGCCCGGCAACGAGCGTCGGCAGGAAGAAGAGACCCCGCTCGTACTCCTCCCCACGAGGGGCTCGCCCTCCCGTGATGATCTCCCCTTCACCCCGCTCCCGGGCTGTATCCACCTGGCGCATCACCCGCTCGAGTCCCGCCCGGTTGTTCAGCGGGCCCATGCCGACGCCGCGGTCCATGCCGTTCCCGACCACGATCGTCTCGACCCTTGACGTCAGGCGCCGGATAAACTCATCCGCGACCGACTCGTAGACATAAAGCCTTTTGACCGCCGTGCAGACCTGCCCGCAGTTGTAGAACCGCCCTCTGACGACCCCCTCGACCGCCATCGGTATATCGGCATCGTCACAGACGATCATCGGATCGCTCCCCCCGAGTTCCAGTGTGAGCCGCTTCAGTGCGGGCGCAGCGTCCAGGGCGACCTGTCTCCCGGTCCCGGCCTCGCCGGTGAACGAGACCTTCCGAACGCCCGGGTTCCGCGCGATCTCCCGGCCGACCGTCTCCCCCGGTCCGGTGACGATGTTTAAGACGCCCGGCGGGAGCCCTGCACCCTCGAGGATCTCCGCAAGTTTTGTGCAGGTCAGCGGAGCGGTCGTCGCGGGTTTCAGGACCACGGTGTTCCCCGCCGTCAGGGCCGGGCCGATCTTCCAGCCCATAATGATCGCCGGCATGTTCCAGGGGATGATCGCGCCGCAGATGCCCAGCGGCCGTCTCTGGACAATGGTGCGGCCGTAGCCCCTGAGGTCCATGAACTCTCCCCGCTCCCCCGCGGAGAGGGCATGATAGTACTCGAGGATGTTTGCGAACCCGTTGATCTCGTCGACCGCCTCACGGATGGGCTTCCCCTGCTCGGCCGTCAGGAGCGCCGCAAGGTCGGTGTTCCTGCGGCGCACCTCCTCTGCGGCGAAGAAGAGGACCTTCGCCCGGTCTCTCGGACGTCTGGCCGACCAGTCCGCGAACGCCTCCCCGGCGGCTTCCACAGCCCATCGAACGTCATCCTCGTCGCCGAGCGGTGCTTCCCCGATCACCTCCCCCGTTGCGGGGTTACGCACCGAAAACGTCTTCCCGGAGACCGCGTCGCGCCACTCACCGTTGATCAGCAGTTTCATGCGGTGATCCTATGGACGGGGATGGTAATATGCGCTCTTGTCACCCGGGGTACCCGCACCGGCACCTGCCGATCGTAACCGTCATCACCGCCGCCATCCCGGCAAGCAGGAGAAAAGCAGTCAGGAAACTGAACTTTCCCGCGACCAGCCCGGCAAAGGCGGAGAGAAACGTAAACCCGGCGTAGGTTGCGGTGTTGAAGAGCCCGGTCATAACACCCTGCTGGATCTGTGTCTCTGCAAGGAACGCGAGCACTGCAACGATGATCACCCCGGAAAGAGCCCCGATGACGGGGAGAGCATAGGGCGTAACGTAACCCGCCGCGACCGCCCCGGCCATGAGGAGCGAGGAGACCCGGATGGTCGGTGCAGGACGGAGATCGAGGCGGGGGGCGATGAGCACGGCAACGATGGTCGCGATATTGATCGTCGCGAGTTGAAGAGCAAGAAGCGACGGATCGCTTCCCGTGTATCCCGGGTAGAGAGCCGCTACCGCCCCGGTCATCCCCACAAGGACGGCTGCCGCGGCAAAGAGCCAGAAGTAGTTCCGGACGATCAGGGGAAGATCGGCCCGCGCGAACCTCGCAAGCTTGCTCTCCCTGATGACGGCGCTCATCCCGAGTGCGGGGACGGTGAGCGCCGTAAAGAAGGCTATCCCCGCAAGATGGCTCCCGAAGACGACGTCAAGCCATCCTGCGGCAAGGAGACCCACGACCAGGCCCAGGTTCTGGGCCGCCATGACGTACCCGCTGATCTGCCCGGATGACGGGTGCGAGTTCGCCCACGCGAGCGCCGCCGAGAGAAAGAGCCCGGCCCCGATCCCCTCGACTCCCCGGAAGACGAGGAGCGGCAGGCCTGACGGGAAGAGCAGTATGAGGATCCCGCTTGCGATGGTCAGAAGAAGCCCGGCACGGATGAGCGGCACGCGGCCGATCCGGTCGCTTGCTATCCCTGCCGGGAGCACCGTAACGAACGTGCCCAAAAAGTATGCGGCGTAGACCGCACCCTGCATCGCTGCCCCTTCTGCAAAATCGGGGAGCACCGGGACGACGGCGTTCGAGAGCGCCATCACCACAAATATACCGAGGAGAATGGGCAGGTTCCGCGGCATCCCTAGATCATACTTAGATCATACGGTAGGTCTCGAGGTTCATGGGAGAATGCGTCTCGATACGGTACCGTTTGTAGATGGAACTTGCAAGGTCGATCGTCTTGTTCTCATCACCGTGAATGGTGAAGATCTTCTCCGGGCGCGGCTGAAGATGGGCGACGTAGTTCATCAGCTGCTTCCGGTCGGAGTGGCCGGAGAACCCGTCGCTCGTCGCGATCTCGAGGTTGATCACGATCGTCTCGCGCCACCCAAGCGGGATCTCCCGCCATCCTTTCTGGATACGCCGCCCGAGTGTCCCCTCCGCCTGATAACCGACGAAGACGAGCGCGTTGCGCTCGTCGGGCCCGAGGGCCTTGAGGTACTCCATCACCGGCCCGCCGTTTAACATGCCGCTCGTGGTGATGATGACGCAGGGATCGCCCGAGATCACTTTCTCACGGAGAACCGGCGAGTCCACCTGGACAAAGGCCTCGGCAAGGAAGGGGTTCAACCCTTCGCGGAAGATCTGGTTCCGGAGATCGCTGTTGAGATACTCCGGGTAGGTTGTGTGGATCGCCGTCGCTTCTTTGATCATGCCGTCGAGGTAGATCTTCACCGGCGGTATCTTCTGCCTCCGGATCCCCTCTTCGAGGGCAAGCATGACCTCCTGCGACCGCCCGACGGCGAACGCGGGGATGATCACCTTGCCGCCGCGCTGGATCGTCGCCGAGACTGTCTCGTAGAGTTTCTCTTCCGCGTCCTTCCTCTGCGGCTGGATGTCGTTCGCCCCACCGTAGGTGCTCTCCATGAAGAGGGCTTCCAGGCGGGGGAAGGACGACACAGCCGGAGAGAAGAGCCTCGTCTTCTGGTAGTTGAAATCCCCGGTGAACGCGATGTTGTAGAGACCTTCTCCGATATGGAAGTGCGCGACAGCCGATCCGAGGATGTGCCCCGCGTTATGGAAGGTGAGCTTGACGTCGGGGGCGATGTCGGTCACGCTGCCGTAATTGAGGGTGATGGAGTGCTTCATGTAGGTCCGCACCTCGTTTGAGGTGTAGGGTATCTTATCCGTCTCCTTCCGGACAACGTCCAGGTAGTCGAGCTGGAGCATCGTCGAGAGGTCCCTTGTCGGCGGGGTCGAGTAGACCGGCCCCTCGTAACCGTATTTAAAGAGGAGGGGGACGAGAGCACAGTGGTCGAGGTGCGCGTGGGTGAGCACCACCGCGTCGAGCGAGTCGAGCGGATAGATCTCGGGCACGTAGAGGTACGGCGTCCCGTTCGCGACGTTGCCCGGCTTCTCTCCACAGTCCACCAGGATCTTGCTCTCCGGCGTCGAGATCAGGAACGCGGCACGGCCGACCTCGCGGCAGCACCCAAGCATCGTGACCCGCAGCCACTGATCTTTGCTCGTGGTCTCCCGGTGGATGCGGTGGCCGATCTTTCGCAGGAATGCCTTTCGCTCATCCTTCACCGACCGCAGATACGTGCGGATCTGCTTCACCGTGGAACTCTCGATGGGCGGTGTCCGGACCACCTTCGGCGTCCAGCCGATCTGCTTTGTGATCTCCCGGAGCGTTATGCCGTTCTTGCCGATGACCACGCCGGGTTTCTCCGCCTCGATCAGGACCTCGCCCGTCTCCGGGTCGAAGAAGAGGTCGGAGACCCCTGCGTTCTCCGGCACAACGGCCCGGATCTCCTGGGCCGCCCGTTCCGGGTCTTCAAGGATATTCGGGCGCACGACGATGCGCTTACGCAGATCGCGTGCCAATATTTTTATCAGGTCCGCCTGATCGGCAAACTGTTTCGGATCATCGGTATAGATTACCAGTTCAGGCCCTTCGAATTCGACGTCTGAGATTGTAATTCCACTGGGAACAATCTTGTTGATCTGCTCCTTAAGTTCCCGAAGTTTCTCTTCAATAACCATTAAAATCGTCCTAAAAAATGTCAGGGTGTCTGGAGGGCCACAGATGGCCTTTGCAACCCGCTCTCTATCTGTTCTTCGTATTTGTCTTTCGTTATCACGACCACCATGATCTCCTCTCCGGATGCGGAGTCACGGCGCATCGCCGACCGGACAGCGCGGACGGCGAGGTCCTTCGCCTCGTCTTCCTTCATGCCCGGGCGGTACTGGTCTTCGAGCACACCATAGGCAAAGGGAGATCCCGAGCCGGTGGCGACGATATCCTCTTCCCTGGTCGCTCCGCCCATAGCGTCGACGGAGTAGACGCTCGGCCCCGATTCGTCGAACCCGCCCATCAGGAGCTGGACGTAGTAGGGGTAGTAGCGGTTCTGGTTCAAGTAGTTCGAGAGCAGGGTCGATGCCGCACCGACAGACATGGTTTTGCCGCGGCGCATCTCGAAGAGGTTGCACTCGACCTGCAGAATCCGGACCAGCTGCTGCGCGTCCCCGACGCCGCCGGCAGTGGTCAGGCCGATCCTGGGCGTAATCTGGTAGATCTTCTTGGCACGCTTGCTCGCGATCATGTTCCCCATCGTCGCCCGCATCTCTGTTGCAAGGACTACGCCTCCGTTGAAGATCAGTCCTACCGTGGTTGTACCTTTCATAATTTGCTCTGAAACATCAAGCATTGAAGCACCCCTAAAACCATTAAAACGCTTTACCTCGCTGAAAAGCGGTTAAGCGTATAGCGATATCATAAAACATAAATTTATCGTCGTACTGGACAACAGCACGATACGATAACTATCCCTATGTTATATGAATGTTGCCCCTTAATTCTTTCGTAAGCCCAGCTGGTCCGGCAACAGAGCTTTGATCAACTCCCGGTCGAAGAGCATAGCAATGAGCCGCTTGTTTCCGTTGACCACAGGGAGCTGGTCGACCCGGGCACGCCTCATCTTCAGTGCGCATTCGCCGACATCCGCGTTGATGGGAACGGCGAGGACGTTCTTGACCATCGCATTCTTTACGGGGATCGGGAGGAGCTGGATCCTTGAGATACCGTAACTGATGGTATGCATATCCCGGATGCTCTCCCAGGTCCACTCGTCGTCGTCTGTACCGTTTGAGAAGTCGCTGACCTCGACGCCGTCCTCGATGCAGGTATGCCTGATGAGGTCCCGCTCCGATATGATGCCGGTGAGCGTGCCGTCCTCCATCAGGATGGGGATGGCGTCGTAGCCCGAGATCTCGAGGACCCTCCCGACGAGCGAGAGAGGCGTATCCTCCCAGAGGGCATAGGTCTTGCTGACATAATTGTCTCTGATCGGCACAGTGAGGCGCATCTGGGCGATGGCGCCGATGAGGTCGGCCACGCTGATGATCCCGATCATAGACCTGTCCTCCACGACCGGGAGCCTTCTGATGTTATGCCGCACCATCAACTGGGCTGCTTCCGTGATGGGGGCGTCCGGCCTGATGACGACCGGATCAGGCGTCATCAGGAGCCCGAGCTGGGTCTCTTCCGCTTTACGGAGGAGATCTTTACGGGTGATGATGCCGACGAGTTCGCCGCCCTTGAGGACCGGAACACCACTTATGCCCGTGCGTTTCAGTATACGCAGGACGTCGTCCCGGTTCCCGGGGATCTCAACACAGACGACGTCGGTCACCATAAAGTCCCGGACGAGCATCTGCTGAGGAGAGGCTATGATCTCACCACCGTGGTCGTAATGGGGCTGTTTTGCACGACGTAGTCGGTCACACTCCCGAGGAGAAGCCGATCGACGCCGCTCTTACCATAGGACCCGAGGACGATGAGGTCGATTCCCAACTCTTCGGCAAGGGAGACGATCTGGGATCCCGCGTGCCCCTGCCGGAGGTGCGTGGTAAGCGAGATACCCGCCGCATCTGCCTTCTTTCGCGCGGATTCAAGGATCTCCTCTCCTTCCTTCTGCAAAACACTGTAGATTACTTCGAGTGTGTTGTCCATGGGAAGGGATGAAAAGAGCCCGGATTCAACCACATAAACGACATGAACTTTGGCGTTCCAAACGCTGGCCTCCTCGAGAGCTGCCTCTAAAGCACGACTGGCCGGTTCGGAACCATCTATAGCAACAAGTATCTTACGGAACATACACACCACGCAGAACAGATACTTCTTATCTCGTTTCTATTGCAGGGTTAAAACATTTTGGCCAATGGATGAAGAATCCAGCCGCTTTACTATGGTCGCCGGGATATCTTTGCTGAAGGAGATGTTGCCTTTTGCCGGGTTTATGACCAGGAAATGCGCTTCCCGCCCCGCCTCCAGGTACCCGGGCCGACCGGCGATCCCGGCCCCGGATATTGCGGCACGCAGGACCTCGTCAGGGGGCGCGCGGTAGACGGTTGCGGTAAAAGACATCTCCTGGAGCAGGTTGGGTTGAACAATCATAACGTTATCCGTCCCGAGATAGAACCTGCCTCCAAGTTCGAGTATGCGCGCTATCGGCGGGTGAGCCGGCGATGTCGTAACCCCGAGCAGCCAGTTTGACCTCGGACAGATGGCAATGGGGATCGCCATATCGACTATCTGCCGGAGTTGCGCGTCTGTCGCGTGGGTGCAGTGGACGAGCAGGTCGGGCTCAAACGCAAGCGCCTCATCGATATCGTCCGGATTCTTCTCGCCGGCATGGAAGGCGACGAGCCTGCCGGCGAGCCGGGCTTCCCTGACGATCTCTTCGGCGTTCGCCACGTCATGGACACTGCTGATGCCCGCCCCATCGCTCACCTGCTCCCCACCTTCGCGGCCGAGGATGACGGGCCGGCAGTCGAGCCCGGCCGCAGCCTCGCGGAGCGCCGCCACACCGGCGGCTCCCCCTTCCCTGAAATCGGCAAACCCGGCCGTTCCGGTCGCGATCATCGCGATAATGCTCGACCGCATCCCCCGGACGAGTTCCGCCCGCGGCGTTGCCGCAAGGATCCTGTGCTTTAAGCCGTTTGGAGGTTTGACGAGTTCAGCGAGGCTGCCCCGGGCGGGAAGGTCCATCGCGACAGTGTCACCGAGGTGCGTATGGGCATTGAAGAAGGCGGGCACGATCCACCGGTCCGGCGTCCCGGGAGAGGGTTCTATCGCGGTGATGATACCCCCCGAGACGGTGATACTCACGTCCTCTTCGAGAAGGTCTTCGCCGAGGAGTGCCCGGCCGGTGACGACATAAGATGTGACTTCCTGCATCTCTCTGGACCTTTGTTTTATATATTGCAAGGGAGAATATTTCTCTATGGCGAAAAAATCTGGCGGAAGACTGGTATCCTCTGCCGGCCTGGTCAACTACTATGACAGCGAGGATCACCGGGCTATCCATATCAGCCCGGAGACCGTGATCGTCGTAACCATCGTGACCGGAGTGGCAGTCTTTATCCTCAATGCTCTCTTCTAATCTTTTTTGTTCTTCGCGAGGGCTGACCTGATGATGTCCTCCTCGGGCGTGAAGTAGACCGCATCGTGCCCGTTCCAGGCCCTGCAGTTCCTGAAGACCACGGCAGGAACACCCTGGTGGCTCTCACCCATGACGAAGTTCGCGAATGCCGCAATCTCATCGACCACCGCTTCTTCAGTGATCTCGAGGACATGGCCGAAGAGGTCAGTGTCGCCCCGATAGTCGTTGATCGCCGTCATTCCCGCCCATCCTATGGCGATGCCGGTCTGACCGCGCCGGAATGACCGCCCGCAGGTGTCGGTAATGATTACCCGGACGTCCTTTTTGGTGATGCGGCGGACCGCGCTCCGGACCTCGGCGGCGGCTCCCATGGGGTCGGGCGGGAGGATGATGATCCGGCCGTCTTCGATGTTGCTGTGATCGACGCCTGCACGCACGCCGATGTGGCCGGATGGCAGTGCCGAGAGGATGAACGGATACTCAAGCAGGATGTCGACGGACGAGTCCAGCACCGCCTGCACGAAGCGGGGGTCTTCCTTCGTCTTTGCCGCAATCCGCACGGCGTCCGCCCCGGGGGTGATGGTGGCGAGGTCGCGGGTGAAGCCCTTTGCCTTTGAGTAGACAGACGAGGCGATGGTGAGGATATCTCCATCTTCCAGCGTGACCCGGTCGCAGATCAGGGCCGGCAGATCGTCACCTTTCCGGATCAGGGGGAGACCCTGAACACCGATTACCTGGATATCCATAGAATTCACGGATCAGTGATCGTATCCGATTGCAGAAAAATGCTCGGGTTTCTCGCGGCGATATGCCGGCAAATCCCAGTGATAATACCCCTGCTCCGGGGTGCGGCGCGTGAGCGGCTCCCCGCCATTGAACCCGGATGTGCCGCAAGGTGGGGGCGCGCCATCCGGGTCCCACCCTCTTGAAGGATCACCGGCAGGGAGAACCCACGTTCCCGCTCATTCGGAACTCCGGCTCGAACGATCCGATCAGGTCGAGGTACTGCTCGATGGTGCGGGTGAAGAGAAAGCACTCCCGCACCGTCTCATGCGCTGCATGCCCGAGCCGCTCCGCGAGGCCGGGGTCACGGAGCAGCCGGACGATCCTCTCAGCCGCTTCATCGACGGAGGAGACCAGAAACCCGTTCTCTCCGTCCCGTATCTGGTAGCGAATGCCGCCGACGTTCCCGCCGATAACCGCTGCGCCCTTCCACATCGCCTCCGATACGGTCATGCCGAAACCTTCCCGGATGGATTTCTGCAGGACGACCGCTGCGCGGCGCTGGAGCGCGTTCACGAGCGCCCCGTCCTGGACGCTCAGCACGATGATCCGATCGCCCCGGTGGGAGAGAAGCGACCGGTAGACCTCGGCACCCTCCGGGTCGTCGGTCGCCACGTTCCCGACGAGGACCAGGGTGCACTCTTCCTGCTTCCTCGCCTTCTGAAATGCCCTGATTACCCCCTCGGGATCCTTCCAGCGGTCAAATCGGGAGACCTGCACAACCAGGGGAAGGTCGGTGGGGATGCCGTAGTGCGCAAGGCGCTCGTCGATGGCGTTCTCTGAGAGTTCCCGGTTCACGATGGAGAAGGGGTCGATAGCGGGCGTGAAGAAGACCTGCGGCGTCTTGAGGTTCTGGCTGTATTCCCTGCAGGAGAGGACGACAGCATCGTATCTCTCGATGAACGGGGCGAGGTAGTTCCAGACCTTCCGGTTCGGTTTGGTGAGGTCGATGTGGCAGCGCCATATCCAGGGATTCTTCTTCCGGTAATGCGTGATCATCGGGAGCGGCTGTGGGTCGTGGATGAAGACCATGTCGTGGTTTAAGTGGTTTCTCACAGCGTTCTCGTGGACGACCTGCTCGTAGATCTCCTTCTTCCGGCCGGTCAGGTTGATATCCGCTCCCTGGAGGGCGTTGTGGAACTTCTTCGTCACGCTGAAGAAGTCCGGCGGACCGTGCACGACCCGCCATCCGGTCTGTATGTCGAGGCTGTTCATCAGGAGCGTCAGGGACGCGAGGAGCTGGGAGACACCTCCACCGTAGTAGGTGGAGTTCATATGCAGGATGTGCATATCCCGGAGCGGCCGTGCCTTCGCCTCAATACGGCGGATCGTTTCTTTTCCCACATATCGTTCATATGCCCTGATTCCGTGCGTCGCGCTCATCCCGATCAGGCCTGCATTCTCGCGATCGCTCTTATGCATATCGGCAGGTCTCAAGCGTATGCGGGGGTATCCCCCGCGAGTCCGCACCGCCGGAGATCTCCACCGGGTGGCCCGGGGAGAACCCTGCCGCTCCTGCACCGCGCCCGGCACAACCGTTATATAGGCGCCCCGGCACCCATCAGCCGGGAGGCGAAGAAGCATGGGAGAGTCACCGGAGCGTAACGGCGGCCTGCCGGGGAAGGCAGAGTCATACTGGATAGACACCTCACCGGAGACGGGGTTTCCGCCCCTCGACGGGGGCGGGCGCATGGACGTCACGGTGATCGGCGCCGGGATAGCGGGTATCACCACGGCCTTTCTGCTGAAACGGGCGGGGCTGACTGTTGCCCTCATTGACGCCTACCGGATCGCCAGAGGCGCCACCGGCTATACGACGGCGAAGATCACGTCGCTCCACCGGCTGATCTACACCGAGCTCATCGACCGGTTCGGCGAGGAGAAGGCCCGGCAGTACGCCGGTGCAAACCAGGCAGCGATCGAGACGATCGCGTCCCTGGTCCGGGAGTATAACATCCCGTGCAGTTTTGAGCGGAAACCCGCCTACACCTACGCGGAGTCGGAGGAGTCCCGCACTATTGTCGCGGCCGAGGCGGACGCGGCAAAGAGTCTCGGGCTCCCTGTGGCGTATGTGGATGATATTCCGCTCCCCGTGAGGGCGCACGGGACGGTCATCCTGGAGGACCAGGCACAGTTCCACCCGCGGAACTACCTCCTGCTGCTCGCGGGGCACCTCCCGGGGGAGGGGAGTTACATCTTTGAGATGACCCGCGCTGTGGGTATCAAGGAGCAGGACGACGAGGTGACGGTTCAGACCAGCCGGGGCTTGCTCTCCTCCGACCATGTGGTCCTTGCCACGCACTACCCCATCTACGACCGTCCGGGCTCCTACTTTGCCAGAATGCGGGCTTCACGCTCTTACGCGCTCGGGCTCCGGATCGACGAGCCGTTCCCGAACGGTATCTTCATCAACGCCGCCGGTGCGGTCCATTCCTGGCGGTCGCAGCCTGCCGGTGACGGCGATATGGTCATCGTCACCGGCGCACCGCACGACACCGGGAAGGCGACCGACACAAAGGCCCACTACCGCAGCCTCGAGGGGTATGCGCGGTCGGTCTACCCGGTCCGGTCCGTCGACTACCACTGGTCGACGCAGGACTACATCACGGCCGACCGCGTTCCCTACATAGGCCGCCTGGCCGAGGGGCACGACCGCGTCTTCGTCGCAACAGGCTTTGGAAAGTGGGGGATGGCAGCCGGCACGGCGGCGGGGATGATCCTCACGGACCTGATCCGGGGTCGTTCCAATCCCTGGATGGAGGTCTTCGATCCTGCGCGGTTCAAGGAACAGCCTGAGTACCCCGACCGGGTGCAGAAGAGCCTTCAGTCTGCCGGGGGGGCGTTCGAGGTCGACGCCGCCCGCATCGACCGGGAGGTCGCGGCGATACCGCCCCGGGAGGGGAAGGTTGTCCTGATCGACGGACAGCAGGTTGCAGTCTACCGGGATGAGCACAGCAGAGTCCACACGCTGGACCCGACCTGCATGCACATGGCCTGCACCGTCGCCTGGAATAACGCAGAGAAGTCCTGGGACTGCCCCTGCCACGGCTCCCGCTACGACGCTTACGGAAGGGTGATCGAGAGCCCCACGGTGAAGGACCTTGTACAGAAGGAGGTCGTCCGGAGGTAGTTCCGCGGGAGCACCCCTTCCCCTTCCCGGTCCCATACCTATATATGGCCCCGGCATAATGGGGAGCGGTTACCGCCGTGAGTGAGGAGCGGGCGGGCAGAAGGAGGTTTTCGCATGGAGCACGAGCCGGGTATGGGATATGGCCTGCCGGGCAGGCACGAGTCGTTCTGGATGGAAACAGCCCCGGAGACGTCGTATCCCCTCATGCCGGGGAACCTGGAGACCGATGTGGCGGTCGTGGGCGGCGGCATCGCCGGGATCACCACCGCTGTCCTGCTGAAGCAGGCGGGCTATACGGTTGCCGTGATCGAGGGGGGCAGGATCTGCAGGGGGGTGACCGGCCACACGACGGCGAAGGTCACGGCGCTCCACCGGCTCATCTACCACCACCTCATCGACCGGTTCGGGAGCGGGCAGGCAAACCAGTACGCCGACGCGAATCAGGCCGCTATCGAGACGATAGCATCGTTTGTCGAGCGCTACGACATCCCCTGCGACTTTGTCCGGAAACCTGCCTACACCTACGCGGAGTCGGAGGAGTCTCGCGACCTTGTCGCGGCCGAAGCGGACGCGGCACGAAGCCTCGGCCTCCCGGCGACGTTCGTGGACGATATCCCGCTCCCCGCGAGAACCTACGGTGCGGTCATCCTGGAGAACCAGGCGCAGTTCCATCCCCTGAAGTACCTCCTGCGGCTGGCCTCCCTGATACCGGGCGACGGAAGCCACATCTTCGAGACGACCCGGGCACTCGAGGTGCTGGACGACAGGGACCGATGCATGGTCAGGACGGAGCAGGGGACCGTCACGGCCCGATCCGTGGTCCTCGCCACGCACTATCCCTTCTACGACGGCCCGGGGTTCTACTATGCGCGGATGGAGCCGTCGCGCTCCTATGTCCTCGGCGTCCGGACCGGCGAGCCGTTCCCGGACGGTATGTTCATCAACGCAGAAGGGCCCGCCCACTCGTGGCGGTCGCAGCCCGCCAGTGGGGGCGAACTGGTGCTTGTCACCGGCCTCGGCCACCGAACCGGCGAGAACGTGGATACGAGGGAGCACTACCGCCGCCTCGAGGAGTACGCCCGGACGGTCTACCCGGTTCGGTCCGTCGACTACCGCTGGTCCGCGCAGGACTACATCACCATCGACGGCGTCCCCTACATCGGCCCCCTCGCCAGCGGCCACGAGAATGTCTACATCGCAACGGGCTTCCACAAGTGGGGGATGACCAACGGCACCGCGGCCGCGACTATCCTTGCTGATATGGTTCAGGGACGCCAGAACCCCTGGGCAGAGGTCTACGCCCCCGACCGGTTCAAACCGGCGGCATCGGTCCGGCGGTTCCTCGTGCACAACATCGAGGTGGCCGAGAAGTACGTCGGCGGAGCGATATCCCGGCCTTCCGGGGACCTCGCGGACGTCGGGCCCGGGGAGGGGAGGATCCTGATGATCGAGGGAGAGAAGACGGGGATATTCCGGGACCAGGAGGGCCGGGTCCACGCGGTCAACCCCACCTGCACCCATATGGGGTGCGTCACCGCATGGAACAGCGCCGAAGAGACCTGGGACTGCCCCTGCCACGGCTCCCGCTACTCCGCCGATGGCAGGGTGATCCACGGACCGGCTGTTAAGGGGCTCAGGCCGCGGGGGGGTTGAGTATCTGTCCCCGGGGTCGGCATTCGTGCATCAGGTGCTCAAAATCCGGTAGTGCCCTACGAAACAACTGGTCATCTGAGATCCCATCCTGGTGTTCCCGCTTGCATGCAA
>DANY01000052.1:0-1770 GCA_002501655.1 Methanoculleus sp. UBA303
GGGCAGTCATGGCGATACCCTATGGAAAGCCGTGCCCCGGATTGCATGCAAGCGGGAACACCAGGATGGGATCTCAGATGACCAGTTGTTTCGTAGGGCACTACCGGTTTTTGGATCTGTATCTGGCCTCAAGACCTTGATCACCCCACGGGAGAATTGTCTACAGCACTATATAGGGGTTTTGCGGATCCTCCTGCCCGTTCCCGGGCCCCCGGGGCGGCTGCCATCGATGTTCAATGGCAACCCGAAATTGGCGCACATTCTTTCTCATCCGTTCTGTACTCCCCAACCGATTCTCGCGACAGTGTCGAGACTATCTTCCTCCCATAGAGAGTATGCTGCTCCCCGATGACCTGGCTACTGATACATCTATCTGCATGATGATGCGTAACGATGCGTAGTATTTGCGAGGTTATCCCTGAACCCTTCTGCCGGGAGAGGGCCCGCCCCCTCCCGGGCCCCTCTCAAAACTCTCCGGGTTTCTCGTGCTCGCTTTCGCTCACACACTCGGAAGACCTTCGGTCTTCTCAAAACCCCTACCGTACCGGTAGTCGCTTCCCGAGACGCGATACCCGGGCAACGGCCGCATTTCCGATTCTGATCAAGTATGCGTCAAATCGTCGTTCCATTACGTGAGTGTGCTCCAGGAAGGGTAGAAAAAACCACATGATGCCCGCGGGGCCACAGGCATACCGGATGAAAATATCGGGGGTCATTTTCATACGAAAGGGGTGATGCTCCTCCCGGCAGAAGAGGGGCTACCCGGATCCTTCCTTATCGGTGAGGGCGGAGAGAAGCGTTGTGATCTCCTCCTTGAACACAGGGATATCACGGTCCACAACCACCCATAGTTCATCGAGATCCACGCGAAAGTATGCATGGACCAGAACGTTCCGGAGGCCGACAACCTGCTTCCAGGGAACCCGGGAAGAAGCGCTTCGCAGATCTGGAGGAAGACGTGCAGCTGCTTCCCCGATTATCTGGAGGTGGTGAACCATCCAGACCTGCACCAGTTCATCCTCCAGAAACGCTTCCCGGCCCCGGACCGCATATCGCTCTATCTCGCTGATCGCCTCAAGAATATCCAGGAGCCGCTCGTTCTCACCCCTCATAAGGCTATTATCTCATCGAGAATCCTTTTTTTGTATCGCTCCTTGAGCGCTTTTTCGGTCACCACGTCCACCTTGCACCCGAGAGCCTCCTCCAGGTCCTGGATGAGCGCGATGTGATCGAGAAGGCTCCTGCCCGGCTCCAACTCGACGAGGAGGTCGAGGTCGCTCTCCGGCCCCGCATCGCCCCGGGCGACCGACCCGAAGACCCTCAGGTTTGTTGCGCCGTGCCGCCCGGCTATCGCGAGGATCCTGGTCCGCTTCTTCCGGATCACATCCATTGTGACGGGCATGCCTGTTCAAAGGATTCTATCGGGAGCAGGAGATATATACCTGCCTCCCCGATCAACATCGTCACCAGCAAGAAACGCCCCGGGATCCCGGACGGTGAGCCCGGCAGAGGTAGACCCTCTCACTGGTATGCCGCCGGAACCCCTCCTGCTGCATGTAGCGGTGCGTATGGCGGTGCTGCCCGTCCCACTCGACCAGGGAGCCGATAAGGATGTTTGCGTCGAGAAAATGATGGGGGGCCATGGTCGGGCATCAGCCGGATAAGTACCCCTCGATCAGCGAGGAGAGGATCCTCTTTCTGCGCTCATCCGATTCCCGGGGAGGGATGCGGCGGGCGGATTCACGGACACACCTGTTATAGGCGCTCACC
>DANY01000052.1:2025-2643 GCA_002501655.1 Methanoculleus sp. UBA303
GTCGCTCTTATGACCGGGTACGCGATCGATTCGTCCTTTCTGGCGATATCGAACGCTTTCCCGGCTCCCGAGACGTATGCCGTAAATTCCTCGTTGAACCTCTCAAAGAGGGGTTCTTCCACGAGCACGGCTTCGCACCTGTAGAGAGCGTCTTCCAGGCGGTCAATATCCGGGGTTTTGGGGTTGCCCTCGCCCGGGTACCACTGGTTGAGCGTGCGCTGACCTTCCGGGTGCGCTGCGAGATAGTCCTTAAACGGGGCGAGAAAATTCACTCTATAACGGGGCATGAACTCGTATGGTGCATGGTTCCGGTAAATGCGGTTGACGAAGGCCTCAATGTCACAGGGGTCGATCTCCCTGACGACGCGCCCGACGACGGCGGAGGCATCGTCTTCGCATACGCTGCTCACGGCGGCGGGGCGAGCGCTGAGCACGAGGAGGGTTTTGCCGGTCTCTGTCTCCTCTTCCCGGAGGATGCCCTGAAGCGTCAGAGCCTTGATCGAAGACTCGACGACCTCGGAATAGGGGCCGTATTTATACCAGTAAAAGGGAAGATCCCTTCTCTCCCGGCCTTTTTCGGGAAGGGCTGCCCTCACCGTAAAGAGAATGGTATGGACG
>DANY01000052.1:2822-37276 GCA_002501655.1 Methanoculleus sp. UBA303
GGGACGACTTCGGATGGGGACATCGTACGATCCCATGCGTCGGATGATTATATACAGATTCCTTATCGCAAACAGGCTCTCCGTATCACGCCTGCGACGCATACACTGAAGAAATCCACATGTCACGGGGGTAAAGGAAAGTATTGAGATGGGTATCTTTCCTGCAGCGTGAGATTGTGGTGTCAGCGGCTCCACAATCTATGAGCCGCTGCTCCTGAGCCCGGCACGAGAGTTGACGTTTCAGCGCCGGCAGGTTATCCTCGATCACATTCCAGACCGCATCCCGGTCGATTCCAGAATAGTGGTGGATAAGGATATTCCTCATCCCGATGATGTCCGGGGTTGCGGTCCTGAATTCCGAAGAGAGACCCCGCACCGCTTCCCCGATGATCTGGAGATGGTAGATCACCCAGACCTGCGCCATCTCGTCGTCATAGAAGTAATCACGACCCCGGGCTGATACCTTTCCGAATCCGTTCAATGGCTTCCAGGACATCCAATACTCGCTCACGGTTAAGGGCCGCGCCTCACGTACGACCCTTGAGCGGATCCGCTCACGGAGCCCCGCTTCGGTCACCACATCGACCGGGCGACGGGGGAGGAGCGCCCATGAAGTGGATGAGCAGATCAATCCCGGATCGCCACGTCGATAGCCTGCCGGCAGGACGACCCCCCGGGCAGGCCCCCGTCAGATACGTCCCGCCGGACACTCACCTCAGGTACGAGACGACCGGTTCCAGCTCCCGGTATCCGACCAGCTGCCCTGCAGTTCGACGCTGGGACTGATCGCCCCCATAGACCACAAACGATCGATCAGGGGTGTTGCCGGAAAGCCTGTTCCAGTACGTGATCTCTTTGAAGAAGTCGGAGCTTGCCGTTCTGCCCGACTTGATCTCGACCGGGATGGGATCCCATCCATCATATTCGATGATACAGTCGATCTCATGCCCGAGTTTGTCCCGCCAGAAGTAGAGATTGGACGCTTTGCCCCGGTTAAACCGGAACTTCAGAAACTCGGATATAATGAGCGATTCAAAGAGCCCGCCTTTCAGGGGATGGTAAGAAAGATCGTCGGCACTCTGTATCCCGGCCAGGTGGCAGGCAAGACCGGGATCCGTAAAGTAGAGTTTCGGCATCTTCACAAGTCGTTTATTGAAGTTTTTGTGGTGGGGCCTGATCAGGACGATCAACAACGATGTCTCAAGAAGGGATAACCACTCTTTCGCCGTGTTATGGGAGATGCCGCAGTCATTCGCGAGGGACGAGTAGTTCACTACCTGTCCGGACCGATAAGCGCACATCTTCATGAACGTCTGGAATGCCGAGAGGCTCTGCACCTGCTTGAGAAGGCGGAGATCGCGCTCGAGGTACGTCTGAATATACGACGAATAGAAGTCTGCCGGGTGAATGTTGCTGCTGTAGGGGCGGGGGAAGAGACCAGCATAGATGAGGTCCTCGTACCGTCCCGTCTCAATGCCGGCACTGGCAAGTTCCCTCATCGAGAGAGGAAGGAGTTTGACGATCCCGACCCGACCGGCAAGCGACTGGGATATTTGCTCCATCATCAGGAAGTTCTGGGACCCGGTGAGGATGAACCGTCCCGGCCCCGTATGCGCATCAAGAACACCCTGAAGATACGAAAAAAGCTCCGGAACCCTCTGCACCTCATCAAAGACCGCTCCGGTCTTCTCGTACTGTGCAAGAAAACTACGTGGATCCTCCTCTGCGAAGGCACGGGTGTCAGGATCTTCCAGTAATACATAGGGCAACTCCGGGAACACCGATCGAACAAGTGTTGTCTTTCCTGACTGGCGGGGGCCGATAACAGATACCGCTGGAAATCCAAGAGCGAGTGACCGGATCTTCTCCTCAGCATCCCGCCTGATGATGGGCTTCACCCCCTGCACATGCATGGACATATTGTAAATACAATTTACAATATGTCCATATAACTATCCCTGTAAGGGTCGGGCGAACTACTGCATTAAGCCATCTCCATCTGCAGGTGTGGGGCGGATCACCAGTCGCACGCGGGCTTCGCGCGAGAGGCAACAGTGCACATGAAATGTTAGAGGCAATGGTGCACTGCCCGGTTCCAGCTCCACCCAGAGGTCGAGGTCGCCCAGGGTGGGGCCGGAGGGCGACCCGGAGATCCTCATGTTCGTTGCGCCATGCTGCCTGGCTATCGCGAGGATCCGGGTCCGCTTCTCCCGGATACCAGGCCGGACCGACCGGTCTTTACTCCCGCCACCGTGGCAGCGTCAAGAGGTACTGCCGCACCATCTCTTCCGCCTTCGCGGGGGGCATCCCGAGATTCTCGGCCATCATCGGCGCATACCTCCCGACCGCCTCTTCCCGCGTAAGGCCCGGTTCGGTGAACCCCCCGTCCCGGTAGCAGTAGGTGCAGTAGATCGCGCTCCGCGACCCGTCCGCCTCCGTCCCGGCATCCTCGTCCCGGGCAAGGGGCATCCCGCAGCTCTCGCAGGTCGCAATCTCCCGCCCGGTCCACCGCTTCAGGCACGAGATCTGCTCCATCGCGAACCTCTCCGCCTTCTCCTGAGGGATCGCATACACCTGCGACAACGCCGCCCCGGCGACCTTCGCCATCTCGTCGATGGTGATGCCGGGTGCCGTGAACGCCCCGCCCCGGTAGCAGTTGGTGCAGTAATCCCTCGATGGCGCGCCGTCCGCTTCCGTCCCGAAATCCTCCTATCTGCCCATCGGCATCCCGCAACTCTGGCACGATCGTGTCTTCTCTCTCTCCATATAACGTCCTCCGGACGATGAACTTCTCTAGAGAGAGACGAACCCGATCGGAGATAACTATTTGCAAAAAGGTTCCGGAGGAAGAAGTCGTGCTTCTGCCCTACTCGCGGGGCGGGAACCGGATCGTCATCCTGCCCCCGGCACCGGGTTCGAGCACCGCGTCGGGCTGGAGCGCCCCGGCGTAGCCGGCGAGGTAGGGTGCAGCCACCCGAACGTCTGCAAATGTCTCCCGGATCGCTGCGCCGTCGCCCCCGAGGGTGATCGCGACGCTCCCGTCAGCGGCATCTCTCGGCTCACAGGGGATCCCCCACATCAGGAGGAGCCCCTCCATCAGGGTGGGGGGATCGAACTGCTCCTCGTTGCAGGCGAGGAGGGCCTTTCCATCCTCTGCGCCGAGCCGCCCGGCGATGGCGGCGACCTGCTTCACGAGGTCGGGGGAGGCGTCACGAAGGAGGTTCCGCACGAGCGGCCCGGCGACGTCGTGCCGCCGCAGGGACCGGGCTACCTTGATTAACTGCCAGTCCCGGGCAAATGAGGTACCGGTGCGCATCTCACCCTCTCAGGACACCATAGGCCATCACGCAGAGGCCGAGGATTACAACGATACGAGAGAAGACCGCCGACCAGAGGATGATGAACTCATCAGGCGTAAAGACGCTCACGAGGTCGGCAAACGTTATCCCCACGATCAGCGTAAAAAGCCCGTAGATGAAGTAGAGCAGCGTCTGCTGCCTGACAATCCGGTAGGCGTTGAAGATGATGGCGATGAGGAGCGCCCCCAGGAGAAGCGTCACAACCGCAAGCATCTGCTGCATGATCTCAATCTGCATTCAATTCCACCTATGTCTGTTCCTTGACCTTCCTCACCGATATGATCGTCTGGATATCCTTCACCCCCGGAAGGCCGGAGAGGGGGATGAGCACGCTCCGCTTCAACTCGGATATGTTCTGCACCCGGACCTTGACAAAGAAGTCCCCGGGCTCCAGCACCTCGTAGAGTTCAAGGATGTCCGGGTGGTCCCGCATAAACTCCTCGACCTCCGGCTTTCCGTCCGGGTGGACCCTGACGTTCAGGAAAGCGACCAGGGTATGCTCAAAACACTTCTGGTTGATGACGATCGTGAACCGTTCGAGGATACCGGCGTTCTTTAACTTCTCGATCCGTTTAAAGACCGTTGACGGTGCGATGCCCAGCATCGAGCCGAGCTCTGCCATAGGCATCCGCCCGTCCCTCTGCAGCTCCCGAAGAATCGCATCGTCGATCTCATCCATTCTTACAGTAGTTGCAGGCTCTTGGTTATTAAAATTCCGGATTTGTTTTTAAACAATCAGAAGGGTATTTACTATTTCTACTTGATAATGGGAGGAATACAGGGTTTTCACCGGGGTTCCGTCTGGTGATAAAAGAAGAAGGATTTCGTAAAAAAGAGGATATAAAAATCAAAATTATGCCTATGTGGCGAAATATTATTTCTGTGTCAGCAAAAGATCGTTCCCCCGGGATTGACGATCCTGACGGGCCCGGGCCCACCCGCCGCCTCCCGGATGGCCGTATCAATGAACTCCCGGGCCGCGGCGAACGCGTGGCGCGCAGGCATTCCCCGGGCAAGGTGTGCGGTGAGCGCCGCAGAGAAGCAGCACCCCGACCCGTGCACCGAGTAGGGATAACGCTTACCGGAGAGCCGCATCACACCATCCCGGTCGACAAGGATGTCGACCGCCGCACCGCCGGCGAGATGTCCCCCCTTCACCACCACGGCCCCGGCGCCGAGGTCGAGGATCCGCCGGCCCGCCTCGGCCATATCGTCCAGGGTCGCAACCCGCATACCCGCAAGCACCTCCGCCTCCGGGAGGTTCGGGGTGACGACCTCCGCCCGGGGGATGAGCAGTTCCACAAGATCCGCGACGGCGTCCTCCGCGAGGAGCCGGTGGCCCGACGTCGATATCATCACCGGGTCGATGACGAGGGCGGCCCCGTCGGGCAGGGCCTCCGCAACGGCCCGGGTGTTGGGGCCGTTACCGAGCATCCCCGTCTTCCATGCCCCGACCGCGAAGTCGTCGGCGACCGCCTCCACTTGAGCCCGCACAGCCTCCGGGGGGAGCATCCAGGTCCCTCGCACCTCGTGGGTGTTCTGGGCCGTGACTGCTGTTATGACCGTCAGCCCCCAGATGCCGAGCGCCGTAAACGTCTTTAAGTCTGCCTGGATGCCCGCCCCTCCCCCCGAGTCGGAACCGGCGATGGAGCATGCGGCGATCATCTGCGCATCCGTCATTCTTCAATTGTCGGCGTAGATCCGCTTGAATCTTTGCCTGTCCCACGCCACTCCTTTTATCTGGTTTTGCATCGACTACTCTTACAATGGATGTAGAAGAGATCAGCCGCCGGCACCTCGCTGCCGGCGCCCCTGACGACGATATCGTGCGCCTTCTTTCCCGGGATGTGCTCTCCATCAAGCGCCACCGCATAACCCCCGCCTACGCCGAGGCGTTCGCCCGGGCGGTCCTAACCGAAGCGAAGAACTCGACCGGTCTCTCCGGCGACCTCTTCACCTTTGAGCCCTCCGGCTCGACCATGGGTGAGTTCGGCGTCGGATCACGGGGGTCCGGGGACTTCTTCGCCCACCGGCAGCTCGCCCGCATCATCGGTCGGACGTCGGCCGCGGTCGGTGTCGACGAGATGGACGACGCAGGCGCCGTCTGTGCCGGAGGGGACTATATCATAACCACCGTCGACGGGATGCACTCCCGCCTCTCCGACTTCCCCTTCCTCGCCGGGTTCCACGTCACCCGGGCGACGCTCCGGGACGTCTACGTCATGGGCGCAAAGCCCGTCGCCCTCCTCTCCGATATCCACGTCGCCGACGACGGCGACGTCGCGAAGATATTCGACTACACGGCGGGCGTCTCCGCTGTCGGTGAGGCCATGGGCGTTCCCCTCGTGACCGGCTCCACCTTGCGTATCGGCGGGGACATGGTGCTCGGGACCCGGATGACCGGCTGCGTCGGCGCCGTCGGCGTCGCGAACCACCTCACGGCCAGGAAACAGATCGCCCCCGGCGACGTCCTCCTCATGACCGAGGGGGCCGGCGGCGGGACCATCGCCACCGCCGCGATCTACTCCGGGTTCCCCGACGTCGTTGAGGAGACGATCAACCTCCACTTCCTCAAGGCCTGCGAGGCGCTCCTCGCAAGCGACATCCTCCCCGGCATCCATGCCATGACCGACGTCACGAACGGCGGGCTCCGGGGCGACGCCTACGAGATGGCCGAGACCGCCGGGTGCCGGATCGTCGTCGTCGAGGACGAACTCCGGACGCTCGTGCAGCCGAAGGTCCTTAAGATGCTCGATACCCTCGAGATCGACTACCTCGGCGTATCCCTCGACGCCCTCCTGGTCGTCGCGCCGCCGGAGCTCGCGCCCGCGATCCGGCGGGTCGTCGAGTCCGCAGGTGTCGCTATGAAAGAGGTCGGCTATGTCGAGGAAGGAGAGCCCGAATCGGTCCTCTCGGTCGACGGCGAGATCCGGGACTTCACGCCCCGGTTCCGGGAGTCGGCCTACACCCCGGTCAAGAAGGTCGTGGACGAAGATAAAAGGGATTTTGAGGAGATGAAGGCGGGAGTCGAGCGGGCGGCGGAAGCGGCGCTCGCAAAGAAGCTCCGGATCCTCTCCCGGCTCCGCTCTTCGTGAGCAAATCGGATGTATTCTCGATCGGAGGAGGGGTATTTGTTGTCTTCAGAGGAGGGTTATCGTAAGAGATCGTAGATTTGCTCTCTTGTCATACCCTCAAATTCTGCAACGTCGGTGACGATTGTGTTGAGTGTGGCCGTGCTGAGTTCGTCGTGAAGGGGCACAGTAACCCGGAGTCGTTCACCTCCAACAACTTTACGCATCTGGACGTGACTTCCGACCTGCCGGAGAAAAGAAAATCCAAGTTTTTCAAGGACTTTGATCGTCTCAAACCCACTAACAACCGGGTGCCGCGGCAATGATATCGACCTTGTATTCGAAATTTGATGGGATGTGGCTTTCCTGTTCGTGAGTTTCTGATTTGTATCTGGTTACAATGGTGATCTGTTCTCCCGCTTCGAGTTCTCCCGTGTAATGGAGCGACGTTGCTTCCAGGATGTTGTCGATGAGTTCTCCAACGCTCTTGCCCTGGGTATAGATGGCATTTTCAGGTGCATGTGCGCTGGCGCTCCACCATCCTTCAGCATAGGTTACTTCAAATGTGACCAGCATGACGTTACACACCCTTGTGTAATTGGAGTATTGGGCTTTTCAGGGATAAGTTTGATGGTAACAGGGTTACCACATCCAGAGTAACCCTGCTCCTTGGTGTTGGTTTAGTCATTAACGCAGGGAGCAACGGTTGTAGAACTCTTTTCCAGTCATCATCTGCTGGACACGCACGCCGAGGTCGACGAGATCGATATCCTCGGTCAGAGGGATGTCGTCCTCCTCATCTGCCGGCAGCAGGGCGACGTCCTTGGCAACGGCCTCGTCGTCATGAATCGCGCTCTTTCCTCCGATCCCGGGTATGCGGCGGGCCTCGAGGCGGCGGGACAGGAGGGCACGCCGACGGGGGAGGGGAGAGCAGCCCCCCGTTCCCCTCACGGGTTTTCGGGGTTGACGACCCTCCCCATGAAGAGGATCGTGCCGGAGTCCTTCTCGACGATGAGGAAGACGAACGGGTGGTCCGCACGGAAGATGGGTGCGGTCTCCGGACCTACAGCCCCCCCGCCCGCGATGATGACGGCGGTCGCCGCCGCTGCCTCGGTTCCCTCCTCGTTCACGTCGACGAACGCCTTGTGGACGACATCGCTGATGAAGAGCATATCCGTGCCGTCCATCCCCGAGAAGTTGGCCGCATCAGTGAACGCCGTCGGCATCCCCATCGCTGCGAGCGCCTGCGGGAGACTGTACTCCGTCTCAAGCGTGAACTTCGGGAAGACGACCCTGACGCGCCGGTCGGTCAGCGAATCCCGGATCCCGGTGAGCGTCCCGACGTCGAGAACCTCTTCTGCTGCCGTCAGGTTGTCTTCCTTCGGGAGGAGGACGAGCATCGAGAGTTCCGTTCCGTTCCCGTGCGCATACGGCATCCTGAGCACCTGGAGGGTCCCGGTCTCGGTATATCCGTATATGGCATCCTCGTCCGTCCGGTGCATCATCTGGACCTGCACTGTCTCGTCCTGAGCGATCCGGAACGCCTCCTCCGTCGTCTCGGCGGGATCGAACTGCTTGACCCAGGTACCCTTGAAGTAGATAGCGTTCGTGATCACGAGCCGGGTGAGGTCGTCGATCGAGTCGGCTGGGAGAAGGTCGCGGATTTTATCCTCGGTCTGCTCTTCCACCCACCGGTTGATCGTCTCCCGCGACCCCTCGGGGTCGTTGACGAAGTCGAGGTTCGTGACGTTCGCCCCGTACCAGCGTTCGGCAATCCCAGTGTAGTCCGGGAGGAACGGGTAGGTCTCCTCCGCCCAGAGGGCGTTTGCGGTGCGGAGGGTGTAGTTGCCGCTCCTCCGGTTGAGGCTGGCATCCAGCCCGGCAAACCCCGCCCGCCGGAGAGTATCGTTCGTTGGGAGGTGCAGCACCGATTCGATCTCGTCGGCGGTCGTGCCCCGGGTGCCCTCGCGGGTGATCGCGAGGGCCGACGAGATGCTGTAGGGCGAGAAGAAGAGGTTATCTCCCG
Source organism: Methanoculleus sp. UBA303 (assembly GCA_002501655.1). GTDB lineage: Archaea > Halobacteriota > Methanomicrobia > Methanomicrobiales > Methanoculleaceae > Methanoculleus. The sequence continues at coordinate 11,279 of DANY01000052.1, forward strand.
CATGCGCCGGGTCGTTAGCAAGCTGCTGGTAGAGGTCGAACGCGAACCGGTTGTTCCCGGCCGCCACGCTATCGTCGGCTACGGATTCACCGGAGACTGAAGTCGTGCTCAGAGGTACGATCCCACAGACAGCCAGTCCCGCAACAATGAGCGCCAGAACCAGGATGCCTATTCCAGAGATCAATAGTCTTTTCATCGTTCTCTCCCGTGGATGGCATCGAGGTGGCCGGTGATCCGCGAGCCGGGTAACTTTCGGGCATCCACACGGAGTCTTTCTGCAGGAAGACGATAATACCGGCGAAAACGTTCGATCCCGGTCGAACGGGTTCAAAAACTATATCAGTCACGTAACTTCCTCACACGCAGGATTGGGAGACTGCGTCGCTGCACGCATCTCCCGCCACCGGACGCAGGCATACGTCACGAGGACTCCCCCGATAACCACAAGCGCGATCCCGGCAACGAGCAGCTCCACGGGAGGTCCCTCCGGGACCGGGACTCCCCCTCCCGCGAGCGGGGGCACCGGCACTTCCCGGACCGGCGCCGTCAGGAAGGCCGCGAGGGCACAGACCCCTCCGGCGAGGCTCGCCAGTCCTGCCGTCAGGATGATCCGGACCCGGGCGCTGCCGTGCGGCTGCAGGAGGGCCCGCCCCTCCGGCGTGAGCGCGTAGTACACCCAGGCGTGCCCGTCCTCCCCGGCGGCGACAAAACCGGCGTCGGCAAGCCTCTGCAGGTGGTGATGGATCGTGGACTTTGCCAGGTCGAGGTCGTCCGCGAGCTCCGTGACCGTCATCCTGCGTTTATTCAGGGTTTTCAGGATAGTGAGCCGGGTTCCGGATGCGAGAACCTCGAACGTATCCTTCGTCAGGACGATATCGACCGGCTCCATGGGGAGTGGTTCGGGGAGGCGGGATATAACGATTCCGTTATCGTCTCTGCATCGTAAAATGGAGCCATTTCATGCGGCCTGGTGGGTAGGAGCAGGGAGTGACTCCTGCATCCCGCCCACACAGTGGCCTAACCTTCCGGTTTTTTCCCGCCCGCACAGACGTTGTAGGCCAGGTAGGGAAGGTTCTCCTCAACGAAGGGCTCCACCTTCCGGGCGAGGTTAAAGACCGGATCTGCAAGGTTTAAGTGCGCAAACGAGCACCTGCCGACCGATACGTCGTCAAACCCGGCCGCTCCGAGGAGAGAGGCAATCTCGGCGTTGGTGTAGTAGTGCTCGTCAAAGTCCCCCACACCCACCTTCTTCAGGCCGACCTTCTCTCCTACCTGGTAGATGACGGGGACAAGGCTCGTAAAGACCGTCCGCGAGAGAGTGCAGATCGCGATCCGGCCGCCGGGCTTCAAGACCCGGTAGCACTCCCGGAGCATCGCCTCCGGGTCGGTGACGTAACTGAAGGCGAGGAGGCTCGCAAGGGCGTCGAAGGTGGCGTCCCGGAACGGGAGGACGTCGGCGGTCCCGACGCAGAACCCGCTCTCCGGACAGCGCTGCCGCCCATGCCGGACCATCCCCGGGCTGATATCGAGGCCCACCGCCTCTCCGCCCTCCTCGACATAGCGCTGCACGAAGAGCCCGGTCCCGCACCCGAGGTCGAGGAGGAACCCTCTCTTCGGGAGAACGCTCATCACGTGATCGGATATGTGCCGGTGGTAATACTTCCCGCGGTTGCCGTCGTAGCGGTCGTCGTAGATATCAGCGACCTCATCATAGTGTTGCTGTACTTTCTTCACTGAACACCTCCCGGGCTATCCGGGCAAGAAGTGCATTGATCTGCACAAAGTCGTTTGCGTTGTGGCAGAGCCGGTGGTCCGCGTCGGCGAGCGCGATCGCAAGTGCCGGGTGGTTGTACTCGCGCCTGACCACCTGCCGGAGTTCGTGGACGACCTCCCGCGCCGCGAGGCCGTACTCGATCATGAGCGACTCGACGATCCGGCGGGCGGCGTCGAAGTTGCCGGCTCGGAGCGCGTTGAAAGCGGAAGTTGCCACGTTCCCGGTCTCTGAGCGCGATACCTCCGCGAGGTCGAGGTCTTTTCCCGACCCGACCGCGAGCTGCAGGTACATGATCCCCCGCCGCAGGTCGCCCTGTGCAGCGTGGACGATCAGGTCGAGGTCGTCGGCGGGGCATGTGGCCGCCTCTGCGACGAGGATCTCCTCGAGGCGAGCGCGGACGATCCCACTCTCGAGCGGGGCGAAGAAGAGCGGCAGGCACCGCGACGCAATCGCAGGTATGATCGTCGACGGCCGGGTGGTGACGAAGACGAACCGGCAGGTGGCGCTGTAGCGCTCCATGGTCCGGCGCAGGGCCTGCTGCGCCTCAAACGTCAGGGCATGGGCGTCCTCAAAGACCATCAGTTTGAAGTCGGCGTCGAGCGGGCGCATCGAGGCGTACCACTTCACGATGTACTTGAAGTTGACGATCAGGCTCTGGTCTTTGCGGTAGACCAGGGCGAACCGCTCGTCCGCCTCGAGAGCACTCTTCCCCCTCCCGAGAAGGTCGGCGGCGCTGAAGATGGTGGTGTTCGCCTTCCAGTCCTCACCGTAGAGCCTTCGCGCCAGGCACTCGACGGCCACGGTCTTCCCGGTGCCGTGCGGGCCGGAGATGAGCATATGGGGCACGCTCCGGGCGTCCGCAAACGATACGAGGTAGCGGACGACCTCATCCTGTCCGATGATATCATCGCACCGCTTCGGGCGGTACACCTCACTCCAGAGCATGGGCCAGTCTCTCTCTCATCTCATCTATTGCCGCCCGGAGAAGATAGGTATTGTCAAGCGAGGTGACCAGCCGTTCGCGCTCGCCGGGGTCAAGGGAGGCGCACGCCGCGGTGATCGCGGGAATAGCACGGGTCACCTCATCGACGACGGTCAGGGTTGCCGTCCGGGCGGTCCGGGAGAGCGGGTTTAAGTCGACGGTGATGACCGCCTTACCCATCGCCCGGAGCGCCGCGCAGCGGTCCCCGTCTTCGAGCGGCACGAGGACCACGTCGGCGTCCCCGATACCCCCCGGGAGGCAGAGCCCGCGGTCGTGGGAGAGCGGGACGAGCCGTTCCGCGGTCCCGGAGAGGACCTGGACGCCGTGCTCCTCGAGGAGCCGGGTGATCAGCCCTATACGCTCCTCCGTCCGGTGGAAGAGGTTCACCTCGACGTCCGCACCGCTCGCCCGCTGGAGCGCCGCGACCTCACGGGCCGCAAGCGCCGCCGTGTTGCCGTTCACCGATATCACCGCGTGCCGGGCGGAGAGAAGCATGGCGGCGGCCGTCCGGGCGGCGAGGAGCGCGCTCGCGGTTGTCCGTTCGCCTATCAGGTAGTCGAATGCCTCCCCGCGCCCGTGGGCGGCGAGCCCTTCCAGGGCGACGACGCCCTCACGGGCACACCGGGCCAGCCGTTCGCGGGCGATGAGAGAGCGGTAACGTGGATGGTCTTTCGGAATCATGGTTTCATCTCGATGAGGTATGCGCCGCGGCGTGCGACCCGGAGGCCGTAGACCTCCCCGAACCGGGAAAGTACCCGTTCTGCGTCGTCTCCGCAGGCAAAGACGCCGTTCCCGAGCATCGTCATGCTCGCCGGGACGGCGAGAGCGTCGCAGGCGCGAAGCACCTGCTGCACCCCCGGCGCAATGAGCCCGCTCTTTTCGGCGAACCCTCGCGAGAGGAGGCAGAAGTCGGCGAGGTCCCGGGGGCAGCGGTCCGGATACGCGGCGGCTATCCGTGCCATCGCCTCAGGCGACGAGAGGACCGAGGCGGTCGGGAGCGGGCCGAGGCTCACGGCGTAGAGGGGCTCTTCCGGATAGAGCCGGGTGATCGCCGCGTGGATGCCCGGGCCCGTCCTGCAGACGACCCCGCCGGCCTGGCTCGCGGCGACGTCCCCGAGGCCGGTGCGGTGGAAGACCTCGGCCTCGTGGGCCCGGGCGGCCACCTCGTCTACGGAGAGGCCGAGGTCGAAGAGGTGGTTTGCAGCCGTGAGCGTCGATAGAAGCGCAGCCGCCGAGAGGCCGAACCCGGCGCCGATGGGGAGCCGGCACTCCGTCGTGACGCGGGCGGCGACCCCCAGACGGTCGAGAGCGTACTCGACCGGCGGCGACCCGGTGCTCGCACGGCCCCGCCGGACAACCCGGACGTCAGTCTCCGCGGCGGGGACGACCGTCGAGCGCACCCCTTCATCGATGACCACACCGGCCCCGACGCTCCCGGTGCTCGAGGGAAGCGAGCCCTCAACGCGCCTGAAGTACCCGGATATATGCCCGGGGGAGAAGGCTACAGCAGTCCGGCCCATATCGCTGCCGCGACCTCCTCTTTGCTCCCCGTCACGGTGGTAACCCCGCCGGCGGTCATGATACGGAACGACCCCTCCGCCGCTCCCATCGCCGGCGGGGCGTTCACCACAACCATCCGCACACCCGATTCAAGCATCGCCCTCGCCCGCTCCTCCTCGTGCCAGCCCAGTTTGAAGGCCACCGTCACGGGGTGGAAGGCCGCCATCACCTCGTCGATGACCTTCGGAAGGGGGTCGAGCCTGACCGTCAGGGGCGAGCCGCTCGGTATCTTCCCCTCGCGGCGCTCGGGGGCATAGTCCGATATGGCCGCCGCGCTCGCGTATATGTCGACCCCTTCGCGGCAGACCGCGAGAACCGCCGAGCGCATATCCGCGGCGCTCGTGGCAGGGATGTTTCGCACACAGGGGAACGTTCCGCTGTGGACCACCGTCACGTCGGCGCCGAGCCGGAAAGCCTCGAGCGCAAGCGCTTGACCCATCCGCCCGGTCGACCGGGTGGTGAGGACCCGGACATCGTCGAGGGGTTCCGCACACGCCCCGCTCGTGACGAGGACCCTTTTCCCGAGAAGCGGCCGGCCGGAGACCGCCCGCTCAGCGTGGAGGACGATGACGTCGGTATCGGCGATCTTCGCCTTCCCCTCCTCGACCTTCGGGTCGACGATATCGATGCCCCAGGAGCGGAGCCTTCGTAAGTTCTCCGCGACCCTGGGATGGCGGTACATGCTCTCGTGCATCGCCGGGACCACCACCACCGGCATCCCCCGCCCGAGCGCAGTCGTCGCGAAGGTCGTGACCGGGGTATCGTCGATACCGGAGGCGATCTTTCCTATGGTGTTTGCCGTGCAGGGAGCGATCAGCAGGAGGTCCGCCGCCCCGCCCTCCCCGCAGTAGAGGACGTGCTCCACGAGGCCGGTGATCCGGGTTATCGCCGGCCGCCCGGTCGCGTAGGTCAGGGCGTCGGGATGGACGATCCCCGCCGCTGCCGCGGTCATAACCGCCTGCACCGTCGCGCCCCGGCGGCGCAGAGCGTGGGCGAGTTTCACCGTCTCGACGGCTGCGATGCTCCCCGTCACGGCGAGGACCACCGTCTTTCCTGAAAGTCTCTTCACGATATTGTCACATCCTGCACCATATGCCACGCATGCGGGCCGTACTTCTTCACCCGGCGGGCGGTTATCGCCGCCGAGAACCCGGCATCCGCCACCGCTTCCCGGATCGCGCACGTCTGCTCCCCGATACTGTGGACGTGGAGCACGCTTCCGCTCCGGACGTGGGCGAGGACCTCGGCGAGCATCGCCGGGGCATCGAAGTGCCCCATCAGGACCCGGTCGTAGACCCCGGCAAGCAGCCTCCGGCAGTCCCCGACCTCTGCCGTGACCCGGTCCGCAACATGGTTTGCCATAATGTTTCGCTGCAGGTATTCAAATGCTGTCGGATTGATCTCCATCGCGTGGACCCGTGCGCCGCTACAGGCTGCAGGTATGGAGAAGTAGCCTATCCCGGCGAACATATCGGCAACCCGCTCCCCGGGACGGACGAGGGAGGCAATCCTCGCCTTCTCAGTGCGGTTGCCTTGCGCAAACATCACCCGGCACGGGTCGAGGATGAAGGTGTAGCCCTGTTCGCGGTGCCGCACCTCGCCGGCGGTGCCGTAGAGGACCTCCACATCCGGGACGCGCATCGCGCCCGAAAACCCTTTCACCCTGACGACTCCCCGGGGGCGGCAGTGCCCCACGATCGCGGTGAGTTCCTCCTCCGACGGCTCGTCGCCGTGGAGAACCGCTATATCCCCGACGAGGTGGTAACCGCGCCCCCGGTAACCCTCCCGCTCGGGAAGGTCCGTATCGGCTGCATACCCCTCCCTGACCGGGACCCAGGCGGTGCCGTCGCGGACGTAGGGCCTGCGGGTGCGGTCCACCCACTCCGCATCCAGGAGGCCGACGAGGGCGCCCGCCGGCACCTTCCGCGCACGCATGGCGGACCTCACCCGACGATGACCAGGCGGTCCTGCTCTTCGTCGCGGAGCACCCGGATCGGCTGCCCCTCCACCGGGAACGTCCAGGGCACCGGGTTCAATTCCCGCGTCCGGTAGGTCTTCGGGTCCATGAGCCCCACGAGATTCGGCTCCGTGAAGACGACGAGTGCAGACTCGGCCTCACGGATGTTTCCTATGAGACGCTCGACCTCGTCCTCGGCGAGTGTCCGGGTCATGCCGGTCTGCAGGTCGAAGACCCGGAGGCGCCGCCCGTCGATATCGCGCACCTCAAAGTAGTTGCCCCGGGATACCCCCACATCCCCTTTCTGGTAGTAGGGGAGGCGGATGGAGTAGGTGACGCGGTAGAGCGCCTTGCCGTCCTTCTCGCCGACCAGTTTCGGATGGGTCGTATACCGCCCGCCGAGCGCCCCCGTTATCATCCGGGCGATCGTCTGGCCGAGGTGCTGGGACCCGACGGTTATATCGACACCGTCCTTTGACTCCTCAAGGTCTGATATGAACGAGAGGCGGTCCCCCGACTCCTGGAGGGATTCTTCGGCCTGTTCTGCAATATTCGTGGCGATCTCACGCTCGTAGGCGTTGATCTTCCGTTCAGTCGCCCGCACCTGGACGATCCCCTCGTAGTAGCCGCCGGATATGCGGCTGCACCGGTCGCAGGCCTCCTTCTGCCAGAGGATCTCGACCTCGCAGGTGCCCCGGACCGGGACCGAGTAGAGGGTCCCCTCTACGTCGACGGTACAGGTCGTCCTGTTCGGCCCGGTCTCTTCCGACCGGACGGTGACCCTGATATCCTTCGCATCGGTGTGGATGCTCGTCGCCGATACAGCCAGTTCGGCGATGAAGTCCTCGCGCGGCATCCGCAGGTCCGACCAGGTCTTGCCGCGCTTCTGCGAATCGCAGACCGGACAGTAGACCGCGATCACACGGGTCTCGCAGGTGAGCAACCGGGTGTCCGCGGCCCGGCACTGGGGGCAGAGCCCTTCCTCGGTCGGCTCCCCGCAACGGGGGCAGATGCTAGTCAGTATGGTCATAGATTATATCCTGAATATCTGGACATGGGGTACGTCGCCGATCATGATGCAGTCCTCCTCTGTGATCAGCCCCATGGCGATGGCGAGGGCTACGGTGCGCTTCCCGATAAGGTTCGCGTTCGTCGCACCCGTAAGAGCCTCTCTGACTTCTTCCTCGGCGGCACATTCCGTGCCGTAAAACCCTCCGGTGATGCAGACTTCCACGTCTCCGTGCATCAGGGTGACGTTCAGGAGCTCGGAGTCGCAGACAGCAACCACCTCGCCGGCGCCCGGCATGCGGTGCACTTTCAAGTACATCTTCAGATCTCTTTGGCGGGAGTCGTCAAAAAGGTGCGCTGTTCTGCTAGGGAAGGACGATATCTACGCCGTAAGTGCGCGACGGGGTCTCGGCATGGATGCGCCAGGCATCCTCTTCGGTTATCAGTCCCTCTTGTAGGTACCGTCGCGTGAACCGCGGGACCGACTTCGGCCCGATAACCGCGCCGGGCCTTGCATTCTCGTCCATGTAGTCGCTCTCCATGGTGAACCGCCGCCCGGCCCGGGCGAGCGCCGGTATATCCTCGTGCCGCGCGATGAAGGAGGGCACAAGCGGCGTATCGGGGGTTGCGAAGTGTTTGACGACCTGTTCAAGCGGGATCCCGGCCTTCGCGGCCATATCGACGACATCGATGCAGGGCCCGCTCTCGGCGTGGAGTTGGACGGCGCAGTTGCACACACTCCCGAGTTCGAGCGCGTGGAAGAGGACCGCGTTTGATGCCGCGAGCACCTCCGGCGCAACCTCGTAGTGGGGCCGCCCGCTCTTTAAGGCGACGGCCTCCCCTTCCTCGACATAGCGGGCGGCGACATCGAGCCCTGCCATCATGACGCCGGCGGCCGCGTCCAGGCTCATCCGTTCAGCGAGGCGGCTCATCTCCGCCGGGTGGACGCCGAGGACCGGGTAGACGACAAGCCCGGTCTCCCTGACCATATCGGCCACCCGGAGCGTCGCATCGAAGACCGCCCGGTAGTCGTCGCCCGACGAAGGCTCGACCCCGAGCGACCAGGAGGGCTTTGAGACGAGGAAGATGTGCGTCCCTCCGCTCCGCCGGAAGTCCTTTGCGGCCTCGACGCCCCGGCCGTTTGTCGGGTCGATGTGGATATGGTCGTCAGTTATCGGTATCTCGGGTAGTTTCATGAAACTCGATGATCTCCATCATGGGGTAGTCGTCTTCGAGGTGCAGCCGGGCCCGGCAGACGGTCTCCCCGACCTCGGTCGTGATCTCGGCGTCAATCATCCGCCCGGCAAGTTCCGAGTAGCCGAACCGGTTCGAGACCATCATATCGCGGTTCAGCCGGACGGTGATCCCCGTCACGTAGGGCTGTAAGCCGACGGCCTGCTCGATGGCGGTTTCAACCGTCGCGGCGGTCTCGCGGGCGATGGGCGTCCCGACGAACTGGTGGTAGAGGGCGCCGAGCTTGATCCCGGCTTCAAACGCCGCCTTCTCGCGGTCGGTGAACATGAGAGTAGGTTTGTGGTTTATGGTAATTAGAGGATGTGCCCCCGGGAGGGGTGAGAACGAGAAGATCTGGCTGGTGTCGCAAGAGCGAGTAACGGTTTCCATAGCAACGGCAGATAATTACGAGTCATGAGTATCGCAAAAAGACGGTAGTCATCAGTCCGCTACCTCCTGTCCACGCCGCCGTTCCCAGATGTAGAGAATGGGATAAGCGATGATACCGACGAGTATGACCCCCTGGAGAGTGGGAATAACCGGATACCCCAGTGCCAGACGGCGCAGAAGGACAATCCCGGCAGCCAGGAGGTAGAAGACAACCGATCGTGCGAGGGTGACGCGGTGCTCGCCGCCGTCGGTGAAGACGATCCGTGTCAGAAAAATGCCGATGATGAGAAGGACGGGGAGCCAGAGCACCTGGTTGATGGAATACGCATGGGACACGTAGAGATAGATCAAAAAGATCGTGATGAGAAGAACACCATCGACCGCCTTCCTTTCTCCATGCTTCCCCAATCGAAGCGCATGAAGAAGGATATTCGCTGGATCGGGGTCGTTAAGGCATTCTTTTCGTCTATACCACACCATAACGCAGGCGACTACTGCAGTGATCATCAATGGCAGGGGAAGCAACAGAAATGCTGGTAATGGGAGGTAGTCTGTTGTGATGATGAACGCGGTGACGATAAGCGAGACTCCAAAGGTTGCAACTGAACGCCACAATTCCTCTTTGACAATAGGATCAATCTTCATGCATACACCACCGATGCGCCATCAGGAATCGTGAACGTGAACTCATCGTCATTTATCACGCAATTCATTGAGTAATTTCGATATTCAAGGGTTAGCACCAGATTGCCCTTGTGCCAGCCCTGCAGTCTGGCCCTGGACGGATAGGATAAACCTCCGCGGTTTTGCGAATACGGTCCGGGTCTACACAAAGACCCGGGCCTGGATCTATTTATACATTCCCTCCAGTTTCTTCACGCATCTGCCGGTTGTTTAAAAAAGCGGAGCGATCGATCCCGGCCCTGGAGGCGGGGCGTGGAACCGGTGGCAGTTGACTGTCCGGACCCTTGTTGCGCGTTACGGTGGGAGTGTCCGGGTCGAGGATCGAGTGCCGTGGCCAGCCGGAAGAAGGGGCGGCGTTTCGGTTTACGCTGAAGCGGGCTGCATGAAACCACCCCGGCATACTCGCCTTAAGGGCGTACCTCTCCCGCCGGCCTTTCCCACCGGATTCATCGACGAGAACGGCTTAGATCGGATTCACGAAGCAGTTTTCTGCGACCAGCGGAAAAATTTATCTCCCGGCGCGCCTCTCCTATCACCGGTGAGTCGTAATGCCGGAACCAATCTATTGCGAATATTGCGGGCGAGAGGTTTTGATGGAGCGGCAAGCCATGCCCGAGGACATACGATTTTGCAGCGCCGAGTGCCGGATGGCAGCAGAAAAGCAGGACCCCGACGAAAGGGGACGCCAGCCGCCAGGGAGACTCCTGGTCGCCGGTCGGTCACCCTGGAGCAGTTAACCCTACCAGACAAACGACACCTCTCCGTGAGGTTGTGCGCAGCGGCGAGAGAGAGACGTTCGCCGCCGAAGTGTGGAGGCCGCAGCACGCCCGCCGGGAAACGTCCGGGAAGGCCTCCCTCTACCTCCGGAGGGTGACCATCTGGATTGTCTCACAATGCTCGTGGTGGACTGGGCCTTTTACAGGCAGGGTGGCCGGGGTGAGGGACGGGGCCGTTCATCCTTCAGACGGCCCGCCTGGAGCAGCATTATGGGTCCCTCGCGGGCAGGACCCCTACCCGATCAACTTGATAAGCCCGTGCCGGGGTTCGAGCAGTTCCCCGCCCCGTTTCAGCTGCTCGATGGTGTGCTCGACCTTGTCGCGGGAGAAGCCCTGCTGCACAAGGATATCGATGACCTCATCGACCCTCGCCTGGCCGCCGGAGTCGTCGCAGACGTTCCGGATCGTCTCCTTGACCGACCGGATGATATCGCGCTGTGACTTTGTGACGCCGGTCACGAGCTTGTCGATATCGAAGTTCCCGGTCTCGGCGTCGTAGGCGACCTGCCGGAGACAGGCGTCCACAATCTTGAGGATCCGGTCGGTATCCTCCGTATCGACGGTGTTCGAGAGCCGCATCCGGGCGCTCGCCTCCGCGAGGCGGACCAGCGCCTCGAGCTGCCGGGCGGTGACCGGGACAGGTTTGTTCCCGCTCGCGAGGTCCCGGAGTCGCATGTAGTAGGCGATCAACGCCTCCTGCGCCCCGTCGCTTAAGATGGGGAAACAGGTCCTTTTAGCGTAGGCAATGTACTTCCGCAGGAGCGTGGGATCGATGTCGGGTATGACGGGCGCAAGCGCACGCTGGATGTATGCATCATCGACGTCAGGCAACGGCGTGTATGCGTGCTGCTTGATCAACTCGCCGACGGAATGAGTCTTGATGATGTGGTGGGCGATGGCCCCGTCGCGCTGGGCCTCCGGCTGGTCGGTCATCACGAAGATGAGGTCGAACCGGGAGAGGAGCGAGGGCGGCATGTCTATCTGCTCGCCGATCGGGATGAACTGGTCAAATCGACCGAGTTTCGGGTTTGCAGCGCCGAGGAGCGCGCACCGGGACTTCAGGGTCGCGGTGATCCCGGCCTTGGCGACCGAGATCGAGTTGCCGCACCAGACCGGGATGCCGTTCCGCCGGACATACAGCGTGTGGTTCGGGACCTCAAGGCAGTAGATCGTGCCCTTATATGGGCGCGTCTCGATATGCCGCTGCCCGTTTGAGTTGACGTTCGGCTCGTTCTGGCCGTCGCGGATGAAGGTCACCTGGAAGATATCGTGGGTTGCGGTCGAGGTCCCGCCCCGGGGATTGGGCGCGACGGCCCCGGCCTCCCGCATGAGGTGGATGTTCCCGGACCACCCTTTCTTCAGCAGGAGTTCGGTGACATCGTCGGCGAGCCTCTTTGAAGAGGTCGTGTATATCGAGACCCCGGTCGTTTTGTTGACGTAACCGTCCCCGAGCATGAGCGCGTCGAGCAGAATCCCGATCTGCTCAGGGGGGAGGCGTTTGGCATACTCGGGGACGTACTTCTCGTGGCATTTGCCGAGAGGTGCGAGGTGCTCTGCAAGCTGCTTTGCGTTGATCGCGAAGTTCTTGCCGTCGTGGGTGAACCGGAACGGCAGCCGTTCAAGACACTGCCGGATCTTCTCGGCCGACTCAGAAATCTTCTGCGATATGATTACGCGGTAGGGGACCCCTGTCTGGTGGTGCCGCTGGACGGACCCCTCGGAGAGGAAGTAGCCCAGGAACTCAAGCCAGTCATCCATCCTGACCGTGATGGGTTCGGTAAGTTTTCCTTCGGAGTTCTGGTTCGCGAACTTGACGGCGGGCGGGATCTCGTAGGTCTCCTGCCGCTCCCCCGCCCAGACAGCGTTCTTCTTGAATCGCATCCTCTTGTGGATGGGAATCTCGTCCATGCGGATGAACCGGAACCCCTCCCACTCGTCGGCACGCCGGTTCAGGTTGACGTACATCCGGTGGTTCGGCGTGACCGCGAGGTCCACCTGCCGTGATCTGACGTAGTACAGTTCCCCGTCGTACTCCGATGCCGCGAAACCGGATGGAGATGCGTACTCAAGCCTCCCGGCGGGGGAGAGCGTCGCGATACGGTCGCCTGTGGTTACATCCCGGAATAACTTCCACCCACCCTCTGTGAGGACTTCGGTCACGTCATCGTAGCACTGCTGCTCCATCGCCTCATGAAGCGCGCTCCGGTCCTCTTTCGCCATCTTGTCCATCTCATCGACGGCGGCGACACCCATATCGGCGAGGACCAGCGCGCCGGCCTCGAGCGTCCAGCGGCCGTCGCCGAACTCGTCCTTGACGGCCGTCGCCGTCAGCCCCGCGGACGTCGAAGACTTGCCGCTTGTGTAGATACCACGGGGTGAGAGTTTCACGACGTAGCGGAGGATCTGACTCTTTGCTATACCCGGGTCGCCGACCAGGAGGACGTGGATGTCGCCGCGGAGACGGGAGCCGTCCGGCATATCCTTCGCGATACCGCCGAAGAGCTGGAGCGCGATCGCCTCTTTTACGTCGTCGGTACCGTAGATCGTCGGCGCGATCGACCGGGCGATCTTCTTGTAGATCGAAGGGTCGCGGGCGAGTGCCATGATCGCCGCCTCGTCCTCCTCGGTGATCGAGACCTCCTCGAACTCCTTCTCAGCGACCTCTATGGAGTTGCACTCCAGGTAGATGTCAAAGAGCGTACTCTTCTGGCCGGAGTTGATCCTCTGCACCGACCGCAGGATACCGTTCACCACCACCCGGTCGCCCGGCGAGACGATGCCCGTGAGGTCGTCGGTGACGTCGACATCGAGCGTCTGGGGCTGTTCGCCGCCCCGGAGACCTTCCGGGGATTCCTGGATCCGGAGTTTCTGGGCGTCGACGAACCGGCACCGGTTCATGACCAGATCGAGCCGGGTCTTGCGCTCGCAGTTCGGGCAGAAGTCCGGCTCATCAAACCGCCCGTAGCCCTGGGGGACCGGTTCGGTGTTCTTCCCGCAGGAACGGCACCGGAAGACCGCGCTGACGATCCGGGGACGCACCTCGGTCGTCTTCCGGAGGATCCCCTCGATGCCGACGAACGTGTTGATCTGGTCGGCCCTGATATCCCGGACGTCGGTCCTCTGCGGCAGGTTCGTGAACCGGATGTTGATCAGTTCCGGGTCCTGGCCGTCCTTGAGTTTAATGAGTTTGTTCTGGACGATCGCGTCCCGGACATCCCCAAGGACCTTGCCCGGGCTCCGCAGGAGCTCAAACGCCAGCCGGTTATTCAGGATCTTCCGGAAATCGATGATGAGCGACCGCTTATGGGGGTACTCGCGGGAGAGTTCGGCGAGCTCCCGCTTGTACTGCTTCTTCAGGAGTTTCGTCCATTCCCCGACGACATCGGTGACCTCAACGGTTACCTCTTCAGGCACGGCCGAAACCTCTTCACCGGTGCTCCTCTGCGGCGAGGACGAACCGGGCGAGCAGCGCCTCCATCTGGATGTCGCTGCTTGCCCCTTCCGAGAGGCGGAAATCGGTCTCGCCGAGAGCATCAATCAATCTCACTTTGAGCGTCCGGTCGATGTCGCGCTGAACCAGAGCCCGGTAGCACTGATTGATCAACTCGTTCGGGGCGATGCCCCGGCCGCGGGTCAGTTCGGAGAGAGCCTGTTCCGCCTCATCGAACTTTCCTGCAATCGAGAGGTCGAGAAGTTCATTGATCTCCGCCGGGCGGGCCGTCGCGGTGATCTCGTAGATCATCTCCTCATCGATGGTGGGCCGGAGGATGGCAGCCCCCTGCAGGGCGTTGATAGCCTTCCTCATATCCCCGGAAGCGACATAGACGATGGCGTCAAGCGCCCCCTCCGTGACGGTGAGGCCTTCGGCTGCGGCAATCCTCCGGACCTCCTCGATGACCGCCTCCCGGTCAAGCGGCCTGAACCGGTAGATGGCGCACCGGCTCTGGATGGGGTCGATGATCTTCGAAGAGTAGTTGCACGAGAGGATGAACCGGCAGGTTCGGGCATAGGTCTCCATCGTCCTCCGGAGGGCGGCCTGTGCATCCGTGGTGAGCGCATCCGCCTCATCGAGGAAGAGGACCTTGAACGTCGAGCCGGCAAGCGGCGACGTCCGGGCGAACTGCTTGATCTGGTTCCTGACGACGTCGATACCGCGCTCGTCGGAAGCGTTCATCTCCCGGAAGTTCATCTGCCAGGAGTCGCCGAAGAACTCCCGCGCGAGCGCCACCGCGGCGGTCGTCTTCCCTATCCCGGCGCTCCCGGTGAAGAGAAGGTGCGGCAGGTTACCGGTCTTCACGTAGGATTGGAGGCGCACCACGATCTCCTTCTGTCCGACCATCTCATCGAGTCTTCTGGGCCGATACTTCTCTATCCAGATGGTGTGGTTACCGTCCATTTGGATAGAAGTTGGTGCTCGTGCATCGTAAAAGCATCGACATCTCTTCCAGTGATCCCTTTTAGAGGGTTGAGAGAGAATGAGTAGGGTACAGAGACTATGGGAATACCGGGAGTCTGCCTGGTGATCCGGCCTGCCGGATCTCCTGCACCGGTACCCGGCGCTCCTTTCCTGATACGGACGGCATTATGGAACCTGCAGAACGAGTATTTGCGCGAGACTTCTCCGCCGCGCGGCATACGGTAGACTCCGGGGACGGCTCATACGTGGTGACGCCCACTGGCGCCTGGTGCCGCCGCCTCTTCATCGTCGGCGCCCTCACCGAACGCAGGGGGAGCGGCGACATCATGCAGGCGCGGATTGCCGACCCCACCGACGCCTTCCGGGTCACGGTGGACTGGCAGAGCCCGGATGCGGTCGAGACGCTCGGCTACATTGAACCGCCTGCGTTCGTCGCCGTCACCGGCCGGGCGACGCTCACCGGTTCCGGGTCACGGGCGTATGCAGCGGTGGACATCGAGGCGATCAACGTTGTTGACCGCACCGTCCGCGACCTCTGGGTGCAGAAGACCGCCGGCGCGACGCTCGACCGGCTCGAAGCGCTCGAGAAGGCTCTCGGGGGCGGCGGCAACGACCGGGCCGCAACCGCTCTCCGGCTCTACGGGACGACGGAGGAAGAGATCTCGGGCATGGCCGGGATGGTGCGGACAGCGCTTGCAAGCGCCCGCCCGGATATCACACCCGGCGATATCGCGCCCGTCGCCGGGCGTGAGATCCTCCTTGCCGCCCTCGGCGATGAGGGAGGTGCGCGGGGCATCGGTATCGACGACGCCGTCGCCGCCGGGGTGCGAGCCGGCCTCTCCGCGCGGGACGCACGCGCTGCGCTTGAGGAACTCCTCGCTGCAGGGGAATGCTACCAGCCTGCATCGGGCATGATAAAACTGATATAACACGTTATGCGCCTGCATTTTATCGAGAGTGGCCCGGCCCTCCTGGTCGAGCAGGGCCGGCGCGTTCTGGTCGTCGCCGACCTGCACATGGGCATCGAGTCGGGCCTCGAACGTCACGGCGTCCACATAACGAGCCGGAGCGCTTCCCGGGCCGGCCGGGTCGTCGCCTGCATCGAGGAGACAGAGCCCGACCTCCTCCTCCTCCTCGGGGACGTCAAGCACAACGTCCCGGTCACGAGCAGGCAGGAGTACCGGGAACTCCCCGGCGTTCTCGAAGCGTTCCGCGACCGCGTGCCGCTTGCTGTCGCCCCGGGGAACCATGACGGGGGCATCGGGCGGTTCCTCGAACCGGGAGAACTCCTGCCTCCCGGGGGTGCGCTCATCGACGGTGTCGGCTACCTCCACGGCCACACCCACCCTGTCCCTGACCTCTTCGGCCACCTCATCGTCCTCGGCCACCACCACCCGGTCGTCTCGCTCGTGGACACCGTCGGGTGTGCCGCACGCGCCCGGCCGGCCTACCTCTACTCGGGGCTTGAGGGACCGTGTGGGACACAGGCGCCGCCGGAGGACCGCACCCGGCTCCTCTTCGTCCCGGCCTTCAACGAGTTTGCGGGAGGTATCGATATACTGCGGCTGCGGGAGAGCGGGATCGGCCCCCTCTCCCGGTGCATAGATGAGAAGAACGCGGAGGTGTTTTTAGCAGATGGCACGTACGTCGGCTCCCCGGCCACGCTCTGCCCCGCAGACGGCGGCGGCTGATCTCCTCGACCCGAGGGTGCGGGAGGTCATCCGGAAACGCGGGTTTACCGGATTATCCGAGGCCCAGGAGCAGGCTATCCCGCGGCTCCTTGCGGGGGAGAACCTGATCCTGGTGGCGCCGACCGGCACGGGAAAGACCGAGAGCGCGATGCTCCCGGTCTTCGACCGGCTCCTCGAGACCGCCGGCCCGGGGTTTAAGGCGCTCTACGTAACCCCACTCCGGTCCCTGAACCGGGATATCCTCACCCGGATGGAGTGGTGGTGCCGGGAGCTCGGGCTCTCGGTCGGCGTTCGCCACGGGGACACGCCGCAGAACGAACGGCGGAAACAGGCGCTCAATCCGCCCGATCTCCTGATCACGACACCGGAGTCCCTCCAGGCGCTCTTCATGGGCAAGCGTCTCCGCGAACACCTCAAACAGATCCGGTACGTCATCATCGACGAGATCCATGAACTCGCCGACAGCAAGCGGGGAGCGCAGCTCGCGGTGGCGCTCGAACGCCTGGCCGCCTACGCGGGGGAGTTCCAGCGGATCGGCCTCTCGGCGACGGTCGGGAACCCGGACGATATCGGGCGGTTCCTCTGCGGGGCCCGGGCGTTCTCGCTTGTGGAGGTGCCGGTCGCAAGCAGCCTTGAGATCACCGTCCGGTTTGCCGGGGAAGACTTCGCCGCCCAGACACGGGCCGTCGATGACTGTCTTGACGCGCCCGGCTCCACCCTCGTCTTCGTCAATACCCGGGTGACCGCCGAGGCCCTCGGCCACCAGCTCTTTCCCCGCGGCGACGTCGAGGTCCACCACGGCTCGCTCTCAAGGGATGTCAGGGTCGATGCCGAGGAGCGGTTCAGGAAGGGAGAGATTCGGACGCTCATCGCCACATCGTCGATGGAACTCGGTATCGATATCGGGCAGATCGAGCACGTCGTCCAGTTCGGCTCTCCCCGTGAGGTCTCGCGCCTGGTGCAGCGGGTCGGCCGGGCCGGCCACCAGCTCGACGCCGTCTCGCGCGGCACCGTCCTTGCCACGGGGTTCGACGACCTCCTGGAGTCGTTCGTGATCGCGCGCCGGGCGAAGGCAAACGAGTGCGAGCGGATAGTCCCGCCCGCCGGCGCCGCCGACGTGCTCGCCAACCAGGTAGCGGCGATAGCGGTCGAGTACGCCGAGATCGAGGTCTCCCGCGTCCGGGAGATCGTCGAGCAGTCAAGCGTCTTTGCCGGGTGCGGGCCGCTGCTTGATGCCGTCTGCAGCCAGATGGCGGAGCACCGCTTGATCCGGCTCGACGGCTCCCGGATCATCCGGACCGGGCGGGCTCGGCGCTACCTCATCGAGAACCTCTCGATGATCCACGACGAGCGCAAGATGGAGATCTTCGATATCGTCTCGCGCCGCACGGTCGGGACGCTCGACGAGTCGTTCGTTCTCGGGTGGATGCACACCGGCGCGATCTTCATCACCAAAGGCCAGCTCTGGCAGGTGCTCGAGATCGAGGGCGGCAGGATCACGGTCGAGCCGGCCGCCCGGGCGCGAGGAGAGGTTCCGTCGTGGGAGGGCGAGCAGATCCCCGTGCCGTTTGCCGTCGCCCGGGAGGTCGGGGCGCTCCGGAGGACCCGGGCGTTCGGCCGGTACACAAGCGTCTCCGGTGCGATCGCCTATGCGGAGCGGTCGATCGCCCGGATGGACGAGGGCAACTACCCGGTCCCCTCGGACCGCCTCATCACCCTCGAGAACGCGGATGAGGGGGTGGTCTGCAACGTCTGCGGCGGGCACAAGGCGAACGAGGCGCTGGCCCGGGCGCTCTCGGTCCTCCTCTCGGCCCGCTACGGGACGACCGTCGGGATCGAGGTCGGCGCCTACCGGTTCCTCCTGCGCCTGCCCGAAGATGTCCGGGCGCTCGAGGTCCAGGAGACCATCGCCGCACTCGACCCCGCGCACCTCCCGGGGATCCTGAAACTCGCCCTGAAGCGGACGGCGCTTTTTAAGTGGAAGTTGGTGCAGGTGGCGAAGAAGTTCGGCGCCATCGATGCGGACGCCGACTACGAGCGGTTCAGCATCCACCGGCTCATCGATCTCTTCGATGAGACCGTCATAGCGGCCGAAGCCTACCGGGAACTCTTCGCGAGCTCGATGGACGTGAATGCGGCGCAGGAGATCCTCTCAGGCCTTCGCGACGGCCACCTTACCGTCACCACCGGGCGGTTAAGCCCGCTCGGGAGCGAGGGGCTCTCGTCGTCCCGGGACATGATCCCGCCGCCGCTGGTCGACCAGGCGGTGATCGGGACGCTGATGCGGCGCCTGGAGAAGGAAGATGTCGTCCTCTTCTGCATGCACTGCCGGAAGTGGAAGAGCCGGACCGTCGTGGAGCGGGTCCCCGACCGGCCGCAGTGCCCGCTCTGTAGCGCCCGCCTCATCGCGGCGTTGAAACCCTGGGACGAGCAGTTCATCCCGGCGGTGAAGAAGAAGAACAAGTCCGAGGAGGAGCGGGCAGTCGAGGTCCGGTTTCTGCGGAACGCAAACATCGTCCTCTCGAGCGGGAAGAAGGCGGTGACCGCCCTCGCCGCAAAGGGCGTCGGCCCGGAGGCGGCATCCCGGATCCTCGCCACCCTGGCCGAAGGGGACGCCTTCTACCGCGAGGTCCTGAAGGCCGAGCGGAACTATGTCAAGACACACCGGTTCTGGTAGGGGGGGCGGGGTTGCGGTGGTTGACCTCTTTCTGGTGTGTCATCCTAAACCCTTGCCCGGTTGGAGAGCGCACCTCCAGGGGAAAGACAGCGGCTCAGTCCGGATCACAAACTTGAGCAACCCGGGGTTGCGGTGGCGACAGGGATGCCGGGATTTTAGGCAAGCCCGATACAGGGGACCGTGGCGATACCTGGTGAAAATCCGTATCCGGGGATGTTCCGAAGCGCGACTGGCCGGAGGGTGCGACGGACGAAACGTCCGGAGTTTGAGAAGCCGTCAGGCTTCGATACAGGAGCGTGAGCACCGTGAGGCTGCGAGTAACAATAGACAGACCTCCTCCGGGCGGATAAACCGACGACTTATGCAGAGAAAGTCTCTTGAGCGGGTGAACTACACCCGCACAAAAAATCGGGGCCCCCGGGACCCCCTCATCAAAAATTGGAAAACCAGTTTCACATAATGGTTTCGAGTCGCTGCTCCAGGAAATCAAGTCCTCTCTTGATGTCCTCGATATTCTTTCCGCCGGTCAGAATGATCTTGCCGGAACTGAAGAGGAGGGCGACAATCTTCGGGTCCTCGATGCGGTATACAAGCCCCGGAAACTGTTCGGGTTCATACTCGATGTTCTCGAGGTTGAGGGTGATGACCACCTTGTTTAAGTTGATGTACCTGCCCATGTCATACGAGCAGACCATATTCGTGATCGCGACCTGCGGCACATCGTAGGTGTCGATACCGGCATCGCGGAGCGACTGCATGATGATTTCCAGGCCCGGACGGAGGTCCGATTTTTTCCTGATACCAGTGAGCACCACTTTTCCCGAAGAGAATATCAGAGACGCAATCTTGGGCTTCTCAATACGGTAGACCGCCCCCGGGAACCTCTTCGTATTCAGTTCACAGTTTTTTATTTTATTAGATACTTTTTCGAGGTCGATCGAGTCGGCAATCGCCCCGGAGGCAACGATGTTCTCAATTTTCAGTGACTCGTATCCCTTCTCATCCATCGGTATGAGTATCATTTTTCGAACCATAATACTAATGGATAATCTTTATGGGCATTCCGGATGCGGAGCGTTCTTCGCTGTCGTGAATTCTTTAAACCCTGAGCGCGCAAACATTTATTGATCACGTTATGACAGATGACGAGCAAAGACCAGCATCCTACGAAGACCTCTGCGCGAACTTTACGATAGACGTCCCTGAATTCTATAACTTCGGCTTCGACGTGATCGACGCATGGGCAAAGAAGGACCGGAATAAGCTGGCGATGATCTGGACCGACCAGAAGGGAAACGAGAAGAAATACACCTTCTTCGACCTCATGCGCCTCTCGAATCAGGCGGTCAACATCTGTCTGAAATACGGCATCAAGAAGGGCGACCGGGTCATGCTGATGCTCCCCCGAACCCCCGAATGGTGGATCTTCACCATCGCCCTCATCAAGCTCGGCGCTGTGTACTGCCCCGCAACAACGATGCTGACCCCCAAAGACCTGAAATACCGCATTCAGGCGGCCGACATCAGGATGATCATCACCCTGGCTGAGTATGCCGAGAAGGTCGAGGAGATTCGGGAAGAGTGCCCCACACTCGCGGTCCGGCTCATGGTCGACGGCACGCGGGACGGGTGGGTCAGTTACCCCGTCGAACTCGACTACCCCGCGCCCTGCTCGCACAAACTGGTGAACCTCCCCGGCATGCACCGGACCAGATCGACTGACCCGCTGCTGATCTTCTTCACCTCAGGCACCACCGGAGAACCGAAGATGGTGGTCCACGACCACACCTATCCCCTCGGGCACATCGTCACCGGGCGCCTGTGGCACGACCTGCACCCAAACGACCTCCACCTGACGATCTCCGATACCGGCTGGGGCAAGAGCGCGTGGGGAAAACTCTTCGGCCAGTGGATCGCCGGCGCGTGTATCTTCGTCTACGACATCCGCGGCCGGTTCCATGCCACAGAGATCCTGCCGCTGCTGGAGAGGTACGGGATCACGACGTTCTGCTGCCCCCCGACCATCTACCGTATGCTCATCCTCGCCGACCTCGACAAGTTCGATCTCGCCGACATGCGCCACTGTTGCAGCGCCGGCGAAGCGCTCAACCCTGAGGTGATCCGGGCATGGTATGAGGGAACGGGCAGGATGATCCACGAGGGCTACGGCCAGACCGAGACGGTGCTCTGTATCGGGACGTTCCCCGGCATGAAGTGTAAACCGGGCTCCATGGGGAGGCCGTCACCGGGCTGGCACATCGAACTCCACGATGACGACGGGAAGCCGGTCGGCGTCGGGGAGGAGGGACGCATCGCTATCAAACTGGACCCGCGTCCGGTCGGTCTCTTCCGCGGCTACCTGAACAACGAAGAGGAGACCCGCAGGGCCTTTCAGGATGGGTTCTACTACACCGGCGACAAGGCATGCATGGATGAGGACGGCTACTTCTGGTTCATCGGGCGCGACGACGATGTCATCAAGTCATCCGGGTACCGCATCGGGCCGTTCGAGGTAGAGAGCGCGCTCATGGAGCACCCTGCCGTGCAGGAGGCGGCCGTCGTCGGGTCGCCCGATGTAATCCGGGGGCTGGTCGTCAAGGCCTTCGTCGTTCTCAAACCCGGGTACCGCCCCTCGGAATCCCTGGTCAAGGATATCCAGAAGCATGTCAAACGGGTGACGGCACCTTACAAGTACCCCCGCGCGGTCGAGTTCGTGGAGTCGCTCCCGAAGACAATCTCCGGCAAAATCAAGCGGTATGAACTCCGCGAAAAGGAGATGAAGCAGTTTATGGATAACAACTCCCACCCCACCCGGAAGTGCGGAGAGTAAACACCTTTATTTTGTTGGAGATGCTACGGTATTAGGCGCGAGGGTTGCCAAGCCAGGTCAAAGGCGCTGGGTTCAGGGCCCAGTCTCGTAGGAGTTCGAGCGTTCGAATCGCTCCCCTCGCATTCTTTCTTCTCTGTTCCGTGAAACGTTGCCTGGATAACGAGGATACGGGGCATTTTGAGATACCCAAAAATAGGTGAAATTATTTGACCCTGCCAAACTCCTGGCTTACATCGGCTGCGGAGTGGAAGGTCTTGTCGCTGAACATCTCAAGGACCTGGATCACCGCGTCTGGCGCGTTATTCTTCCGGGCAAGGCTGATCAGGTCCTGTTTCCCGCCAGGGTAGTCCATGCCGTGGAGGTATTTCTGGAATGCAGACGCACTCAGTTCTTCGACCGATCCAGCCTGAGCCGCAGAGGCATGTCCACCCTTAACCGAGGGCCTCTCTTCTTCTATCACGCTTCTCCTCTCTTCTGCCATGCTTCTCACCGCCTGTTTGACTGCATCCCGCACTGCGGGACACACGCCCAGCCCCATAGCTCCAGTCAAATAAAAATGTTGCTGTATTTTTAGGCTGAAATGTCGATGATATCGCGAGAAGGTAGTTTCAGTCCGGGATAGCAGCCGGCCGGTCACGAACCCGGTTTGGGGGATGGGATGCCTCCCCTCTCCGATCCATCCGCCTCCCCCTCCTTCTGGAAGAGGAAGAAATGGTGGCCGCTCCGGAACCTCATCGCCCGTCCGGTCAGGAGGTCCCCCCGGACACTGGCTGCCGCGATCCATCGCAGGCCTGGTCTGAGCGATGTCTTGGCCGGCCCGTACAGCGCTCTCTGCACTCGCGAATAGGCCCAGAAGAGAGGCGAGGCGTTGGTTATAGCATGGTACCGGAGGTGCATACCACGGTTTTTGAACGCCTCGATGTAGGACCCGGGCGTCCGGTAGAGTGCCCTCCCCCGATAGTACCCTTCAGTCTCGACGAGGAGATCCCCTGACCAGTTCACCTGGTCGATGATGGCGACGTATCCCCCCGGTTTTGTCACGCGCGAAAATTCCGCGATTGTCTTCGTTGCCTCAGCGCCGGAGAGGATGTACTTGAGAACCCAGACACAGTTCACCAGGTCAAAGGAGCCATCGGGAAATGGCGCCCCGTCGCCGAGAACGGTGAAGTCGGCATTCCGGACCTCTCGCTCCGACGCGAGCCGTTGTGCTGTGCTCACCATCGTAGGCGAGAGATCGACCCCCACGACACGGATTACCCTTGGTGCGAACCAGAGTGCCCATCGGCCGTTCCCGCACCCGAAATCAAGGACCTCGAAGTCCTCTCTGAGGGGAAGGACACGGGCGTAGAGAGCCTTCTGTGTGGAATCGATGTAGTGATTATAGACATCATCTCTCCCTATAACCGCCCTCAACGGATGGTCAGCGTGCTCGCCGCGGAGAGCATCCAGGGGATTTTTCGCCCCGGACGTGTCGGATCTGATTGCGCATCACCTGTCGCGATATACCTGGCTGCATGTATATAATAGGTAGTCATGGGCGGGCTTCGCCATGAGGTGCCGGAGGATTGTTTGACCGCCTGTTTCAGAGGATGCTGGTTCTGGGGTCCAGGAGCCCTTGCTACCGGGTTCTCTCTTCGTTCTGCTGTTCCGGCAGCCGTTCTTCCCCGGGGGATGAGTGACCATAACCCGGGCGGGGTGACGAAGGAACTGGTGACGTGACCGCACGTACCGGTCAATCAGAGATGAGGTTCTCTTGAACCCCGACTCTTTAAAAATGGGAGATATTTGGAGTACTGTTCTTCCGGGTAAAACCTTAATACCGCTGGAAGTCGCTTCTCGGTCTCGGAGGCCGGGCCTCGTCGATCTTTAAGGTGCGGCCTTCAAATACAGTGTCGTTCAGGGCTTCTTTTGCTTTCTCAGCCTCTTCAGGGCTGGACATCTCAACAAACCCGAACCCTTTGCGTTCAATGACTCTGACGTCATTTACCGTCCCATACTGGCCAAACAATTCTTTCAACTGCTCTTCATTTACCGAGTAGGTGAGGTTGCCGACGTACAGCTTGCTGCTTTCCATTCAAAGATCCTCTTTACTCATGTATGCTCAAACCTTAATTACCCTTCGGAGGAAACCCCGGGCAGTGGAATTGGGGCAACAGCCCTGGTGCAGGTACGCACGGGGAGATGAAGTTGCGCTTTCTTACATGGCGATTAACACCCCTGATAAAAAAATCAGGGCAATATACTACTCTAAATTGAGAGGTCGGGTTGAACGTATGCCGCGTAGAGTACGATACTCCTCCGGCCTGACGAAGTCTCCTCGTGCCTGCCCCCGTCATCTCCCGGCGACGTGTGCAACACTGACGACGTGCGGCACCGCCTGCCGTACTGGTTGAGGTGCGGCAAGGACCGTTCTCACCATCTCACCCCGACAGATTATTTCAGGCAGACCGCGGGCATGGGTGTCGGATCAACACCCACCAGCACCCTGTATATGTCAGATCCTCCCGGCAGACCCGAATTCCGTGAATATTCCCATTACAGATACATTAATGGTGGCCTGGGTCATTAGTATACACCTCCAGTAAAACCGGCAGGCGAACTGCGCCACCGCCTGTCACGGAGTTGATTAACTGACAAATAGACGAGGATCACAAAACAGCGAAAGCGAGGAAATTGTACGGGTACGATTACCGAAGAAACGAAACCGGGAGATATTCGGCCGGGCCGACCTGATGCTCGGGGCCAACCACATCCGCGTCCGTTGCGAGGACGGCGTCACACGCATGGGGCGGATCAAGGGCAAGATTAAGAAGCGGCTCTGGATACGCGAAGGCGATCTCCTGATCGTTGTTCCCTGGAGTTTCCAGGACGAGAAGTGCGATATCATCTATCGTTACATCAGGCCCCAGGTAGACTGGCTCAAGAAGCATAACTACCTCAGCCAATAATACCTTCTGCGCTACGGTTGAGACGCCGTCGTCAGCCTCCGGCAGGACCCGCACCAGAGTTCCCGGGAGCGGAGATAGACCCTTCGGGCAGGCACAATCCGGGATTCATCCTTTCCGGCAATATCATTCCCGGGAATCCTTATCGATGGCGTCAGAGAGGTTTGCCGCGAGATCGGTGTGCACCAGCATGAACGTTCTGCTCACCGACGCCGTCACGCTCGCCGCTATCTGCATGGTGAGCATGACGACCCGCATGGCGTCTGGAACGGTTCCTCCCTCCCACGCTCTCTCGATGCACTGGCTGGCAATCTGCTTCGTGATATCATTTCCCAGTACCACAAAGTTGCTTGCCCTGCCTCTCTGCGTTACCCGTAACCGGGAGTCGATGACCTCGGTAATTGCGTAACTCCCTCTTGTAGCGTACAGCCTCCTCCTATGGATTTCCGATTCCCCGGTTTCGGTCACCTCACCGATGAGCACCCCGTTCTGCTCTGAAACCTTGGCTTTATCATCCCTGACCCTGATCGTCACGCCAAACTCAGCCGCCCGCTCCTTCAGGTCGTCGTCGGAAGCGATCAAGCCGCTGTAGAGTTCGCGTTCCAGCTCATCGATGCAGGAGTCGTCCCCCTGGAATGCAATCTCCCGCATATCCCCCGCCATCACGGCGCCCTGTTCCCCAATGAATGCGATCACAAGAGTCATACAGTACCCCCAAACTCCCGGTGTGGAGCGGGAAGTTGCGCACATCCTTCACTCTCTCGCACACGGTATCAATCTGTTGATGCCCCGCCGGGTACCGTTCCATCGTTCTCCTGTCGCTGCCGGGACCAGAATGAGAGCGGATGCGTCTCTTCAGCCGGACGACGGATAATCGGGGAGATGCAGGGCGGGAAATGGGGGTAGTGCCCTACGAAACAACTGATACTCAACTTTGTTGAGATCTCATCTGGGTGTTCCCGCTTGATTGCAATCCGGGGCACGGCTTTCCCTGGGGTATCGCCATGGGGGCGGGGTGATGGGTGTGCGGATCTTTGCGCAAGCCAGGGGCGGGGGAGACCCCTCCCCGTCAGC
>DANY01000001.1 GCA_002501655.1 Methanoculleus sp. UBA303
TTCCCACGGTCCACTCCAGGGGGAGATTCCGGAGAAGAACCGGACGCGGCTCATCCCCAAATATCAGCCCGGGCACTGCCCCCGCCCCTACCAGAGTAGGGGGACGGAGGGGAGCGCTCCGTGGGGGAGCGGACGAAGGCCAGATATGGTCGGTTATTTTGGAATCGATGCACTGGTAAACCCGATATATCACCGGGCGAACCGATCTCCGGCCCCATAACCGTAACGAAATACGAGAACGAAGCATCATACGGCTACTTCGCCGCTGTTGAAAAGCCGCTATCTCCGGAACACGACGATTACTTCATTGTTTACCATGGTGTCTTTGGGCCGGCCGTTCTCCTCGATCACACCGATGCACCGGAAGAGCTTATGCTCCGGAGTTACTTGCTCCGGGGCGCCAGGCCGCTCGCGTCCTGTTCGTGAGCGGCAGAGGTGTGATCGGGCAAGGCACCACTAACCCGGAGATCCATCGCATAGACCGGGAAACTACTTGAAGCGAAACCGGCACACCCCTACCCTCTCACACGAAACAGAATGTACGAAGCCGTGGAAGGCTTGGGCTGTTGAACCGCTGCGACTCCGAGCGCGCTGTTTCTCCCGCCCGGTTCGTCCCAGGCACATCGCCTGCACGGCCCCGGCTCGAAGCCTGATGGCTTCTCAATCTCCGGACGTTGTCCGTCGCACCCTTCGGTCTTCTCCCGCTCTGTTCCTTTGGAACGTCACCACTCGCACCTGGCGGGGCTCAAGCTCCGGCCGCTCGCTACGCTCCCGCCCGTCACTTCCTCAAACATTAATATCACCAGGAGGGAACATTATACTAGAATTTATCCATGAGCATACGGCCCGGCCCCGGAAAACGGCGGTGAGGGATCGGGGCTTGAGGGGCTGCAGGACAAATGGAGCTGTTTACACTATGAGCGATATGAATCATATCTGTTTTGATACGACAAAGATTGATAAGATACAGGAACTGCTCGAACGCGGGGTTATGGTCTACCCCTACACCTTCGAGCGCAAGGATACCGTCGAGGAGATCAAGGACCGGTTCTCCGGTATCGGGCACGAGAAGAGCGAGGAAGAGGTCAGCATCGCAGGCCGCATCTACATTGTTCGCCAGCACGGCAAGACGATATTTGCTGATCTGGGGGACTCGAGCGGCAGGGTACAACTCTACCTCCGGAAGAACGACCTTGGCGAGGAGCAGTTCGACCTCTTCAGGCAGTACGTTGATGCCGGGGATATAATCGGTGTCGTCGGCCACGTCTTCAGGACGAAGATGGGCGAGATCACCGTCTGGGTCGACCGGTTCGAACTCCTCACCAAGTCGGTCTGCCCCCTCCCGGAGAAGTTTCACGGGCTCAAGAACGTCGAGACCCGCTACCGGCAGCGCTACCTCGACCTGATCATGAACGAAGAGAGCCGCGAGACGTTCCGGACCCGGAGCAGGATCATATCGCTCCTGCGGCAGTTCCTCTTCGAGCGGGACTACCTGGAGTTCGAGACTCCCACCCTGCAGCCGATCTACGGCGGCGCAAACGCCCGGCCGTTCACCACCTACCACAACGCCCTCGACCAGAAACTCTACCTCCGGATCGCGCCGGAACTCTACCTCAAGCGTCTCGTCGTCGGCGGTTTCGACAAGGTCTTCGAGATAGCCAAGAACTTCAGGAACGAAGATATCGACACCAACCACAACCCCGAGTTCTCGATGGTGGAGATCTACGAGGCCTACCGGGACTACAACGACATGATGGACCTCACCGAGGAGCTCTTCTCACTCCTCGTGGAAAAGGTGCACGGGAAAACCACGTGCTCGTTTGCTGGGCACGACCTGGACTTCGCCCGCCCCTGGCGCCGCCTCTCCATGGAGGAGGCGGTGCAGGAGTACGCCGGTATCGACATCCGGACTCACAGCGTGGAGGAACTCCGGACGTTCGGCCTTGAGCACTGCGTCGAGGGCTGCGAGAGTGCCACGACCCGGGGCGAGTACCTGGCGCTCTTCTTCGAGCACTTCGGTGAGAAGGAACTCATCCAGCCGACGTTCATCTACGACTTCCCCATCGAGAACTCGCCGCTGGCAAAGAAGCACCGGGAGAAGGATGGGCTGACGGAGCGGTTCGAACTCTTCATCGCCGGGATGGAGATGGCAAACGGCTTCTCGGAGTTGAACGACCCGCTCGACCAGAAGGCCCGGCTCGAACTCCAGGACGCCAAGCGTCGCCGTGGCGACCTTGAAGCACAGATGATCGACTACGACTTCATCAACGCGCTTGGCTACGGAATGCCCCCCACCGGCGGCGTCGGTATCGGCATCGACCGTCTGGTGATGCTCCTCACCGGCAAGGATTCGATCAAAGAAGTGCTCCTCTTCCCGCAGATGAAGACCATCGTCCCGGGGCCGAACGGGTCAGAAACGGGGGAGAGTGGCGGGGACGAGTGACCTGCCACTGTTTTTGCCCATGAACGGACAAAATCGGGCCGCCATCCATCCCGGCATAACGGTGGATATCGTGCTCAAACGTGATCAGCGAACCGGGAAGCGCACCCGGGGCATCGTCGCCGATATCCTGACGAACTCATCCTTTCACCCTCATGGGATCAAGGTCCGGCTCCAGGACGGACAGGTCGGGCGGGTGCAGGAGATCATCGAGTAAGGCAGGCCTGCCACCTTCGCGCGGCTGTCACCTGCGACCCTCTCCGACCTTTCGGAGCGTGAACCGGACAGCCACGCCGCACTCCGGCTCTCCCGGAATCCGGTTATCCACCCATATTCTGCCGCCGTAACGCTCGATGAGCATCCGGCAGATGTAGAGCCCGAGCCCGGCCCCGGTCAACTCACCCTCCCCTTTCTGGAAGCGGCGGAAGAGCTCCCTCTTCATCGCATCCGGGATTCCCGGCCCGTCATCCTCGACCGAGACCACGACCTCCTCCCCGCGCTCCTCGACCCGGACGGTGATCCCGACGGCGGGGCCGCCGAACTTGGTGGCATTCCCGAGCAGGTTCGCAAAGACCTGGGGCAGGAGGTCATCGGCGAGGACGGTGACCGGGTGGCCCTCGTACTGAACCCGGCCCTCAAGGTGGTTCGCTACCTGTTCCCGGATCACCCCGTCGAGGTCCATCCACGTCAGTACCACCTCGCTCTCCCGGGCCTTCCGGAGGGTGGCGACGCAGCGGATGACATAGGAACTCTGATTGAGCCGGGAGAGCATCTTTTTGGCCATCTCCTGCTGTTCTCCCTCGAGCGCATCGGCGAGGAACTGCGTGTATCCAATAGCAACGGTGTTTGCGTTGTTGATGTCGTGAACCATGATGTCCAGATAGAGGTTTGCCGCCCGGCTGGACTCCTCAAGCTCGGCCGTCCGCTCTCGGACCTGGTCTTCGAGGTGGGTGCTGTACTGCCGTAACGTCTCCTCCGACTCGCGGAGGCGCCGGATATTCTCTTTGAGAGAGTCTACCATGATACCGATGCTCATCTCGAGACGGGTAAATTCCGATCCCGTGGATACCCGGATCCGGTGGTCGTGGTCCCCGCGGGCGATGGTGTTGACGTCGTCGACGATCTCCCGTATCGGCCGGGTGATCCGCCGTGAGACCGGAAATGCGATGCAGCAGGCGGCGAGACTCGCCAGAACCGCGAGGAGAGCGTGGCTAAACCGCATCTCCGCGAGCCGGGCGTCGAGAGGAGCGGTACTGTAGGTCAGTTCCACGACCCGGCTCGCGTCTGAGGGGTGGTCGGGAACGGAGAGGTCGACAAGGATGTACCGGGTGATCGTGCCGGCGGTCGAGTTCGGCAGCGTCCGGTCCTGCTTCTCCTCAAAGACTGCCCGGGCAATAGGGTTGATGGCGGCCGGATCGGTCGGGCTCTCCGAATCGGTCACGTTGATGAGCCTCCCGTAGCAGTCGAAGATCCGGATCCCCTCGAGCGCCGGGTTCAACCGCATCAGAGCCGCTTTGAGTGTCTGGTATTGCGGATCGAACCGGTCAGTCTCGGCTGCACTGCAGACGAGCCCGAGCTCGAAGAGATAGCGGTGGTCGGGAGAGGGCAGATACGCATATTTCCTCAACAATCCGCTCGCCGGCTCCGCCACAACCCGGTCCGCCGCGAATGTATCCCCGAGCCGGATCTTCGTTATCCGGTCATAAAAATAGGGAATCTGCCTGAAGTCCAGGCCGAGGTCCGGCGGGTAAGTGGTGTACTCGACGACGCCTGACGCGTTGATGATGTAGATCTCCATCTCCCCCCCAAGTTCTTCTCGAACGTGGGAGAGATCCATCTCCGCCGGGTTCCTTCCTGCGCGCTCGTACTCGGCGAGAACCGGACCGAATCCCTCCTCCATCCGGCGGTCCAGCGTTCCGTCGAAGAGTTTCAGGCCCGCGTCCATAAGCCGTATCGACTGGGTGACACTCTTCTCCGTCTGATCCCGGAGCAGGTCTTCCTCGGCGATCAGAGCCCCCTCGACCTGCCGGTAGTCCAGGGCCGAGATCACCCCTATCACCGGGAGCGTGATCATGATCATGACGAGCATCGGATGCGTACCAAAACGGCGATGCCTTTTACCACTGTCGTCTGTTGCCGTCATGGACCGCCTCCCCCTCCAGCCTTCCTGAGTGTGAACCGGATAGCCACGCCGCACTCCGGCTCTCCCGGGACCCGCTCATCCGCCCAGATTCTCCCGCCGTAACGCTCAACGAGCATCCGGCAGATGTGGAGCCCGAACCCGGTCCCGGCAGTCCTGTGGGTACCCCGAACCAGCCGGTCGAAGAGCCACGGTTTTAGAGCATCCGGGATTCCCGGCCCGTCATCCTCGACCGAGACCACGACCTCCTCCCCGCGCTCCTCGACCCGGACGGCGATATCAACATCCGGTCCCCCGAACTTCTTCGCGTTCCCGATGAGGTTCGCAAAGACCTCGGAGAGGAGGTCGTCGGCGAGGACGGGGACCGTGGTGCCGGTGTAGGTTATCCTGGAGTCGAGAGAATGTTCGATCTCGCCTCTGATGACCCGATCAAGGTCGACCACCCCGGGCGACGGCACGCCTCCCTGGAGGTGCTGGATGGTGCTGACGTTTCGCACGATCTCGATACTCTTCGTAAGTCCCATCTTCGCTTTCCGGAGTAACTCCGCCTCCGGCGCTCCCTCAAGGTCGGCAAGGAGGAGGTCAGAGTAGAGGTTTGCGACGTTGTTCGCGTTGTTGATGTCGTGACTCATGATATCCAGGTAGAGTGTTGCCATCCGGTTTGACTCCTCAAGCTCGGCCGTCCGCTCCCTGACCTCTTCCTCGAGAATATGGCTGTGCCGGATGATCTCCTCCTCCGACTCCTGGAGTTTCCGGAGGGTCTCCTTTAAGGATGCGACCATCGCCGATACGCTCTCCCCGAGGTGCACGAACTCTTCGCCCCCGCTCACCCGTATGGGGTGGTCCTGATCACCGCGGGCGACGGTATCGACGTCCTCGACGAGGGTGCGTATCGGCCGCGTCAGAGAGTATGCAGCAAGAGCCGAGAGGCAGCTGATGCAGAAGATCGCGACGAGCAGGGCACTCACATGCCAGTCGTGCATTCCGGCAAGTTTTGCCTCAGCAGCCTTCGTGTCGTAGGTCAGTTCAACGACCATGCTCATATCCGATGCGTAATCACTGTCAGTCAGATTGATGAAGAGGCACCGAGTCAGTTCGCCTGCGGCAGCGTTCTCCACTTCTAGACAGGTCCTCTCCTGATACGCCTGCCGGACCAGGGACAGCCGACGGCCATCAGCAGGATGCGCCTCACCGGTGATCCGCGTGCCCAGGCAGTCAAAGACCCGGATCTCCCTGACGTCCGGGTTTTTGTCCACCAGTTCCCGGGCCATATCATGGTACTTCAGCGCCGTGCGATGCTGCTGGAACTCTGACTCTGCAAGGCCTAACTCAAAGAGGTAGCGGCGGTCGGGAGAGGGTAGATACGCGTACTTCCGGAGATCTCCGGTGGTGATCTCGGGGACGACCCTATCTGCCGAGAAGGCGCCATTGAGCCGGATCTCCGTTATCCGATCGTAGAAGTAGGGAATTTCCCGGAAATCGAGGCCGAGATCCGAAGGACAGGTGGTGTACTCGATGACGCCGCTCTCGTTGATGATATAGAGGTCCATCTCGCCCCCGAGTTGCTGCTTGACCCCATGAAGGTCCATCTCCGCCGGGTCCCTTCCCGCCCGCTCGTACTCCGCGATAAACAGGCCGAACCCCTCCCGCATATCGTGGTTTAAGGTGTTGTCGAAGAGTTTTAACCCCGTGTCCACCAGATTCATTGAGAGGATGATGCCGGACTCGGTCTGGTCCTGGAACTCTTCGGCGTTTGTATCCAGCTCCTGTCTGACTCCCACATAGTCGATGAGCGAGAACAGGCAGACGACGGGGGCCACCGCGAGCAGTATGCCAAGCAGGAGGTAGACTGTGAGCGAGAGCGACGGTCGCGTCGATCGCTTCGCCATCATTCAGGTACCCTCGTCGCTCTTCATGCACTACCCTCCCCGGGCAGGAATAGACTCTCAAAGAGGTGTATATCTGTAGCTATTTAGCATGAACGATCTTAGCAGAGAATCACGGATTTAGGAAATATATTGCACCAGAAAGCCCAAGGGGGAGCAGAAGCACGCTGATGCCGGTGAACAGCATCGAGGGCGAGAAGAGTTGCGGCGACGGCGCGCACAGGACGGGAAAGAAAGAGAATGCCGGGGCCGGGCAACGGCCCCGGGTCATATCGTGCGGGATGGTACGGTGATCTTACATCGGGGGCATGCCCATGCCACCCATGCCGCCCATGCCACCCATGCCGCCCATCTCGTCCATGCCGGGGCCACCCGCAGGTGCAGCGGACTTGGATGCGGCGATGACGTCGTCGATCCGGAGGATCATGACAGCGGCCTCGGCGGCACTGGAGACCGCCTGGGTCTTCACCCGCAGGGGCTCAATGACGCCGGCCTTGAGCATATCCCCGGAGACAGCGTTGAAGACGTCGAGTCCCATGTATTTCCCGTTCACGCCACCCTTCTCGTGGGCTGCACGGAGGGCGACGAGCATGTCGATCGGGTCAAGACCTGCGTTCTCGGCAAGCGTCCTCGGGATGATCTCGAGAGCGGTTGCGAACGCCTCGATGGCAAGCTGGGCGCGTCCGCCGATGGTTGCAGCATATTCGCGGAGCCGGAGCGAGAGCTCGATCTCGGGCGCACCGCCGCCGGCGACGAACTTCCTGTCCTCGACGGCAACGCTGACGACCCTGAGAGCGTCCTCGATGGCGCGGTCGAGTTCGGCGACGACATGCTCGGTGCCGCCGCGGATGATGATCGAGACCGCCTTCGGGTTATCGCACTCGGTGACGAAGATCATCTCTTCGCCAGAGACCTTCTTCTCCTCGACGTTGCCAGCCTTGCCGAGTTCCTCGGGGGCGATGGCGTCGATGGAGCTGACGACGGATCCACCGGTGGCACGAGCGAGTTT
This sequence comes from Methanoculleus sp. UBA303, assembly GCA_002501655.1. Lineage (GTDB taxonomy): Archaea > Halobacteriota > Methanomicrobia > Methanomicrobiales > Methanoculleaceae > Methanoculleus. The sequence goes on from DANY01000001.1 coordinate 7,476, forward strand.
CTCCATGTCGCTCTTCTTGACACGCCGCACAGCAAAGATGCCTGCCTTTGCGAGGTAGTGCTGGGCGATGTCGTCGATGCCCTTCTGGCAGAAGAGAACGTTTGCGCCGCTTGCGATGATCTTGTCGACGATGCCCTTGATCATCCGCTCCTCTTCGTCGAGGAACATCTGGAGCTGGTCGGGGCTTGTTATGCTGATCTCGGCGTCGACCTCGGTCTTCTTGAACTCGACGGCGGCGTTCAGGAGCAGGATCTTCGCGTCCTTGACGACGCGGGGCATGGCGGGGTGCACACGCTCCTTGTCGATGATCATGCCTTCGACGATCTCGGAGTCCTCGATGGATCCGCCGACCTTCTTCTCGACCTTCACGAACTCGGTGTCGACGGTGCCGTCGGCATCGGCGACCATCGTGATCGCCTTAACGACGAGCTCGGTGAGCTTCTCCTTTGCGGCCTCGGCGCCCTTGCCGGTCATGGCGGTATCGGCGAGCTTCTTGAGCATCACCATGTCGTCGGGCCTGACGTCGACAGCGATCTCATCGAGGATGAGCTGCGCCTTATCGGCGGCCATGCGGTAGCCGTGGGCGATGACCGTGGGGTGCACATCCTGGTCGAGGAGATCCTCGGCCCGCTTCAGGAGCTCGCCTGCGATCACCACCGCGGTCGTGGTGCCGTCGCCGACCTCATCATCCTGGGTCTTTGCGATCTCGACCATCATCTTCGCGGCCGGGTGCTCGATATCCATCTCTTTTAAGATGGTCACACCGTCGTTTGTGATGACGACGTCGCCGATGGTGTCGACGAGCATCTTGTCCATGCCCTTAGGGCCGAGTGTTGTCCGTACAGCGCTTGCGACGGCCTTTGCGGCAGCGATATTGCCTGACTGTGCGTCACGACCACGGGTACGCTGGCTACCCTCTTTCAGAATAAGGATTGGTTGTCCTCCAAGACTTGACATAGGTATCACCGTTGTTAAGCGATAGAAAGGTAGGTTTGTAGTTCTATATAAAACTACTCACTCGGTCATCATATCTATGAGTTCTGAGCCGTCTTCGAGGGTGTGGAGATGCTCTTCGCCGATAAGGAGGGTTTTGCCGATTTTTTTCTGCTTTTTATAATCCGTGACGACGCACACAGCAAACGTCTTTGTGATCTGGGATATGTTGCCGATGAGGGAAGCGCGCTTTACGATCTTCTGGGAGGTGCCGTATGCCGCGAGGATTGTATGCCGGTCAAAGAGCGCCAGCGCCTGGAACGGGGCCTGCCGCATCGCGTGGATCTCCATCCCCATCCGTTCAAGATTGATGAGAACGTCACCGGTCGCGGATTCCGGAGATGCAGGGGGTTCGGGAGAGCGGTAGCCGATGAGCTCAATCGTCTCGACGAGCGGGGCATTGAAGAGTTCCTCAAGCCTGATAGCGACATCGAGCGTGGTGCCCATGCCGCTCTCGTACTTGCTGATAGTCCGGCGGGAGACCCCGAGGTGCGATGCGAGATCCCCAAGTGACATCCGGGAGCGCTCCCGCACCTCCCGGAGGAGGTCGCCTTTGATCTTCACGTAGAGGCCGCCGGGGGATGCATAGACCATTGGCGAGAGCCCTTCCGCAAAGTAGTCGTAGAGTGTCTCGGGGTTGAGAGCAAAGAGCCCGTAGCGGATGTAGACAACTCCGCGCTCAAGTTCAGCATCGCGGGCTCGCTCTCCGACGATGAGAGGGGTGGCCTGGAGGTACCGGGCGATCAGGTTGAGGTCCCAGGCTATATCGGCGCTCACGCTATCGATGTGAGAGACGACTTTGATGATGACGAGGGTGTCGCCTTTCTTCGCGAGGAGGTCGAAGCTCCGCGGACGGATGTTGCATCGCTCCGAGACGTCGAAGTCCGCGAGGAGCATAATGCTGATGACCATCTGAGGAAGGCGATCCTGCGACATAACCCGTAAGAATCGATATAGCCGGAGAACGATATAAACTATAGGGTTATGCGGATCGGGATCGATGATACGGATTCCCCTGCCGGGATGTGCACCACCTATATCGGGGCGGTTCTGGTGCGGCGGCTGGAGCAAGCAGGGATCCGTGTCGTTGAAGCCCGACTGGTCAGGCTGAACCCGAACGTCATCCACAAGACCCGGGGGAACGCGGCGGTCTGCATCGAGGCCGAGGGTGATGCGGAGGCGGCGTTCGCGCTTGCCTGCGCGTGCGTGGAAGAACTCGCGGAGTTCGACGCCGCCGGGACGAACCCCGGCGTGGTGGTCGCCGGGGTCCGGCCGCCGCCGGACTTTTACCACGCGGCGCTCCGGGATTTCTGCAACGTGAGTGAGGCCATCGATCTGCTCGAGTCGGTCGGGGCCCGCTACCGCGGCTACAAGAACCGGCGCGGTCTTATCGGCGCAACCGCGGCGGTTGCGAGTGACTTCCCCGACCGGACCTACGAACTGCTTGCCTACCGGAAGCGGGAGATGTGGAGCACCCCCCGGCAGGTGGACCGTGGAAGCCTCTTCCGCGCCGAGGAGATGACCTCCCCCCACACCTGGGACACGGTGGACCGGGAGAACGACGTGGTGGTCTGTGTGCCCCACACACCCGACCCGGTCCTCTTCGGCATCCGGGGGGAGAGCCCGGCGTGGGTCCGGGAAGCCCGGTCCTACGTCCACTCGGAGGAACCGGCCTGTGAGCAGGTTTACACCACCAACCAGGGGACGGACGCCCACCTGCTGCCGGGGAAGGTCGGAGCGCTCCGGGAAGGGCGGTCATACCTGGTGCGGGGCACGGCCGTCGGGTCGCCGGTCACCGGGCCCGGCGGCCATGTCTCGTTCCTCCTCGCAGACGAAGGCGTTGAGGTCCGCTGTATGGCCTACGAGCCGACCAAGGGGTTCCGTGACGTCGCGAGAGCCCTCGTCCCGGGAGATGTGGTGGCCGTAGCCGGAAGTTACAAAGGGGAGAGTCTCAACCTCGAGAAACTCGGGATATGCCGCCTCGCCGATGCTGTTCGCATCCGCCCACCGGTCTGCCCTGCCTGCAAGAAGAGGATGACGAGCGCCGGGGCAGGAAAGGGCTACAAGTGCAGGGTCTGTGGGGGCCGCAGCCGGGAGCCAGAGGTTGAGGTGCTGGAGCGCCGGATCCGGCCCGGATGGTACGAGGTCCCCCCCACCGCCCGCCGGCACCTCTCCCGGCCGCTGGTGCGCGGCGTCCCTGCATGGGAGCAGGCGTTCTCTGGATGAACCGCAGGAGTTGATCCTGGGGCACGGCCTCCTGCGGGTTGTTCTTCAATCAGGGAAAGATTCTGCCCATTTTGATCTCAGTCTACCACGCTCGTGTGCCGGATCTCTGAACCGGGGGCTCTCCCCACAGGGTAAACTAAACGGACTTTACAAAAAAAGATTTATAACGTTTGGGCATTAACTAATTCTTGGTGATCCCGTGCCGACTATCAGCGGCGAAGGCGCACATGTTCTGACCTGTCCGCCCGTGACGGTGCCAACCACGGCGAGCAGGGTTCAGCAGCAGGCTGTACAGATCCGCGGTCAAGTATGCACGGAGCGGAGACGAAGATAACCCTCTGGATACCCTTCTGTCTCCCGGCCCGAAAGTCCGCTCTTCAGAGATGGTCCGGCACACATCCGGACCCCCGACACGGCGGGGCGAGCGGGATCATCCCGTGTCGGATAACCAGTCATCCCCTGTCTGGCAGCGGGAACCCGATCCCCGGGTTCCCGCAACAATTCAACATTTTTTAGCCGACGGATCCTCTCCACCGTGAGTGCTCCGGGACAACCTCACGAAAAGACAAGGTGTTATTGTGCATGAATGCCAATGTCTCTTAAGAGCTGGTGTATCACTATCATGACCTTCAAGTATGGGGATGCGGTACAACAGGCGCGAGTGCGCCCAGGAATGACGGTCGGCGAACTCGTCGATGAACTTGGAAAAGCAGGAGCCTACAACGGGGGGTCCCTGTGGCAGGCGGTCAACATATACGAGCGGATGCTCCGCGACGAGAAGGCGCTGAAGTTCTTCGGCCTCTCGGGCGCCATGGTCCCCGGCGGCATGGGGGGCATCGTCAGCGACCTCATCAGGCGGGGACACATCGATGTGCTCGTCTCGACGGGGGCGAACCTCACCCACGACACCATCGAGGCGATCGGTTGTCACCACTACCACGGGACCGCTCAGGTCTCCGATGCCGAACTCTGCGAGGAGGGGATCAACCGAATCTACGACATCTTCCTCCCAAACGAGGCGTTCATCAGGTTCGAAGAGTTCATGCAGGACGTCTACTCGTCCCTCCCGGAGGGTTCGACGGTCTCGATCTCCGACCTTCTCAACCGGATCGGCAGCCGACTTGACTCCGGGATCCTCGCCGAGGCGGCAAAAGCCGGGGTGCCGGTCTACTGTCCCGCCATCCAGGACTCCATGATCGGGCTCCAGTACTGGCTGTTTTCCCAGATGCACAAGGTCACGGTCAGCGCGTTTGGTGATATGCCCGGACTCCTCGACCGGTGCTTTGAGGCCGAACGGGCCGGGACCATCCTCGTCGGCGGCGGTGTCCCGAAGAACTACATCCTGCAGAGCAAACTGATGACCGAGAGCGGGTTTGACTACGCAGTGCAGCTCACCGGCGACCGGCCGGACCTCGGCGGCCTCTCGGGCGCGACGCTCGATGAAGCCCGCTCATGGGGCAAGCTCACCGGAGAGGCTCGCGCCGCGACTGTCTACGGCGACGCGACCATCAACCTGCCTCTCCTCGTGGCCGCAACCCTCGAGAGGCTGGAAGGATGACCGAGCTCATCCTCTCGCTCGATGTGCTCGACCGGAAGCGGGCGGCGAGAATCGCAGAGTCCTGTGCGCCCTTCATCGATGCGGTCAAGATCGGCTACCCCCTCGTCCTCTCGGCCGGCCTCGGTGTCGTGGAGGACCTTGCCGGTCTCGGCCTCCCGCTCATCGCCGACTTCAAGGTCGCGGATATACCGAACACCAACCGCCTCATCTGTGAAGCGGTCTTCTCAGCCGGGTTTGACGCCGTCATCGCCCACGGGTTCGTGGGGGCCGATGCTGTGAGGACGTGTGTCGAGGTGGCGCACAACCACGGTGGGGCCGCCTACATCGTCGCGGAGATGAGCCATCCCGGGGCGACCGAGTTCTTCCACGGTGGTGTGGCCGAGCGCCTCGCGACGCTCGCTGTCTCCTGCCGGGCCGACGGCATCATCGCTCCCGCCACCCGCCCGGACCGGGTCAGCCAGCTCCGCGAGATCGTCGGCAAGAAGACGATCTACTCCCCGGGCGTGGGGGCTCAGGGCGGCGACCTCGATACGGTTGCCCGGCTGGTCGACGGGGTCATCGTCGGGAGGAGCATCTACGAGGCAGAGGACCCGGCGACTGAGGCCGAACGGTTCTCCCGCATCCGCCGGTGATGAGTTCTCCGTTCCGATCCCCCGGGATATGACGAACCCTATGAGTGTTCTGAGGCGGATGCGGCCCATCCCGCATCTCAAGAATTATATAATCTCCTGCAGACACTGGTACCATGAACTGGAGCCCAGAACAGCGGAGACTGGCGGAGAAATACCGGAGCCTCAACGATATCCCCGTAGACGAGCGGCGGTACAAGTGCCACACGTGCCACTTCGTCGTGGACGAGACCCCCTGCCCTCACTGCGGTGAAGCGTCGCTTGAGATCATGTGCCCGCTTGATCACTGCGACTGCCACCACGCCATCGTCGAGAGTATCGAGTACTGCCCGCTCTGCGGCCATGCAGTCTGCCCCGAATGCGGGAGCCATGACGTCATGCAGATCAGCAGGGTTACCGGATACCTTCAGGACGTCGCGGGCTGGAACGCGGGCAAACAGCAGGAATTGAAAGATAGAGCACGTTATTCCATTGTATGAGGCATTTTGTCAGGGATGACACTCTATTCCTTCGCGGCTGGTTCAGGGCGGCCAGCACCGGCATCAACGGGGGTATCGCCGACGTCACGACGGTCCTGAACCATACGGTGCCGCGCGACTTTGATGACGACCCGCCGCGCCACCTCGACCTCCTCGCAGCCCGGCACGGACTCTCCGGCGAGTATTTCGGGCTTCTGACCGCCGTTGATATGCGCCACCTCTGCGTCCTCCAGTACGACTTCGTCACGGTCTTCATCACGGCGGGGGTGACGAATCCGACGCCTTCTGTCGACGACGCTCCGCACACCATCAACATCATCGTCTACAGCCGTGAGGGGATGTGCGACGCCGCGCTCCTCGAGGCGATCATCACGTCGACCGGGGCGAAGGCGCAGGCGCTCCACGACCTTGGCTACGATTTTCCCGGCACTACCACGGATGCGGTCGTCGTCGCCTGTGAGCGCAACGCCGCCCCGGTACATACCTACGCCGGGACACTGACCGAAGTCGGCCAACGGGTCCATGCGGCCGTCCTCTACGGTCTCCCGGAGGCTCTCGCGCGGCAGCAGGGGAAGGTCCGGCGGAGTGATCCGTCGTTCTTCATCTACAGCCGTTACGGCGGAGAACACTGGGTGGAGTGGGAGAAGGAGGGGTGTCCCTACTACCCCTGCCACTTCCCGGGCCAGCGGTGCGACTACTGCTACTGTCCCTGCTACCCCTGCACCGATGAGGAACTCGGGGAATGGGTCGAGAGTTCGAGCGGCGGCAGGGTCTGGGGGTGCGCCACATGCACGCTCCTGCATGTCCCGGAGGTCGCGGAATATATGAAAAGAAATCCCGAGGCCACTCTCGCTGAGCTCAAGCGCCTCCGGGACCGGTTGTAGAACCCTACCGGCTTCACGCCTCGGCAACGCCGAGGGCAGAGAGCATCTCTTCGAGAGGGACGCCGTGTGCCTGGGCGGCTTCCCGGATCGTCTCGTTATTTGCGATGGCACAGCCAAGGCAACCCATTCCGAACCGGAAGAGTACCTGTGCCGATTCGGGCTTCTCCCGAAGGAGGTCCGCGATTGTACTGTCCGCAGTTAATGCCATACAGCTGATGTTGTCCCTGCCCCTATATATACGTTAAAGGAGCGGGCGCGAAGATCGCACGATTCGGCCCCGGACTGCAAAATGGCGCATTCGGGCGTCCCTTCCGGACAGGGGGCCCGGTGAATTCGAAAGACCTCATCTCGCCAGCGAGGAGACGCCTTCCGGCCGCCACTGTGTGACGCGAAAATGCAGACGGGCCGCTGCCACCGCGCTCTTCCCCGGTCGGCCGTATCGGTGGCCTTCCATGGCGAGGGTCCGGGTTTCATTTTCACACCGCGCGCCGAGTCTTAATACCCTCACGGTGTAAACTACAGACTGGAGATGTAAGTATGAACCTATCCGAGGTAACAGAGAGAATCTCCCGGAAACTTGAAGCAAAGGGTGCACAGCCCGATCGGCAGAAGATCGAATCACGCCTCCACCGTCTCGTCGAGGAGTTCGGCGTCAACATCGCCGAGGCCGAGCGGACGGTGACGGGCGATCTCGCCCGCGAGTATAACCTCACCGGTGTCGGGAGCACCTCCACGGAGCTCCGCCCGATAAGCGAGATTGTTCCCGGCGAGTGGGTAACGATCGAGGGAAAGATCGTTGCCCTGACCCCATCGCTCTCGCCCTCGATCGCGCAGACCGGGATCATCGCCGACTCGAGCGGCGCCATGCGCTTCGTGACCTGGACCCGGGCGAACGCCCCTGCGATGGAGTACGGTCGCTGGTACCGGATCGAGTCCGCGGTCGTCGACGAGTATAAAGGCGCACCGAACCTGAAGATCCACTCGGGCACCACCATCTCCCGGATGGAGAAGGATGTTCCGCTCCTCCCCTCGATAACGCCGATTACAGAACTGAAGTCGGGTGTGGGAAGCGTGCGGGCCAAGGTCATCCAGGACTGGGAAGTATCCCATGACCGGATGCTCCAGACGGGGCTCCTCGGCGACGAGAGCGGCACCATCAAGTTCGTCATCTGGAAAGAGGACGGAGACGGCCCATCCCAGGGGGCCGACCCGGCGGCTCCAGAGGAGCCGCTCGGCAAGGAGAAGTTGAGTCTCGATACTGTCTACAACATCTTCTATGCCACCATCGACGAATACAACGGCAGGCTCTCCCTTTCCCTGAACACGGCGATGTACATATCGGACGAGGGTGATATCGAGGTCGGGCGAAACGAGACCGAGATCCAGGGCGCTCTCGTCCATGTCGCTCCCGGCTCAGGCCTGATCAAGCGCTGCCCCGTCGAGGGGTGCAACCGGACCCTCTCCCGGCAGAACTACTGCCCGGTGCATGAGATCCAGCCCAACTTCAGGTACGACCTCCGCCTGAAAGCGGTCCTGGACGACGGCATACGCGCCCGAAATGTCCTGATGCAGCGCGACGTCGTTGAGAAACTCGTCGGGATAACCCTGGACGAAGCTATCGGGATTGCGGAATCGAACCCGCTCGGCATGGACGAGATCTTCTACCGTGTCAGGAATGCGGTGCTCGGGCGCTACTACACCTGCAGCGGCGGCGAGTTCGCCGGCAGGCTGCTCGTCGATTCCTGCACCCCGATCACGTTTGAGCCCGCAGAACTGGCTGCGCTGCTGAACCGCGCCGGAGGTGAGCCGGCATGAGCCCCCAGGCCGCATACGAGCGTGAACCGGCGCGGAGGGTTTTTGCATCCGAACTCCGCGAGACCCGCTACCAGTTCAAGGAGGGCGACGACGAGAAGAGCCCGACCTTCGTCCTCCTCCCGAGCGGCATCCGGAGCAACCGCATCTTTGTTGTGGGAACCCTCACGGAGAAGCAGCGGCAGGGTGACCAGAACATCTTCTACCGTGGACGGGTGGTCGACCCGACGGGGACCTTCTTCATCATGGCAGGGTCGTACCAGCCCGAGGCGATGCAGCAACTTGCCCGGATAGAGGCACCTGCGTTCGTCGCCGTCGTCGGCAAGCCGAACCTCTACACGACCCCGGACGGGACCTGCCTGGTCTCGGTTCGCGTGGAGTCGATCTCGGTCGTGGACCGCGATACCCGCGACCTCTGGGTGCTGGATACCGCCCGCGAAACCCTGGACCGGCTGGAAGCGTTCGGGACCACCGAAGACTCCAAAAAGGCCCAGGAGGAGTACGGGACGCAGCCGGACGTCTACCGGAAGATCGCCTACGACGCACTCACCCAGGTGCAGTTGTAGAGCCGCGATCTACCTCCCAAAACTGTTTTTTGACAAAGTAATCGTGATCATGCCGGCCGCCCTGGCGGGGCGCCTTACCTGGAGATGGTAGAACGAGTGTTTCATGGTTCCCACAGACATCGCAACGTGAACCTGGGCAACCCTCCCGGAGGGTTACTCCGTCTGCTCCTCCCCCGTCACCCCCTCGCCGGGCTCCTGCCTGCCCCCCTTCCACTCCCCCTTCAGTTCAGGGTAGTCCGCGAGGATCTTGCTGACCGTGCTCCTGCTGACGTCGAACATCCTGCAGATCTGGCTGATGCTTGTCCCGGACTGCCGTATTGTGAGGAGCGCCTCAACCTGACCCTCGTTGAGCGCTCTCGGCCTCCCAATGGGCCGCCCTCCCTCTTTCTTCGCCTTCTTCGACGCCAGCGGGGCGGCCTTCCGGGTGCTCTCCCGATATCGGTCCATATACGCGATGAAGTTACCGGTGGCTTCCCTCCGGAGTTCCGGGTCGTCCCGGAACCCGAAGAAATCATTGTTCACGCAGTAAACTGTGTATTGATCGTTCAGGGCTCTGAGCGTTGCAAGCCCGGCATCCATATCCCTGGCAAGATCGGCAAGATCGTAGATGATAATGTCGGGGCAGTTGTTGGCGGCACAGTAATCCAGCATCTCCACAAAGCCCTTCCGCTTCTCCGGAGGCGTTGCATTCGCCCGGTGGTCATGGAAAATCCCGACGATCCCAAACCGGTATTTACAATAGTTCTCGACTTCAGCTTTTTGTGCTGCGAAATCCCCCTTCTTTCTTGTATTCAAGTATGCCACAGCATCTTTTTTCATCCGTTTATGGTATTGTATAATTGTATATATTGTTTTTCAAGAACCTCAAGCAACGTGATTTTAAGGCGTGTCGGGGGATCCCGGAAATATTCCAGCCTTGCTCCGGTAATGTGTAATAACAGACACCGGAGACAACCTCCCCCAGAGGATGGTTGTGCCCCTGTTCCGGGTGCGGTCCCGGGGGGTACAACTCCAGAGAGCAACGCGATCCGAATCTGCACGGTGCTCAAGCTTCCTCTTTTCGGAAAATCGCAACGCGGAGGCCATCTCAGACTCAGACGTTCCGAACGGCTCCAGAGGCCCTTCCAGACCGCCTCAGGCCACAGGCCCAAAAAAGTTATACTCCCGGTCTCCGGGACTCCCACCGGTCGAGCACTTCCTGCCCCTCAACAAAGACGAGCCCGTGCTCCCGTGCGTAGTTCGCCGCATCCTCCTTCGAGAGGGCTAACCCGGTTTCGTCGTCCAGCATCTCGCAGATCGTGACCGCCGGAGTGATCCCGGCCATGCCGGCAAGCGCGATCGAGAGTTCGGTCTGCCCGCGCCGTTCATCGAGCAGCCGGTCGGCGGCCCGCAGGAGCGCCATATGGCCCGGCGTCCGGAAGTGCGCGGCAAAGTCGTGACCGCCGCCGTTGAGCGACTTTCTCACCTCGTCTGCGATTGCGGTGACTGTCAGGGCACGGTCCCGGTCCGTGATCCCGGTATAGGTCTCCCGGTGGTTCACCCAGAGCGAGAACGACGAATGGTTCTTCGGGTCGTACGGGACCTCGCCGTCCTTCTCGACGAGACTGCACGCACGCAGGACGTCGTGCGCAAACGGCAGGCCGAGCCTCTTTGCAGCCTCGGGATGCACCGCCGTGCAGATCAGCCCGCCGCCGTCTTTACGCATCTGCCTGATATGGGCAGGTGTGACCACATCCGACCGGATTGCGAAATCAGTCTCGCGCTCCCGGTTGTCAAAGTCGTACAACAGGACAAATTCACCCTTTGCCAGGGCCTTTATGGCTGCATCAATCATGGGTAATCTCCACATCGATCGTATCGTTATCGTTCAGGTTCAGAGCTTTACGGAGTTCGAATCCGGCGATGACCTCGATGATATCCTCCGGGTAGTGGGTGCGGGAGGGCTCGACGATCGCGCACTCGTGGCCCTCAATCTTGCAGGGGAGCACCCGGGCACCGCCGAACGTCCGCTCATCGGCAGTAAACCCCGGAACATCGATCCACCTCGCGTGGTCGAGGTGTTTTCTAGCCTGGGTGCTCGCCGCATCAAGCCTTATGTTCAGGGTGCCGGGGAAGGGCTCAAACCCGAGGCATCCGCCGAACTGCTCCTTGTAATGGGGGATGCTCATGTAGTAGCGACCTTCCCCGAGCCCGCTGATCACGGTCCCGGTCAGAACGTACTGCCTGCGTTCCGGGTCGAATATCCTGACGTAATCCGTATACTCTCGTTTCAGTTCCTGCTCGCCCTCCCGGGTGACAGCGACGTACTGACCGTCAGACTTCATCGAACGGATGATGAACTGCTGCCGTTCAAGTGCGATCAGCCGCCGCGAGGCGGTCTGGGGGCTGATTCCCAGAGCGTTTCCGAGTGACTGCGATGAGAGCCAGATCGGGCCTCTACACCCACCGAGCAGGGCGATCGTCTTCAGGGACTGCAGGTCCTCTGCTTCAACCATTATACCATAATTGAGATGCATACTATATACGAGTTGCGCAACGATCCGGAGCCAGCGGATCTTCGTGAAATGTCGATGACTTATACGCTAATTATTTAAGTCCAAATGGTAACATTAGCTGTATGAAATCCGGAGTGCGGCATCAGCTTGCCGAGAAGATGGCAGGAGAGATCACACTCTCGGACTCACCGGGACAGGCCCTCAAGAAGTGGCGGCAGAGTTTCAACATCCCCCAGGGACTGCTCGCCGAGCACCTTGAGGTCTCTCCTTCAGTTATCAGTGATTATGAGAGCGGACGGCGAAAGAGTCCGGGAACCGCCATCGTCGGCAAGATCGTCGATACGATCCTCTCGATCGATGAAGACAACGGTGGTCGGTTCATCAACAAATTTGCTAAAATTCTGTACAGCGAATTCGATGAAGACGTTATCTACGACATCCACGAGTATGCATCTCCTGTGGGCCTCTCCGACTTTGCCGGAGTGATCGGCGCCACCACACTCTGCGGCCCGATGGACCAGACAGTCTATGGGTATACGGTGATCAACAGCCTCAATGCAATACTCCAGCTCTCTTCGAGCGAGTTTAACCGCATCTACGGCTGGAGCACGGAGCGTGCACTCATCTTCACCGAAGTCTCAACCGGGAAATCCCCCATGGTGGCGATCAGGGTAACGCCGTTCAAGCCCCGCTGTGTGGTGCTGCAGGGTATCAGCCCGGGAGAGGTGCACCCGCTGATCCCGGGCCTCGCGGAGCGTGACCGGATCACGGTGCTCTGCACCGAGATGGATGTCGAGACGATTATAAGTTCACTACGAGGAGAATCATGGTAGGCATTTATTCGTACGGCGTCTACATACCGCAATACCGGATAAAAGTCCCGGAGATCGCGCGGGTATGGGGTGCCAACGCAGACGACATCACCCGGGGCCTCGGGGTCTTTGAGAAGTCAGTCCCCGACCTGGATGAGGATACCGCAACGATCGCCGTAGAGGCGGCCCGGGCCGCCCTCCGGCGGAGGAACCTCGATCCCGAGGCTATCGGGGCCATTTACGTGGGAAGCGAGTCTCACCCCTACGCGGTCAAGCCCACAGCCTGCACGGTCGGTGAGGCGATTGGGGCGACCCCCAATATGACCGCCGCAGACTACGAGTTTGCGTGCAAGGCCGGAACGGCAGGCATCCAGACCTGTATGGGCATGGTCAAGAGCGGGATGATCCCGTTTGGGATCGCTATCGGTGCGGATGTGGCGCAGGGCGCTCCCGGCGACGCTCTCGAGTACACGGCGGCGGCCGGCGGGGCGGCGTTCGTCATCGGCAATGAGAAGACCATCGCCGATATCAACCAGACCTGCTCTTACACTACCGACACGCCCGACTTCTGGCGGCGCGAGGGGCAGAGTTACCCCCGCCACGGCGGACGGTTCACCGGTGACCCGGGCTACTTCAAGCACGTTCAGGGCGCTGCCCGGCTGATGTTTGAACAGGTAGGGACGAACCCGAAGGACTACGACTACGCTGTCTTCCACCAGCCCAACGCGAAGTTCCCGCAGCGGGTGGCAAAGATGCTCGGCTTCTCCGATGATCAGATCCGGCCCGGCCTCGTCGTCCCGAGGCTCGGCAACACCTACTCGGGGGCATCGATGATCGGTCTTGCCGCCACGCTCGACGTAGCAAAACCCGACGACCGGATCTTCGTCACCTCCTTCGGCTCCGGGGCCGGGAGCGACGCCTTCGACATCACAGTCACCGATGCCATCGACTCCGGGGAGTTTGACCGATCCAGGGCACCGACCGTCGCGAAACTGCTCGCAAACCCAACCTACCTCGACTATGCACTGTATGCCAAACACAAAGGAAAGATCGTGATGCAGAAATGAGAGACGTAGCAGTAATCGGAGTCGGGTGCACGGAGTTCGGGGAGCACTGGGGCACCTCGTTCCGCGACCTCTTCGTTAAGGCGGGGGCGCTGGCGCTCGAGGATGCCGGGATCTCCGGCGAGAATCTCGACGCCCTCTACGTGGGGAACATGAGCGCAGGGAGGTTCGTTGAGCAGGAGCACATCGGTGCCCTGATTGCGGATTACGCCGGGCTCGCGACGAACCATGTCCCCTCGACGAGAGTAGAGGCGGCCTGTGCCTCCGGCGGCCTTGCCTTCCGGCAGGCAGTGATCGCGGTCGCAAGCGGCATGGAGGAGATCGTGGTCGCCGCGGGAGTCGAGAAGATGACCGATGTCGGGACCGGGGCGAGCGTGGACATGCTCGCGAGCGCCGCGGACCGCGAGTGGGAAGGGTTTGCCGGGGCGACCTTCCCCGGGCTCTACGCCATGATTGCAACCGACTACATGCACCGCTACCCGCTCACCCGGGAGCAGCTCGCACAGGTTGCCGTGAAGAACCACGAGAACGGCGCGAAGAACCCGATCGCCCAGTTCCGGAACCGTATCACGGTCGATACGGTACTGAACTCATCGCTGGTCGCCGACCCCCTGCGGCTCTTCGACTGCTCGCCGATCACCGATGGGGCGGCGGCGGTCGTGGTGGTGCCACTCGAACGCGCCCGCGAGTTCACCGATTCGCCGGTGCGGGTGCTCGCAAGCGCCCAGGCGAGCGACACCATCGCGCTCCACGACCGGCGGGACATATCCACCCTGGATGCCTCTGTGGCGGCAGGGAAGCGGGCGTTTGCCCAGGCGGGCCTCACCCACAAGGATATCGACATGCTGGAGGTCCACGACTGCTTCACGATCGCTGAGATCTGTGCGATCGAGGACCTCGGGTTCTGCAAGAAGGGCGAAGCGGGCAGGCTCACCGAAGAAGGGGTGACGGCTCTTGGCGGGGAGATCCCCGTGAACACGAGCGGCGGTCTGAAGGCCTGCGGCCACCCGGTCGGTGCGACCGGGATCAAGCAGATCTACGAGATCGTCAACCAGCTCCGCGGCGAAGCCGCGGGCCGGCAGGTGGATGCAGAGATCGGTATGGCCCACAACGTCGGCGGCACCGGCGCGACAGTCGTCGTGCACATCCTGGGGGCGTAAATATATGTCGGTTTCACGGTTCTGGAGAAAGATCCCGCAACGGTACAACCTCATCGGGACGCAGTGCACGAGCTGCGGGCGATATTTCTTCCCGCCCCGGTCGCTCTGTCCCGACTGTCGGAGGAGCGGCAAGATCGTCGACCACAAGTTCAACGGCGAGGGAACGGTCGTCACCTACACAGTGATCCGGTCGGCAAGCGACCAGTTCGAGCACACCACCCCATACGTCCTCGCGATCGTCGAGCTCGACGAGGGGCCGAGGCTCACCACCCAGGTCGCCTGCCTCCCCGAAGAGGCGAAGATCGGTATGCGGGTTAGAAGCGTCTTCCGCCGGATAGCGGCGGACGGAGAGAGCGGTACCATCCACTACGGCACGAAGTTCGTGCCGACTGAGTGACCCTTCACTCTTTTGGGGGTTCCACGCGGAAGGAACCCCATACTATCCTCCATTGCCGACTCAAGCAAGGTTGGTGCGGTGGTTTTCAGTAACTCCCCTTCGCGTGAAGCCATATCACTCCACCCCACTCCTACGGAACTCTGTTCATCGCGAAGATCGGACACCCTCAAAAGACAGCCGGAAAAAATTAGCAGCCCTCTTTCTCCACGACGATATCATATACCGCATGCCACTTCCCCGGCGAGTAGGTCCTGACCTGCCGCTCGGTGACTTCCCCGGAGGTAACAGCCCGGATCAGGGGGAGAAATTCACCCTCCTGCTCCTCTAAAGCGTAGAGATGGATCGTCCCGCCGTCCCGGCAGAGCGCGGCGGCCGCCGGGAGGAACTGCGGTGCGGCCAGAGGAAGGTTCATGACGATCCGGTCGAAGGGGGGAAAGCCGATCCCGGTGAGGTTTCCGGCGTCTGCGAGCATCGGAATGACGTTTTTAGCCCGGTTGAGCGCGATGTTGTGGACCAGAAGGTGGACCGCTGCGGGGTTGAGATCCGCGGCGACGACGAGAGCGGCCCTGCGGGCGAGGGAGATGGCGAACGGCCCGACACCGGCAAACATATCGAGCACCCGCTCCCCCTCCTCCATCGTCTCGAGGACCCGCTGCCGCTCGGTCGAGAGCCGGGCCGAGAAGTAGGCGAGAGCAAGGTCCACGTCGAAGTAGAGCCCGTACTCGGTCACCCGGGTGCAGGTGATGGGAGTCCCGGCAAGGACAGTAAACCGGCGGGTGCGGTACTCCCCCTCGACCGGACCTGCCGGGAAGAGCACCGTCTGCAGGGACGGCCGGGAGGAGAGCAGCATCCGGGCGGCCTCCGGGTCGTCGTCCTGCATGATGGCGATCCCGCCCACGAGCTCGTGGCGGGGGAGTTCAGCGCGTTCCGGAACGGCCTCGAACTCGCACCAGGCGGCGCCCGCGATCTCCCGGGCGACCGGGAAGAGGATGGCGTCCCCCTCGGGGCGCGGCTTTAAGCCCCGGTCGAGGAGCCCCTCTTCAAGCAGCCGGCGCCGTGTCTGCTCGGCCTCTCGCTTCGGTACCGCAAGGCACCACTGCTCCTTATCCACATCGACCACCAGCCATCTTTAGGTATGCGTTCTCATACTTATTCATGGATGAGTACATCAGGAGGCTCAAAGACGGCTCCCTCAAACTCTATGCGCTCGAGAAGGAACTCCCGCCGGAAGAGGCGGTCCGGGTGCGGCGGGCGTTCATCGAGGGCGAGACCGGCACCCCCCTCCCCGCAGTGGGGTCGTTCTCCATCGGGATCGACCGGGTGGTGAAGCGCAACATCGAGAACATGATCGGCACGGTGCAGGTGCCGCTCGGCGTCGCGGGGCCACTCCGGGTGAAGGGCGAGTATGCCGCCGGGTCGTACTATCTCCCCCTTGCGACGACCGAAGGGGCGCTCGTCGCCTCGGTGAACCGCGGGTGCTCCCTGATCAGCCGGGCGGGCGGTGCGGACGTGCGGATCATGCGGGACGGGATGACCCGGGCGCCGGTCTTTGCCGCCCGTGACGTCGTCCACGCCCGCGAAGTGGTTGCCTGGGTCGAGGAGCACGCCGCCGAGATCCGCGAGACCGCGCAGAGCACCACACGACATGGGGAGTTCCTTGAAGCCGTCACCTACGTTGCCGGGACAAACGTCTTCATCCGGATCGAGTTCGACACCAAGGACGCCATGGGCATGAACATGGTGACGATCGCAGGCCAGAAGGTAGGGGAGTTCATCGAGCGGGAGACCGGGGCCCGCCTCGTCGCCACCTCCGGGAACATGTGCACCGACAAGAAACCCGCGGCGATCAACCTGGTCCGGGGCCGGGGGAAGACCGTGGTCGCGGGCGTGCGGCTCACCGACGCGATGGTCGCCGACCTCTTGAAGACCAATGCGGAGACCCTCGCCGAGGTCAACTACAGGAAGAACCTGGTGGGCTCGGCGCGGGCGGCCTC
Organism: Methanoculleus sp. UBA303; assembly: GCA_002501655.1. Taxonomy (GTDB): domain Archaea; phylum Halobacteriota; class Methanomicrobia; order Methanomicrobiales; family Methanoculleaceae; genus Methanoculleus. Next base: position 24,545 of record DANY01000001.1, read on the forward strand.
GTTCGGGTTCAACGCCCAGGCGGCAAACGTCGTCGCCGCGACGTTCATCGCCTGCGGGCAGGACCCCGCCCACGTCGTCGAGGGGAGCACCGCGATCACCACCGTCGACCGGGTGGACGGCGGGGTCTATGTCTCGGTCACCCTCCCGTCGCTCCCGGTGGGGACGGTCGGCGGCGGCACGGGGGTCGATACCCAGCGGGAGTGCCTCGCGATGCTCGGCGTCGCCGGGGGCGGCGACCCGCCGGGAGCCCACGCTAAGGCGTTTGCGGAGATTGTGGGGGCAGGGGTGCTCGCCGGCGAGCTCTCCCTCCTCGGTGCCCTCGCGGCCCAGCACCTTGCCCGGGCCCACCAGGATCTCGGGCGTGGATAACAAGGGGCACTGCTGGTTCCGGACCCCTAAAACCGGAACCACTTCATCATAACGAGAGCGTCTTCATCGTTTGCGTAATAAGAGGCGATCTGGAAGACTTCCCGGTAGCCGAGGCGGCGGTAGAACTCCTGTGCCCCGGTGTTGGTGATCCGAACCTCCAGCTGGGCCCCGCCCGCGCCCGAAAGAGAAAACTCCTGTTCCAGGCGGCGGATGAGGCGCTGCCCGATTCCCTGGCGCCGGTACCCCGGGGCGACCGCGAGGTTCATGATATGCCCATAACGTTCTTCGCCGGTGTTTTCGAGGCCCGCGGCGACGAACCCTGCCAGATCTCCGTTGCTCCGGGCCACAAAGAACGTCTCCGGGTAGTAGGCAAGCGATTCCTGGAGTGTCCTCTCGTCCCACGGATCGACGAATGTTATCCTCTCAATGGCAACTATCTGCGGAATATCTGCAGGCTGTGCCCTGCGAATGGTAAGTTGAAGCGGCATCATAGTTACCGGTCTCTCCCTCGTGGAGTGCCTTACCTAATATAGTGTCAGGAGACAAAATAGTAGGCACATACGAGTTGGCGGTTACCATGGTTCAGATCTATCGTTTCGCGGCGGTCCGTCCAGAGCGGCGGTACTCCGAAAAAATTCCTTCCGTGCCGTACGATGTGGTGACGGCAGAGGAGGCCCGGGAGTGCATCGAGAAGAATCCCCTGAGTTTCCTGCGGGTCAGCCGGCCCGATGCCGAGCTCCCCGACATTCCTCCGCACGACGACCGGGTCTACGAGCGGGCGCGGGAGGTCTTCGACAGCATGCTCGCGGACGGCCAGTTGCAACGGGATCCGGAACCCGGGATGTACGTCTACCGGGCCGTCCAGGACGGCGAAGAGTTCATTGGGCTGGTCTGCTGCGTGGCGACGGAGGACTACGAGAACCGGCAGATCCGGCGGCACGAGCTCACGCGGTACGACAAGGAAGAGGACCGGACCCGGCACATCGACGCGGTGGGGGCGAACACCGGCCTCGTCTTCCTGCTCTACCGCGACCCTGGAGAGATCTTCTCCTGCACCCATTCCCTCATCGACGGAACGGAACCTGACGGGAGCACCACGACCGGCTCGGGAGTACTCCACCAGGTTTACCGGGTCACCGATGAGGCAGTCCTCTCCCGTCTCGAGGACCTCTTTTCAGCCGTGCCGGAGACCTACATCGCAGACGGCCACCACCGGGCCAAGTCGGCGGTGAACGTGGCAGAGCGGCGCCGAAGCGATGGGAGGTTCACCGAGGAGGCAGGGAAGTTCATGGTGGTCCTCTTCGCCCACGACCGGGTCCGCATCCACGGCTACAGCAGGCTTGTTTCGGATCTCGGCAACTTCACCCTCCCGGGGTTCATCGACGCGCTCTTAACAGCAGGCTGGAATGTCCGGCCCTACGGGAAGGTCGACGCTGCAGATTACCAGATCCCGCCGCTCGCGACCGGAGAGGACCCGGTCCATGTCATGCACTTCTACCTGGAGAAGACCTGGTACGAGGTCTCCCGGCCGGTCAGAGACTCCGCCGACCTGATAGGGTCGCTGGACGTATCGGTGCTGCAGAAGGAGGTGCTCGAAGGAATGCTTGGTATCTCCGACCCCCGGGGCGATCCCAGGCTCAACTACATGGGCGGGGCAAAACCGCTCTCCGGACTCGAGCGGCTCGTCGACTCCGGCGAGTACGCCCTCGCAGTGGCCATGCAGCCGGTGAAGGTCGAGACGGTGCTCGCGATCGCGGACGCGGACGGCGTCATGCCCCCGAAATCCACCTGGTTCGAGCCGAAGCTCCTCTCGGGGCTTGTCATCCACACCATCAACTGAAAAATCCATATCACCACATTTAACTCTTTTTCTGCCCGATCACCTCTTCATGATAACGATTGCTCTCCCGAAGGGAAGCCTTGAAGCGCAGACGCTCCAGCTCTTCAAGGAGGCCGACCTCGAGGTCAGGCGGACCGACCGCGACTACAACCCCCGCATCAACGATTCAAGGATCGGGAAGGTGAAGATCCTCCGGCCGCAGGAGATCCCGCTCTACGTCCAGATGGGCTACTTCGACCTCGGGATATCGGGGCTTGACTGGGTGCAGGAGAGCGGCGCCGACGTCGCGGAGATCGCAAACCTCTCCTACAGCAAGACCGGCGACGGGAACGTGAAGATCGTGGTTGCGGTCCACCGCGACGAGCCTATCGAGAGCGTCGCCGCCATCCGGCCGGGCAGCCGGGTGACGACCGAGTATCCCCGGATCACGGAGCAGTTTTTTAAGGAGATCGGAGTTCCTGTCAGGCTCTTTGCCTCCTATGGGGCTTCGGAGGCAAAGGTGCCCGACCTGATGGACGTCGTCGTCGACCTCACTGAGACGGGGAGCACGCTCAAGAAGAACGGGTTAAAGATCGTCGGCCAGATCATGGAGTCGCACACCGCACTCCTCGCAAACCACGAGTCCCTCCGGGATCCGGAGAAGCGCCGGGAGATCGAGGAGATCACGACCCTCCTCCTCGGGGTGATCGAGGCGCGCCACCAGGTGCTCCTGACGATGAACGTGCCGTCGGCGGCGCTCGACCGCGTCATCGAGGCCCTCCCCGCGATGAAGAAGCCCACCGTCAGCAGGCTGCACGGCATCGATTACTTCAGTATCCAGACGGTTGTGCAGAAGGGGCTTGTCAACGGTCTCATCCCGCACCTGAAGGCGGCAGGCGCCGAGGATATCCTTGAGATCCCGATAGCAAAAATAGTGCGGTGAGGGGGACCAGCCTTACCAGCGCCGGGAGTACCCCTTCGAGCAGGCACGGCAGACAAGCTTGCCTTCCTCGACCCGGACCCGGGACTCGGCGGTCAGCTCGCCGCATTTTGCGCACGGCACCGACCGGAATATCCGGGCCCGCTCCGGTATCTCGACGTCGACCTCCCGGATGGTGAAGAGGGTCTCGGCGGGGAGGTCGAGGATCGCCTCGACGAGCCGGTCCGTCCGCCTCCGGTACTCGGCCCATTCCTCGTCGGGGACCCGGGCCTGCATGACCCGTGCCCGGAGCGAGGCAAGACCGGGGTCGAGCGAGTCGGTGTCAAACGACGGGTTCCCCGTGATCCGGACTGCGTCGCCGGTCAGGCGGTTGATGAACGTGAAGGCGTGCTTGCCGTAGTTCTTAAAGAAGAGGTTTCCCTTCCCGACGGTGCATCCTGTCAGGACCTGAATGGCATCGACGCCGCAGGCGTCGGTCTCGGCGATGGTGACGAGCTCCTCGTCCTCGGCCCGGCCGGTGCGGAGCCGCTCGAGGGCGGTCTCGGCCGCCCGGTATCCCAGCGCAAGGCCGGGACAGACGTGGCCGTGGAAGGCGGCCGCTTCAGCGAACCGGCCGTGTGCTTCTCCCGGCGTGCCGGGGGGTGTGGTAGTACACATGTGCTTACCTTGTATGAGATGTTGTTACCAACGGAGGGATATAGGTTATGATACTGTGCCGGGGCTCGCGGGCCGGGGCTCGGGGTATATAAAGACCGGGGTGGCCGGGGCTCGCGGGCCGCGTACCCGGTGAAATGTTTTTGCCGCCGGGTACCTGCACGTTTCCAGTATCCAGCACGGACGGCAAATTTTTGAATCTGCCAGAGAGGTGGTTATTTATATCCCTTCGTGTATAATGACTGCCTTACATGAGATCCTCCGGAAGCGTCCCGGCCCTGGTTGCCGCAGTCTGTATCCTCTGCACCGCGTGCGGTTGTCTTGGCGCATCTCCGGCGCCGACCGGCGGCGGCATCACCCCCATCGACCTGCCGGAACCGCCGGAGGCATACACGCTCTCCGGGGCTCTCAGCGAACTTGAACTCCTTGAGGCCGAAGGGGGCCTGAACGTCACCGGCACATCGGTGCACCAGGTGCTCGGGACCGGCGTCGATCTCGACGGTCGGGCCGCCTCCTGGGCCCTCGGCCTCCGGGACGGTGAGGAGGTCCGGTGGCTGACCTTCGGTCTTGCGGGCTGGAAGGAGATCTCGCTTCCGGCCCCCCTGCCCGCGGAGGAGGTGAACGTCACCGGCGTCCTCTCGCCCGAAGACCTTCTTCGCGGCCAAGAGGAGGTCCTCCGGCCCGTGATGGAGCGGCTCGGTGCCGATACGGTTGATATCGCGCTCGCGGAGGGGGTCTACAGTGTCACCGCCCGAACGGATGCCGGGATGGAGACCCTCGCGTTCCGGGCGGATACCGGGGAGGTGGTCGTATAGGTCCGGCGGCCGATGACGGGGTGCTGTCGCTTGACTTCCTCGCGGGGTTCACGATCTTCATGCTCGCCCTGATCATGGTGGTGAGCATGGTGCCGGGGCTCCTCGCGGGCCTCCAGAGCAGCGGCATCGATTATGACGCAGTCGCCTACCGGACGGGGGTGATCCTGGTGGAGGACCCGGGGTGGCCGGTCTATCCCTCGTGGGAGCTGTACGGCAAAGCCCAGAAAGACGAGATTCAGCGAATGGGGCTTGCGGTCTCGAAGGATACGCCGAATGTTCTTCTCTCGACGAAGGTTGAGAGGTTTTTTGAGAATACGTCCAAAGAAGACCAAGACCCATTTTTCACGCCTGAAGATTACCGCAGCAAGGTGATCTTCGGCGACATCCCCTACTCCTATAACTTTTCGCTCAATATTTCGCATTCTGACGGCACTTACGGGCTCAAGCAGGCCGGCGACCCCCTCCCCCCCGGCTACGGTTACATCCGCCGGGTGGTGAAGATCAAGGAGCCGAGCGTGGCGGAGATCGATGGCAGTTCCAGGCCGGAGTACATCATATCGAACCCATCGGCCCCCGAATGGCAGACCTCTACCGCAAGGAACTTTACCGTCCGGCTCAACTTCAGCCAGCTGCTGGACCCGTCCGTCAGCCCGGCCTACCGGATCGATCCGAGAACCGAGCCGGTGAATGTCACGATCACCAATTTTGAGGCGTACCTTAACATAACCGAACCATCCATGGACGCGACGCTCCACAACGTCACTTTCCTGAAGATGGACCCGACAAGGCCAAACCCGCGGTTCACCCGCATCCCTTTCTCGTACGATACGATCGACCCAAACCTCTACACCTTGCACGTCAACGGCACTTCGGATCTGCACTCGCTCCAACCGGACGTGCCGGTCAAATCCAGCATCTCGCTGGTCCTGAAACCGGCAGCCACCTCGCTCTTCACCCTTGATCAGAACAGCATCCTGGATATTCGGTTTAACTTCGACCATGACCCTCCACAAACCAACATCACCGGCACCCACCTGTATGACTACAATCCGGTAAACATCACCCACCCGCCCCTGAAGACCGCTGTCCTGGAGGTCGCCATATGGTGAACGATGCGGGGCAGCTCTACACGATGGAGGGTGTCGCGGCCGGGATCATCATGCTGCTCACCGCATACATTGTCGTCAGCACGACGAGCGTCTACACTACAGGGGATACGCACATCCCGGATATGCAGCTTGAGCAGCTCGGGAGCGACGTGCTCGCGATGATGGATACGCCGGATACTAATGGCATGAAGAGCGCTCTGGAGATTTTTGTCAACACGGGCAATAGCACTGATTTCAACAACACGTTCCTGAGCTGTTGCAACGCAACGACGAGTGGTAAACCCGATAACCTGCACATGAGTGCAAACGTCACCTACCGGGATGCGAATACAAATGTGATTACAGAACATCTGTTTGTTGCACCCGACAACACCTGGACTGGGAGAGAGTCCGCCGTGCGGGTGACGCGGTGGGTGCAGCTGCCGTCGGGAAGCCCCAATTATGGATCAAGGGCCCAAGTCGTCCTCGTGGAGGTGCTCTTATGGCGTGCATGAACGAAGAAGGCCAGTGGATCGTGCTGATGGGGCTCCTGGTCGCCGTGGCGCTGTTCTTCCTCGCGCTGATCATCAACCAGTCGGCGCTCGTCGGGCAGACGACCGCGGAAGGGGTGCTCGAGTTCCCGAAGAACGATATCAGGGACCTGCGATCGGCAATATTCGACTATGTCGACACAGAGCTCCCCGATGGCGTAAAGGAGGATATTATCGCGATATCCCTCGAACGGAAGAACGCCGTGGTTAATTTCACGGTCAATCAAAAGATGGACGTTTCCGGCCGCTGGCTCCACCCGGTGACCATCCACTACAACAACGGGGTGACGGTGTACAATGAGACCGTGTATTACTGAACCGATGAACGAGGAGGGCGTCACCCGGCTTATGGAGTACATCATCATCACCGGCGTGCTCCTCCTGCTGATGATCGTCATGATGTTCTCCGTCAACGCCTCGATCATGGAGGGGCCGGCAAACAAGCTCCGCTACCACGCCTTCGTGGATATCGGCAACGGCATCAGCACCCGGATCGTGGACCTCTACGTGATCGCGCCCGGCAACGGGACCATCGAGACGAAGTTCGACATCCCCGACGACGTCGCCGGGAGGGGCTACTTCGTGGACGTAGACGTGGAGAAGAAAGGCGCGAGCCAGACAATCCAGGTGCAGAGCGGCAGCATCAAGAGCACGATCGCCATCGCCGGCATCGGGGCGACAAGGGGTGTCGTTGGCAACACCACCGGCGCGGGATGGAACATGATCCAGTATGACTCAAAGGGGTTTTCAGGAGGATGACGGTCATGAAGATGAATGAAAAGGCAGTCTCCGAGGCGATCGGGTTCATCCTGATCCTCGGGATCGTCATCAGCGGCATCGGCCTCGTTACGCTCTACGGCTACCCGGTGCTCATGAAAGAGCAGAGCAACACCGACGTGAAGAACATGGAGCGGGCGATGATCGTCATCCAGAACGACATGAAGAGCCTCTGCTTCAAGAACGTGCCCTACAAGGAGTCAACACTGCAGGTCAGCGGGGGGACGCTGGAGGTGATCGGTTCTACAGTAGGGGCCAAGCCAGAGTTTGAGATATCCGGTGCCGGTTTTAATACCATAACGTTCCACCCTGGCGCCCTGATCTACCGGTCCGACCGCGGCACCGAGGTGATCACCCTTGAGAACGGCGCGGTGATGACGCGCCAGGAGGATGCAACGGGTTCGGCGATGCTCGCCGAGCCCCGGTGGTTCTATGACGGGCCCACAGAGACGTTCGTAATCTACCTCATGAACATCACCGCCGAACGGATGGCGAAGTCGGGGATGGCGACGGTGAGGATGAGCCTGGCGAACGCGACTGTACACAAACCTACCGACAACGCCGGCGATGTCACAGTGACATACACCAAAGATGAGGATGACGACAACGACCATTCCGTGGCGTGGGAGAACTACCTGACCGGTTCGCTAAAGATGAGCGGTTCGAGCGGCGCCTATACCCTGTCAGGGGTGAAGAAACTCGTCATAAAAGAGTACGAGATCAAGATCCTCGGCATCTAACCCCATTTAAACCCGCCGCCCGCGCGGGAGAAGGCAGCCCCCTCCTCTCCCGCCAACAGCCGTGCAGGGAAAACTCTTGTTCAGAAAAAGAATTTCAGAGATACCGGTTCTTCCGGAGCCACTCCACCTGGGGTCTCGTGTAGCGGTAGATGATATCGCACTTCTCGTCCTGGAAACTCCAGGGGACGACGACCAGGACATCTCCTTCCCGTATCCAGACCTTCTTCTTGATCTTGCCCTTGATCCGCCCGGTGCGCGTCACCCCGTCGAAACAGCGGATCCTGATATGGTTTGCCCCGAGCATCAATTCAGCGCTACCGAACATCTCCCGGTTCCTCTTGTTCGGCAGGCGCACGCGGATAATCTCCTCTCCCGCTTCCCCCCCTTTGGATTCGGGTTTGCGCTTTGTAGGATCTGTCAGTTCATCAACCCCATGCTCCAGAGTATTTGGTCCTTTGTGTGTCCAATTTATACAACTGCTAGTTAATCAAATATTCTCCCGGGAGGGCGCGGAGGCGACCGCAACGGCCGGCAGTCCCGCCCCGGTTGGCTGTGACGTTCCGAGGACGGAGTCCGGGGGCAGCCACTCTGATCCCGGAGACCACCACCGCGACGATTATGTATAATGCCCGGGATCATCATCTCAGCACATCCATGGCATGCCCGGACCCGTCGCGCGGGATCTACCTTACCTACTTCATCCAGGGGCTTATTCTCCTCGCCGCAGTCTCCACCATCACGGCAGGCGAGTACTTCCTCGGGCTCTCGGCGGGTTTCGCCTTCCTCCTCACGATGGCGCCGTCCCTCATGACGAGAAACATGCGCCTCTGCCTGCCCTGGGAGGTCAACCTCCTCATCGCCGTCTCCCTCTACCTCCACGTCATGGGCCACGTCGGTGGCTACTACGTCACCCTCGCGCCCTATTACGACAAACTGGCCCATCTCGTCTCATCGGCCACCGTCGCGCTCCTCGCCTTCTCTCTCGCGGCCCTCGCCGGGCACCGCGGAGACGTCCGCCTGACGAGGCCGGCGTTCGTCGTCTTCATCCTGGTCTCCACGCTGGCGGCGGGGGCGGTATGGGAGATCTACGAGTTTGCGGTCGACCAGGTCTTTGGCACGAACCTCCAGCTCGGGAACACCGACACCATGTGGGACCTCATCATGGATCTTGTCGGGGCGGTGATCGTGGCGGGGTTCGCCGCTATCGCCCTCGGGAGGGCGGAGGAGCATCGATTTGTCCGGCTCTTCGCCGATCCGTCCTCCGGCCCGGAACCGGCCGAGATCATGGGCGACCCGGTCGATCTGACTCGCGGTCGCTGATCTGGCCGGCACCGGCCAGTCGGATCGTATTTATATTCATAGGAGAGAATAAAATACAGTGACCCTGAAGACCCTAAACGCAAGACATCTGGCGTTATTCATGCTCATCCTGCTTCCCTCCATGACCGGCTACATGGCCTGGGAAGCACGGGCTGTCGACGTGACCGTCCTTACTATCGACGGGGCACCCCGGGGCGTCGTCTATATCACCGACCCCCATGTCAGGGCGTCCAACACCGACCATGTCCAGGAGGTGATCCGCGAGGTCAACCGCTTAAACCCCTCGCTCGTCCTGATCGGCGGCGACTTTGTCACCGGTGAGGAGTCGGAGTTCACCTCTCAGGCGGTATGGCGGTCACTCGACGCACCGGCCTACGCCGTCCTCGGGAACCACGACTACAGGGTGGGGACCGACAGCCGGACGGGCCTCGCGAGGTTGCTTGCCGTCCGGACTTCGGCCGACGTCACCGCCGCCGGGTACGACGTCTCCGCCCTTGACGACGGTTCTGCCGACACCGCATTTGCCGACGAGCTCGCCACGACGCTGGAAGAGAACGGGGTGCATGTCCTCAGGAACGACTACGCCCGGGTCTTTGCCGGGGGCGAAGAGATCGTCATCGTCGGCGTCGACGACGGGTGGGCCGGTATGGCGGACCCGCCCAACGTGCCGGCGACCGACACGTTCACCGTCTACCTTATTCACGAACCCTCCTGCAGGGCCGACTGGGACGCCGACCTCATCCTCGCCGGCCACACCCACGGCGGCCAGTTCCTCTTCCCGGTTGTTGCCCAGTTGAACGACCTCGGCGTCATCGAGCTTGCGGGCATGTTCGATACGAACGGGACGCCGACCTACATATCCCGCGGGGTCTGCAGCGCGAGCGTCGCCGGGGTGGACCTCCGGTTCAACTGCCGGCCCGAGATCGTCCTGATCAACCCGACCGAAGAACAGCTCCAGGTCATCGGTGATTCTGCCTGAGGGCTGCTTACGGTTCGAGGATGGCACGCGCCCGCCCGGCGATCAGCAGCACCTCCCGGAGGGGGATGCCTGCGTCATGGGCGATGGCCGTGGCGTCGCCGTAGGCGACCTGCTTTGCCGTGAGGAACCCGGCAGCCGCGAGCCTTGCAGAGACCGACGGGCTCACCCCCGCAACAATAGTGACCGGGTAGGACTGCGTCGTCTCGATCATTGTCCGGAGGTTCTGTTCCACCGGGTAGTCCCACCCGATATGCCCGATCCCGCGGCAGGTCGCGTAGCGCTTAGCGTGCGCGGAGAGTTTGGTATTGCAGACGATCAGGGCACCGTCGATAGAGATGGCGCACCGCCCGGCCCGGAACCCCTCTTGGAGGTCCTCGACGATCGCCCGGGCGATCCGCCCTTCGTCGAGGCCGGTCATCCGGTGGTGGTTCGCATGGTGCTTCACCTCGACAAAGATAGTGGCGTCGTCTTTCTGGGCGACGGCGTCCACCTCGTGCTCCCCGCACCGCCCGGCAAGGATGCACCCGGTCTCCACCCGGTAGCCGTGCTCCCGGAGGAGAACCCGCACGAACTCCTCGAACTCCGGTTTCGGGCGGATGAGGGCGAGCGCTCTCCGGAGGTTGGTCCGGTGCGCGACGGCGGGGCGGACGGCCCGGGCCCGGGCGCGGATCATCCGGAGGACCGCCGTGGTTTTCACCCCGGACGGCACCGACACCTCGATCTCGTCGGCGATCCGGTCGGCATCCTCCGCACCGAGGCCCATGTTCCGGAGCGTCCGCCGCACCTTCTCCCGGTCAAACGGCTGCAGGCTGCCGTCGGCCTTCGTGACGTACTTCATCGGCGATCCGTCTTGCGCCGGAGACGAAAAGCGTTCGCTACCACGCTTCCCGGCGGTGCCGCTCACTCTGTGATCGAGACGGCCCGGGATCGGGCGATCAACGATGGATCCGGACCGCGGGTTGTGGTACTGCATCATTATCTGCTTCTGTGTTCAATAGAGGCTGGGAACAGATGGAATCGTTACAACGCCCGACTATCCTGATCCTCGGCGCAGGGGCGGTCGGCCTCTCGCTCGCCGGGCAACTTTGTGGGGTGGCGACGGTCTATGCAGCCTGCCGGCCGGTGCACGCCGGCGCGGTCCGGGAGCGGGGCCTCATAATGGAGGGGATCTGGGGAAACGGCACCGTTGACGGGATCGCCCCTGTTACGGGGCCGGAGGAGGTCCCACCCGCGGTGGATCTCGTCATCATCACCGCGAAGGGTACCGACACCCGGGCAATCTGCGAGGAGTACGCCGGGGTGATCCGGGGCCGGCCGGCAGCAAGCCTCCAGAACGGCATAGGAAACGAAGAGGTCATCGCCCGCTACACCGATACCGTCATCGGCGGGACCGTGACGACGAACTTCTCGGTCGTGGGCCCGGGACATGTCCGGGTCTCAAGCGAGAGCGCTCCGATGCGCTTCGGGATCTGGTCCGGCGACGGCGGCGGCGCCCTCGACTGTCTGATCGGCATCGTCCGGTCCGCCGGCATCCCGGTCGAGGCGGACGCCGATATCCGCTCCGGAAAGTGGACCAAAGCGCTCCTCAACATAGCGGTGAACCCGATCTGCGCCCTTCTGCGGGCTCCGGTCGGGGTCGCCGCCGATGGGGATATCCGGGAGACCGTCGTCGGGCTCATCCGCGAGACCTTCGCCGTCGCCGGTGCCGAAGGGGTGCAGCTCCCCTGGGCAACCGCCGATGACTACCTCACCCACCTCTTCGGGGTGCAGGTGCCCGACTTCGCCGCGGTCTACCCCTCCATGTACTACGACCTCCGGCGGGGTCACCGGACAGAGATCGACCTCCTCAACGGACATATCGCAAGCCTTGGGGAGCGCCACGGCATCGAGACGCCGCACAACCGGTGCATCGCCGGCCTCGTCCGCTACGCGGAGGCGCACCCCGGAACTCCGTGAAGGGTCACTCCCCGCCTATCTTCGCGGCAAGCCGCCGGGCCGCCTCTTTTGCCTTCGTCTCGGTCCTCCAGAGCCCTGTCCTGCCGACGGGGGTTCCTTGCCGGTCGTAGAGTTGTACATAGTATCCGCCGTCCTGGCGGGCGAACCGGACCTCGCCGACGATGTTGGGGCCGTACTCCTGCATACCTGATCGTATCGGCGTGAAGGATATGAACGTTCCGCGTTCCCGCGGGTGCAGGGAGCACCCCCGGGTCCGGGTCCTGCTGTCTCTATATACGATGAGCATAGTACCCCCCACCCGGAGCGATAGCGATGATCCTCATCGTGTACTACTCGTGGCAGGGACATACGGAGAAGGTGGCGATGGCGCTCGCGGAGCGGGTCGGCGGCAGGCTTGAGAAGATCGAAGCAGTCTCTGAGGTGGGGATGCTCAGGAAGGGCATGATGGCGGCGTTTGGCATGCGGGCAGCGATCCGCCCGGCGCAGACGGATCTTACCGGCGTCGACTTCCTGGTCGTCGCAACCCCGGTCTGGTCGCAGAAGGTCCCGCCCTACATCAACGAGTACCTCTCCCAGGTCTCCGGAGCTTCGGGAAAACTCTTCTCGGTCCTCGTGGAGATGGGGGGTTCGGGGGCGGAGAAAGCGGTTGCGATCGTGAGGAAGAGCCTCGAAGCAAAAGGGATGCGGTTCGTCTCGTCGGCGACGACGCTCGAGAGCGAGGTCGATGCCGGGCAGTTCGGCCCGGCGATCGAGGAGGTTGCCCGGGCGATCGTGGCGGTTGCTGCTCCGGCCGCGTAGGTGGTGCTCCGGCAGAACCGCTCCGTCCCCTCACAGCGTCAGCGGTATACCGAGGAGGTGGAGCACCACCGTGACCAGCACGCCGAAGATCCCGCCAATCGCGCATATCAGGACGGTGATCAGGTTGATCGGGATGTCGGGCCGCCCGATGAGACTCATCAGGTTGAGGAGGTTAATGAGCCAGAGCAGGATCACGCCCACGACGGCGTTGATGATGAGGCCTGTTACACTCTTGACGACCTTGTAGAGGACAAACGCGATGACAACCACCAGGATCAGAGCGAGGAGCCCTGTGAGTAAGCTCATACCGCTCGTTTGATGCACCAGGTATTGAACCTTCCCAGGCGGGGTTCAACAGCCGTTAGAGGTATCCCGGCACCTCGAAGACCGGCTGGAAGCAGACCCCGTCCCCGGTCTTCACGCACCGGATTCCGGGACTCCCTTCGTAGGCGCCCATCGTCCGGCCGTCGTCGAGTTCAATCCAGTCATGGACGGCAACACCCCTTCCGAAGACTTCCACATGGAGAGCGTCGGTCCGGAACGTCCCGGCATCCCGGACCATGAGGCCGTGGACCAGCCGGGCCGGGACACCGTTCCGCCGGAGGGCCTCCGCCCTGAGGAGCGCGAGGTCGGTGCAGTCGCCCCCCCGTAGGCAAGGGTCGCGTTGAGGCCCACCGGGAAGAGGCGGGAGGAACCGTCGACGCAGGTAAAATTTCTATTTGAAATCAGGTATCCCGGGTTTCCGATATAACTATAACGCACGCAGATGAGCCCCGAGGGGATACGGCGCACCCCGGGGATATACCGCCCGTGATCGAAGGGAGGGGTTGGGGGGTCCCGGGGCCTTGAGCCGGCGGGAAAAGAGGTTCGGTTTCCGGGTAACGGCGGGGTCACCGGGAGGTATGGAGCCCGGCGATATGCCGTGCAGCGAGGGCCGCGGTGGAGAACGCGGCCTGCAGGTTGTAGCCCCCGGTGTCGCCGTCGATATCAAGCACCTCGCCGATGCAGTAGAAGTTCGGAACGATCCTTGATGCCATCGTCTTTCGGTTGATCCCCTCGAGGGCGACCCCGCCCCGCGTCGCCATCGCCTCGGCAAATCCCCCGAGCCCGGCCACGGTGAACGGGAACTCCGCGAGGGATGCGACGAGCGCGTTCCGGGCCTTCTTCGGGAGCCGGGCACAGGTTTCTCCCGGCGGGACCCCGGCAAGGTCGAGCAGCCGCCGGACGAACCGTTCCGGGAGGGTGAGATCGCAGAGGACGGTCTTTGCCTGCCGCGCTCCGCCCGCCATGACCGCATCGGTGACCAATTCCCGCACCGCCTCCACGTTCGCCCCGGGGAGAAACGTGACCCGGAGCACATCGCCCGGGAGGATGTAGCGGGAGGCGTCGAGTATGCCCGGGCCCGAGAGCCCGGTATGCGTCAGCAGGAGGTCGCCGGTATGCCGGCCGACCCGCTTCCCGTCCCGGTAGACAGCGAGGGTGATCTCCTCGAAGGATATACCGGCGAGGTCGGCGAACGGGTAGTCCTCGACGTAGACCGGGGCAAGCGCCGGGGCAACCTCCGTGACCGGCTGCCCAAGCGCCCGGGCGAAGGCGTAGCCGTCCCCGGTCGAGCCGGTGGCGGGGTAAGAGGCCCCCCCGGTGGCGAGGACGAGGACGCCGGCCCGGATGGTCGTCTTCTCCGTCCGGACGAGGAATCCGTCTCCGTCCCGCCCTACGGCCACGACGGCCTCGTTGCACCGGATAGCCACCCCGCGGGCGGAGCACTCCGCGAGGAGGACGGCGAGGACGTCGGCGGACCGCCGGGTCTCCGGGAAGACCTTTCCCCCGGGCTCGGCCTGCATCAAAAGACCCCTGTCAGCGAAGAAGGCGATAAGATCCCGGTTCGTGAAGTTCAGGAGCGCGGGGCGGAGAAACGACCCGTGGTCGCCGTAGCGGGAGAGGAAACCGGTGATCTCTCCATCGTGGGTTATGTTGCACTGCCCCGACCCCGCAATCAGGAGTTTTCGCGCTGGTGCAGGTTTCTTCTCGAAGAGGACCACACTCCTTCCCTCCCCTGCCGCCTGCAGGGCGCAGAAGAGCCCGGCGGGACCTCCCCCAATGATCACGATGGCGTCGTTCACGGCAATAACCCTATACCGTACTTCCCGGGGGAACATCAGCATTGGGGTGCGGCGGGCCGATACGCATGTGAACTACCCCCCGCTTGCGCCGGGGGCTTCCTGCTTCATCCCCCTCCCCACCGGGAGCGAGT
>DANY01000004.1:0-315 GCA_002501655.1 Methanoculleus sp. UBA303
TGGAGAGTGGAGACAGGGGAGGGGGCAGGCCCCCATAGGCGTTAACTTACCAGACGGTTGTAATGCATTCTCGTTGATACCGTCAAGTATCAGGCAATCGGCGAGTTCTCATCTATGCTCTAAGGCAGTCCTTTTCCAGTGAGATTCCCGTGATCACTATCGTTTTCAGAGGAGGAGGACTATTGCCGCACACCACCGGAACCGTGTGGCTGATAATCCATCAAATCAGCCACATTTCACGGAATAGGGCATTATCCTCTCGAATCCTTATGGCTAAAGTTAGCGCATATGGGGCAGGCCCCCTCCCCGTCAGCC
>DANY01000004.1:446-30408 GCA_002501655.1 Methanoculleus sp. UBA303
GGCGATAGCCACCACGGTCCACCGCAGGGGAAGAGCCCGGGGAAGATCCGGATCCGGCACCAGCCCCATCGGGAGGGGAGACGAGTACTAACTAAGTCCGATAATTTGGAATCGTTGCACTAGGGAATCCGGCCGGGACACCCTGACTTCCCCGGGATAGAAGAAGACCGCCGCCCCCAGGACGACATGCCGACCCGCAGAGCCCGCATCGCAGGGTGACCGCTCCCGGGGTCATCCGGCACCATAACCCGGCCAGGAACGCAAGGAGAGGCGTCTCGCGCGCCGTCGCCGGCGTGGGCGCCCGAGCGCAACGGGGAATGCCAAGACTACGGGCGATCGATGTAACTCCAGAGGAAGGGTTCACCGGGGCACACGCCGCCGGAATAGATTAGAGAAGGGGACCCGGAGGGCCCCCGGTAAAGAGAAGAAAGATCGGTCGGGTTACGCGGACTTAACCGCGAGCTCGACGTCTTCTGCCTTGATCGTCTTGCGTCCCGCGTGCTGGGCAAGCCTGTTGGCTTCCTTGGTCAGCTCGGCGATATACGCCTCAGCCTTTGTAACCAGTGCAGCAGCAGCGTCGCTGCCCACTCTCTCAGCACCATTCTTCTTTGCGATACGTACAACCGCAGCAATAGGTAGATCTGCCATAATCTGATTTCACCTCTAAAAAGAAGTGTATGAGTTAATATTTAAATATTTCGGGATTATCTCGGAAATTTACGTTTCTCTTTCCTATCAGCGATACATATGGGCAGGGCATCCTGATATCCGGCAGAAAAATGGGGCGATTGAAAAAGAGGCAGATATTGCGTTTTTCGGGTAGAGGACGCATAATTCAGGGTTTTCTGGATTCCACCATCGATTTTGCGAGCATTATTGCATTCGTATAATTTGCTGAGGCGCGCGACGTATCCACGAAAATTCTATCGATATTTACCACCGGAGCACCATGCCCGGCTCCGGCTCCAAGGAACGTGAGCGTGCGGAAGATCAGGTTCCCGGAAACCCCGTCGGGAGCGACGACCATCCCGTACCGCCTCGCTGCCTCCTCGATCAGGATCTCGGTATGCTCCGCACCCGTCAGGCGGGCGACGAGCTCGGCATCCGCCATCGTCCGGTCGACGGTCGGGTGACGCCCGATATCCCCGAGGCGTCCGCCCGAGAGGACCGCCACACCATCGGCGAGACCGAAACTCCGGGCGATATCGCGGCCCCGCTCGACGAATCGAACCTTCTCCATGACCGTCCAGCCCTCGTCGACACCGACCGGGGCGAGGAGAAAAAGGTGTCCGTCGGCGGTCTCGAGAAGGGCTATCCGCTCCAGGTGGTCGACACCTGCGGCCCCTTTGAGGGCCGCAAGCGTGGAAGACGCAGGCAGGGTGCCCCTGACGGCGGCATCGATCCTGCCGGCGGCGAGAGCCTTGATGAGGGCGACCTCCGGCTGCTCCGCCTCGACGACCGTAACCGCATCTCCGAACAAGTCAGCAGTCCCGGGGCGGGAAAAAAGGATAAGGTTAACTTCCCGGCCGACCGCCCGGACAGTCGAGAGGATCTTCGCATCAGGGGATGCCGCACCAAGCCCGACCGTTACCGGCATACATTCCCTTCGGTGAAGATCTGCATGATGCCGTTCTGGTCCAGGTCAAAGACCTGTGTCTCCCGGCCCAGGTACCTGACGGTCAACCTCCGGCCGCCGTTAACCACCCCGATAGGGGCTGCAGTGATGCCGGCATCAACAAACCGGCGGCAGACCTCCTCCACGTTCTCCTCTTTCGCAGTCAGGATGAACCCCATGCCGGGATACATGCGCACCCACTGCTCGAAGGAAAGGCCGAGCGCGGAGAGGTCCGGCCGGGGTATCGCCTCAAGATCGATCACCGCCCCCTTCTCGCTCACCTCAAGGAGCATGCCGAGCGTCCCGATGACACCTGGGTTGCTGATATCCTTACCGGCTGTCACCAGGCGCTCTTTTCCCAGATCCTCCATCACCCGGATCTGGGCCCGCACCACCTCTGCCGACTTCATCGTGACCGAGTCCCAGTTGAAACAGCATGACGGGTGAACCCGGCCGTCGAGGTCTATCGCCGCGACCACGCAGTCACCCTCCTCTGCCGTATCCGAGAAGATGAGCTGGTCTATCCTGGCCGTCCCGAGGATCGCCACATCCACAACGCTGTACGGCGTCTCCGGGTGCAGATGCCCACCCACGATCGGGACGCCGAACTGCGTGGATGCAGCGACCATGCCCCGGGTCACCTCGTCGCGGATCAGGTTGTTCGTGACGGAGAGGATATCAACCATCGCAACAGGCCTTCCCCCCATAGCAGCGATATCATGAACGTTCACGAGCACGGCACAGTATCCTGCCCAGAACGGGTCTGCCTCCATGAGCTTGCTCCAGATGCCGTCTGCCGCAAGCAGCAGGGCATCCTCCCCATTATGCCGGATGACCGCAGCGTCCTCACCGAACGAAGCGACAACATCAGGGCTCTCGATCCGGAGAGACCGGACCATATCTCCGATCGCCTTCTTCCGGGTAACGCCTTCGTATTCCCTGACAGCCTGTGCTACCGTATCGGTGGAGCAATCCTTCACCACAAGAACACCAACACTCCGCTTTTCCTTATGGTATTCTGCCTCATCAGAGATAATGTATTTGATTCACCAGTATTATGCACTCTGCTCCGGGAACCGATAGCAAGCGGCATAGCATGCCCGGTCCCGATCCGGGAAAAACCTCCGGCAGACGTCCGGTAGCAGAACAGCGGCGTTCTCGTGCAGGGTCTCCCGGGATCTTCTGCGTCTGCACCGGGGTTGTATTTTTGATGCATCGCGTCACATAGATCTGTATGGATTGGGTGGAAAAGTACAGGCCACAGCGCCTTCAGGACGTTGTGGGGAACTCCGGCGCCGTCAGGCAGATGTACGAGTGGGCGCGGGACTGGTCGCGGCAGAAGAAGCCGCTGCTCCTGTACGGGAAACCCGGTATCGGCAAGACATCAAGCGCTCACGCCCTTGCCAACGACATGAACTGGGAGATGGTGGAGCTGAACGCCTCCGACCAGCGGACCAAATCGGCCCTCGAACGGGTGGCGGGATCGGGCTCCACCACGGCCAGTCTCTCCGGTGCGAGCCGCAAACTCATCCTGCTCGACGAGGCCGACAACCTGCACGGGCAGGCGGACCGGGGCGGGGCGAAGGCGATCGTGGAGATCATCGCGGCGTCGCAGCAGCCGATCATCCTGATAGCAAACGATTACTACTCCCTCTCAAGAGACATCAAAGCGGCCACGGAGCCGGTGCAATTCCGGGCGCTCCAGGCCCGCTCGATCGTCCCCCGCCTCCGCCAGATCTGTGCCGCAGAGGGTGTGACGTGCGATCCGCTCGTGCTCGATGATATCGCCGGCCGCGCCGGCGGCGATATGCGGGCCGCGGTGAACATGCTCTACGCCGCAGCCATCGGGAAGGAGCACCTCGCGACGGGTGACGTCCACACTTCCGCAAAGGACGAGCGATCCACGATCTTCGAACTCGTCGGCGGGGTCTTTAAGGGACGGAGGGACGCTGACCTGCTCCGCATGGCGGTGGAGGTCGAGGATACCCCCGACACCATCGAACAGTGGCTCGAAGGGAACATCGACCATATGCCCGATCTCGCCTCCCGGGCAAAGGGCTACGCCTGCCTATCAAGAGCGGACGAGTATATCGGCCGGACATACCGGCGGCAGTACTACACACTCTGGCGGTACGCAAGCGCCGTCATGCTCATCGGCGTCGCCGACGCCGCCGGCGGGCACGGCGTCCACGGCCGCATCATGCCGCCATCGCGCTGGCAGAAGATGGGAGCATCGAAGAAACAGAAAACGATCCGGGCAGGCCTGACCCGGAAACTCAGCGATATGACGCATATACCGGAGGATGCTCTCCGTGAAGACTTCTTCACGGCGATCAGCATCCTCGTCGAGCAGGACCCTGCAGGATACGTCCGCGAGTTCGAGCTCGACGCAGATGAGCTCGCCCTCTTCATCCACGATAAGGCCCGGGCCACAAAGGTGGTCAAAGACGTGGCAAAGGAGGAGAAGGCGAAGGAGAAGAAGGAGTCAGGCAAACAGAAGGCCTCCGGCAAAGGCAGGAAGCCCAGAGACGACGATCCTCCCGGCGACACCGCAGAGATGCGGCAGGACCTCCCCCCGGGTCAGGCGACGCTCTTTTAAGGGCTGCGGCGGCGGTGGTAGCGGTGGAGGAGGACCGGGCCGCAGTCCACGATCTCGCCGCCGTCCTTGTATATCTCACATCCCAGGTGGTAGACGAGTAGATCGCAGTTGACCCGGTCGGCAAGCGCGATCAGCGGCGGGACCATCTCCACACCGGGACGCACGGCGTAGATCAGGTCCGCACCTGCATACAGCCCGATCTCGGGCTCGAATATATCGTCGGTCACCACCGTGAGCCCGTCGTGCCGGATGCCGGCCCTTATATCAGTGCAGAGGGTAAGAGCGCCGGCTGCCGCGATAACCCGGGCGGCGTCGGGATTGTTGCCGATGCCCACTTCCACGACCCGACGGTAGCGAGCGGCGATATACTCTCCGATGCTCCGTTCAATACGTTTATAGTGACGCATTACCCAGAGATTATGTAATGGGCATCAATATTCTTTGGGATCCGCAGGCACCGGCAGGTATCGAGCTCCCGGTCGCCCGGATGATAGCGATGATCCTCGGAAGAGAGACCGGGCTCGTCGAGTACCCGTTCATCATCGACGGTTACGACAGGAACCGTGACCAGCACGATGCTCAAAAGATCCTGGACCGCCTGCAGGATACCCTCACCCGCAGATACGACATCCCCGGCCCCCTGCTGCTCGTCACCTCCCGGGACCTCTACGTCAACGGGTGCGACTTCGTCTTCGGCCTCGCGAGGCCGGCAAGCGGCGTCGCCATCGTCTCGACCGCCCGCCTCGGGAACGGTTACTATGGGAGGAGACCGGACGACACCGACCTGATCGACCGGACCGCGAAAGAGGGAGCACACGAACTCGGGCACCTCCTCGGGCTCGGGCACTGCGAAAACCCCGAATGCGTCATGTTCCGGCCGCGGACTCTGGACGAACTGGACCGGAAGAAGAAGATGCTCTGTCCGGCCTGCAGGGAGGCGCCGGGCCCCGGGGAAGAGGGATGACAGCAGCCCCCGACGCTGCTGCTCTCATGCTGGCTGCTGACAACTCCCGTCGGGAACACCTCACGGCGTTCCGGGAGAGAGCCCTGCAGGGACGGCCTGGCAAAAGTTTTAAACGAAAGTCACGGGAAACCTAGGAGTGAATTACAATGGGATACTCTTCTTCCTTAATCCAGCGAAAGTTCAAAGATATCGTCGGGAGGCGCTACGAGGCAGTCCTCAAGGACTACAGTGAGTTTCTGCTGACCGACGAGGAGATGCTCGTCCCGGAGGTCCGGTCGATCCTGATGCCGCTCGACATCTTCGTCCACGATATCACCGACGAAGCCATCGAGGTGCTCTCTGCCTACAACGCCACCATCTCGCTTGCCTACATCACCGATGCCGGGGTTATCGAACTCCTTGAGCAGGCGCTCAACCATGCATCAACGGAGGAATTCCGGGCGAAGAAGGAAGAGGAGGGGCGGGAGCTTCTCGAACGGACCGCGGCAAAACTCAAAGAACACGGCTTCTCAACCCAGACGCGGATGTTTGTCGGGCATAAGGGCGACGATGTTGTCAGGATAGCAAAGAATCACGACATGGTTGCACTCTGCCGACGCTATGCTGACGGGGAGTCGACCGACGTCTCGGTCAGCCCAATCGTCCTGCGTATCTGCCAGCGGGTGGAGACACCCGCGCTCATCTACTGACGGGTGCATCAATGGAAACTGTTGCACTCATCGCTATAGCGGTCTTTCTCTTCACCTACGCGCTCATCATCGACGAGCGGATCCACCGGGCGGTTGCCGCCATGCTCGGGGCGGCGATCGTCGTCTTCATCGGTATCGTCCCCTGGGAGGCGCTCCTCCAGCACGTCGACTTCGGGACGATCTTCCTGCTCCTCGGCATGATGATCATCGTCAATACCGCCCGCGGTAGCGGCCTCTTCGAGTACATCGCCATAAAGACGGCAAAACTCGCGAACGGAAGTCCTATCCGGGTTCTCATCCTCTTTGCGCTCGTGACTGCGCTCGTGAGCGCGTTCCTCGACAACGTCACCACGGTCCTCCTCCTCACCCCGATGCTCCTCTACGTCGCGAGGGTGATGAAGCTCAACCCCATACCGTTCCTGGTCACGGAGATCTTCGCCTCCAACATCGGCGGGGCCGCGACGCTCATCGGCGATCCCCCGAATATCATGATCGCATCGTCTGCGGGACTGACGTTCAACGAGTTCCTGATCCACCTCGGCCCCATCATGGCCATCGATATGGCGATTCTCATAGGGATGATGTACCTCATCTACGGCCGGTCCATGAAGGTGAGCCCCGATGAGCGCAAGGAGATGGTCCGGACGCTCAACGGCCTCGATGAGCGGGCGGCGATCGTCGACCGGGCGCTCTTCAAGAAGTCGGTGGCCGTCATCGCCTTCGTGGTCGTCCTCTTCTTCATTCACGACCGGATCGGGGAGATCCTGCACATAGTCCTGCCGTTCGTCGACCCGACGATGGGGCTTGAGCCCGCAGAGGTAGCCCTCATCGGGGCGGCGATCCTCCTCTTCTGGAGCAGGCAGTCTCCAGAGGAGATCTTCGAGAAGATCGAGTGGCCGGCCCTCTTCTTCTTCGGCGGGCTCTTTGTCATCGTCGGCGCCCTCGTCGAGACCGGCGTCATCGCGAGCATCGCCTCGGTCATGGTCGAGAACGTCAGTTCTACCGGTGAAGCGATGTTCATCGTGACCTGGTTTGCCGCCATCGCCTCGGCGATCGTGGACAACATCCCCCTGACCGCGGCGATGATACCGCTCATCCACGACCTCGGGACGACGATGGATGTCTATCCGCTCTGGTGGGCGCTCGCCCTCGGTGCATGCCTCGGCGGGAACGGCACTGCCATCGGAGCGTCGGCAAACGTTGTTGTTATCGGTATCGCTGAGCGTGAGGGGATCGGCATCACCTTTATCGATTTCCTGAAAGTAGGGATGCTGGTGCTCTTCGTGACGGTGGCGGTGGGCTTTGGCATGCTCTGGATGATGTTTGTGGTGTGAACGACATGAAAATACTCGTGCTTATCGATGGTTCGAAGTGGAGTCACAAGGCGGCTCTGCATGCGATTGAACTGGCAAAGCGGAAGAATGCCGAGGTGGTCCTCTTCTCGGTGCTGGATATAGCGGAGGCCAGAGCGCTGGCGTTCAACTTCTGCGCCCAGAGCGGCATATGCGACCAGGTAAAGGACTATGAGGGCCGGATCTGGGGAGATATGCGGAAGAGCACCCAGCAAGAACTCACCGCCATCCTCTCCCGCTATACGGGGGAGAAGGTCCGGTGCTCATCAAAGATCATGGAAGGCCGGATCAGGGATGAGGTGTTGCGGGAGGCGAACTCCGGCGAATACGGGCTGGTCGTCATGGGCGCTTTCGGCAGGAGCGGGAAGACCCGGATCAGCGCCCTGCTCGAACAGATTGGCGGTGCGGTCAGGCCGCCGCTGCTCGTCGTCCGGTGACCATCTCATTTTTGGCCGGTGCAACCTCCCGGGAGCAGGCCTTGCGGGCATCCTGCTCGCTGACCGACACGGCGCTCGACCGTACCTGAAGCGACGCCTGCCACAGCCGACGGCACCGGGCACATCTCTGGTTCCCTCCCCGTCCCACACCCGCATATCATGCCGGGATGGAGAGGAGGTCTCCTCCCGGGCAGGACTGCCGAAGATCCGGGCTTACTTCACCTGCTCAAGGTCTTCCGAGAGGTCGCCCGTCCAGAAGTCGACGGCGAGGAGGGGGGGCGACCGCAAGGGTGATGCAGGCCCCGATGAGGAGGGAGGCGGCGGCAACGACGGCGTAGCGGGGCAGTGCGTCTCCAGCCATGGGATCACTCACAATGCCCCGATATCCTCATACCAGAGGTCGGGGTGCGCCTCGATGAACGCGTGCATCATCGCTTTGCAGACGTCAAGATCCAGGTCGAGCACCTCGACACCGTGAGATTCGAGGAACTCCCGGGCTCCCGGGAAGTTTACCGACTCTCCTGCCACGACCTTCCCGATCCCGAACTGGACGGCCGCTCCTGCACAGAGGTAGCAGGGCATCAGCGTGGAGTAGAGAGTACACTCTGCGTAACTCTGGAGCCGCCCGGCGTTCCTCAGGCAGTCAATCTCGGCGTGGAGTATAGGGTCGTTACACTGGACACGGCGGTTGTGTCCCCGGCCGATGATCCGGCCGCCGCGAACCAGCACCGACCCGATGGGTATCCCACCCTCCCGAAGCCCCTCTTCTGCCTCTTCGATGGCGCACTTCATGAATAAGTCCATATCTGACGGTCTCCTGGATAACACAAATGGGATTATAAACTGATCGTAATCAGTAGCCAGATAAAAGAAGTTACTACAAGATTATAAACACATACGAGAAGGATGCGATGGAACCAGGCTCCGGCAGTGGAGATAGGTTCAATACCCGGCGGCGGCCCGGTCCGGCGGCAAAGAGCGGGGGAGCATACCCGGATTTTACCCGCACAGAGTCAGACGCTCGGAATCTCCCGCTCGGTCCCGATCTCGTCGAGCGCCTCCCGGGCGGCAAGCCTGACGTCGCGGTCAGCATCGCCGAGGAGGCGCACCAGGGATTCCCTGGCCCGCGGGTTGCCTATCCGGCCGAGCGCCCGTGCCGCCATCCTCCGGACCCGGGGTTTTGCGTCGTCGAGAACCCGGATCAGCGGCTCGACGGCCCGGGGATCGCCTATGTTCCCGAGTGCCCATGCCGCCCCTGCCCTGACCCAGGAATTATCGTCCTCCAGGCTCCGTATCAGCGGGAGCACAGGTTCGCGTTCATCAATAATCCCGAGCGCTTTCGCCGCCTTCCACCGGACATCGACGTATTCGTCATCCAGCGCCCGGATCAGCGGCTGCACCGCACGACGGTCGCCTATCTCCCCAAGCACATCCGCCGCCCGCCACCGCTCGTTGGAATTCCCGGACTCCAGCATCGAGAGATACCTGTGGAGTTTCTTCTCCCTGTCGAGGTCTGCGGCCCCTCCTCCCGGTACTGACGAATCCTTCCCTGCCATAGGCCACCTCACGCTCACCTTGGGTCACCGGAGTATAAGGTTTTGCCCCGCAAGGGGGCGCCACCGGGAGGTGCATTTTTCTACTATCGCTCCCATCACCATAGTATGGAGTGTCCGACCGGTACACCGGAGGGTACGGCGTTCCCGCCGGATCTGGAACGCCTCGGCATCGTCCCGGGAGCGAAGATCGACATCAGGGATCTCGATACGATAGGAAAACGCAACAACTTCCATATCTACCTCTACTTTGAGGAAGACCTGGCCCGGGACTCTACGCTCCGGGAAGACCTGCAGGAATACGGTGACGTCCCGGACCTGGATCGCCCGTTCATCAGGCTGGACGCATTTCTCCGATTCGCCACCGAGTCGGACCCCCTCTTCACCCAGCGCCTGGACGAACTCCCGCTGGTCGTGGAGGTCGTCGCCTACGGGGAACTTGGGATACGGGAGGGGAAAGCCGTGCCGTACGTCAAAGGGGTTATGCCGTTTCTCGACGAACTCGCGATGGAGGATACGCCGACAGTCTCCTGATCCCCTCTTTCTTCTCCCGGACGCTTCCGGCACCGGTCACGGAACCCGGACCGTGCCTGCTCCCTTCAGAATATCCAGGCTCACGTCGAAGTTCCTGACCGTATGGGTGAGCGCGCCCATACTGATGATATCGATCCCTGTCGCGGCATACCCGGCAAGGTCGCCGGCCCCAACCCCTCCCGAGACCTCGAGGATCAGGCGGTCCCGGAGACCCCGCTCGCTGAGCGCACGAACCGTCTCCCGGACCGCGTCCGGTGCCATGTTGTCGAGCAGGACGACGTCCGCCCCGGCTTTTGCAGCCGTGATTGCGTCCTCAGCCGTCTCGACCTCCACCTCGACTGTCCGGTAGGCGCTCTCTCCCCTCGCCCTCCGGATCGCTTCCGGGAGCGGCACCAGCACGAGGTGGTTATCCTTGATCAGGACCATATCCGAAAGGCAGTAGCGGTGCGGGTCGCCCCCGCCGAGCATCACCGCCTTCTTGTCGAGCACCCGGAGCCCCGGGGCCGTCTTCCGGGTCGCAGCGACCCGCACGTCCGGCGAGACCGTGCGGACAGCATCGACCGCTTCCCGGGTCCGCGTCGCAATTCCGCTCATCCGCCCAATGATGTTGAGCGCCGTCCGCTCCACGAGGAGGACCGCCCTTGCAGGGCCGTCGAGTTCAAGGAGGATCGCCCCCGGGGCGACCGCCCTGCCATCAGGGATACGCTCGCGAACCGTGACCCCGAAGTGCTCAAAGAGCGCCCGAGCCTCCGCAAGACCAGCGACGGTCCCCGGATCGTTCGCCCGGACCACCGCCCGGCAGGCGACGTCGGGGACGACCGCTTCAGAGGTGACGTCGCCCCACGGCGCATCCTCCCGGATGAACCGGAGCAGGTCCTCGACCGGGATCATACGCACTCACGCCCCGACAGCGATCATCCGCTCGATAGCCCGCCGCGCCCGGTCCATGACCTCAGGGGAGAGGACGATCTCGTGCTCCTCGCGATCGAGCGCCTGCTGGAGGTCGGCAAGGGATATCTTCTTCATATCCGCGCAGACTGCCTCCGGTTTCTCGTAAAAGACTCTTCCCGGGTAGAGCACCCGCAGGCGGGAGACCATCTCCCGCTCGGTGAAGACCGACCAGGGCTCATCTCCATCAGCGGCACCCCGGACCATGCCTCCAGTGGACGCGATCAGGTCCGCCTTCTCCTGGACCTCCGGCAGGCATTCGGGGTGACAGACGACCATACCGCCCTTCTTCCGGGCCGCTTCGACGTCGGCAAGAGTAAACCCGGTGTGGACATAGCAGTGGCCGCCGGGGGAGATAGGGATGATCGTCTTCTCGGGAAGCTCCCGCTGGACGTATGCCGCAAGGTTTGCATCCGGCCCGAAGAGGATCGTAGTGTTCGAAAGCGACCCAACGACCCTGACTGCGTTTGCCGATGTGCAGGTTATATCAGCGAGCGCCTTGCTCTCCGCTGTGCTGTTGACGTAGACCACCACGGCTGCATCAGGATACCGCTGTCGTGCCTCCCGGATCAGGTCCGGGGTCAGAAAGTCAGCGAGGGGGCACCCCGCATCCTCCACCGGGATGATCACCTTCCGTTCGGGGTTGAGGATCTTCGCCGTCTCGGCCATAAACCGGACGCCGCAGATGACAATCAGGTCCGCCTTGGCTTCCTTCGCCTTCACCGCGAGCTCGAGGCTGTCGCCCACGACATCGGCGAGCGCCTGGATCGCCAGGGGCTGGTAGTTATGTGCCATGATGACTGCGTTCTTCCTGGCTTTGAGCGCACGAATCTCTTTTTCCATTGCTATGTACCCACCACCAGAGGGTTTTCGAGGTTCTTTAAGAGCGTCAGGATGGAGAGGGCCGCCATATAACTTGTGGCGGGGTTATCAGGGCTCGGGACGTTCCTGACCCTTATGTAGATGTCCCCGAAGTCGCCCTCGACGAATATCTCGTGAATGTTCCTCTCTGCTGCAGGGTCGACCCAGAGTTCCACATCGGCATCCCGGCCGGCAGCAAGTCCCAACGCTACTGCGACGTTGATATTTTTCGGGTATTGCTTTATACAGTCGTGCGCCAGCCCTTTAAATATCTCCGTCCGGGTCGTGGCGGTCATCCCGAGTGATGCGGGAGGTTTTGTCGTCCGGAGGAGGAGTTTTTCCGGCGGCGATACCTGGCCGATCTTGAGGTTATCGAGCCCGACGATGGCACCGCTTGGTATACGGATCTTCTTTCCCGCCTCCCGTGCAGCCTCGATGAGGCGCTCGCGGAACTCCTCATCCGCGAGAGCCCCCCCGGAGAGGACGATGATGTCCCGTCCCGACCGGAGGACTGCCTCCCCGTAGTATCTGACAGCGTCGACGGAGGCAGCTTCCACAACAATCGAGAAGTCTTCCTGCATGAAGGCGTCAAAGTCCGTATACGACCGGGCATGGCAGAGCGCCGCCAGTTCTTCCGCCCGCCCGGGGATGATATCGAAGACTGCGACAACCTGGATGCTCTCGGCGTGCGTGGCGATGATGCGCCCGACGTTGCCGCATCCTAGCAACCCTATTTTAATCATCGAATAAAGAAATTGTAATATTAGCGGTTAAGTATTGTGCTCTGCACAAAATCGCCCGGAAGAGGGGTAAAATATCCTCCGACCGGAAGGGGAGATCACACCGCCGGGAGATCAGGCTGGCTGCCAACCGCGCGCAAGGAGAGTCGATGACCACCACTCTAGAAGATTTACGAGGAAAACGAATCTACATCGAGAGTTACGGGTGCACCTACAACCACGCCGACACCCGGAGGCTCACGGCGATACTGGAAGGTCTCGGCTGCACGCTGACCGGGCCGGACGAGGCGGACGCCGTGATCATCAACACCTGCACGGTGATCGGCACAACCGAG
Organism: Methanoculleus sp. UBA303; assembly: GCA_002501655.1. Taxonomy (GTDB): domain Archaea; phylum Halobacteriota; class Methanomicrobia; order Methanomicrobiales; family Methanoculleaceae; genus Methanoculleus. The sequence continues at coordinate 13,074 of DANY01000004.1, forward strand.
CGCAAGATGCTCCGCCGCCTCGCTGCGTTCGCCGACCGGGACCTCTATGTGACCGGGTGCATGCCGCTTGTCCAGATGGAGAGGGTCCGCTCGGTCTGCACGCCGCACGTCATTCTCCCAGACGAGATTCACGAGCGCTCTTGCAGCGTCGGCACCCGGGGAGCAGGAGCAATCGGCGTGGTGCAGGTGGCGAGCGGGTGCGTCGGCCGGTGCAGTTACTGCATCACCCGGCTCGCACGGGGGCGGCTCAAGAGCGCACCTGCACAGGCTATACTCGATGCCGTCCGGCATCTTGTCGCGTCGGGCGCCTACGAGATTCAGTTGACCGGACAGGACGTGGCTGCCTGGGGGCTCGACCGGGGCGAATCACTCCCGGACCTCCTGCGGGCGATCGCAGATATACCGGGGGAGTTCGCCGTCCGGCCGGGGATGATGCACCCGGCCTCGGTGCTCGGGATCCTTGATGCGCTCGTCGAGGCCTATGAGAGCGATAAGATTTTTCAGTTCCTTCACCTTCCCGTCCAGTCGGGCTCCGACGCCGTCCTCGAACGGATGCAACGCGGCTACCGGGCGGCCGATGTCGTGAGGGTTGTCGATACGTTCCGGGCAGCGTTCCCGGATATGATGATATCGTCGGACTTCATCACAGGGTTTCCCGGGGAGACGGACGAGGAGTTCCAGCAGACGCTCGACCTTCTCCGAAGGGCGGCGTTTGTGAAGGTGAACATAACCCGCTACTCCCGGCGACCCGGAACGCCGGCCGCTGCCTGGAAGGACCTCCCCGAGCGGATCCGGAAAGATCGGTCCCGGGCGCTACTTCGCGAGGCGAACCGGATCTACGACTGTTATAACGAGCGCTGGATGGGTCGGGAGACACCGGTCGTTGCAACGGAGAAGAACGCACCCGGGTCGACCGTCTGCCGCAACCCCTGCTACCTCAACGTCGTTGTCGGAGAGGATCTGCCGTTCGGGTTCTCGGGGAGGGTGGTGATCACCAACACCCGGCGGCACTACGTCACCGGCGAACGGGTCCCGTCCGGTGCCGGGCACAGGGGTTAGCCCGGGAGTTTGGTACTACCGAAAACTTTTCTTCCGGCGAAGCATACTCTTCTGCCATGCAGGGGATCACCGGGCACGAACTCTCCTCGAGGAAGGCCGAATACCTCAAATACATCCATATGCAGGGCCATGTCGTGAAGACGACAGATGTTGCCGCCCATTTCTCTATCGCGCCCTCGACGGCGACAAAGGCGCTTGCAGAGATCGCAAAGGCGGGTTACATCGAGCATTCACCCTATCACGGTGTGAAGATCACGCCCATCGGCACCGACTACGCCCGATTCCTGATCCGGCGTCATCGGATCGTCGCCCTGGTGCTCAGCCGCTACGGCCTTGAGCCCGGCGAAGCCTGCAGGGAGGCGAAGAAGATCGAGCAGTGCGTCTCAAAGGACCTCACCAACAGGATGTGTATGTCGCTCGGGCACCCGATGATGAGCGTCTGCGGGGAGATCGAGCACGATCACTGTTGCTGCTGCCCCTCAGGCGGCCCCGAGAGGTGACGGCACAACGCTTTATCCCCGCAGGGGGAGTAGGTTTAGACTCACACCAAATCAGGATTGGAGAAGCATGAGAAGACAGGATAACGGCAATGTCGCTCCCCTCTCGCTTGCTGCAGCCGTATTCGTAGTCCTCCTGCTGGCAGCAGCCACGGCAGGATGCACCGGAACCGAGCGGCAGGATGATGGGAAAGTCGTTGTCGCGGTCACTATACCTCCCGAGCAGGAGTTCGTGGAGCGGGTGGGGGGCGATCACGTCCGGGTGATCCTGCTGGTGCCGCCGGGGGCCGACCCGCACACCTATGAACCGCCGCCGGGAGTCCTTGCCGATGTCGCAGAGGCGGATATGTATGCCGCGGTGGGGTCGGGTATAGAGTTCGAACTCGCCTGGAAGGAGAAGATCGCCGCCCTGAACCCTGAGATGCGGATCGTCGACTGCTCACGCGGTATCGACCTTATATCGACCGGCGAAGGCGGCCACCCCGGGACCGACCCGCACATCTGGGTCTCTCCCCGGAACGCGAAGGTCATGGTCGAGAACATCCGAGAGGGCCTTGCAGAAGTCGACCCGGCAAACGCCGACGACTACCGCAGGAACGCCGACGCATACCTGAAGGAACTCGATGCCCTGGACGCGGAGATCGCCGGGGCGCTTGCCGAATCAGGGGCGAAGAAGGTCATGGTCTACCACTCGTCGTGGGCCTACCTTGCACGGGACTACGGCTTCACCGAGGTCCCTATCGAGGACGAGGGGAAGGAACCCTCCCCACAGAGGATAGAACACCTCATCGAGCAGGCGAAGGAGGAGCATATCAGGGTGATATTTGCGTCGCCCGAGCACTCGACCCGGAACGCCGAGGTGATCGCGGACGAGATCGGCGGCACCGTGGTGCTGGTAAGCCCGCTCGCGAAAGATTACCTGGAGAACATGCGACACGTGGCCTCAGCATTCGCGGGGAGCGGCAGGTCATGAGCGCTCCCGTGATCGATGTCGACGATGTCTGGGTCAGGCTGCGGGGCCAGACCGTGCTCGAGGGCGTGAGCCTCGCCATCTATCCTGATGATTTTTACGCGATCATCGGGCCGAACGGCGGCGGGAAGACGACGCTCCTCCGGGTTATCCTGGGGCTCCTCGCCCCCGCCGCGGGCGAGGTCCGGATCCTCGGCAGCACAGAGGCGGCGATGCGAAAGAATCTCGGCTACGTCCCCCAGTTCCGGACGTTCGACTTCGAGTATCCCATCACCGTGCGGGAGATGGTCCTCTCCGGCCGTCTCGGCCACATCACCCGCCGGCCGCGGCGCTACGATGCCGAAGACCACGCCCGGGCCGAAGAAGCGCTCGAGACGATGCGCATCGCCGATCTCGCCGACCGGCAGATCCGGGACCTCTCGGGTGGGGAGCAGCAGCGGGCGATCATCGCCCGGGCGCTCGTCGGCGACCCAAAGGTGCTCCTCCTCGACGAGCCGACGGTCTACGTGGACGCCCCGACGGAGGCGCAGTTCTACGGGATCCTGGACCGGCTCCGTGACCGTATGGCGATCGTCCTCGTGACCCACGATATCGGGGTGCTCCCGGATCATGTGACCCGGGTCGCCTGCTTAAACAGGCATCTCTATACGCACGACACGAACGAGATCACGCCGGATATGCTCGAGGCCGCATACCACTGCCCGGTGGATCTCATCGCCCACGGCGTTCCGCACCGGGTCTTCCCGGAGCATTCCCGGGATGATGACGATGTTTGAGGTGCTCGGGTTTGAGTTCTTCAGGAACGCGCTCGTCGCCGGGGCGCTCGCGAGCGTCGCCTGCGGTATCATCGGCACCTACGTCGTAGTGCGGCGGATGGTCTCGGTCAGCGGCGGCATATCCCACGCGGCCTTCGGCGGGATTGGTCTCGGCTACTTCCTCGGGATCGACCCGCTCATCGGGGCCGCCGGGTTCACCGTGGCGACAGCGCTCGGGATGGGCGCGCTCCAGCTCCGGGCCCGGCAGCAGATGGATACGCTCATCGGCGCTGTCTGGGCTGCCGGTATGGCAATAGGGATTCTCTTCGTCTACCTGACGCCGGGGTTTGCTCCCGACCTCTTCTCCTACCTCTTCGGGAACATCCTCCTCGTGCCGCGGGGGGACATCCTGCTGATGACTCTCCTCGTCGTCATCATCGTCGCCGTCGTAGCCTTCCTCTACCGGGAGCTTCAGGCAGTCACCTTCGACCCGGACTACGCGACGGTCATGAACCTGCCGGTCGAGCGGCTCTCGCTCCTCCTCCTTGTGCTGATTGCGCTCACGGTGGTGATGCTGATCCGGGTGGTGGGGATCATCCTCGTGATCGCGCTCCTCACGCTCCCGGCGGCGATCAGCCGCCTCTACACCACCCGTATCTGGAGCATGATGCTTGGCGCCGTCGCCCTCGGCATCATCTTCACCGTAGCGGGGATATGGCTCTCCTACCTCGCGAACGTCCCGTCGGGGGCGACGATCATCCTCGTGAGCACGCTCGTATACGCGGGTGCTCTCGGCGTCGAACGCCTCCGGCAGGGGGACTAACGGGACAAACCGGTGCGCTTATGCCGGCGTACGCAAGAGGTGAGTGAGCACATGGATCCGATCATCAAAGAGGGATACACCCGGCTCCTCGAGACCCTCGGGGACCTGCAGGCGAAGAAGGAAGACTCAGCCTCGGAGCTTCGGGGGAATGCAGGAGCCTTTCTTGCGCGGATGGCCGCCGATACGGCGCCGGTCGTGGAGAGGATCGGCCTTGAGATGCTCCGGCGCGCAAAGAGAGAGGCATCGGGGGAACTCTACGAGCAGGAATACTACGACAAGAAGATGATCGTCCTCGGGAAGGGCGAGCCGCTCCCGTACCGCCCGGATGACCCGGGCAAGCCCGTCGATGCCCAGATATGCGTCCTCGGAGAAGACGGGAACTTCTACGAAGTGATGTACACCAACACCGATATCCGGATCGACTCCTACCTCGCCCCCATGACGCCGGAGGAGGCGTTCGATATCTACGGCTACGACCTCGTTTTCATGCTCTACCGGGCGCTGTACGAGTATGCGGAGAAGGAGGAGGAACTGACGGCCGCGCTCGCGCGGACGATCGAGTACCTCGCATCTTAAAAACCTGTTTTTTGTTGAGTTATTCCCGGATATGAGGGGCCGCCGGTCGCAGCACGCACCCGGGGGTGCTTAAACTCCCGCCGTACCGCCGGTCGCGCAGGGAACGCGTCACGATCGGTGCCGCGAGCGCCCTCCCGCATCCCCGTCCCCTCACCGATGCTCAAAGAGCGGGAACATCGGTTCCGTCGGGTCGTGCCCGGCCCCGAGCGCCGTGAGCGGGTACGAACGCATAAACTCCTGGCCATCGGCGTTCTCGTACGTGACGACGGCTTTTGCCTCAGAGACCATGGAAGCAAGGCCAAATCCGGATTTCTCATCCGGGTCGAGCGAAGCGAGATCAAACTCGATGTCGAGCGGGACGAGGGCGACATGAATCTTCTGTGCCCGGGCAGTGCCCGTATTGGTCACGAGGATCTCCCGGGCATCTTCCGAGAGTTCTGCAGTGATGAGCGGGTAATTGCCGGTCTCTCCCATGATATGGATACTCATCAGGAGGACAAGCACAAAGACCAGCGCTATGAGGGCGAAGAAGACGTCGATGAAGAGCAGCCCGAGCGTAATGAGGCCGCCTATCATCAAGATGATCTTCTGGTTCTTTTCCATGCTAAATGGGTTGGTTCGCCGGGGAATATAAGAATAGGTTTTCGATGGGGCGGCAAGAACCCGGTCCAGGCGTTCTGCCCCCGGGGTCGCCTGCACTCAACCCTGGAGAAGGGCAACATGACCATATACCGTCATGGCGAAATGTACAGAGAGAGAGTATGCTTGAGTTGAAGTTCGTTCGTGCACACCCCGAGATCGTCAGGGCAGACCTCACGAAGAGAGGAGATACCGAGAAGTTTGCCTGGGTCGACGAGGTGCTGGAGATGGATCGGAGGGCACGGGAACTCACCGTGGCGATCGGAGAACTGCGCAACCGGAGGAACGTCATATCCCGCGAGATCAGCCAGGCAAGGAAGGCGGGGAGAGATATTGCAGGACTCCTCTCCGAGGCGGCAGACCTTCCCGCGCGGGTCAAGGAAGCGGAGACGGAGTATGATACGCTCACTGAAGCAGTCAGGTACCGCCTGATGCGGCTTCCGAACATACTGCACGAGAGCGTGCCCATCGGCAAGGATGATACCGAGAACGTCGAGATCCGGCGATGGGGCGAACCGAGGGTTCCCGCGTTCGACCTGAAGAACCACGGCGCGCTTGCCGTCGAGCATGATTGGGCCGACTTCGAACGCGCGGTAAAGATCTCCGGCGCCGGATTTTACTTCCTGAAGGGCCGGCTCGCCCTGCTCGATATGGCGCTCCAGCGGTTTGCGATGGACCTCCTTGTTGCGCGCGGGTATACCCCGATTGTACCCCCGTACATGCTGAACCGGGCCGCATACGAGGGCGTGACCGACCTTGCCGACTTCGAGAACGTCATGTACAAGATCGACGGCGAGGATGAGTACCTTATCGCGACGAGCGAGCACCCGATGGCCGCGATGTACAGCGATGAGATCTTCGAAGAGAAGGATCTGCCGCTCCGGCTTGCAGGAGTGAGCCCGTGCTTCCGGCGCGAGATCGGGGCGCATGGGATCGATACGAAGGGGCTCTTCCGGGTCCACCAGTTCCACAAGGTGGAGCAGTTCATCTATGCCACACCTGAGCAGTCCTGGGACCTCCATGAAGAACTGCTGGCGAACGCCGAGGAGGTCTTCCAGCAGCTCGGCCTCCCCTACCGGATCGTCTCGATCTGCACGGGAGATATCGGGACCGTCGCCGCAAAGAAGTACGACCTCGAGGTCTGGATGCCGCGCGAGGAGCGCTACCGTGAAGCGGTATCGTGCTCGAACTGCACGGCCTACCAGGCGGTCAGGCTGAACATCAAGGTGCGCGACCCGGTCGAATTTACGTCGAAGCGCTACGTGCATACCCTCAACAGCACCGCGATCGCGACGTCGCGCGCGATCCGGGCGATCCTTGAGAACTACCAGAACGAGGACGGTTCGGTCACGATCCCGGAGCCCCTCAGGCCCTACCTCTACGGCGATGAGACGCTTTAACGGGGGCCGGCAACAGTGATTTCCGGCGTCCCGCGCCCGCCGGGAAACACATTACTTTTTTCGCAACTGCGCTATCTCGCCAAGCAGCGTCCCATAGACCCGGCGCTCCTCGGTGACGTCCTCGTAGGTGACATACTCTGTCCCGTCCGAGAGTTCAACCGGCGAGAAGCGGATCGCCTTCTCCTCCCCGTCCCTGCACCGGACGGAGAACGTCCGCGGCCGGGGCCGACCGGGGCCGGCCTGCTCCCGGTCTGCCTTCCAGACGGCGATCGCTTCGCGGCGCTGCGTCTCGTCGGGGAACGCGAGCCGGAACCAGTCCTTCCCGGTGGGGATGTCTTCGAGCGTGTACCCGAAGAGGTCGGTGAACGCCCGGTTGATGTAGGCGTAGCGGCCGCCACTCTCGATGACAGCAGACGGGACGGGCGAGGAGTCGATCAGATCCCGGAACCGGGCTTCGCTCCGGCGGAGCCGTTCTTCGGTCTGCCTTCGGGCAAGGGCAATGGAGGCCTGGCGGAGGAAGGACTCGATTGCATGTTTGTCCTCAAGTACCTCATCGGGTCCCATGCATATCCCGACCAGACCGAATAGTTGTTCCTGCCATACCAGCCCGGTGAGGTATATCTTCGCGACCTCAAACCTCTGCTGGAGCCTCTCGTAGGTATCTTCAGGGAATACGTGCAGGCATGCATCTTCAAACGATAACTGTTCATCCTCAAAATAGGGACGAAAGTGCATCTCTCTCATGGCGAAAAACGTCGATGAGGACTCATTGAATGGGGCAGCGTAAAAGACCCCGCGGACGGGGAAGACCATGCCGACGGGATCTTCTCCTATGATCTCCTTCACCTTGTTCCGGATGCTATCGGGAGTCATCGCACGTATGAAGAACTCCTGTTTGGCCTCGTCATAGGAATGCACGTAACACCGTGGGTTCGGAACAACTTTCACAATTGTCTCGGCGATGTACTGGTAGATGTCCGCCTCCGGCGGCATATCGACAAGCTCCATCGCGGTCCGGGCAAGAAACTCCATATTCCTGACGTATCGTTTCCGCTCGGTGATATCCTCGAGGACAAGGGTGCACCCTTTATCCCCATCCTCGAAGGTCGTCGGGATTGCCTGCATCTGGTAGAAGAACTCCCCGTCCTCCCGCGCGTAGCGGATGTCGGCGATCACCTGCTCCCGCTCAAGCTCATCGATCACCGCGAGCGCCTCCGGGGTGGAGACGACAGGGAGGGCGGCCTCGCGGACGGTCCGGCCGATCAGGTTCTCCTTTGAACACCGGAGGTGCTTCAAGCACTGGTCGTTGACCTGGACGATCCGCTGGTCGGCGTCGAGGATCAGAATCAGATTCTTCGTGAAGCAGAGGAACGCGGAGATCGGGACACGCTGGGCGAGGGAGTAGAGTTTTGCGTTCCCGATCTGCCGGACGTCGACTTTGCCCGCGATCTGGAGGATCTCAAGGTGCTTCGAGACCGAGTTCCGGGTGACGCCGAGCTGTTTTGCCACCTCGGTGATGGTCATGCCCTTCGGCCGGAACCGGAGGGCACGGAGGATGCGGGCCGGGAGATCGTGCTCCTCCTGCATAGCACATGCATCCCTGTCGCACCGGTATATCATACTTCCGTCCAGGGGTAGTTGGGGTGTGTTCTCTCAGTTGTATCCCCGGGCCCCGCACCTCACGGTATCGTCAGGACGACTCGTTCCCGTGTCACCTTCCCCGCGATGAAGCGGGCGAGGGCGACGAGTGCTATCCCGGCGGCCGCAAGGACTGCCTCCGTCATCACCGAGAGGCCCGGCCCGCCCGGTGCGACTTCTTGGAGCGCGATGATGAGGAAGATGAACCCGAAGATGAAGACGAAGCCGAGGATCTGGTTTTCCCGCATCCCGAGCGCGAGTTGGGCCGCGCCGATGAGCCCGGCCGAGGCTGCGACCCAGACCGGGACAACGGCCGCGAGATGGAAGAGGAGCAGGGGCTCGGCGATGACCGGGGCGTCGGTGAGGGCAGAGACCGTCGCGGCGGTCACTGCGGCCGAGATCAGGGTCATCAGGTATGCCGGCACAGCAACCCCGGCGGCCTTTCCCTCCCAGAGGCCGCGGAGAGAGACCGGTGTGCAGAGGAGCGTCTCGATGGTGCCGTCCCGCTTCTCCCGAAGGAAGGCATCGGCGCAGAAGACGTAGCCCATGAAGACCCCGATCGGGAGGATGATCGCTGCAATACTGCCGGCTAGAACCACGGTTTCTTCACCGGCACCCGCAGCGATCCCGAAGGCGGACACGACCGGGAACCATATAGCGAAGATGAACCCGGTGATGAGGACACTCCGGTTCCTGAAAGCGAGCCGCATCTCGCGCCTGGCGATGACGGAAAACGTGCTCATGCCCCGCCCTCCGCAGGAGCGACGTGTTCGAGGTAGATATCTTCAAGCGACCTGGACGACCGGCGGACCTCCTCGACGCGGAAGTTGGCACCGACGAGGGCCGCGATGAGATCCGGAGTTGCACCGGGGTCGGAGAGCGTGCAGAGGAGACCCTCGCCGTTCATCTCGCACCCAGCAACGAACGGCAACCTGGCGATTTCTTCGCGCGCACGGGCACTCTCGCCGGGGTCGGCAAGGGCGACCGTCACGACCGGGCGGCCTGACGCGGCGGTGAGGTGTGCCACCGAGTCAAAGGCCCTGATCCTGCCCCCGGCGAGGATCGCGACCGAGGAGCAGATCCGCTGGACCTCATCGAGGTGGTGGGAGTTCAAGAAGACTGTCATCTCCTCCCGTCGGGAGAGTTCGCTGATGAGGTCGCGGACCATCCTCTGCGCGCCGGGGTCGAGGCCGGAGGACGGTTCGTCGAGGAAGACGACCTCCGGCCGGTGGAGGATGGCCCGGGCGATCCCGAGTTTCCGTTTCATGCCGGTCGAGAACGTCCCGACCAGATCGTTCCGGCGGTCGGCAAGGTCGACGAGCGTGAGGAGTTCGTCGATCCGCTCTGCCGGGTCCTCAACGCCATAGAGTCCGGCGTAGTAGGCAAGGTTGCCGGCGGCGCTCATCCTATCGGAGAGGCCGTTGTTCTCGAAGAGCACCCCGACCCTCGCGCGTGCATCGTCGTCGACGGCGAGGTCTCTTCCAAGAACCCGGGCCTCGCCCGCGCCGGGGGCGAGCAGTCCTAGCAGGATCCTAACAGTCGTCGTCTTTCCAGCGCCGTTCGGACCGAGGTAGCCGAAGATCTCGCCGTGCCCGACGGTGAATGAGACGTCGCGGAGGATATCGCGGCCATCGAAGGACCGCGAGAGGCCCCGGACCTCGACAGCGTTCATGGGCGCCGCCTCCCCTGGCATCGCATGGTGCAGGGTTGAGAGGGGGCGGAATCGGCAATGATAGTTATGCGGAGGTTTTCAGCCGCATGGTCGGTGCGAACCATGGAGATAGATTTCTATTCATAGATGTAAAAGAGGCAGCTCTCATGCCATGTGCGGACGGAGGGTTCGTGCCCGGCACGGCACACGGCGGCTATCACTGTAACACCAGGCCAATTGCAACGAATAATCCCGCCAGCCCCACCGTTCATCCCCCTATTCGTCGCGCATTTCACTGCGCCGCTCACCTCCTTCTTCGCATCGCCCACCAAAATCTCCACCGCTGCCGGTTTCAGATCCGATACCACCCCTATGAGCAACGCCATGAACCCCAGCCGGGGTCATGCAATGGCACCTGTGGTTGCTGCTCGTTGTGGGCGGTGGAGTATTGAGGGATTAAATAGAACAATCCGCTTTTTATAGGAGGTTCTTTACAAGAAGAGAGGATCGGTAAACACCAGCGGAAGATTTATTCTCGACGGCTTTTGTCGCAATGGTTAGACCGGCATCGCATCATGATATTTGTCGGATTTATTTACCTTATATCTTATATGGCCACAAAAACGGCATTCGTACTTCTCTGTCGTCACCAGTTTTATCACCCCTTTTTCTTCGATCTCCTCGATAAGTGGTTCCCCGACCCTTTCGCATGCTAGGTCTCGTTTGCATTCCTCGCAATGACTGTATTCGTAGCTTTCTAATATAGAACCTAGAAAGGCGGCAGTACTAAAAGGCACAGCAATGAATATGAACGCATAAAGAAGTAAAGCCCTTTCATCTTCTGCATCTAAAGGGGAGGTCATCCCAAAAATATCTCTGAGCCTTCATTACACCCTGATCGGAACACTCACCTTCGAGGCTTCTACTATCTGAACAGTATCCTAGGCGAGGAGGGTGAAACGGCTTTCCATTGGGCATCGCCACTCGGGGGAGGGTCCGGGAGGTGTATCCGGCGGGCCGGCGGATGCATGAGCACCGAAGGTGTGAGCGGGACACCCCCTCCCGGTAGCGGTGTTTTGGGACAACCTCGGAGATAGCCCCAAAAGATCAACCCCAATATATGCTGATGTAGAGAGAAAAGCAAGGAGGAACACGACCCCCATAATACCAATTGCCGTTTCGATGCGCTCCTTTCCAAATATATTGACCAAATATGTTGAGAAAACACTGAAGTGTCTCATAACCCCACCATTTTGATACAGCCATCCGGGATTCGAGATTTCCTCAGCAGAGCCATCCCCTGAGATAAGATCTCTAAAGCCCGCATATTCGAGGCGACAAAATAAACTTATTGCATCTAATTCACGGAGGTCGCTATAGAATATGGAGATCTGTTGGGAAGCATTCTCTTCTGCTATCTCTATGAGTGACCAACCGCCGGCGAGAACTCGTCTACCATGTTCAGGCTTTTTTCGCCGTAATAGGAACCATTATGGAGCCGGGAACAAAAAGACCTTTGCTATAGGCCGGGACGCCCTCTCGGGCTTTACCCCGGGACCGGCAGTTCCGCCAGGAGTTGTTACAATGGAATTCACCTACGGTATCGACGACCGGCCGGGGCCGGCATCGCTCCTCATCTTCGGCCTGCAGTGGCTCGCGGTGAGCGTCCCCGCCATCCTCATCATCGGCAAGGTCGTGGCCGGCCTCCAGACCGATGGATCGACCATCCCATACCTCCAGAAACTCTTCCTCCTCATCGCTCTGGTGCTACTGGTGCAGATTTACTTGGGGCACAAACTTCCCCTGGTGATCGGTCCTGCGACGGTGCTCCTGATCGGCATCCTCGCAAGCCTCGATCAGGGATTCGGGGCTATAAACGCGTCGGTAGCGATCGGCGGGCTTCTCCTCGCAGTGCTCGCGGCAACCGGCCTCTTCGAGTACTTAAAACGCCTCTTTACACCACGGGTGATCGTGGTCGTCCTCATGCTCATCGCGTTCACCCTCGCCCCCGTCATCCTCAACCTGATCACGGACGGCGGCGGCACGGTCCCGGCGACGCACACCTTCCTCTTCGCTCTTGCATTCGCACTCGCCCTCTTCCTTGCAAACGGGTTCCTGAAAGGAATATGGAAGTCGACCCTGGCGCTCTGGGCGATCATCCTCGGCAGCCTAGCCTACATCGCCCTCTTTGGGGCAGTCTCCCTGCCCCCTGCGGACACCGCCCTGCTTGCCCTCCCAGGGAGCCTGCTTGCGCCGCTTGCCGTACCCGACATAGGAGTATTTGCAGCATTCCTGATCTGCTTTCTCGCGCTCGCCATCAATGATCTCGGGTCCATCCAGTCGGTGGGCGGCCTTCTCGCGGCCGACGCCATGGATGAACGGGTGAACCGTGGGGTGACCGTCACCGGCCTCGGGAACGCCCTCGCGGGCCTCACCGGCGTGATCGGCCCGGTGAACTTCTCGCTCTCCCCGGGTGTGATCGCCGCCACGGGATGCGCGTCCCGGTTCGCCCTGGTCCCGGCTGCCGTGGCGCTCGGGCTCATGGCCGCATCGCCGCTTGCCATCGGTTACCTGGGGAGCATCCCCGGGCCGGTCATCGGCGTCGTCCTCACCTACGTCATGGCCGCCCAGATCGCGGCCGGGCTCATGCTCGGGCAGGAGAGCAGCGCGGTCGGGACGTTCGACGAAGGGCTGATCATCGGCATCCCCCTCCTCCTCGGGACCGTGGTGGCGTTTCTGCCTCCGGCAGTCGCTGCAGGGTTCCCGGCAATGATCCGCTCCCTGATCACGAACGGTTTCGTTGTGGGCATCATCGCGGTCCTGGTGCTTGAGCATATCGTCTACCGCCGCCGACCGCAGAATTAGGGCCGGGCGGGTGCGCTCATGCCCGCCCCTTAATTCCCGAGATCCGCAACGAAATCAAGGATTATGGGGAGAGAGAAGATGAAGAGTGACTTTGGTAATAGGGGACTGGAAAACAAGCATCCGATAAAAAGAACGATGGGCCCGATGCGATTCGAACGCATGACCTCCCGGTTATCAGCCGGGTGCACCACCAGCTATGCTACGGGCCCCATGGGACTTACCCTACAACATCTGCCATTATAGCACTTAATTGTTTTGGATCAGTATCCAAAGCGCTATCTTGAAAACCGACAATAGAAGTACAGTTGAGTGGAACAATGGCAGTACGATACCTACTCGGGAACGAGGGCATTGCACACGCATGCCTGGAGGCAAACATCGATTTTGCCAGCGGCTATCCGGGGACGCCGTCCTCAGAAGTGATCGACGTCCTCCGGGTGCAGGGAGAGCGCCCCTTCACCGTAGAGTGGTCCACGAACGAGAAGGTCGCCTTCGAGAACGCTCTCGGCGCCGCCTGGTGCGGTCTGCGCGCACTCTGCACTATGAAGCACGTCGGACTGAACGTGGCGGCCGATCCCCTGATGACGAGCGCATACACTGGGGTCACCGGCGGGTTCGTCATCCTCTCTGCCGACGACCCCTTCGCGCACAGTTCCCAGAACGAGCAGGATACCCGGCGTTACGCGCACTTCGCCCGGCTTCCCTGCCTCGACCCGGCGTCGGTCCAGGAGGCGCACGATATGATGCGGGACGCCTTCGCCCTCTCCGAGGAGTTCAGCCTGCCGGTGATCTTCCGGCCCACCACCCGTATCTGCCACTCAAAGGGCGACGTCGATCTTGGAGAGATCGGCACAGAACACCGGACCGCCGCCTTCCACCGCAACCCGAAGCAGTACGTGGTCATCCCCGCGCATACACGGGTGCTGCACAAAATCCTGAACGAAAAGCAGCCGGCGTTGAAAGAGCGGCTGGTCGAACTCGGCTACAACCGCCATACCATCCGGGGCAAGACCGCCGTCGTCGCCAGCGGTGCCGCCGCTGCCTACGTCCGGGAGGTGCTCGGTGCCGATGTCTCGCTCGCGGTCATCGGCGCCTACCCCATCGACGATGAGTGGCTCAGGGCCTTCGTCGACCGGCACGAGAAGGTTCTCGTCATCGAAGAACTCGATCCGGTCGTCGAGGAGGTGGTGCGCCAGGTTGCGACGAAGACGGAGGTCCTCGGCAAGATGACCGGCACGGTGCCGTTCGAAGGGGAGTTCACCCCGGCAACCGTCGCCGCCGCCATGCGAGAAGCGGGCATTGCCTCCACGATGGCCTTCCCAGCGGCCGCCCCGGTCCCGGGGGTGCCGCCCCGCCCGCCGATCCTCTGTGCCGGGTGCATGCACCGGCCGACGTTCTACGCGATGCGGAAGGTCTTCCGCGACGGCATCTTCCCAAGCGACATCGGGTGCTATACTCTCGGGCTCCAGCTCGGGGCGGTTGATACCACCATCTGCATGGGCGCCTCGATCACCGTCGGGAGCGGCATTGCCCGGTCGGGCGAGGAGCGTCCGGTGATCTCCACCATCGGCGACTCGACGTTTCTGCATACCGGGATACCGGGGCTCTTGAACGCCGTCTACAACGGTGCCGATATGGTCGTCGTCATCCTGGACAACCGGATCACCGCCATGACCGGCCACCAGCCAAACCCCAACACCGGCATGACGGCCACGGGCGTCGAGAGCATACCGATATCGCTCGAGGCGATCTGCCGGTCGTGCGGGGTCTCCTGGGTCGAGACGGTCGACCCCTACGACCTCCCGGTGCTCCTCGATACCCTCCGCCGGGCAAAGGAGCGTAAAGGCGTCCGCGTGATCATCGCAAAGCAGCCCTGCGTCATCACCGCAAGGCGGAGCGGGATCCGGCGCAAGGCCTACGAGGTCGACCCGGAGCGGTGCACGGGCTGCGGCGCCTGCCGGTCGTTTGGCTGTCCGGCGATCGCATTTGCCGGGAAGAACGCGACGATCACCGAACTCTGCGCCGGGTGCGGCGTCTGCGCGGATATATGTCCGTCGGGTGCGATCGGCAGGGAGGGACGGCAATGAAACCTTCGTTTGATATCCTTATCGTCGGGATCGGCGGCCAGGGAACCGTTCTCGCTTCGAACGTCCTCGGCGAGGCGTGCATCATCGAGCACCGGACTGTCCGGAGCGCCGAGACCCACGGCATGGCACAGCGCGGCGGGTCGGTGGAGAGCCATATCCGGATAGGCGGGGAGTTCGGCTCCCTGATCGTGCCGGGAACGGCTGATCTCCTGATCGCCTTCGACCTCCTCGAAGCCCTCCGTTACCGCCACTACCTCCCGACCGGGGGGAAACTCGTGGTGAACCGGCACCTGGTCGTCCCCACATCGGTCTACCAGCAGGACCTCGCCGTGCCCGACGAGGAGAGCATCCTCGCCGCGCTTGCCGATCTCGACGTCACCTGCATCGACGCCGCGGGCCTCGCGGAGGAAGCGGGGAGCATCCTCTCGCAGAACATCGTTATGCTCGGGGCTGCGTCCGGCGTCATCCCGCTCAGACCTGATACCCTCGAAGAGGCGGTGCGGCGGTGCGTCCCCCAAAAGACCATCGAAGTCAATGTCCGAGCCTTCCACCTCGGCCGGGAGGCAGGAGAACAGGGTGCCGGCGCACCCTGATATCCCCTGTTTTACCACATGGCGGGGCACCGCAACCGGAGCAGCCCTACCCCGGCGTTGAGGTCGTCCCGGGGGAACGCCGCCCGCAACCTGTATTAACCATTCCGCCGAGCTGGTACGCCATGAGCGAGCGGGATACAGTTGCAGCACTCAAGCGTCTTGCAGGCGCAAAGCCCGAGTTCCGGCTCTCGGAACTGCAAAAAGACACGGGGAAAGGGCAGTCGCGCGCGAGCCTCGCCGATATCATCCGCCCGCACCTCGACGACCTCGGCCTCACCCTCAGGCCCGCCGGTGACGATTACGTGATCAGCCGCCGGCCAGAAGAAGAGCCGCTCACGGTCAGTGATGCCGGGCGCGAGCGGCAGCTCGCGTTCTTCCGGAACCCGGAGGTGCCGGACTACATTCAGCGGCAGGTTGAGGCCTATATCGAGAAAAAAACCAGTAAATCTCCTGACGATCCAGTCGTCCTCGACCGGATGCGTAACGCCATCTTAGTCCAGAAGAGCCAGTACTGGAAAGAACGGCAGGTAAGTTACCGGAAGGCCTACCCGGTCCTCGGCTACCTGGCCTACCACGCGCCTGTCTACCTGGTGCAATTTGAGCACATCTTCTGGCAGCTCATCAGCCAGGGGCTCGTAAAGCCCCACATGCGCATCCTTGATGCGGGCACCGGGCCGGGGGTCGTGCCGCTCGCCATCATCGACCTCTACGGAAGGATCGGGAGCGGCTCGGCGGAGATCTACGTCATCGAGCGCTCTGAAGAGCATCTTGAGGCTTACAACGCCCTCGTCCCGGCCGCCGCTGAGGCGCAGGGAGGCACGGTGCGGGTGGAGAAACCCATCCGCGCGGATATCGGAGCGCTCGCGAGCGATGACCTGCCCGACCGCCTCGATCTGGTCGTCTTCTCGAACGTCTTGAACGAGCTCCGCCATATGGATATCAACCAGCGTGCCGACCTCGTCGTCGATCTCGCCGACCGCCTCGCCCCCGACGGGACGATCGTCGTCGTGGAGCCGGCAGACCTCGCCAACTCGACGGCCATGCGCCAGACCGTGCGCGCGATTGCGGACCGGGGCCTCACCATCTATAGCCCCTGCTCGTTCATCCGGGAGACTGCCTGTAACCCTGCGCGGTGCTGGACCTTCGAGCAGAAGGGCGATATTCGGCCAACCCGGCTGATGGATCGTCTCGCTGAGGGGAAAGACGGCTACCGGTTCATCAACGTCGACATCAAGTACTCCTCAGCGCTCCTGCGGAAGGACACGAAGGTGCAGCATGCCTACCGGGTGCCGCCGGGAGCGAAGTTCGCCCGCCTCTCCCACCTTCGCCAGCACATCGATCGGAAGATCAACGTCGTCGCCGCGCTGATCTCCGGGAACCTTGGCGATAACCGGACGAAGGTCTACAAGGTCTGCGACGGGACACCCGCAAACCCGATCTACGCCGTGATCCCGGGCACCCTTCGCGGCCCGAACCGCGACGCGCTCCGGGAGATCGCCTACGGGGATATCGTCAAGTTTTACGGGGTTCTCGTCCGGTTCAACCGGGACCACAACGCGTACAACCTGGTTGTCCTGCCGGGGACCCGGATCGAGCCGGCCGAATGCCCGGCAGGAGAGGAAGGCGGGACAAGGACCACGTAGGTTCCCGGCAAGAGCCCCCTGCTGTGAACCTGACCGGGCATTCTTACTGTTCGGCGAGAGGACTTCGAGGACAAGAAAGTCGCAACCCCGCGCACGGCCATCTAGTGCATCGATTTCAAATTATCGGACTTATTTAGTA
>DANY01000027.1:0-30536 GCA_002501655.1 Methanoculleus sp. UBA303
TACTAAATAAGTCCGATAATTTGGAATCGTTGCACTACTCCCTGCGTCACCGTTACTCCTGGAAGTGCGGCAGGATCCGGGTCGTCGCGAACTCCATGAACTCCTGCTGCTGGTGCCCGATCTGGTGGATGCAGACGTGGTCGAACCCCATCCGGACACTCTCCTCGATCTTTCTGATGTAGGGTTCCGGGTCCGGGCCGCACGGCACGCTCTCCGCCACATCTTCCGGGGTCGCCATCTCCGCCAGTTGCTCGTAATGTGCCGGCGTGGGGAGGAGCCGGTTGAGTTCTCCTTTGTTTGCAGCGATGGGCCACTGCTCGTAGGCGGTCATCTGCCCTTCCTCCTCGCTCTCCGCCCAGCAGACTGATATCTCCACGTATGCCGGTTTATTCCCGCCCCCGGAGTTCCGGAAGACGACGAGGCTCTCTTCTGCGTTTGTGCCCGGGTTGATGAAGCCGTCACCGGCCCGCGCGGCCAGGGAAGCGCTGATCGGGCCTTCGGACGCGATGTAGATCGGAGGGAGTTTCTCCGGGAGCGAAAAGACCTGGGCGTTCTCCAGGGTGTAGAAAGAGCCGTAGTAGTCCTGCATGCCCCCCTTCCAGAGTGTCCTGATCACCTCGACCGCCTCCTCAAGCATCTCTATCCGTATCGGTGCCGGGGGCCAGCGGTCGCCGAAGATGTGCTCGTTGAGGTTCTCCCCCGATCCGAGACCCAGGATGAACCGCCCGGGCATCATCACGGCGGCGGTCGCAGCCGCCTGAGCGATGATGCCGGGGTGTATCCGTATCGTCGGGCAGGTGACGCCCGTCACCAGCCGGAGGTCCGCCGTCACCTGGGAGACCCCGCCGATGACCCCCCAGGCAAACGGGCTCTCTCCCTGCTGGGCGGTCCAGGGGTGGTAGTGATCCGATATCATGGCAAACGCAAAGCCGGCATCCTCCGCCTGGCGAGCGTTGCAGACCAGGTCGAGGGGCCCGTGCTCTTCGCTCGCCAGTTTATAACCAATTCCGACCATCCTTCAATCACATCCGTGCCGGCGGCACGGCCGTCCGTATGCAGCCCTTCTTCAGGATATGGCATAGGCACAGCGTGGGCACCGGCTACCTCGATCACTTTATAGCATATAAGTATCTCCTGGCCCATCACCAGATAAATACAATCTCTGCCATACAGTACAGTATGGCAACGCCGGTTCTCCAGGTGGCGCTCGATCTCCTCGAGCTCGATCGTGCGGTAGAGATCGCAGGTGAGGCGGTCCGTGGTGGCGCGGACTGGATAGAGGCCGGGACCCCCCTGATCAAGAGCGAGGGCATGCAGGCCGTGCGGACGCTCCGGGAGCGCTTCCCCGGCCACGAGATCGTAGCGGACATGAAGATCGCCGACACCGGGGCCGTCGAGGTGGAGATGGCTGCGAAGTCAGGTGCGGGGATCGTCTGCATCCTCGCCGACGCCGACGACACCGTCATCGCCGAGGCGGTCCGCTCGGGCCGCAAGTACGGCGTCCGGATCATGGCCGACCTCATCAACGTCGAGGACCCCGTCTCCCGGTCCCGCGAACTTGCGGCGCTCGGCGTCGACTACATCAACGCCCACGTAGGCATCGACCAGCAGATGATAGGGAGGTCGTCCCTTGACCTCCTTCGGCGCCTTGCCGGAGAGGTGAGCACGCCCATCGCCGTCGCGGGAGGACTCGATGCAGAGACCGCGTCTGAGGCGGTCGCCGCCGGTGCCTCGATCGTCATCGTCGGCGGGAACATCATCAAGGCCGCCGATGTGACCGGGGCGGCGCAACGGGTCAGGGACGCTATCGACCGGCCCGAGATCCGGCCGCGGGAGGAGGAGAGCCCGGAAACCGCCATCCGCCGCCTTCTGGAAGCGGTCTCTGCGCCGAATGTCACCGACGCCATGCACCGGAAGGGGGCAATGACCGGTATCGTCTCCATATGCGGCCGGGCAAAAGCGGTCGGCCGGGCGGTGACGGTCAGGACCATCGCCGGAGACTGGGCAAAACCCGTCGAGGCCATCGACGTCGCCGGGCCGGGGGACGTTCTCGTCATCAGCAACGATGGGAGGACGGACGTCGCACCCTGGGGAGAACTTGCCACTCACTCCGCGAGGAACAGGGGGATCGCGGGTATCGTGATCGACGGGGCGGTGCGGGACGTCGACGACATCAGAGAGATGAAGTTTCCGGTCTTCGTCCGGGGAACCGCCCCGAACGCCGGGGATCCCAAAGGTCTTGGAGAGATCAACACCGAGATCGTCTGCTGCGGGCAGGAGGTCAGGCCGGGAGACTGGATCGTCGCCGACGAGAGCGGGGTCGTGGTGGTCCCCCGGGAGCGGGCCTACGAGGTCGCACGCCGGGCAGTGGAAGTGAAGAAGACCGAGGAGCGGATCCGCGAGGAGATCCGGCGTGGACGGACACTCTCGGAGGTAGCTGAACTCCTGAAGTGGGAGAAGCGGCACTGATCGGCGGACACTGCCTTTATTTGCAAGCATGACACAGTGGCCGATCCCCCGGCACCCGGGGAGGAGCAGCAGTATGTTGCAGGGTATCAGGGAGGAGGTCATTGAGGTTCTCCGTGCAGTCCTCCCTATCATCCTCGTCATAGTCGTCATCGAGGTCGGCGTGCTCGGGGTTCCGCCGTCCGCTCTCCTCCACTTCCTGCTCGGGAGCGGTATGGTCGTTCTCGGGATCGCGCTCTTTCTCTCCGGCGTGAAGGCGGGCCTTCTCCCTATCGGCGAGGCGATCGGAGCTGAACTTCCTGCTCGGGGTTCGCTAGCCCTGGTCGTTGCCGGAGCGTTTCTCTTCGGGTTCCTTGCCACCATCGCGGAGCCCGACGTCCGTGTCCTCGCAGGCATGGTCGATACCGTCTCCCGGGGCGGCATCCCGGAGGAGCCCCTGATCATCGTTATCGCTGTCGGCGTCGGGTTCTTCGTCGCCGTGGCGGTCCTCCGGATCATCTTCGGGGTCCCTATTGCCTACCTCTTCGCCGCTGGATATGGTAGCATTCTCCTCCTTGCGCTTTTTACACCGCCGGACTTCCTTGCCATCGCGTTTGATGCGGGCGGCGTGACAACCGGGCCACTGACTGTCCCGGTCATCCTGGCCCTCGGGATCGGTGTCAGTGCGGTCCTTGCCGGGCGATCGGCCCTTGCGGACGGCTTCGGACTGATCGGGCTCGCCTCACTCGGCCCCATCCTTGGCGTCATGGTGATGGGGGTGATCTATTCCTGACCGTGATGACGCTCTTTGAGGGCGTGGACCGGATTATCATCGAGGTGGCCCGGGCGCTCCTCCCGCTGCTCCTCTTCTTCGGGGTGTTCCAGGCTCTCTACCTGAAACTCCCGCGGGTCTATGTCGTGAACCTCGCAAAGGGCATCCTGCTCGCGTTCCTTGGCATGGTCCTCTTCCTCCAGGGTGTCAACGTCGCGTTCCTCCCGGCGGGCCGCGAGATAGGGGAGGCCGTCGCCGCGTTCGACCAGCGGTGGCTGCTGATCCCGTTCGGGTTTCTCCTGGGGTTTCTTACCACCTACGCAGAACCGGCGGTTCGGGTCCTCTGCTACCAGGTCGAAGAGTCGTCGGGCGGCTACATCGGGGAATCGCTGATCCTCTACACACTTTCCCTTGGTGTCGCCGTCTCCGTATCACTCGGCATGGCTCGTCTCATCTACGGCATCCCACTGCTCTCCTTCCTCATCCCCGGCTACCTCCTCGTCATCATCCTTCTCCTGCTCTCTGATGGGGAGTTCATCGGAATCGCATTCGACTCAGGGGGCGTCGCCACCGGCCCGATGGCGGTCACCTTCCTCCTCTCCCTCGCCGTCGGGGTCGCGGCAGGGATCGAGGGCCGCAACCCCGTCACTGACGGCTTCGGGCTGATCGCGCTGATAGCGCTTGCACCCATCCTCTCGGTGCTGATGCTCGGCATCCTCTACCGGAGAACACGAGGTGAAGAGACATGAGTAGCGAGTACGATAACGAACTGATTGTCACGATTGTGAAGCGAGGCTGGTCCGAGCCGGTGATCGCGGCGGCCCGCCGTGCCGGGGCTGAGGGGGGGACCATCCTTCTCGGCCGCGGGACCGGGATCCATGAGGTGAAGACCCTTCTTGGCATCGCCATCGAGCCTGAGAAAGAGATCGTCCTGACGATCGTCGCTGCTTCCCGAACCGACGCGGTGCTGGATGCGATCGTCGCCGCCGCAGAGCTGGACCGGCCGGGGATGGGCCTTGCGTTCGTCATACCGGTTCGGCGCGTTGCAGGAAGGGTTCATATGTTCCGGAAAGACGAGGGCCCGGAGGTGCCCCGGGCTCCGGTCTGACCCGGGCTACCGGAAGAGAGACGCTTTGAGGAGTTCCCCGCCGCGGTCGAGGATCTGCCGGACGGCGTCCTCAACCTGGTCCACGCGCAGGATCAGGACCGCCCCGTCCCTGCCTGAGTATGCGTAGGCGTACTCGATGTTGATCCCGGCATCCCCGAGGACCGACGCGACCTCCGAGAGACCGCCGGGCTCGTCGCGCATCTTGACGCCGATGACATCGGTGAACGAGACCCGGAACCCGAGATCGGTCAGCGTCCGATGGGCATCCTCCGGCCGGTCGACGAGCGCACGGACGACCCCAAACCCGTTCGCCTCGGCGATACTGAACGCAAAGATGTTGATCTTCGCATCCCGAAGCGCACCGGCGATTGCCGCGAGGCGTCCCGGGCGGTTCTCCGAAAAGATTGAGATCTGTTTGACTATATACGATTTCTCCATTACAATGACCTCCTGTCAACGACCTTCTTCGACTTGCCTTCGAAGCGCGGAAGGGTTCCCGGTTCGACCAGTTCCACGTCCACGCCCACGTTCAGGGAACTCCGCAGGCGGTGCTCCACCATCTTCCTGATCATCATAAGATCGGTGATCTTGTCGGAGAACGCCTCCTCGCTCACCTCCACCCGCACGAGCATGGCATCGAGCGCACCCTTCCGGTCGACAACGATCTGGAAGTGCCTGCCGACCTCCGGGATCTCGAGCAGAGCATGCTCCACCTGCGACGGAAAGACGTTGATGCCCCGGACGATCAGCATATCGTCCACACGCCCCTGGATCCTGTGGATCCGTGGGTGGGTCCGCCCGCAGGCGCAAGGCTCCTCGTCCATGACGGTGATGTCCCCGACCCGGTACCTGATCATGGGGAACGCCTCCTTCTGCAGGATGGTGATGACCAGTTCCCCCCGCTCACCGGGCGGAAGCACCTCGCCGGTCTCGGGGTCGACGACCTCCGCGAGGGCGAGGTCGCCCCAGATATGGATACCCTTCTGCTCGGAGCACTCGGTGAACATCGGGCCGGAGAGTTCGCTCGTGCCGTAGATGTCGTAGGCGCGGATACCGAGCCAGTCCTCTATCCGGCTCCGCATCTGCTCCGACCAGGGTTCCGCGCCGAGGATGCCGATCCGGAGATCGGTGTCGTCCCTTATAGAGACGCCCATCTTCTCCGCAACTTCGCCCAGGTGAAGGAGATAGGAGGGTGTGCAGGCGATGGCGGTAGTGTGGAGGTCCTGCATCAACTCGATCTGCCGCTCGGTGTTCCCGACGCTTGTCGGGAGGACGGTTGCACCGACCTTCTCGGCGCCGTAGTGGACGCCGAGGCCGCCGGTGAAGAGGCCGTAGCCGTAACTCACCTGGAGCACGTCCCCGCGCCCGAGGCCGCAGGAGGAGAATCCCCGTGCCAGCGACTCGCTCCAGTTCTCGATGTCGTGCCGGGTGTAGCCGACGACGGTCGGTTTTCCGGTCGTTCCCGAAGAGACGTGGTACCGGACCAGTTCCTCCTTCGGCGCGCAGAAGAGCCCGTCCGGGTAGTTGTCCCGGAGGTCCCGTTTGTACATGAACGGGAGCTTCCCGATATCCGCAAGCGACCTGATATCGTCGGGCCGGACTCCATGCTCCTTCATCCGCCGCCGGTAGAACTCGCTTGTCTCGTAGACACGCTGGACCAGCGCCTTCGCGAGCCTGTACTGGAGCCGTCGCAGTTCATCGGGCGGCATCTCCTCCACCTGCCGGTTCCAGGGTGCCATCAGACGGCCCCCCGGCGGTCGATGACCCGCTTCGCCTTCCCCTCGAAACGGGGCAACGATCCGGGTTCCACCAGTTTCACTGCTGTCCGGAGCCCGAGCGTGTTGTGGAGTTCGCCAGCGATCTTCCTCTGGACGCGGGCGAGGTCCTGGAGCTCCCCGGAGAAACCTGCTCTGCTCATCTCCACCTCGATCGTCATCTCATCGAGGTGTCTTGTGCGGTCGACGTAGACCATGAACTGCTCCCCGACTTCCGGGAGAGACCGAAGCACGTGCTCGATCTGCGACGGGAAGACGTTGATCCCCCTGATGACCAGCATATCGTCACTACGGCCCGTAATCCGCTCGATCTTCTGCCCGCGCCCGCAGGCGCACCCGTCATCTATCAGCCGGGTCACGTCGCCGGTGCGGTAGCGGACGAGCGGCAGGGCCTCCTTGACGAGCGGCGTGATGACGAGTTCGCCCCGCTCACCGGGAGCGAGCCGCTCGCCCGTCTTCGGGTCGATGATCTCTGCAAGGTAGCAGTCGTGCCAGAGGTGGAGCCCGTTCCTCTCCGGGCACTCGAACGCCACCCCCGGGCCGTACATCTCCGAGAGCCCGTAACTGTCGTAGGCCTTCACCCCAAGGCGCCGCTCGAGCTCCGCCCGCGTGTTCTCCGACCAGGGTTCGGCTCCGAAGATCCCAATCCTCAGGCTATCGAGCGTCTTTCCCATCGACTCGGCCACCTCGGCAAGGTGGAGGGCATAACTTGGTGTGCAGTGGAGGACGGTCACTCCGAAGTCCTCGATCATCTCGATCTGACGACGGGTGTTCCCCGTCGCGCTCGGGATCACGGTCATGCCGACCTTCTCGGCGCCGTAGTGGAACCCGAGCCCTCCGGTGAAGAGGCCGTAATTGACTGCGTTCTGGAATATATCGTCCTCTCCAAGGCCGATCATCGTCATGTTCCGTGCGATCAGGTCCGACCAGTTCTCCAGGTCCTGCCGGGTGTAGCCGACGACGGTCGGTTTCCCGGTCGTGCCGGATGTGGTGTGGATCCGGATGATCTCTTTCAAACGGACTGCAAAGAGGCCGAACGGGTACCCGGCCTGAAGTTCCTTCTTATATGTAAAGGGAAGTTTCTCCACGTCGTCGAGCGTCTTGATGTCGTCCGGCGAGACGCCCGCTTCTTTGAACTTTCTCTGGTATAGCCCAACTTCCTGTGCCTGACGAAGCGTCCATTTAAGCCGCTTCAGTTGAAGATCCGCGAGTTCCTCAGGCCGGATTGTCTCCATCGCTCTGTTCCAGAACATAGTATCCCATCAGTATACGACTTGCGGGGCAGAGAGCGAGCCCCGCTGGCCGCATGTTGGTATATGGTTGCCAAGGATCCCGGCGGCCTGACAGATGCCTGCGCAACAACCATACCGCCGGGTATACTGTACCTTTACATGGGTGGTCGGTGCGGAAAAGGTTTGTTAGCCTGTGGCATGGTACACTGTGGCAGTCTCCGGCCCGGGCCACCCGGGTCTCCCTTCCTGGAACGCTTCCAGAACAAAATCCACGAACATCCCTGCTTCGCCCGGGTGGGGCGCGTTTGCGGGAATGGTCATCGCATAGACAATGGGCTGGCCGACCCGTTCGCTTCCGACGGATCTGAACCGCTGGAACCCGAGGGTCACATGCACCTTCCGGTAGTCGTCGGCGTTCTCTGCAGAACCGAGGTTGATCTCGGGGGGGAGATCGATCCACCGAAGCCCGTGCTCCTCTGCGACGCTCCGGTACTCAAAAGCGTAGTCGATCCCCCCAGCATCGAGGAGCGAGAGGAGATAGATGCTCCCGTCCCGGATGGCGACCTTCTCGCCTGCCGGCCTCATCCGTTCCGGCAGGGTGATCGTCGTTACCCCATCCACGCTGACTGCTGCGATCGGCGGATCAAAGGAGCCGCCGATGACGGCCCCAAAGAGCCCCGGCTCACCGTAATGCTCCTGTGCAAGCGCTGTCACCATGATCGCCCGGTAGCCGCAGGCATCGAGCATGGGGTTTGAGAACCCTACCCGCACGTCCGGACGGGCCAGGACCCGGTACCAGTTCTCCGCCGTAATCTCGTCTGCCCCGGAGCTCCGGTCGGTATACGCGATCACCACCTCGTTCCCGGCAAAGGAGACGTACCAGTCGGTATAATTCTCCTCCCCCTCGCCCATTGGTGTATACATCATATCCAGTATCAGTGAGGCATCCGCGACTGCTACAACGTCGACCTCCCTCTCGAGGTCCGTCACCTGCCGGATGGCCTGGATGCTCCCATGCCCTTCGATGCGGACGTCGATATCCGGGTGCTGGCTCTCGAAGGCGGCCTCTATATCCTCGAGCGGGTAGAGGAGGCTCCCGGCCGGGATCACCATAAGCGTGGTGCGCTCCGGGCCGGGATCGGTGCAGCCTGCAGATGCCGCGAGCACGGCGAGGGCGAGCACGGCGATTACCGCAGGGCGGCTCATTTTTTATGGACCTCGACCCGGTCGACCCACTTCACCCACGAGCTCCCTTCGGTGATGACGTCGGGGCTCTCGGTGATGACAACGAGGCGGAGCGGTCCGCCATCTTCGTAGGCCAGCGGCTCTCCGTCCTGCTCGTAGGCCAGGATAACGCGGAGCGGCGGCGGGGTGACTTCCCGGAGGTTCTCATCGAAGGTGAAGAATCCCTCGCCCTTCAGTTGCCCGGCATCGAAGACCCAGAGGTAGCCATCGTCTGCGGAGACATAGATCAGGTCGTCCGCGCCGGCACCGCCTGCCATCTCGACGAGATCGGTGAGAAGCACACCGCGGTAGCGGTTCGGGCCGTACTTGATACCCACCGTCGAGACCGAGTAGCCGTAGCCCTCGACGGCTGAAAGCGCCCGGATCTCAGTATGTGTGAGCACCTTCTCCTGGTCCCCGGCAAGCGTCAGGTTCCAGGCGGGGTAGTCGTCAGCGGCCGCCGTGCCGAGGCATCCAGACGCGAGTGCCGCGGCACCGATCAGTACCACCGTGAGGAGGGCAGGGTAGATCCGGCGCACCGGGATCATGCTCCTCTCCGGACATGAAGCGCCGCTGCCCCGAGCGCAGCGGCGAGCGTCACCACGAGGGGGAGCGGGGTTTTCGCTGGTTCCGTCGTCGCCTTCGTCGCCGGACCGTCGAGAGAGCCCGCAAGGGCTCCCCGTTCGCCCTGGAACCCGCCGGTGTAGACCCGGACTTCATCTATCCACTTCACCGTGAGGCCCCCGGTGGAGGGGTAGAGGTCGTAGAAATGCTGGGCCGATTCAGGAAGTGTCTCGTGCATGTCCCAGTTCCCGTAGACGTGGAGGCCTTCCGCGTTTGTCGAGTTATCGGCAAAGAATACGAGGCGCATCCCTGTGTAGTAGTCTGGGACGTAACCGCACCCCTGCCTCTCGCCTGCCCCTGTCTCGGCGCCGTTGTACCAGCAGATCCCTATGGGCCCCTGGCGGGGATCGGGCTCGTAGATGTTTCGGTAGGTGAATTCGACGTGGTAGCCGTCGGCCGCCCGGACCATGATCTCGTCGCCGGGTTCGGCGCCGCCGACCAGTCCGGCGAGGTCACGGATATCCGTTCCCTTCACGGCCCCCCTGCCCTTGAAGTTCGTTGTCTCCAGAGGATCCCATTTGTCTCCCTCAAAGACCGGCCCCTGGTGGTAATAGTGGGTCACGCCGTCCCCGAGGACCGGGAGGTTCTCCTCCATCCAGCGGTAGTCGACTGTCGTCTCGTTCAGGACCGTCTGCCCGTCGGCCGCGATCTTTGTGACGTGCAGTCCGGTCGTCGGTGCCGCCGATGCGGCAACCGCCAGCATGCTCACGCAGAGAAGCGCAAGCAGCATCCATGGTAATTGTGTACGCATTATCATCATCTCCGTAGTCTGGATAGCGCCGCACCGCCGAGGAGGGCTGCCGGCACGACCCACCACCCGCCAGGAGCTTTCTCCGGCGGTGCGGCATCCGCCGGGAGGTGGGCAGCGTCGATGACGGTCCCTGCCGGGAACATCGTCATCTCTTTGTCGTCTGCCTCCGGGACCTCCGCGACCGCCACCATCCCGAGATCGATCGACTCAGGGCTGACGGTGGCCCGGACGTAGCCGAGGGTCTGCCCGCGGCCCGCCTGGTAGCCCACAGGCTTCTCCTCCGCGAGCGGGTAGAGCGGGGCCCCGCCGCACCCGACGACGACATACTCTGTCCCGCTTACCCGGTAGCGCTCATAGGCATGGGTATGGGCACTAAAGACGGCGTCTACACCGCTGCGCGAGAGTATGTCGCTCCACTCGGCCCTGATCGCCTGATCTCCTCCGGGGTGTCTCCGGTCGGAACTGAACGGCGGGTGGTGGAACGTCACGATCTTCCGGGGGAGGGGGGACGCGAGATCGTTCTCCAGCCATGCGGTCTGTGTGTCCATGTCTGCCCATGCCCGGTCGTTGCTGTCGAGGACGGTCACGTGGAGGCTGCCGGCATCGAATGAGTAGTAGGATGGGAGGCCGAAGATTGCCGAGAACGCCTCCACGGAGCCGTCGTGGTTGCCCGGCACCGGTACCAGGGTCGTGTTCCTGAGCACCGGTCCTGCGGCCGCGAAGAAGTCGTCCCATTCTGTCTCGTCGCAGACAAAGTCGCCTGTGTGGATGACGAAGAGGATATCCTCCTCCGCGGCCATCCTCTCCGCTACCAGGGCGTGCCGCTCGGTCTGGGTGAAGAAGGGTTTCTGTGCCCGGGTGTCACCGTATATGATGCAGGAGAACGACTGGCTCCCGAATGTCGAAAATCTGCAATTCTCTGTTGTCTCGTCCCCGGTGCCGACCCGATAGTTGTAGGTTGTCGCAGGCGAAAGGTTCGTGAGCTGCACGCGGTGCATGCTTCCCTCCCCGGACGAGGCCACGCGGCAGACCTCGCTGCTCCCGTCGCTCTTGGGAGCGTACTCGACCCACCCTGCTCCCTCGCCGGTCGCCTTCCAGTTGACCGTCGCCGAACCGGTGGTGGTGTTCGTGACGTATGGGCCCCAGACAATGGCGGCCGATGCCGCCGGGACGAGGAGCGCGAGGAGCACGGCCACCAGGAGGAGGCTTTGGTATCTGCTCACCGGTGTTCCTCCTTCAGAGCCACCATACGCCGCGTCGTCTCTCCCGGCGTCACCAGCACATCATCGATCGTCCTGGAGTCATCCTCAGAGACGACCCTGACCTCATAGGTGCCGATGCTCATCCCGGGGAAGGTGTGCGGTGTTTTTTCCCCGGTATACCGGCCGTAAAGGTAGATCTTCGCTTCCGATATCGTGCTCTCGACGAGGAGATCTCCGTGGGTGTACTCCCGGAGTGTACAGGAGATAGAGCCGCCGGTTTTGGCTTTCTCTGGTATCCTGATGACCTCTTCGGCGGGGAGGTAGCCGGGCATCGAGACCAGAATACGGTGTTGGCCGGGGGAGAGGCCATCCACCCGGCATGGCGTGACCCTGTCGGTGGGAAATCCGTCGATGAAGACCAGGGCACCCGGGGGGCTTGATCGGATGCTGATCGGGACGACATCTCCGTTCTGCGGTTCTACCGTGTACGTCTCACCGGTCGCGATGCCTGAGGGGATCGCGTGTGAGCGGTAGGTTCCGTTCCAGAAGACGGTGATCCAGGACTTTGCGCCTTCGACCCCGGCATCGCCCGGGATGGTGCCGGCCGGGAAGACTCCGTTCACCGTAAACTTCGCGCCCTGATAGGTCTCCGAACCTATCCGGACGGTCTTCTTGATCTGGTTTGTCAGGCCGTCGAGGAGGACCGGTGCGACCGCATCGGGGTAAACCCAGGCCTGGAGCGCCTCAAACCGGTAGCCGGAATCTTCCCTGTTCCTATCAGGGTCGCTCTCCTCGACACTGATGGTGTGCAGGCCTCCACGAAGGCCGTAGACGACCTGAGGTGTCTTCCAGACCAGCTTTTTGTTGTCAATGACGATCGCCATGCCCGGAGGGTAGGAGTCGATGTAGAGCCCGCCGGAGTGGTTCTCCATGCTCCGCGTCTCACCCGGCGCCTGTGCGGGGAGCACCGGGGTATCGGTCGGCACGGGGGTTATCGCACCTTCGCCGGGGACTGGGGCGCTCTCCGGCCCCGGCGGGGTTATCGCAGCCTCTCCCATTCCGAAGAACGAGAACAGTCTGCTCACGAAAGCGAGGACGGCTTCGACGAAAGCCTCTATGGGGTTGTTCGGTGCCGGGTGCCCGGATATTGGTTCACCGCGGCCCGTGGTGTTCGCTCCAGCCTCACCGCCTGCCGGGGAGAGGAGCAGGTCAAGGGTGGTATGCCCACCTTCCTCGACGGTGACGGTCCGGGTGGCGTTCCGGTAGCCGGGCATCACGAGTTCGACCGTATGCTCGCCGGCCGGGACCGCTTCCAGGGTCGCGTTGGTCCGGCTCCCCGTCGCGCTTCCGTCGAGGTAGATGCTCGCGTTCGCCGGGACCGAAGATATAACAATACTCCCGATTCCGGGGAAGGATTCAGGAAGTGTGCTGTTTTCGGGGAAGAGAACAACATCCAGAATGCTGCACTCCTCTTTCTTGATATCGACCATCTGGGTGGCATTCCGGTAGCCCGGCATGACGAGTTCGATCGTATGCTCGCCGACCAGGATATCATCCAGGGTCGCATCGGTAAAGAGCCCTGTGGTGTTCCCGTCGAAGTAGATGCTTGCGTTCGTCGGGACCGAGGATACAGCGATCTTCCCGGTCTCAGCGGTGAGATTGAAATCGACCTCCGCGATGGTGTTCGCGACGACGGTGACCTGCTTTTCATCCGGCCGGACGAACCCCTCTAACTCGACCCGGACCTGATGGCCACCAACTTCGATGCCGGAGAGGGTACAGGGGGTCACGCCTTCGGCCTTCTCGTCATCGATATAGACGGTGGCCCCGGAGGGAGTCGAGTTTACGTAGATGCTCCCGGTTGGCTCTTCATCGCTGTAGATGATGATCTCGCTCACATACTTCACGGAGAGGCCCGTGGTGGTGGGGAGATCGGGCTGGAAGAAGTACCAGTCCTCCTCATCGAAGCACTCGTGCATATCCCAGATGCCGAAGGTGTGGTTACCGTAGGGATTGGTCGACGTATCCGCAAAGAAGACGAGACGCATCCCGGTGTAGTAGTCGGGGACATACCCGTCCTCGGCCCGATACCAGGTGACGACCATCGGCCCTTGGCGTGATTCCGGTTCATAGACATTTCTGTAGGGGAATGTCTTTGACATCCCATCTACCGCCCGGACCCTGACGGTACCCTCCTTGCCCATTCCACCGACGAGTTCGCAGATATATTTGAGATCTGTCCCCTTCACCGCGCCCATATCCTTATCCAGATTCTGGTTCTCGTTCTCATCAAAAGCGTTAATATCCTCCTCCGGGTTCCAGAAATTGTAGGGCTCGTCGGGATGCTTTTTTTCCCAGGCCAATTTAAACACCGGCCCCTGGTGATAGTAGTGGGTCACGCCGTCACCCTGGACCGGGAGGTTCCGCTCGAGCCAGCGGTAGTCGACCGTCTTCTCATCTATGACGGTGACCCCGTCGGCTGCGATCTTTGCGATGCGGAGTTCGGTCGTCGGAGACGCGGTAGCCGGGGCTGCCAGTGCCAGGAGCAGGCAGAGCGAGAGGATGATCAGGCGCCGGAAGGAGCCTTGTGTGTGCGCTGATACCATGGTTTTACTCTTGAATGCCCGAAAAAGGGGTGGTAGTTACTTTCTCCTCATAACGAGGAAGGCTACAAGTGCGGCGATCAGCACGACAACGAGAGCCAGCGCCCAGGTCGGGAACACAGGACCGGGCTCCCCGGCTGCCTCTCCGCCTGGAGTCACGGTCCCCTCTGCTCCTGCCACCACCGTCTCTGGGGCGGTCCATACCAAAGCATAGATGCTGAAGTGCGAGATCTGTGCGGTGACCGTCCGCGTGGCGGGGTCCACCGTGGCGGGAACATCCTGCCACTTCCCGGTCTCGGGGTTGTACCACATCACCTTCGGTGTGGCACCCTTGTCGATCTTCGCCCACTCTTCCCCGGAGAGGGTGTAGGTGAGGACAGCCGGCGGGTTGAAGGTGGCGCCCGCAGGGCCGCACGAGAGCGCGATAGCGACCGTCGTTCCCGGCGGAGCCGCCGGAACGTCGGCTGGGGCAATCCTCGTAGTGGTCACCTCGCCGAGCGGGTTGCCGTCCGCGTCGCGCGCGGTGGTGCCTTCCCGTATCGCCACGGCACAGGTCTCGTCGGCAGTCCTGATCGTCACGGACTCAAGCACCACCCCGGTCGGTGATGTGGTAAGGGATACGCGCCCGGTATGCACCTCGGGGGCACTGGGGTCATAGACCAGCTGCGATCCCGGGTCTTTGGAGGATCCTCCGCCTCCGCCAGACGTGGTGCCGGGGCCGCTACCGTCTCCTGTACTGCTGCCCGGGGCTTTTGTAGCAACCAGCGCGAATGCTGAGAGGCCGCCCGGGGATACGGCCTCAAAGATGTAGTTCCCGGCAGCATCGCGACCGGTGTAGCATGTATCCAGCCGGGTCGTTATGCCGTCGTCGGCCTGCCGCAGGATGACGACGTTCTCCTCGCCGCCCATGCTGGCAACCCATTCGGGGCTGGCCGCCATCCTGATCGTTGCGGCCCTGATGATGCCACCGTCCCCTTCGTTTGCGACGTTGGTCTTCTGTATGTTCAGGACATAGGCAAAGCTGTTGATGTTCTTGCCCGTCATCTGGTAAACAACGGTTTCAAATGCCTCCTGTTCGTCGGTATTGGGGTTCTGATAGATTGTCGTGTTGAGTTGAGCGGTTGAGCCGGGGTGCCTGCTCATCTCAAGGTCGACCTGTGCCCAGGCCGATCCGGTGTTGATCGGGCTGCTTCGGGCATGGACGCTCTCGATGGTGCCGGTGATCTGTAAATCTCCGGCAGGCCTTTCCCTGGTGAAGATGACCACTTCCTCCCACCCGTCCACATTGCTCAGGGTGATGGCGGTCTCGTTGGTGGTGATGCCGCCCAGAACGGTCCTGTTATTGATGACGACCTGCTGCCCCCCGTCGGTGTCCGTGATGCCGACACCCTCAATTCCGAACGAGTTCCTGCCAGACGCTACCGGCACCTGGTCGTCCCCCCCTCCGGTGACAGCCGAGAGGTCGAGCCGCGGGGTTGCTCCCCCGGTAAACGAGACCTCCTGATCGGCCTTGTGGCCGTTCACCCAGAAGGTTATGATCGGGGAACCAGAGCGCCGGAGATCCTCTTCAGTTGCCCTGACCGCGAGGACACCCGGAGAATCCAGGGGGCCATACTCCCCGGCCTTTGTGGTGACTGTGGAGCCGCGTTCGTTCCAGTCGATCCTGGCGGTGATGACGGTTCCCGCGGGTGCGGGTTTCCCGTCGAGCGTGACGCTGCCGGCAAATTCATCGGGGAGCACCGGCAGGGCGGCTGCTGTGCAGGCAAGAGAGAGGAGAATGAGGAGGGATATGATATACCTGATATCCATGGATCCGCTCCATCATGCCCCGATAGCGGCGAGTTCGCTCTCACCGCGCAGGTAGACCCAGTAGCCCTTCATCGGCAGCATCTCGTGTGTATCAGCATGGTTCCCTGATCCGCCCCGTATGATGGATGTCTCGTACTGCTGTGTGCTGGCGCTATGCCCGATCACCTGCGTCCACGCATCTCCAAGCGAGAGGAGGGTGTCGCGCGCCGTGGCTGGTTCGGTGTCGCTGAACCCGATAGCATTCCAGCCCCTGGCAAGCATTTTTGCGGGCGGAGTCCTGATCGCGTCAGTGTCAAAGTACAACGGGACCTTCATGCTGCGAGCCGAATAGATCCAGTAGCCCTCAAGTGGAAGGACCGGGTCGATCTCCGTTATCTGCTTCCAGTCCTTTAACGCGGCATTGTACCGCCAGATACTATGCTGCTCACGGTCGACGTTGGCAAAGATTGTGGCATCGCCTTTTCCAGCGGCGAGCAATTTGGGTACGGAGACGAAATTCCAGCCCGGTTCAAGAGCGATCGCCGCATCATAGAGGACGGGCACCCCGGTCAGTTCTATTTCGTCGATGCTGCCGACCATCTGGCCTTTATTCAGGGCGGAACCGACGAGTCTGAGTGGCCAGGAAGGTTTTTTGCCATCCTTTGCCAGCGCTGTACTGTTGACCTCATCTGCGACGATGATGCCTTTCTTGTTCTGTTTGATGAATGAGCTGTTCAATTCGACGGAATAATCGTCCGCAGTGCCTTTTCTCCTGTCCGGGCCGTAGTCGATGATGGTGACGTTGTAGCCGGCATCTGCGAGAGTCGTATTGAAGGGTTCCGTCCCCGCACTATGTTTGTTGTCGTCGTCGACCCAGCCGCAGAGGACCCAGAGCGGCATCCCCGACCAGACATGGCCGTCGCCGTCTGTCCATGTCGCGCTATGCCTGCCCATGGAGCAGGCCTTGCCCGACTCGAAGTAGGATCGGCTGATGGTGTCGATGATGGCACCGGTCAGGATAAGGGTCCAGTCTTCGCGGGCATCCTTGATCTCGATGGTTGAGATGTGCTTATTGGAGACGCCGGCTGCCGAGGGGTACTGGATACCGTCGTCCCAGTAGTAGTGCCAGTAGTCTTCAGCGAGGCACGTCCGCATGTCGTCGGCGCCGAAGACGCCGTCGGGCGTGTTGAAGAAGAGGCGCGGGCCGTCACGGTAGTCGGGCACGTAGCCCTGCCGCTCCGTCCACCAGACGACGATCGCCTCTCCCTGGCGGTCGAGCGGTGCATAGAGGTTGGTGTAGTTGAGTTTAGCCTTGTAACCATCGGATGCGAGGAGTACAACCTCGCCTCCCTCGGGAACGCCGCCCACGAGGTCGCAGAGGTCCTTGATTGCGGTCCCCTTCACGACTTCGTCGACTTTGTCGGGGTTTATGTCTTCGGCCGGGTTCCAGAGGTCGTCAGGGACGAATGTGGGGCCCTGGAACCGGAGTCTGATGCCATCCGGAGCGCCGTAGACCTTCAGGTCCTCCTCCATCCACGGAACAGTCTTCGTCGTCTCTTCGACGACCGTCTTGCCGTCGGAGGCGTACCTGACGATCCGAATGGACGGGGGCTCTGTTGGCTTCTGGAAGTCGACGAGCTGGATCCTCTGGATGTTCCCGACGCTCTTGCTCCCGGTTGCGCCCTCACCGACAAGACGGAGCGGGTAGGCGCTCCCGGTGATCGCCGTACCGTTGACCTTGCTTGCGACGATGTAGTTCTCCGGGTTTGCCAGGATATCCTGGCTGGCGAACTCCTTGCTGTAGGGATTATCTCCGCCGGAGGAGACGATCACCGTGTAGCCGATCTCGGCGAGGCCGATGTTGAAGGCTCCCGAGCCGTGCATGACGTCGTCGTCAACCCAGCCGCAGAGGGCTTTTAACGTGACGCCAGTCCAGGTGCTGACCCCGTCGTTGTAGGTCTTTGTGTGGTGGCTGCACGCTTCGCACTCTTCGAACACCTCCTTTGTGAAGAGATCCGTAACCTTCGGCCCCTCAAGAGAGAGCGTCCACTCAGATTCGGCGCTCTCGTCCAGCAGCCCTTCGAGGGCGATCGATACGATGCTGCCGACCTGCTGCTTCCCGGAAAGACCGGGGCCGACAAACTTCAGCGGCCCGCCGTTATCTGCGGTAAGCGCTGTTGCGTTCAGTTTATCTGCGACGATGAACGAGTTGTTCCGGGCGAGATCGGAGATCTCGAAGGTGGCGGTGAGCCCATCGCTCGCGGTCACCCGCACGGTATACCCGGCGGCTGCCCGCGTGTTGTTGAACGTCCAGTGGCTGCCGGTTTCGATATCGTCAACGGCACCGGCCAGGTACCAGAGCGGCATGCCGGTCCATACCCGGTCTTTGGAGTCGGTATAACTCTTACCGTGGCACTTGACCCAGTCCTCAAACTCTGCCTGCGAGACCGTCCGGTTGAACGCGCCCGCGAGCGTGATCTCCCACTCATCAGAGGTTTCCGGGAGGCCGACGAGTTCGATCGTGGCGACGCTGCCGATCTTCTGGCCGGAGTTCACGTCAGAGCCGACCAACTGGAGTGGCCAGCAGGGTTTGTTCTTCTCGCCGATAGTCTCGGGGAGCGGAGTGCCGTTGAGGGTGTTTGCGATGATGATGTTGTTGTTCTTTGCGACGCTTGCGCCTTCAAAGTTGATCGAGTAGCCGTCGCCGGCGGTGATCTTGATCGAGTAGCCTTTCTCGGCGAGGGCTTCGTTGAACGCCCCGGAGCCGTGCTTCAGGTCGTCATCGACGAGGCCGACGAGATACCAGAGGGGCATGCCCTTCCACTCGCCACCGTTCTCATCGGTGTAGGTGGCGGTATGTCCGTGGGTGATCCCTTCCTCGAAGTAACTCTGATCGACGGTCTCGGTTAACGCGCCCTTGAGCGTGACGGTCCAGCTGGTGGGCTGCACTGGTGGCTCTTCTGAGTCCTCTATACCTACGGTGATCTTGATCAGCACCGATGCATCCTCCGGCATCGGGTCGGCGCCGTAACAGAAGATGACCCTGTCACCATCGGCAAGCGCTAGAACATTGAGAGCATTATCTTTGTTGCCGTATCCATCCTTCTTGACGCCATTGACGTAGCAGACCCACTTGCCGGTGTCTCTTGTGTACTCATTAACATCATCTAGAAGGAGAACCTCATCTTCGGTCCATCGCTTGTCGGTAATCTTATACGTGAAGCCCTTGCGTTCCGCTACTGCCTGGAGGGCCCCGAGCGGGGTCTTGTTCTGAACGGTGTAGGCTTTGTCGCCCACACTGCACTCGAACGTGCCGCCTGTCAGCATGACCGTGCCGTTAAAGAGTATCACCGGATCTGTGGTCAGCGCCAGAGTCTGCACTGATGATTCATCCGGTTCCTCCGTAGGTGTCACAGTCATCTCTTCCGCGGGCGTCGCAGAAGGCGTCGCTACAGAGGCGACTGTATCGTTTATAAGGCTCTCCGCCGGGCTCACACCCGGGGTATCGAGCGTCTCTGCCGCTGCCGGCAGTACCAGCAGCAAGCATATCATCAGCACGAGTAGAGCGTACTGAATCCTTTTTTCCAAATAACCCATAAAATCACCTGATTTTTCTTCATACCCCTTCTCAACATTCCGCTGGCTTGAAGAATATTTTAAATCTAGGTTATTGCTATGAATATAGTTTGCATTTAGTTAATCAGATTAAGTTAATATGGTGCAGTTAACTTCCCGGCCGCCTTCCCTTCAAACCTGCCCCGTTCCCCACCCCCAAGAATCTCGCCGTATTCCGGCGAATCGATGCATTAATCACCAAAAACCGCCCAGTACTCATCTCCAGAGTGATTGGATGACAGCAACCCAACCCTGGCTCCCCGTCTTCGGCTACGGGGGGCACATCAAGGCGACGACACAGGAACTGGTCATAGCGCACGGGAGCACCACCCGGCGTTACCCCCTCCAGGCGGTGAAACACCTCCTGGTCGTCGGCGGCCATACCCTGCACACATCGGCGGTGACGAACCTCCTCAAAGCCGGCGCTGTCATCACCTTCTTTGATATCGACGGCAC
This sequence comes from Methanoculleus sp. UBA303, assembly GCA_002501655.1. Classification (GTDB taxonomy): domain Archaea; phylum Halobacteriota; class Methanomicrobia; order Methanomicrobiales; family Methanoculleaceae; genus Methanoculleus. The sequence continues at coordinate 19,596 of DANY01000027.1, forward strand.
GCCTGTCGGGTACCTCTATCCCTACGGTTACCGGCCGGATGAGGCGGTGCGCACTGCCCAGGAACAGGCCGCCCCCCACCGGTTCGCGCAGCCGCTCGCAACGGCCGGCCTCCAGTCGAGGCTCCTCCTCCTCGAGGAACTCTACGGCCGCTCCGGGCAGGATATCTTCTACGCCGGAGAACTTGACTTCCTCCACCAGGTCAGGGAGGAACTTGCGGCCTCGGTCACCATGGAGGAACTTCGGAGGCTCTCCCGCCTGACCGCCGATATGTATTACGAGATCCTTTCCCGCACGCTCCCGCCGGAACTCGGGTTCCGGCGCAGGACGATCCGCCCTTATCTCGACCCCGTCAACGTCATGTTCTCACTCGGGTACGCGATGCTCTACGGCAACTGTTGCGTCTCCCTGGTCGGTGCCCACCTCGACCCCGACCTCGGCATGCTCCACGAAGGGGCCGGGAGCCTCGTCCAGGACTTTATCGAACCGCAGAAAGCAGCGATGGTGGATCGCACTGTCCTCCGGTTTGCCCGGGACGAAGTCTCGGGCGAGGATTACGAATGCAGTGAAAAAAGGTGTTATCTTGACGGGAACTTCTCGGCCCGGTTTGTCGCTGCGCTCCGCGAAACTATCGACCAGCCCCGGATCGATACGCAGGTACACATACTGCGGGATGCGCTCCTCACGAACGCCGAATTTCACGTGCTGTACTGGTAGGCGCCCCGCTGGATCGTGAACTCCGGATAGACAGCAAGGGGGATCTCCCCCTGGAAGAGATCCCTGATGACAACCCGGGGGCACCCGTAGAGCATGGAGACAAACTTATCGAGGATGACGGGTTCGCCGGTTGCGGTGATGAGCACCCTCCCGTCGGGAAGGTTCATCGCCTCGCCGCCGATGCCGAGGTTGGTGGCGATCCTTTTAATGCATGCACGAAACCCGACACCCTGCACCCTCCCGGTTATCCTGATCTCGATCGTCTTCACAGCCAGTGCTCCTGGATGATCCGCATGGACATATCCAGCTCGTCGTAGACATCGTCCCGGATCGTCGAGTCGCGGATGTTGAGGGCCTCGCCCACGGCCATGTCGAGAACCTCCCTCGACCGGTCTTCGTAGCGCTCTGCGTATATCCGGCACGCCATATCGCCGAGCACAAAAGCCCGCCGCGAGAGCGGCCTGATGATCCGCGCCTCTTCAAGCGCGCAGAGAAGCATCCTGTCCGCGACATCATGCTGCCCCGCGTTCCTGGCGATGAGGTAGATCTCGGTGTAGTAGGTCGCCCGCTTTGCCCGGTCAGGCGCCGCCCTGATAGCCCGGTCGAGCGTGACCATGTCCTTTGTGGTGTACTCACCGCTCCGGATCTTGTCGCGGCAGTCGAGGATCCTGCCGTAGACTGTGTTCTTCCAGGACTGGGGCATCGCCTGTTCGAGCTGGACCATCAGGCTGTACCGGATCCGGTCGTCATCGATTGCGGAGACGATCTCGATAGCCCGCTGCTGGACGGCCGGTTTTCCGCTCTTCCGGTAGAATGAGAAGAGCATCTGAGCCATCCGCTGCCGCGTCATGGCGGTGATGAACGGGATCTGGATATATCCGGCCGTTCTCTCCATACCGTCCAGGAGCTCGTCGATCTCTTCTTCGTCGCCGTAGGTCTCGGCGAACTGCGCCACATCAAAGAGCATCGAGAGCCGGATATAGGGGGAGGGGATGCTCACGACGGTATGGCACATGGCCGAGAGGATCTCCTTTCTCTGTGCAGGTTCGCTGACCATGTCAAAGACTGCCGCCAGAGCGTCTACATACTCGACCGGATCCTCGATCCTGCCGACCTGCTCTACCGCCCAGTCGACGTCCTTCTCCTGCCGGTTGACGGCGTTGAGGCTTCTTGCGGCATATATCAGGTTCTTTCTGACGAATGCCTCGCGTTCCGGCCCGACAAACTCAAGCATCCCCTGTGCCTCGGCAAGGTAGCCCCTGGCTGCACTGTGGTCGATCCGGGCCATGAGCCCGGCGAGGTCGGAGAGCATGATCACGCGGATTGATGGCTCGGCGATGGTGCCGATGGTCTCGTGGAGCCTCTGGATGATCTCTTCGGCCCGCTCCTCGTTGCCAAGGGCCGAGTAGGCGCTTACGATCCGGTACATACCGGAATACCGGGCATATATATCTCCGGTATGCTCGAAGAGGCGGTACATCAGCTCGAGCGCCGGCGGCGCTACCGTCGCCCCCTCGATGCCCTCGAGCAGGTAAGCCGTCACCTCGTAGGGGTCGGCCGAGTCGAACTCCTTCGTGTAGTTGGTGAAGAAGGTGAGAATCCGCTGGATCATGGCGGTCCGTTCGTAATCCCCCTCGATCTCCAGTGAGAAGAGGGTCATGGGGACAGCAAATATCCGGCTTGCGTAGACCTGCGTGTACTCGAGCATGATGTCGACGTAGCTTGCTATCTTGATCGAGACATCCTCGGGCGGGGTGCTGGACTGGAGGAGGGCAAGCGCGATCTCGAACGGTTCCATCATGCCGTCGAAGATCCTGGCCTTTCCCCGGGAGAGCTGGTCTGCCGCCTGCAGGCTCCCGACCCGGATGTAGCCCTCGATGAGGGGGTCGACTAACTGCTGCTGGAGGGAAGGATCAGTGATCTGGGAGAGTATCTGGGCCGCTTCATCCAGCGCCCGGAGCGAGAGCTGCTCGATCCCGTACATGATCAGGCCGTGGATAACCTTGCCCATCGCAAAGAGGCAGTACTCCGGCTCCAGCAGGGCTGTGGAGAGGACCCGCATACCGTGAAGCAGGTCGAGGTCACCGTCCTCCACAGCGAGCACCGCTGCCTGGTCTACGATGCCGCCCATCGCCTCGGCCCGTGCCTGCTGGTTCATGATCTCGCAGGTGAGCCCGGTCGCATGCCGAAGAAGATCTCGGTCTTTCCGGGCGACGCCGATCCGTGCCATCTCGACGGCGATGGTTGAGATTGCCTGCTCGCGCAGGGCCGGCTCACCTATCTGGTTCACCAGATCTACGAGGGCCGATGGGTCCTTCTGGCGGACGAACCCCCGTTCGATCAGGATAGTGTTGCACTCGAAGAGCAGGGGGTCCTGTGCCCGATGCGTTCTCACAAGTTCCTTTATGGCTGGTATGTGCCTGACGACCTCATCGAAGTCGTACTCCTTGCAGAAGTCGGTCACCGCCTGGTGTACCAGCGATTCGGCAATATTGATCTCCAGTGTGGCGAGGATATTCTCGCGGACGAGGTCGATCTCGTCGCGCCGGATACCCTCTTTGGTCAGGCGGACACTGGTATCGAAAAATTGGGCGTTGATCCTCTGGGCGCTGCTGCTGGCCTTCTTCATGACCTCGATCGCATGGTAAAAGTCGCCCATCCGGGAGAGTGCGTCGGTGATCTGCCGGTAGAGCTGGGCCGCCTTCGCCGCGTCACAGGATTCATCGATCAGGGGCGTGATGTCGAGGAGAATGGTCGGGTTGCCGCTCTTCTCGACGACCGCGATCCCGGAGAGGACAATCTCCTCGATGGGGAGCTGGGCTTCCAATGTGCTCCGGGCATTGAACTCGAACGCCTTTTCGAGATACCAGCGTTCCCCGCTCCGCTCTGCCTTCTTCAGGAGTTCGAGGACGAGGGTCTGGCCTGCCCATGGTTTCTCGTCGTCGATCCTGAGCAGTCTGGTGTAGACCTGCTTCTTGTCTCGCTGGTGGTCGAGAAGTTGCTCGGTCAGGATCGCGAGGGTCTCGGTGAGCCGCTCTTCCGGGATACCCGAGAGGGAGTCTATGACCTGCTCGACATCAGCGATCTCCTTCTTCAACGATGACTTCCAGGTGGCATCCACAATATCGGCAATCGAGTTGGTGCGCCGGATCTTCTGGTTGATCTCAGTGGCACTCAGAAGCCCGCTGATCACCTGGCTGATGTTGCCGGACTCGATACCGGAACCGGCGATCGCCCGGGCCACATCGGCATGGAGTTGTGACTGTTTTGATATATCGCCGATCTCAGAGAGGAGCTGGAGGGCATGCCGCATGATATCGACGTTCCGGTATTTCTGTCCGTACTGGATGAAGAGCGGTATGATCTCGGAGAGGATTGCCGAGCGGTATTTACGGATGCTGATCTTATCGAAAGCCTCCCCTCCTTTTTCAATAAAGTGAATGTCTCCCGTATCAACCCCGACCTGGACCAGGTTGCGGGATATCCCGGCAAGGATATCGGACTGGTGACTCTTACGGTCGAGTTTGTCGACCAGGGTAAAAATTGCCCGGAACCATGCTTCATCCTTATCCTGGCTGTAACTCCCGGCAGCACGCTGTGCGAGGGCAAATACCTCTTCTTTTGTTGGTTCGACGAGCTGGCTTAAGAGTTCAGGCTGGCCCTCTTCGAACGCCGCTGTTACCAGAGCGGCATTCATCTGCTCGTAGAGTGATTTCTTCTCCTTCCTTGTCTGTGTCTCCGATATGTCTGAAACTACCTTTTCAAGCTCACGCAGATCGCCCGAAGAGATAGCGGAGTTGATCTTCTGTTTCATCTGCAGTTTTCCATCCATTTTGATCAGCGCTCTCCAGTGGGTTCTGCATCATGCATATCCATTATCGGATATATAGATTGCCCCCCTCTTGCAAGAATGTTTTTCGATGGGAATCAGAGAGATCCTCAAAAATATCGGTTATATGGTGGACGGTAAGGGTCCCTTGCAGCACCTTGAATGGAATGCTTAACGTGGGGTTGATGTCACAAGTGAGGGTCAGGCAGGTGAGGCGATCAGGCCTGCCTGACCGCCTGCATGATCTCCCGATACATGGTATCCGCGATGCCCGGGTCCTTTGACTCGATCATGATCCTGATCATCGGTTCCGTGCCCGACGCCCGCACCAGCGCCCAGGCATCGTCCCTGACGATCTTGATGCCGTCGATCTTCTCGATGGTCTCTCCTGAGAACGCCTCCTCGACGGCGCGGACCAGCGCGGCCGGGTCCCGGGCGTGGTGCTTCTCCTTGACTAGATGGTATGCAGGGAGTTCGTCGAGGATATCCGAAAGTTCCCTGCCGTTATGGCTTGCGAGGACCGCTACCATCATGGCGGCGGTCATGCCTCCGTCCCGGCAGAACTGGTGGTCGGGATAGATCAGGCCGCCGTTTCCTTCGCCCCCGAAGGAGACCTTCTTCCCCTGCCGGATCAGTTCGATCATCCTTCTTGCGACGTAGATACTTCCCACGGGGGTGTAGTCGACGGTACACCTGTGTTTCTCTGCTATGTCCTGGATCAACCGGGAGGTGGCGACCGGGGTGACCACGAGCCCGCCGCTGTTCCTGCCGCAGACATAGTCCTCGACCAGCCCGAACTCGTAGTTCTCTTCTATATAGCATCCCTTGTTATCAACGAAGACCGCCCGGTCAGCGTCGCCGTCGTGTGCCACACCGAAGTCGGCACCCGTGGCGACGACCATCTCCGAGAGGGGCTGCAGCCCCTCTGGGGTCGGTTCGGGCATCCGGCCCGGGAAGGTGCCGTCGAGCCGGGCGTTGATGGTATGGACCCGGCATCCCATCCGCTCAAGGATGATCGGGGTCGTGAGCGCCGCGGGACCGGAACCGGGGTCGACGACGACGGTCATTCCCTTGCCGATGCCTGCCGGGAAGTGCCCCACGACGGCTCTGATGTACTCCTCGATCCGGTCGGGTGCGGCGGTCTCCGCGCCGACGTCCTCCCATGAGACCGCGACAAACTCACTGGCGAAGAACCGGTCTTCGAGCCGGATGATCTCGTCATCGGACATCTCGGTGCCGTCGGCCTCGATGATCTTCACGCCGTTGTACTCGGGTGGGTTGTGGGACGCGGTGATCATCGCGCCGCCGTCAAACTGGTTGGTCTTGATGATGTACTGCAGGGCCGGTGTGGGGAGAATGCCCATGTCCACCACGTCGCACCCAGTCATGAGGAGCCCGGCCTTGAGGGCGTGGGCCAGGGCTTCACCGGACGTCCTTGTGTCCCTGCCGACGGCTATGGTGCCTTTCCTCATCGATCCGAGCGCGGCGCCTATCTTGAGGACGAGGGCAGGTGTCATCTCCTCCCCGATCACGCCCCGCACGCCGTTTGTTCCAAACATCCGTTTTCCGTTTCGCATCTCCGTCACTTCTCCACGTCGTGTAGTTCCTGTTTCAGCCGGTCGATAGCACTGCTGGCAGCGGCGAACGCCTCCTCGCGGTGCTCTGCCAGTATAGCAATGTAGGTTATATCTTCTCCGGCATAGAGCCGCCCTTTCCGGTGGTAAAACCGTGCGCCGATGATCCCGGGGACCGCTTCCATCTCTCTCCTGATGCTCTCCGTCAGGGCGTCGACGGTCTCGTCGAACTCCAGGTATTCGGTCCGTTCGGTCCCGGTCCATTCCCTGACAAGCCCGCTGAACGTGAGGACGGCCCCGGCATGCGAGACGCCGCACTCGCGCCTCAGTTCCCGGACCAGCCCCTCGACGGTGTAGTAGTCCTCGAACTCCAGAAGTGCGGCGAGCACCTCATCGACCGAGGGGTTTCGGAGAATGACGTTCTCGCTTTCGAGGTCGCCTATCACTACCCTTGGGAACAACCGGGTCTTGAACCCTTCAAGTATGGCATATTCGACCCCGGCGTTGCAGAAGAACTCCAGGGTGGAGTCGAGGTCGTTCTCGCGCCTGACGAGGACCGATTTCTCTTCATCGACGCCGCCGGATATAGCGGCATGCGATTCATAGTATATGGTAGTGTCTTTTCCGGGTTTGAGCACAAAGCCGTGATGTCCCAGGTGCTTGACCACTCCGACGCTCCCGTGTGCGGAGAGCGCTGGAATCAGGCTCTTTATAAACGTGGTCTTCCCGGCGTTTGAGCGGCCGACAATCTGAATGACCTTCATGAATCCTCATCCTCTGTTGGGCTCTCTCCTTCATTCTCCTGGCCGGGCCTGGACTTTAAGATGACCGATGCTGCCTCGGCCACGCCCCGCATCACCTCGGTGATCCGGTCCTCGACGTCGATCTCGTCATCGATGTTCAGGCTCGTTCCCTCCACCTCCAGCAGGAACCTGGCGACCTCGCTTGCCTCGAAGAGGATCTCATCGAGCTCTTCCGCGGTAAAAAAGCCGCACATGGCCCCATAGAAGAACGTGGCTCCTGCTTTCTTGACCTTCTTCTTAAACGAACTCCTGGCCTGGTTAACTGCCTGCGGTGTGTAGGAGTCGACCATGAACGGGCAGAGTTCCGGGAGGTTCTCACCGATGAACGTCATCTCCGAGCCGCTGGTGGTCTTGAAGTCTGCGCAGAGGCGGGCGATCGCCCACTCGCGGGCGGTGATGTGGGTGTGTTTGCGCAGGAACTGGTTGACCCGCTGGTAGGTGGCGCCGTCTACTTTCTTGAATTTCTGATACTTGTTCGGATCTTTGCGGTTATCTGGCTCTTCCATTTTCTATACCCTCTTTGTCGGTTTTGATATTTCAATAAGGCTGGTTGAGGGATGGTTCCCCGGCCGGGATGGCGATTGAGAGGACTGTGCATGTTTGCGGGGTCCGGCTGAGTGTACGCTCCGCAGGTCGTGTGGTTTGTCCTGTCTCATCGTATATATAGCATCATGCGGTTTATGTCTGTCTCTTTGATCCCGGGGCTGGAATGGGTATTTGGTCTTTTCAGGTAGGGCTTATGGTCAATCGGGGCATAATGGGGGTTATCCTGGCCTGTCGTGAGCCGGCCCCTCGCCCGGCGATGCCGGTGGGCAATCGTCGGACCTCGCCCCCCCGTCCCGACACCGGGCACGTTGGGGTATTGCCACCGGGTGCGCCCGGTATACTATGCATGAGTGCCTGTTCGGGTGCGGGTTGCAACGCTCCGCTGTGAATAGCCGCCCGGGTTTTGGGACCCTCGTATCGTGGCTGCGGGGCCGGATCACGGGCTTCGGCATAGGTAAGGTCTTCCGCGCTGATGATCGGGCGTCTAAACTCCTCTGTGGGGGTCTTTTATATGTGGGCGGGGTCTGCAGGTTGCGCGGCACCGACGATGCTCCTGGTTCGTTCACTTTCACACCGCACGGTAAGGAGTTCATATACCTGCAAGAGAACGTATTCAACAGGGTCTGCTCCCCGTCCACCCGGGATGGCAGCCCCATACCTCCTAACGCCAATACCTCCTGTATCACCGAAAATATCCTTTTGGGATCCGGGATGAAATTGGTCCGCCTCCCTGGTTTCCGGGCGATCTCTGAGAAGATACTCCGAAGAGATGGGCCCGGGGCCCTTTTCGCCGGGGACCCAGGGTTGCCTGATGTCACGGCACGACTCCGACAAGATCGATCTTCGCTTTCTGTTTGAGGAACCGGACCCGTATCCGCTTGCATCCTGGCTTTGATAGGTTTCCTTCTTTCGGGTTTGTTGAATTCCTCCCCTGGGTGCAATCCTGGGGACGCGGCTTCCCGCCGGGCATCGCCATGACTGCCCCCACCCCTCAGGGGGGACGAGCGTATCGCCCAGGGCGATAGCCACCACGGTCCAGTCCCCGGATGAGCCCCGGGACGATCCGGGGCAGGCGCCCCCTCATCGGGGGATGAGGACCAAAACAGGGTTTCAACAGCGCCCTTCTTTCTGGTTTGCCCCGTGGGAGCACGCGCTCCGCGGGTCCCGGCCGGGTGGGACGCGGCCCTCTTGCAAATCGATCTTTTGATGCAGGCCCATGCGATCGTGACTGGCGGCCCTGACGGGGCTCCCCGGGTAAAATCCATCTTGCGGGGAATAGTGATTTACCGCAATCTTGATATTCTTCGTTATTCTATTCATTATACGATGGAGAATGCACTCTTCTCAGAATGGCTGGATCGCTTCAGTGGCTACCTTCGGATGCGGAACTACTCGCCCCGGACCATCAAAAAATACGGGCAGACCATTCAGCGCTTCGCCCGGTACGCCTGGTTCCGGCAGCACCCGGATTCGAACGGGGTTCCGTTTGATGAAGCGGCATTCTCGGATGTCCTTCTGGATGCGGATGTCAACGTTTCTGCTGCCCTCGTTACCGATTTCTTCTCCTCGCTCTCGGAGACGCGGAACTATAAGCCGAAGACCCTTCATCGGATGATATCAACGCTCTCCTCGTTCTACCGCTACCTCTACACACAGGGGGTCGTGGTCGCGAACCCCATGCTCGGCGTGGAGCGACCCCGGATCAAAAACCAGGAGTTGAAATACCTCAAACACAGTCAGGTGATCCGCCTGCTCAAAACGGTTCCGGAGGGGCGGGATCGGTTGATCGTCCGCCTGATATACGCCACAGGCGTCCGTGTTTCGGAACTCTGCGCCATAAATGTCGAAGACATCGATTTCGAGGAGCAGACGATCCGGGTGAAAGGAAAGGGGGATAAGATACGGACCGTCTTCGTCGACGAAGAGACACTTGAAGAGATCGAATGGTTCATCGGCAACATGATCGAGGGCCCGCTCTTTCTGGGTCAGCAGGGTAACCACATCTCCCCGCGGACCGTCCAGCATCTCTTCAGGCAGTATGCCCCTGCCGGGATTACGCCGCATAAAATCCGGCATTCATACGCGAGCGAGCTCTACCGGCGGTCGAAGAACCTCCGTGTCGTGCAGGAGAACCTGGGTCACTCCTCTATCAAAACAACCGAAATCTACCTGCATACTGACATCGAGGAGCGAAGAAGTGTCTATCGGCAGTATTTCCCTCTCTCAAACGAGAAGAGTGAGGAGTGAACCTGTCCGGTCGGGTGGTGCCTATAAACTGCCTGATGCTATATGGGTGGGGGGTGACGATGAGACTCCTCGGAGTTGCCGGGCGTTGTCGTATGAGCCGGGGGCGCTCCGTGCTTTGTTGTCGCGGCATTCCCGTGCCTCGATCTCCCTTCTTCCCCGGCCCTCTCTGGCAACGCTCAAATCACTGGAGTGCCTATCGTATCGGTATGCGCTACATCGTCACTGGTGGGGCGGGATTCATCGGGTCCAACCTCGCAGAGCGGCTGGCACGAGACCACGACGTCGTGATCATCGACGACCTTGCTACCGGGCGGCGTGAGAATATCGAGCACCTCGTCCGCCACCCCCGGGTAACGTTCATCGAAGGGAGCGTTACCGACCTCGTCCTGCTCACCGATGCCTGTGCCGGGGCAGACGGCATCTTCCACCAGGCGGCCATCGCCTCTGTTCCCCGTTCCGTGGAAAAGCCCCTGGAGACGAACGAGGTGAATGTGGCCGGAACCGTGAACGTCCTCTGGGCCGCAAAGGAGTGCGGCGTTCCGACGGTTGTGGCGGCTTCCACCTCGGCGATCTACGGCGACGACCCGGCCTTCCCCAAACGCGAGACGATGGCGCCGACGCCGCTCTCCCCCTATGCAGTCTCGAAACTCGCGGGCGAGTACTACGGGAAGGTTTTTTCGGACCTCTACGGTATCCGGGCGATCTTCCTCCGCTACTTCAACGTCTTTGGCCCCCGGCAGGACCCAAACTCCGAGTATGCGGCGGTGATCCCGAAATTCATCACCCGGCTGCTCGACGGGAAGCCGCCGATCATCTACGGTGACGGGGAGCAGACCCGGGACTTCATCTTCGTCACCGACGTGGTGCAGGCGAACATCCAGGCGATGGCGAGCGGTGCCTCCGGCGTCTTCAACATCGCCGGGGGTCGCCGGGTCAGTCTCAACGAACTCGCTACAGATCTCTCGGAGATAACCGGCATGCACGCCCGGCCGCTCTACGAACCCCTAAGACAGGGGGATGTCCGTGACTCGCTCGCTGATATATCACGGGCCAGAGACGCCTTCGGTTTTTCTCCGCGTTACTCGGTCGATGAGGGGCTCCGCGAGACTGTGGCGTGGTTCCGGGACGGCGGCTGTCCATAACCGCTCTTCCGGGGTTGGGAGCCGGCCTCAGGCACCCTGCCGACCATCCTGACCCGCCTCACTCCGGTAGTGCCCTACGAAACAA
>DANY01000027.1:30902-121174 GCA_002501655.1 Methanoculleus sp. UBA303
GCCGGAATAGGGTGGGCGTTACCGGAGCCCGATAACGGAAATTTTCGGTAGTGCTCCAGTATATAACTGATAATTGATTTTGAGAGGATCCGACCGAATTACGTTGGGCAACAACCTGTACTCATGACAAAAACTCGCACGGCAAGAGTGTTTCTATTATCAGTTGTTTTTTAGAGCACTACCAAATTTTCGGTCGGATCCACCGAGATCGATTATCAGTTCTATGCTGGAGGCACTCCCCTCACTCCAGGGCGCGATGGGTGCAGGAACTTATATATTGTCACTCCGCAGTATGGGTGCGAGGTGCCAACGTATGCCCCAATTGGTTACACCGGATATACCCCGGAAAGGTGATGACAGAGACGCGTTACGGGCGTACAACGACGTAATGGCGGAGGACCGGCACGATCCCACAGCCCTGAACAACAAGGGTGTGGCGCTCGAACGGCAGGGCCGCTACGAGGAAGCACTGGCCGCGTTCAGTGCGGCGCTCCTCTACGACAACGATGATGTCTACGCCTGGAACAACCGGGCTGTGATCCTCGCCCGGCTCGGTCGCCCTCAGGAGGCGGTGCTTGCGTGCAGACAGGCGCTCGCGGTCGACCGGTCGTGCATCTTCGCCTGGGTTACCTACGGCATGGTGCTCGGCAGGATTGGAAGATATCAGGATGCTGAATCGGCTCTTGCGGTCGCAGAAGACCTCGACCCGCAGGCCCGGGCGCTCTACCCCGGAAACTCGACGATGACCCGGGCGTGAGCGGAAACATCATCTTTTTTGAACCGCGACGATGCAGCCGACAGGCTCCCCTTCCCGATGCCGTGATGAGGGTTGATGCATCGCCGGGCGCTATATGTGCTGTTGCCCCCGGGTCCGGGAGGTCGATAGTCTTCTTAAGCGCCGGTCCTGTACGTATCGCTCCCGACCAGCCCGGATCGGTTCGTTCATATCGTCGGGCCGCCGGGTTCGTTCGGACCCCTCTGGAAACCCTACGCTTTTATCTTCCTTATCGTAATAGAGTAATACAATCGAGTGCCCTCCGGCACGGAGTCATCCCATGAAGACGCTCATTCTTGCAGGCGGGAGCGGCACCCGCCTCTTCCCGCTATCGAGGGAACACTACCCGAAACAGTTCATCCCGCTGGTCGACGACGAATCCCTCTTCCAGAAGACGGTGAAGAGGGCGCTCCTCTTCTCCTCCCCGCAGGATATCGCCATCGTCACCAACACGGAGCACAGGTTCCTGGTCCGGGACCAGCTTGCCGCCATCGGATGCGACTCACGGGTCCTCGTGGAGCCGGTAGGCAAAAACACCCTGCCGGCGATCTACTACGGCGTCCGGGAGGTCACCCGGGAGGGCGAATCCCAGACTGTCGCGGTGCTGCCCTCGGACCACCTGATCACCGCGACCGGGCCGTTTCATGAGGCGTTCCGCCGGGCGGAGCGGCTCACAAAAGACTATCTGGTGGTCTTCGGGGTGCGGCCGACATCGCCCCACACCGGCTACGGTTACATCCGCCCGGGTGAGCCTCTCCGGGACGGCTCGCTCGTGGACGCCTTTGTGGAGAAACCCGACCTTGCGACCGCCGAGATGTATGTCGCCGACGGCTACCTCTGGAATTCCGGCATGTTCTGCTTTGATGCCGGTCTCTTCCTTGCCGAGTGCGAGGCGTGCGCACCTGAGGTGGTCCGGGCGTTCGAGCACCCCATCGAGGAGGCATACAGGGCAGCCCCCGCCCTCTCCATCGACTACGGGATCATGGAGAGGACCCGGCGGGCGGCGGTCGTGCCGCTTGAAGCCGACTGGAACGATGTTGGGAACTTCGACGCTCTCTACGCCACCCTGCCGAAGAACGGAGACGGCAACGCCGTCAGGGGCGAGCATATGGGTATTGACTCCTCCAGGAATCTGATCATCGCCGACCGATTGATCGCCACCGTCGGGGTCCATGACCTTGCTATCGTCGAGACGAAGGACGCGATCCTGGTCGCCGCCCGGGATGAGGCCCAGCGGGTGGGTGAGATCGCAAAGGCTCTCCGCGAGAAGGGGGACTCCCGTGCGCTCTTCCACACGCAAGTCCACCGGCCCTGGGGCTCCTATACGAACCTCGAAGAGGGGCAGTCCTACAAGATCAAGCGGGTCACCGTCCCCCCGAAACGCCGCCTCTCCCTCCAGATGCACCACCACCGCTCCGAGCACTGGGTGGTCGTCACCGGGTGCGCCGAGGTGACGATCGCCGACGCGACCTATCTCCTCCGGAACGGCGAGTCCACCTTCGTCCCGGCGGGAACGGTCCACCGGCTCGCGAACCCAGGCCTCCTGCCGCTTGAGCTGATCGAGGTGCAGATCGGGGAGTACACCGGCGAGGACGACATCGTGCGGTTCGAAGACGACTTCGATCGGACGTGAGCGCCGGGCATCCCGGTATCCCCCCTCCGGCTCTCCGTTTACCCACGACCAAACCGATATAATCCCGGAATGCATAGAATATAAGGACTGGTACCTATGGTCTCCGGCGGTCCTGGTCTGTTTCTGTCACCCCCGTAGTGTAGTGGTCAATCATGCAGGACTTTGGATCCGGCGACGGCGGTTCGAATCCGCCCGGGGGTATGCGAGTGTCGTATTCAGTATCTCTAGTGCATCGATTCCAAATTATCGGACTTATTTAGTACTCGTCTCCCCTCCCGATGGGGCTGGTGCCGGATCCGGATCTTCCCCGGGCTCTCCCCCTGCGGTGGACCGTGGTGGCTATCGCCATGGGGGGAGAGGCTGACGGGGAGGGGGCCTGCTCCCTCCCCTGTCTCCACTCTCCAGGTATGCCGGTAAACCCCACCCCGCCCGGCCTCCGGCCTCCTCCCCCGCCCTGGGGGCGGGGGAGACCTCCTCGAAACTCTCCGAGTTTCTCATGCTCCCTTCGGTCGCACTCCCCGGCCCTGCAACTTCCCCGGGTTCCACGCAATTCTTAAGGTCTCCCTCCAAAATCATGGATAACCATGGAAAGCGCCGCCCTAGCAATTGAGATCCAGATGAGCCTCCTCCTCTTCCTCGCACTCGCCGGCTACCTTGTGGCATCCCGAATCAACCAGTCAGCGACGATCGGGGCCATTCTCGTGGGGGTCCTGGTCGGGCCGAGCGTGCTCGGCCTGATCACCTACACGGACTTTGTCCAGAGTCTGGCCCACCTCGGGGCGATCATCCTCCTCTTCGTCATCGGTTTTGAGTTTAATATAAGGGATATCATTGATGTGCGTTACGGTGTCATCGCGTTACTCGGCGTGGTCATACCGTGGATAGGTGGCTATGCCACCACCGTCCTCTTTGGGTTCGACTTCGCGAGCGCGGTCTTCGTCGGCACAGCGCTGACCGCGACGAGTATTGCTATCACCGCAAATGTCCTCAAAGAGATCGGTGTGCTCCAGACCGGGGTAGCGAAGGCGATCATCGGCGCCGCGGTCATCGACGATGTCCTCTCCCTCCTGGTGCTCGCCATCGCCACCGACCTGGTGGTGACCGGGGATGTCTCCGTGGTGTCGGTTGTCCTGATGCTCGCGAAAGCCGTGGGATTCATCGTCATCGCCGGTGCTGTCGGCTACTTCGGGATACGAAAGGCCATTGAGCGGATGGACGCAACTTCTCTGGCACGGAAGTATCCTGAGTTCATCTTCATCTTTGCCCTGATGATGGCGTTCCTCTACGCAATGCTCGCCGATCTTGTGGGGCTTTCGGGGATCATCGGCGCGTTCATCGCCGGAGTCGCCTTCGCCGGCGTCGAGCTCCAGCAGAGCAAGGGTGTCAAGGAGGGCGCCGAGTATTTCCAGATCATATTCGCCTCGATCTTCTTCGTATCGCTCGGGATCCTCGCGGATGTCCGTGCACTCACGCCCGACATGGTTCTCTTCCTCCTGGTGCTGACTCTCGTTGCCATCGTCACCAAGGTCATCGGGTGCGGCCTGCCGGCCCGGATGATGGGGATGTGCCGGGAAGACTCCCTCATCATCGGGTTCGGGATGGCGCCGCGGGGCGAGGTGGCGATGATCGTCGCGCTGATAGGGCTGAATTCAGGGCTTATCGGTCAGGGAGTCTTTGTGGTGGTCGTTCTGATGAGCCTGCTGACCACCATCATCACACCGATTGTCTACCGGAACTGGTTCTTCAAGGGCGCGTACTGCGCCACGGAGTAAACCGGGCCGGTCGCCCGAAGCGGGGCGCGGGAAGGAGGAGGTTAGGAAGGCGCCCGCCTGAACGCGCCCCCTATTTCTCTTTTGATAATCGCAGGGCTGGGGGCGGCACGCCTGCTCCCGGCAGGAAAAAGAGAGGCGGGATTGCAGCCCCGGATCACCAGGCTTCTGGAAACGCCATGTTGGTATAGATATCCTCGAGGCGTGCCTTGTGCCCCCGCTCCATCGAGGCGAGGCTCTCGAATAACTCGATCTGCTCTGGATCCACGCTCAGTCCTGCAAGCTGGGTGTACATCTGCATTGCGTCGAGTTCTTTCCGGATAGCGATAACGAGGCCGTCGAGCGGTTTTAAGTCGGCCGAGAGCGGGGGGGTCGCGAGGGCGTCGGCGACCTTGTAGTCCCGCTTCGTGTTGAACCCGAGTTTTGCAGGTTCTTTCAGGAGAAGGCCCTCAAGAGTCTTTCTGTGTTTGCTCTCCTCACCGGCAAGCTCGTTGAAGAGGTCTTTTAAGCTCTCATCCGTGACCTTCTCCCTGACCGTGCGATAGAAGGTGTAGGACTCAATCTCTCTCTCGATGGCGTTCGATATGATAGAGCGGTACTCTTCGGTATCCATGACTTCATGCACCGGTGGGCAGTAGTCTCCGGAGGCTTTAATCTTTTGGGGCGGCCCGCGCTGTATCGCGCCGCTATGGGGGTGGGAGCCGGATGATACCCGCCCTGAAACGTCACACTGGGGAGATGAGTCCGGACTGAGTGGGTGCTGAGATAAACAGGAGATGAGGGGGCCTTGCCCCAAAGGCAATGCCCGGGCTACGAAAAAAGGGTGGTTAGATGAACCGGGGCTTCTGGGAGAGGAGCCGTGGGGTGTAGAGCGGGCGGAAGGGTTTTCCGGCGGTCTCCATCTTCACCGCCTGGATGAGTTCGTCCTCGCTCATAATCTCCTTGTAAGGCTTCTTCTTCTCCGAGAGTTTCCGGATGGTGACCGTGAGCCTGCCGGTCTCGGCCTCCTGGTCGCCGATCACCGCGACGTAGGGCGCCCAGTCCATCCCTGCCTCGCGAACCTTCTTGTTCACGCTCTCTTCCCGGTCGTCGACGTCCGCCCGGATGCAGGCAGCGTTCAGGCGGGCACCAATCTCCTCGGCGAAGCAGATATGCCGCTCCGCCACCGGGACCAGCCTGACCTGCGTCGGGGCGAGCCAGGTCGGGAACGAGGGGACCTCCTGGACCCCGGTCTTCTCGAGCAGCGCGCAGATCACCCGCTCGATCGAGCCCGTCGGCGAGCAGTGGAGGATCGGGGGATGGACCTCCATTCCCTCCGGGGTGTAATACTTGATATCGAACCGGTCTGCGCTCTCGACGTCGATCTGGACCGTCGGGTTCTCGATTGGCCTGCCCTGTGCATCGATCGCCGCGAGGTCTGCTTTAGCGATCCAGTAGTGTGTCCGCTCCGAGAGGACCTCGATCAGCATCGGCACACCTGACTTCGCGACGATCCCCTTCACCCAGAGTTCATACTGGTCAAAGAAGTCCCGGGTGCACCGGAAGACCCCCACGAGCGGGGTCTCGAGGTCCTCGCCGCTCTTCCAGCCTATCGCGAGCTGCTCCTCGAAGGCCGCAAGTGCGCCGTCCGCGTCCCGGCAGAGGGTGTGCATATCGGGCATCGTGAAGGCGCGGAGCCGCTTGAGTCCGATCACTTCCCCCTTCTGCTCGTGCCGGAACGAGTAGGTCGAGAGCTCGTAGAGCTTCATCGGGAGGGTGTTCGGTGAGATATGCATATCGTGCATGATGGAGAACATGCCGAAACACGCCGCGAACCGGAGCATCATATCGCGGTTGCCGCTCTTGAACCGGTACTGCCGTTCCCCGAACTTGGCGGCGTGCTCCGCGATCGCCTGGTCGCCGAGGTCATACATCACCGGGGTCTCTACCGGCATGCCGCCGTACTCGAGCACCCGTGCAAGGACGTAGTCAGCGAGGAGATCCCGGATCAGCTTGCCCCGGGGCATCCAGCGGAGGTTCCCGACGTCCGAGCGCGGCTCGTACTCCACGAGTTCCTTGGCCCGCATCAGGTCCACGTGGACCGGCTCGACCCCTTCCGGCCCCGGATACCCGAGTTCCTTCCGGATCAGGGAGGCGAGGGGTGTGTTCTCCTCCGCGTAGATGGCCGCATCTTTGCGTTCCCCTTCGGGAGTGAAGACGAAGAACTCATGCTGGATCTCTTTCTTCGGGGCAGCCGCTGCTTCGCCGGGCACGATCGTCCGGGAGAGTTCCGAGAGCGGGTGGCCTTTGCAGGAGAGCGAGAAGGCCTTATACCAGCCGAACGGGGCCCGTTTCACAACAAAGTCGCCCTCCCCGGCAACGGTCTCCTCGATACCCCGGAGAGCGCTCACCGCCGCTTCCGGCGATGCAAGGTCGGAGGAGAGGTGGGCATAGGGGTAGATCATGATATTGGTAGTGCCGAGCTGCCGGGCAGTGGTGATGATCTCGTCCGCCGCCTGCCTGACGGCATCCCCGATATTCTCCTCATCGACAGACTCAACCGCACAGAAGACGGCGAGCGCCTCATCAAGGGCGTCTTTTGGGACGACGTCCTCTTCGGCGACCTTCGTCTTCTTCCGGGCCTCGTATTCGATATGATCAGAGTGGATTAGAAGGAGTCGCATTGTTATCCCCAGTTGAATCGTTCAATATCTGTTTTCCTGCTATATAGTGCATAACGCTCTCCGGGCGGGAGCACATGACGTCCCGCCCGCCCCCTCAGCGCCGGGAGGCGGAATGCGCGAGTTTGCCGGACTCCCGGTGGTATGCATCACGCGCGGCGCGCATTCTCGTGGTAGCGGGAGAGGGTCGCCTGCTGCTGGTCCATGTACTTCGCATCCCTCTTCATGTTGTACGGGCGCGCGGCGCGATCCGTGCGGTAGAAGACTAACTGCCCGATCGGCATCCCTGCGTAGACCCGGACCGGCCGTGAGTTCACGTTGCACATCTCGAGCGTGATCGTCCCCCGGAACCCCGCGTCGATCCAGCCCCCCGTCTGGTGGAGCTCGATCCCCAGGCGGGCGATGCTGCTCTTCCCCTCGATGCTTGCCACGACGTCGTCGGGGAGTTCGATCGTCTCCAGGGTCTCGGCGAGGAGGAACTGCCCCGGAGCAAGGACGACAGAGTCGCCCACCATCTCCTCAACGTTCGAGCAGACGCTATCCTTCTCGTAAGGGTCGATCACGGTCTCCCCCGGGACATACCAGACGAAGTGCGAACCGAGCCTGATATCCAGGGAATTGGGCTGGATCAAGCCGGGATCATAAGGTTCCACCCGGATATACCCGCGCCTGATGCGATCTTCTATCTGCCAGTCGACAAGAATCATGCTCCTAGATCTCTCCTTTAAGCCGGTTTATTCTTTGTTGTTTTCGAGATGCCACTCCGTCCGGCGCATCAGCCCGTGAAGTGTGCTCACCTCGCGGATGGTCAGTTTCGTTCGGCCGAGCACCCGGCGGAGGATGATCATCGTGTTCTCCCGCTTGAAGTCCGGGTGGTCTATCCGGTCGAGGAACGCACCGAAGTGCCGGTAGAGCGAATCCATCTCCACCGGCCCCGCGAGGGGATAGGCTCCGCGGGGCAGGTCCGCAAGTTCGTAGCAGAGGATGCCCACCGCGTGGGAGAGGTTCAGGATAGGGTACACATTCGATGTCGGGATGGTACAGATCAGATTTGCCCGCTTCAGTTCCTCGTTTGCGAGGCCCCAGTTCTCCCGCCCGAAGAGGACCGCGACCGTTCCGTCGATATCGGCGACGGCCTCCCGGACCTCCGCCGGCGCGTAGTAGGGCATCCGCATCGGGGTGCAGACGGACTTGCTCACCTCGCCGGTCGTCGCGACAACGAAGTCAAACTCGCGGTAGACCTCGTTGACCGTCATCCGGCGAGCTCCTTCCAGGACATCCCGGGCATGAGAGGCGCGCATCACGGCATCGTTGCCGAGCGGGCAGGGGTTGACCAGCACCAACCGGGTAAACCCGAAGTTCTTCATCACCCGGGCGGTAAACCCGACGTTCCCCTCGTAGAGGGGCTCGACCAGGACGATTGAGACCTCAGGCATGCCTCACTGCACTGCCCGGACCGTCGCCCGGAGCACATCAACCCCTTCCTCGTAGACCGCGTTACCCACAACAATCGTGTCGGCAATGCGGCCCATCTCCGCCGCCTGCTCCGTCGAGCGGATCCCGCCGCCATAGTAGAGGGTGGCATCCTCGATCGCTTCGGATGCCGCCTGCACGATTCTCGGGTCCCCGTAGGTCCCGCTGTACTCGATGTAGACGATTGGGAACCGGAAGTAACGGTCCGCCACCTCCACGAACGCGGCCACATCCTCCTTCGCGAGGGTGCAGTCCGCCCCTGTCACCCGTCCGACGGCGGAGTTCGGGTTGAGGACGATGTAGGCCTCAGGCACCACCTTCTCCCAGTTAACGCTGCTCGCATGGCGAAGCCAGGCGTAGTGCTTCCCGATGATCCAGCGGACGTCATTCGTGTTCATTACGCTCGGCACGAAGAGGTGGTCGATCGCCCCGTCGAATATGGCGCAGTCGGGGCTCGCCGGCTCCACTACCAGCGGCAGTCCGTAGGCAGAGACCAGATCCAGGAGTTCGCGGAGGTTCTCCTGCGTCACGTTCAGGGTGCCCGAGAGCATCAGGGCGTCGGTCCCGCTCGTCACGATCTCCTCGACGACGCCCGGCGGTAGGTGTTTGTCGGGGTCCAGTTTCGTCACGTGTGCCCAGGTCTTCCAGTTCGCGTGCATAAGTGTCACTTCAGATGGCTGATGTAGTCGTAGAGTCTGGCCTTTGCTATACCGGAGATGGAGGAGACCTCCTCCGGGTCGGCCTCACGAAGCGTGGCGGCGTCATAGATTCCCGCAAGGTAGAGCCTCTCCACGGTCGCCTCCCCGATACCCGGAACCTCCAGGAGTTCTTTTCGCCCGCGTTCGAGCGCCACCCTGGAGATTTTTGCCGGGGTGGGGCGCCCGAGGTGCCTGCAGACCGTATCTACATGTTTATGTACGGTCTCCGGATTAATGCCGGTTTTGCTTGAGAGGTAGGGAATGGGGAGGTAGCAGAGGTCATCGGGACTCGCGACGCCTGCGGCCTGGTACTTCTTCAGGCTGACCGCGGGCATCCCGGCCTCCCTGAGGACGCGCTCGTTGCAGAGTCCCCGGGCTGCCTCCAGGAGCTCGCTCGCCCCGGCATCGCCGATGCCGGCCTTTTTCAGGGCGGCGGGATCCACCCGGGAGAGTGCGCGGATATCCCCGATCCCCTGCTCGAGGAGACTTCTCGCGATCTTCGCGTGGCTTCGGCCCTTCCTCGGCGGGACAATCTTCCGGATGAACTTCCTGAGTTCCGAGCGGCGCCGGAGGACCTCAAGCGCATCTTCTGCCTCCTGGATGAGCCGTCCGGCCCCTTCGGCGTCGACACCGACGATCGCCGCGAGATCTCCGGGTTGCATGCCCGCGATCTCGGAGACCGTGTAGATATGGTGCTCATGCAGACGCTGCACGATGTCGTCGGCCATCGAGGGCATCATCCGGAGTGCCTCGACGTTCGAGGCGATATGGCTGCAGAGCGGACAGCCTATTGTCCAGGGCGGGGAGCCCTTCCGGATCAGGCGGACGTGGGAGAGCCCGTGCTCCGGGCAGGTCTCTTCAATCCGGATCGCCCGTCCCCAGGTGCTGCCGGGCAGGCTGATGTTGAACCGGCACTCCGGGTAGCCGGTGCACCCGATGAACTGCGAGACGCCAAGGTGCCGGATCCGGAGATCGTGGCCGCAAGCGGGGCAGGGGCCGAGGGTATGCTCCTCTGCGGTCTGCTCCATGATCTCCCCGCCGATCTCCTTCTCATGCGCCTCAAGTTTGTCAAAGACCCGGTGGAGCATCTCCCGCGACTCGCCGATGACATCGTCACGAGAGCGCTGGCTCTGCTTGATGAGTTGCATATGCTCTTCAAGCGTCCGGGTCATCTCGGGCTCCGTGATCGTATCCGCGTGGTTGTCGAGCGCGTCCGTGACGGCTCGCCCAACGAGCGTCGGGCGGAGGGGGTTCCCCTCCACGTAGCGGCGGGAGACGAGTTTGCCGATCACCTCGTGCCGGGTGCTCTTCGTGCCGAGACCGAGTTCCTCCATCACCTGGATCAGCCGGCTCTGGGAGTAGCGCGCCGGTGGCTGCGTCTGCTTCTCCTCGAGGTTCACCTTCTGGATCGGCAGCCGTTCGCCCGGGGTAAACGCCGGGAGAATATTCTCCTTCGCCTCCGAGTAGGGGTAGACCCGGCGCCACCCGGCGGAGAGGAGTCGGCCGCCCGTAGCCGTGTAGGGTTCTCCGGATGCGTCAAACGTGCATTTGGTGGTCGTCCACGTCGCGTCGGGGGAGAGGGTCGCGAGGAACCGCCGGACAATGAGTTCGTAGACCTTCCACCGGTCCTGACCGAGGGCCTCACGGGTCGCCGCCCCCGCAGGATGGATCGGCGGGTGGTCGGTGCTCTCCTTCTTGCCCCGGGTCGGGACCTCTCGCCGGTGCTGCTGCACCCAGGCAACATCCGCATCGAAGACCCCTCCCCGGAGCGTCTCGAGGACCCCGTTCAGGTCCAGGGACTTCGGATAGACCGTGTTGTCGGTCCTCGGGTAGGATATGTACCCGTTCATGTAGAGGTCTTCGGCGATCCGCATTGCGTTCGCTGCCGAGAGACCCAGGCGACTCGCCGCGACGATGAAGGTCGTGGTGTCGAACGGTGTTGGCGCCCGGTCGTTCTTCTGTCCCTCTTTCACGTTCGTGACCACAAGCGGCTCTTTTGTTCCCGCTTCTGCAGCGAGGGCCGCCTCGTGGTCGGTGAACCGCCCGGCAGTATGCCGCGCCTCCACCGGTTGGCCGTCCTTCTCGGTCGCAAGCGAGAGCATCCAGTAGGTCTGGGGGACAAAGTTCTCGATCTCGCGCTCCCGGTCAACGATCATGGCAAGCGTCGGGCTCTGGACGCGGCCGACGGAGAGGATGTCCCTGCCGCCCCGCCGGGCAGCGAGGCTGATGAACCGGGTCAGCGACGCCCCCCACATAAGGTCGATCGCCTGGCGGGTCTCGCCGGCTGCCGCGAGAGCGAAGTCGAGGTCGGTCAGGTTCTCGAAAGCGGACCGGATCTCCGCCGGCGTTATAGCGGAGAAGCGGGCCCGGTTGATCCTGACCGAGGGGTTCACCGCACGGACGAGCTCGTAAGCCTCCTTACCGATGAGTTCCCCTTCGGTATCGTAGTCGGTAGCGATGGTGACGAGATCTGCCTTCTTTGATAGTTTCTGGATAAGACTGACTATCTTCTTCTCGGTCGGCTTCTTGACGGTGCCCGCATCGATGAGGCTTCTTGGGGTGTTGATCTCGCTCCTCCAGTTCGTGTAGCCTGGCTCGAAGTCCACCTCCACCACGTGCCCTTTGAGGCCCACCACCGTCTTGTTATCGAAGGAGTAGGTGGATACGCTCCCCTCTTTCACCGCCCTCACCTTCTCATTGCCCGCGAGGAGCTGCGCGATCCGGTTTGCCGATATATTCTTCTCTGCGATGATCAGGTGCACTGCGGATTACACCTCGCCTATATCGATTGATTCAGATACGATTCGCCCGAGTTCCCGCGGGTCCGCCCGACCGCGGGTCTCCTTCATCACCTGCCCCACGAGGAAGTTTAAGGCGCCTGACTTCCCGTTACGGTAGTCCTCCACCGCCTGCGGGTTGGCGGCGATAACCGCCTGCACGGTCGCGGTGAAATCGTCTCCCATGGTCTTGCCGAGGTTCTCACGCTTCACGATCATGGCAGGCATCTCACAGGGCCTGCCCGCGGCGCAGGCATCCAGCATCTCTCGTAGCACCTGGACGCCGGCCGCATCAGTGATGGTCTCCGACTTGAGGAGCCCGAGGAGTTCCGCAATGCGGCCGGGCGGGACGGCGGCGATGCTCATGTTGCGGTAGTTGAGCTCCCCGAGGAGGATATCGGCCACCCAGGTGGCGGCGAGCGCCGGATCGAGATGAGCGACCTCCTCATAGAAGTCGGCGAGTTTCGGATCGCCGGTCAGGGTCCGGGCGTGGTTGAGCGATATGCCGTACTGCACCATGAACCGGTTCTTTCGGGCGACAGGAAGTTCCGGGAGGTCGATCTCCGCCACCCACCCCGCGACACGGAGCGGCCGGAGGTCTGGCTCGGGGAAGTAGCGGTAATCGTGCTCCTCCTCCTTGCTGCGGGAGGAGGTGGTGATCCCGCGCCCCTCCATGAAGTGCCGGGTCTCTCTCGTCACCGTCTGCCCGCGCCGGAGCAGGTTCTTCTGCCGGGTCACCTCGAAGGTGAGCGCCTTCTCGACACCCCTGTAGGAGGATATGTTCTTGACCTCAACCCGGACTGAGCCCTCGAGCGATATGTTTGCATCCACACGGAGGGACCCCTCCCGGTCGCCGTCGAAGACACCGAGGTACTCGAGGATCGTCCGGAGTTTGTTGAGGAACCGGCGGGCCTCCTGCGGGGAGCGCATATCCGGCTCGGTGACGATCTCAAGGAGCGGTATGCCGGACCGGTTGTAGTCGACGAGCGAGTATTTCGATCCGCCGCTGACATGGACGAGCCTCCCCGGG
The DNA here is from genome assembly GCA_002501655.1 of Methanoculleus sp. UBA303. Lineage (GTDB taxonomy): Archaea > Halobacteriota > Methanomicrobia > Methanomicrobiales > Methanoculleaceae > Methanoculleus. The sequence goes on from DANY01000027.1 coordinate 43,718, forward strand.
TCTTCCTCGAGGTGCACCCGGGTGATCCGGACGATCTTTTCGTGCCCCTCATCGTCCTCGATCTCGACTGTGCCGGCGACCGCGAGCGGCTTGTCGTACTGGGTGACCTGGTAGGCCTTCGGGAGGTCGGGGTAGAAGTAGTTCTTCCGGGCGAACTCTGACTCCTCCAGCACCTCCATATCGAGGGCTTTTGCCACACGGAGGCCGTACTCGACCGCCTTTCGGTTCAGGCGCGGAAGCGCCCCGGGAAGCCCGAGGCAGACCGGACAGCAGTGGGTGTTGGGCTCGTCGTCGCGGTAGTCCGTCGAGCACCCGCAGAAGAGCTTCGTCGCTGTCGCGAGCTGGACGTGGATCTCAAGTCCGACGATCGTCTTCATCTCCTCACCTCCTGCTCGTAGGCAAAGGCAGCGTCGACGACACGCTCGTCCTCAAACTGCCTTCCCATCAACTGGAGGCCCACGGGGAGGCCGTCCACCCTGCCGCATGGGACTGATATTGCCGGGATTCCGGCGAGGTTCGCCGGTGCCGTGAGTATGTCGGCGAGGTAGAGCGAGAGCGGGTCGGTCTTCTCACCGAGCCGGAAGGCCACAGTAGGCATCGTCGGGCCGGCGATGACGTCTGCGTCGCGGAGGGCCCGTTCGAAGTCCTGCCGTATGTTCCGGCGGGCCACCTGCGCCTTCGCGTAGTACCTGCCGGCGTAGCCGGCCGAGAGGGCGAAGGTGCCGAGCATGACCCGGCGCCGGACCTCGGTCCCGAAGTTTGCCTGCCGGAGTTCCTGGTAGGCCTCGTGCCAGGTCTTTCGGGTATCGACCGCCGGACCGTAGCGGACGCCGTCGAACCGCGCGAGGTTCGAGGAGGCCTCGCCCGTGCAGATGACGTAGTAGGCCGCAAGCGCATACTGCATGCCGGGGATGCTCACCGGGACTGTATCGGCCCCGAGGTTATCGAGGACGCCGATGGCGTCCCGGACCGTCTCCGCGACACGGGGGTCCACACCCTCCCCGAAGTACTCCTCAGGTATCCCGATCCGCAGGCCCGCAATGTCGGCCGAAGGCTGGTGGTCATACGGCCGGTCGAGCATCGTCGAGTCGCGCGGGTCGTACTTCGCAATCACCGACATAAGTCTCGATGCGTCCTCCACTGTCCGTGCCATCGGTCCGATCTGCTCAAGGGAGTTTGCGTAGGCGACGAGGCCGTAGCGGGAGACCCGGCCGTAGGTGGGTTTGAGTCCCACGATCCCGCAAAATGCCGCGGGACAGCGGGTGGAACCACCGGTGTCGGTGCCGAGCGCCATCGGGACGAGGCCTGCGGCGACTGCGGCGGCGCTCCCGCCTGATGACCCGCCGGGTACCCGTTCCGTGTCCACCGGGTTCCTGGTGGGGCCAAACGCGCTCGTCTCGGTGGTGGAGCCCATGCCGAACTCGTCCATGTTGGTCTTGCCGACGATCGCGGCCCCTTCTCTCCGGAGGAGTTCCACGACGTGGGCGTCGTAGGGTGGGATGTAGCCCTCAAGGATTCGCGACCCGCAGGTGGTCTGTATGCCCGCCGTGGATATGTTGTCCTTGACCGCGACAGCAACGCCGGCGAGCGCACCGTCGCCGAACGGTGCCTCGCGGCAGGTGGTTATGAAGGCGTTGTAGCGGTCGTCCGGCAGGAAATTCAGGGATCCTGCCACTCACATCACCCTCGGGGCCTTGATGAACCCGTTCTCGGTCGACCCGGCGTTTGCGAGGACCGCCTCCTGCGAGAGGCAGGGCCGGGGTTCGTCCTCCCGGAAGACGTTCGTGATCCCGGCGTCAGGGGCGTTTTCTCCCTGTACAGCGTCGAGAACCTCAAAGTATTCCAGGATCGCGTTGAACTGTCTGGTGAATTCCGGCACCTCATCTTTCGATATGCCGATATCCGCAAGTTCTGCTATATGCTCAATATCGCTCTCAGTTATCATGTTCCGCCCTACTGATCTCCGTTAAGTACCCTTGTACCGACTTTTTATAACCATTTTGACGAGAGAGGCGTTGTATCGTCATCCATATTCCGCTACCGTATTGCATCGCTTTCTTCTCGGCCCGGGCAATTTCCGCGGGAATGTGCCGTTCTGCGACAACCCGCAGGGGATGCTTTCTCACCCCTCCGCGCACCTTCTCGCCCGCCGGGATAGCCCGTGCTGCGCGCACCACCCGGACGTCGATGTAGGGCATCGAGAAGTATACCCCATGGAGCGCCGCCACCGCCTGGTCTCGCGCTCTCTGGCGTGGGTGGTCCGCAACGTCCCGCTCGAGTTCCACCGCGAGGTCCGGCGAGGAGAGGTAGCGGGCGTAGCCGCCGAAGAGCTCGTCGGCCCCCTGCCCGGCGAGGATCCGGGTATAGCCGTGCTCGGCGGCCCGGGCAGCGACAAAGAAGAGGGTCGTCGCGATCGATGCCTCGACCGGATTTGTCGGATCGGGAATCACCCGGACCACCCGGGCGAGCGCCTCTGCGACCTCCTCGTTTGTCGGGGTGACGATCTCAAGGTCAAGCCCCATCATCCGGGCTGCTTTCCCAGCCCATGCGATGTCGTGCGACCCCTCGGTCCCCACCGCCACGCAGGGGAGGCGGGCAAGCCCGGCGATGAGGGCCGAGTCGACGCCGCCGGAGAATGCTACTGCCCCCTCGTCGCTCCGGAGGTTGACCGCAGTGATTATCGCCTCCTCAAGGCTGCAGGGCAGGGGATCCGGGGCTATCCGGCCCACCTCGCGACCGCCGCAGCAGACGGTCCCGGGCGGGACCGGGCCGGGCATGATGCCGAAGGCGTCGCGGGCGGTGCAGTCGTTCCAGGTGAGCAGGAACTCGCCGCCGCACCGGGAGAGCGCCTCCGGCCCCGCCTCGAGCATCCGCTCCACGTCGGCAGGGGAGAGCCCCACCCCGTCACGTTCTATCCAGCCCTTCAGGTTCATGGTCGGTGTATCCTGTAATCCGGCAGGTGGTTGCCATGAGGCGACGGCAGTGCCGTCCGCCCCAAAAAACGGATCATCGTCTGTGTTTGCACTGGTCAACTATAAATATACCCAAAATGTCCGGCGCAAAATGCGCGGCATTCAAGCGATTCCGGCCGGATATGCCCCTCCCCACCGGGCGGAGACATAGACCCGGACCAGGCGCAGGGTTACGGACCCGATCCCGGTTGCTCCGGAGGAAGGCGCTCCGACGGGTCGTCCCCGTCACCCTGGCCGCGCTGATCGTCTTATCACTCCTCTCCGCAACGGGGGTCATGGATGGCGTCGCCGCCGCGTTCGACCCGCTCCTCAGGGCCGTTGGTCTCCTGGGCGAGAGTGCCGCGGCGCTCGTGGCCCAGTTTGTTACCCTGAAGGATGAGTATCCTGCACTCTGGTTACTCGTTCTGGTGATACGTGGTATGTCATTATTCAGGCAGAACAGATCGTTTCTGAGCCAAAACGTGAAGGACGATCGGTAGGTATCGACGTTGGCCTGAACTCATATGCGGTCGATAGTGATGGTGCAGTAATCGAAAATCCTCGCTTTTATGAACAATCGTTAGGCAAGATCAAGAATATTGTCCATGATAGCCGGGAAGCCCCGCCCGAGAGCGCGGGGTAGTTCACCAGCGGTCATTTAGGGGCATGCTCCGGAGATCCATTATTTTCGAATGAATTAAAGCACCGCCCCGACAAACCGATCAGACACCTATGGCACCCGTGACAGACGGCGACACCCTGCTCCTGCATTTCACCAGCACCCGCCCGGACGGTGAGGTTTTTGAAGATACCCGAATGCGTGAGCCGGTTCAGGTGACTCTCGGAAAGCGCCAGATCAACCCCCTCTTTGAGGAGGCGCTGATTGGAAAAGAGCCGAACGAGATGGTAACCGTTGTGCTGCCTCCTGAGAAGGCCTACGGGAAATTTCGCAGGAAACTCGTGGTCACGATAAAGCGCAAGAAGCTGAAACTCGACCACGAACCGGTACCCGGGGAGTTCCTCAGGGTGGAGGTGATGGGAAAACCCTGCCTGGTGACCGTGGTCGACGTGGACGAGAAGAGCGTGACGGTCGACGCCAACCATCCGCTTGCGGGGGAGACGATCACTTATACGATCACGGTCGCGGCAATCCTTCCCCGGATAGGCTAGGTCCTCGTGGAAGCGCCGCTCGACCGGGCTATGAGGATGCTCCTCCACAAGGAAAACGTTGCATCCGGCGAGATCGCCTCTCTGACCCGGAAAGATATGCAAGCCGGAACCTGCTGACAAGTTTCATAAGCCCGTGCGATCGTTACGCGCCATCGTTCGGAGTTGTCACCATGAAAATAATCGGTATCAACGGGAGCCCCCGGGGCGAGAGAAGCGCTACCATGCGGCTCATCGCAGCGGTCCTTGAAGGCGCGGAGGAGAAGGGTGCAGAGGTCGATGTCGTGAACCTCATAGACCTCGACATCAGGTTTCGCAACGCCTGCAGCGCCTGTTTCCAGGAAGGCAGGTGCGCCGAGGAGGACGATTTCCCGGGACTGTACCAGAAGATCAAGGCCGCCGACGGGCTCGTGCTCGGGTCGCCCGTGTACTTCGATCTGGTCACCGGCCAGATGAAACTGCTCATCGACCGGATGGCCGACGGGATCCAGTGCCAGGCGCTCTCCGGGAAGTATGGGTGCTCGGTCTCCACATCGGGCGATCACGCCGAGCAGACGGTCGTCACGTACCTGAACCATGTTCTCCAGATGCTCGGCGCGACGCCGGTCGGCGGCGTGGGGGTCGCGACCGGGAAGGACCAGCATGCCCTGATCCGGGCGGAAGAGGATGCACGTGAACTCGGGAAGACACTCGCCGAAGCGATCCGGACCCGGCGACAGTACCCGGAGATCGAAGCATTCCACCAGCGGTTCCAGAAAAAGTTCAATGCGGTCATCACCGGGGCAAAACCCGAATGGCCGGGCGATTACGAGCACTGGGTCGACCAGGCATGGGTCTGGTGAACCCGCGACAACTCGAAATTCGTCTCGGATCGTTGGTCCCGTGCATCACCCGGGCCCGGCCCGCCGACCCGTGTTGCGGGTCAGCGCTGGCCCCTTCCGGAAAGCTGGGGGAGGACAGGTCCTCCCCAGGTGGTCCCCCTCCAGTGACGGCCGCGTCAACCGCCGCCCCAACGTATATAACGCTTGGGTGCATGAGCCCCGAAGAGAGACCCGCTCTGTCGGGCCTCTGAGCAGCCATAGGAGGTCATGAGGTATGCCTGATTTTACAAACCCGTTTGCCGGAAACCACATGGAACGCAGACTGGACCGGGGAGAACTTATCCGGACGATCCGGTTCTCGATCGCCGCCGAATACGAGGCGATCCAGTTCTACGACCAGATCGCTGAATCGACCGACGACCCGCTGGTCCAGAAGGTGATGCGTGATGTCGCAAACGAGGAGAAGGAGCATGCAGGAGAGTTTCTGCGACTTCTCCGGGAGATCGAGCCCGCCGAGGATGAGTTCTATCAGCACGGCTACGCTGAGGTCGAGGAGATGATCGAGGAGTTGAAGGGCGGGAAGTGATCAGCGTTCCCGGTCACCTCTATGCCGGGATCACCCAGCCGCCCGGCCGGGAAACGTTGAACGCCCATCCACAATGAAGGCAGGTCGTTTCCGCCCGCAGCCAGAACGCCGGTGGGTGAACCGTCTGTCGGGAACCGCCCGTTGAGCATTCCATGCCCCGCTTCAGTGCAGTGACCAAAATAATGAAATACTGGGGGTACTCAAGATTGGAGCGTTAATGATCACCCCCGACAATCGGGAGGCTTGTGAAGATGAAGAAAGGATTTGTAGCAGATATCGAGAAAGAAACCGTAAAGAACACTGATTTCCGCAGGGTCCTCTATACGGGGAAGTTCAGCCAGCTCGTGCTGATGTGCCTCAAGCCCGGTGAGGAGATCGGCGAGGAAGTGCATGACGACGTCGACCAGTTCTTCCGGTTCGAGGAAGGGGAAGGGGCTGTCGTGATCGACGGCGTGAAGCACACCGTCAAGGACGGCAGCGCCGTGGTCGTGCCGAGCAGCGCGAAGCACAACGTGCTCAACACCTCAAAGACCGCCAACCTCAAGCTCTACACGATCTACTCCCCCCCCGAGCACCAGGACAAGGTCGTGCGAAAGACTCGTGAAGAGGCCATGGCCAAGGAAGAGCACTTCGACGGGAAGACGACGGAGTAACTCTTCCCCGAGAGACTCAAACGTTCAATCCCTATTTTTAGCAGTCGTTACCTCGACGTCAGCGCGAATGTGCCCCTCCGTTCAGGACGGTTCCCCCGCACTGGCACGCTGTCTCCTGGAGGTGCCCGTCCCCTCCCTCCCGGGAAAGAGCAAGCCTACGGCCTGCTGCCCCAATGATGAGATAGTCACTCCCGTTCGATCTCGCCGCCTGCCTCCCGGATCGTCGTCTCGATGTGCCGGAGCAGGTCGGCGTCGTGGGTGGCGAAGTCGAGCATGGGAAAGCCCGCCACGAGGGGGATGGGCTTGAAGATCGCAAGCGGCGCTTCTCCGCCCTTTTCCGGGCTCTCGCCCGGGGCGATGACGGCGGTCGTCCCATCAGCCCAGACGGCGAGGTTCCCGTAGCCCTGTGCATCCCAGATCTTCCGAATAATCTCACGCGTGTAGAGCATCCTCTAGTCCCGGAAGAGAGCTGCCCGGAGAAGATATCAACCTTCCGTGACGGTAGCGCCGGGCATAGCAGGAAGAGCACCCCTATCCCCGGCAAGGGTGGGGGTCTTTAGAGGATACTTACCTGGCCGGCGGCGCGTCGCCCACCCTGCTCTCTATAGGGGGCGCTTGCTCTCCTGCAAAGAGATGGTCGACACCCAGGATCGTGTTCACCCACGCCCAGTCGTCGCTCGACTGGATGACCGAGAGAACGATGAGCGTGAGCGGAACGGCGAAGATCATCCCCGCAACACCGAGAATCCATCCCCAGAAGATGACCGAGAGGACGACCACAAGGGCAGGGATATCGAAACGCCTCGATGCGAAGTGCGCAAAGATCGGGTTCTCCACGAGCGCATTTAAGACAACGACGGCGGCAATCACTGCGACCGCCCCCCAGAGCCCAAACTGCAGCCAGGCAAAGAAGATCGCCGGGAGTGCCGCGATGATCAGGCCGATGTAGGGGATGTACGAGAGCAGGAACGTCAGCACTCCCCAGAGAACGGCTGAATGCACCCCCATAACCCAGAGGAACGCACCGAAGAGGAAGCCGTGGACGAGGTTTGCCTCGGTCCTGACGATGACAAAATCGATCAGAAACCTGCTCATGCGAGAGAACGCCTCGACGCTCTCGGACCTGATTCCCGTCACCTTCCGTATACGGCCGGGCACCCGCGGTACCTCAAGGAGCATAAAAAGGGTCGTTACCGCTATGAAGAAGAGGTAGAGGAGAAGGTCTGCGAGGCTTATGGCGGATGAAGAGAGGATTCTGGCAAATCCCTGCAGGTCGATCGAACCTGGGGAGATCGAGCCCGTGCTGACCCCGAATCTCTCGAATACGGCGAGGATCTCCGAGATTCTTATGGTCAGCACCTGCTGGTAAAGGGGGAGACCCGATATCAGGCTTTCAAACGAGAAGAAGACAAGATAGCAGACCAGCAGGACTGCAAGGAAGGCGATGACGGCGACCACGCCGACGGCGGCGACTTCGGGGAGGCCCCTCGAGCGGAGCGCTTTCGTCGCGGGATACGCGAGCATGGCGAGGATCAGCGATACGGCGACGATGGTGGCGATGTACGAGATCAACTGGACTCCGACGATGAGGAATACCGCCGCCGTCAGCAGGAGTACGGTGCTTGCGGACCGGGAAAGAGTTGGAGTTTCTGCCATCCTGAGTGACGTGTTTTAACGGCGACTATATGAATGCAGCGAAATGCACCGGAACCCCCTGCCGTATCGATTCTCCGTGGAAGCGTCAAGGTTCGCCGGCAAAACCGTAGTTCAGCGTACCCGCTCAAAACAACGAGGAGTCAATATTAAGGCGCCTTGAGCATGAGTTATATCCACAGATGGTGCTCACCCTCGAAATCATATTTCTCGGCGTATCGTTGCTCTTCCTGATCAGCATCATTGCAAATAAGTTCTCAGAGAGGCTCGGCGTCCCTGCGCTCCTCATCTTCCTCGTCGTCGGTATGCTGGCGGGTTCCGAAGGGCCGGGCGGTATTCCGTTCGACGATCCGGTGATTGCCCAGACGATCGGGGTTATTGCACTTGCATACATCCTCTTCTCCGGCGGCCTCGACACCCGGTGGGAGCAGATCCAGCCTGTTCTCTGGCCGGGGATCGCCCTCTCCACGGTCGGCGTTGTCCTGACCGCGGTCCTGCTCGGCGCATTTGCCGTCCTGGTCCTTGGCTTATCCCCGCTTACGGGCTTCCTTCTCGGGGCGGTTGTCTCGTCCACCGATGCGGCAGCGGTCTTTTCGGTCCTCCGCATGGCAAGAGCACGCCTGCAAGGAAACCTGCGGCCATTCCTCGAGTTTGAGTCGGGGAGCAACGACCCCATGGCGGTCTTTCTCACTACCGGTATCATCGCTCTGATCCTTACTCCGGGCTCATCGGTGCTTGCTCTCATCCCGATGTTTGTGCAGCAGATGGTAGTCGGAGGCCTGCTCGGCTACGGGCTTGGCAGGTTCGTCGTATTTCTCATCAACCGCCTTAAACTGGAATCCGAGGGACTGTATCCGGTGCTCAGTCTCTCCATGGTGCTGCTGACGTACGGACTGACCGCTACCGTTGGGGGAAACGGATTTATTGCGGTCTACGTCGCCGGGCTTGTCATGGGCAACAGCATCGTCGTCTATAAAAAGAGCCTGATCCGGTTCCACGACGGGATTGCATGGTTGATGCAGATCGTTATGTTCCTTGCGCTCGGCCTGCTCGTCTTCCCTTCAGAGCTTGTACCGGTGATCGTTCCCGGCGTTCTCACCGCCTTCTTCCTGATCCTGGTTGCACGGCCGGTTGCCGTCTTGCTCACACTTCTTCCCTGGAAGATGCCGATGAACGAGAAGGCCCTGGTCTCCTGGGTGGGGCTGCGGGGGGCCGTCCCGATCATCCTCGCGACCTACCCCCTTGTTGCAGGAGTGCCGGACGCAGATATGATCTTTAATATCGTCTTCTTCATCGTCCTCGTCTCGGCGCTTGTTCACGGGACATCGATCCCCTCCGTCGCCCGGTGGCTCGGCCTTGCCGCTCCTCTCCAGGAGAAGCGCAAACTCTCCCGGGAGTTCGATGTGGATCCCGATACACCCAGCGAACTGATCGAGCTCGTTATACCTCCCGACGCCCCGGCTGTCGGGAAGCAGGTCGTCGACCTCGGGTTACCAAAAGGCGCGCTCATCATCCTCATGCAGAAAGGGGATGAACGGTTTGTCCCGGGCGGCAGCACCGTCATCGAGGCCGGCGATACGCTCCTCCTGCTGACGACCGACGACCTGGTGGAGAATGTCCGCGCCAGATTCTCGAGCGAAGGGGAATCAAACGATACGTTCCGCTCCAGAGCAGGCTGAATGGGTGAAGGGGCGTAAGGCTGTCCGACGTCGCCGGATGATGCCGGACGGTCACCGACCCCCCTGTGTTGGATTCATCCCGGAATGCTATCGGAAGCTGCCCGCACGGGGCCGGGGGGGCGAGGACCTCTGCGGTCATTCTGGAGATCTCGATCCCGCTCCGCCAATTTGAGCGTGAACCTGAACGCCGCCCCCTCACCCGGGCATCCCCGGAGTCGGTCCTCGATCCAGATCCGTCCACCGTAGCGCTCGGTGAGCGTCCTGCAGATGAAGAGGCCGAGCCCATCGCCCCTCCCCCGGGCTTTCCCCCGCTCGAACCGGTTGAAGAGTTTCTCCTTCACGTCGTCGGGCACGCCAGGTCCGTTATCTTCCACCGAGACCAGCACCTCATCGTCCCGCTCCTCCGCCCTGACGACGATCTCCACGTCAGGGCTGCCGAACTTGACGCTGTTGCCGATGAGGTTCGTAAAGATCGTCGGCAGGAGGTTGTCCGCCAGGACCTCGAGCGGCGGAACCTCCTGCCGTATCGATGCTCCACGGAAGCTTCTGATCTCCTCCCTGACGATCGCGTTGAGGTCCACCGGCGATAATCCCGCCGATCTGGTGTGAATCCGCCGGATCGTCGCCACGTTCATGAGAATCTCAGTGCTCCGCGCGATGCTGTCGTGGAGTTTCCGGGCGTAGGTCTTCTCGGTGCCCTCGAGCAGGTCGAGCATGAGATCAGCGTAGATCCCGGAGACATTGTTCGCGTTCCTGATATCGTGCGTCATGATGTCCAGGTAGAGGTTCGCCTCCCGGTGGGCCTCTTCGAGACTGGCGATCAGCCTGTTCCGCTCCTCCTCAGCCTGCTTTCGGTCGGTGACGTCACGTGCGTTCACGATGAACCCCCGCTCGTTCCCCTCCCGGAGCAGGTTCGCACCCGTAACGTCGAGGATGATCCACCGGCCGGCAGAATCCCTGACCCTGACCTCGAAGGTGAGTCTCACCGAAGGCCGGGCCGCTCCGGTTCTCATCGCCTCCACCACCTCTGGTGCGTCATCAGGATGCGTAAGGTCGAGTACGTTCATGCCGATGAGGTCATCAGGGTTGTAGCCTCCGATCCGCTCCACTGACGGGCTCGCGTAGGTGATCCGCCCTCTCATGTCGAGGAGTACGATGATATCCGACGCGTTCTCGATGAGGGAGCGAAAATGCGCCTCGCTCTCCTGCAGAACCCGGTTAAGGCGCGCCAGTTCGTCGCTTTTCTCCAGGAGCTGCTCGGCGGCATCATGCAGGTCTACGTTCTGGACCTCTAACTCTTCGGCGAACCGCTGCAGCTGCTCCAGGAACTCCTGCCTCTGCGCTTCCGCCCGCTTCAACTCCGTGATCTCTGTTCCGACGGCTATAACTCCGGTGACGTCTCCCTGCGCGTCCCGCAGGGGTGTCTTTGTGGAGTAGTAGATCCGGTCGCCGACCGCTTCCTCGAAGGTCTCGGTAGTCCCGGTCTCCATAACGCGCTGTTCGTTGGCCACGACGGGTCCGCCGATCTCGGGGCCGAGGAGTTCAATCTTCGATCTGCCGAGCACCTCGGAGGCGGGTCTGCCGATCGTCCTGAGCACGGCAGGGTTGCACATCACGACATGGCTCCGGCGGTCGGTGGCGTAGATGGGCGCCGGTGTATTCTCGCAGATGGCACTCAGGATTGCATTAGTCTTCGCGAGTTCGCCCGTGCGCTCGACTACGCGCTGTTCGAGCGTCTCGTTTACCTTCTGCAGTGCCTCCTCGGCCCGCTTACGCTTGGTGATGTCTATGCCCACCTCCAGTATGTGGGATGTACCATCCGCGTCGGTGAAGGGGAAGTCGAAGATGTCGTAATCGCGTCCGTCCGGACCGGTCCACTCCCAGTGGTGGGGCGCTCCTGTCTTCATGACGCGGTATGATTCGCAGTTCTCGCAGGGCTCCGTGCGCCCGAAGAGGTATTCGAAGCAGCGCCGGCCTTCGGGTTCCCCGAACTGCTCCCGGAAGAAGCGGTTGGCAAAGGGCATGTGATAGTCCGGCGACAACAGGATCACATATACCGGCAGCATCTCCAGGACGCTATAGAGATGTTCCCGCTCTGCTCTCACCGCCTCCTCTGCGGGAGCGCGCTCGGTGATCTCGGCCTGCAGGGCCTCGTTGGTCTTCTGGAACTCGAGGGTGCGTTCTCGGACACGCATCTCCAGTTCGTCGTGAGCTCTCTGCAGCGCCTCTTCGGCCTGCTTGCGCTCGGTGATATCCTGCCCCTGGGCGATGACTGAGGCGACTGTTTTCCGATCGCTCTCATACAGGGTGGCGGAGTTCCACAGGACGGTCCTGATCCTACCGTCTGCCGTGAGTATGGGGATCTCGACGACCTCCCATCGCTCCCCGGCCGTCGTCTTCCGGACGAGGTCCATCAGTTCTTCCCGTCGGGCAGCGGGGAAGAAAACTGCCGGGGGCTGCCCGATGACCTCGTCCGCGGCCCGCCCCGTCAGCCGTTCGAAGGCGTTGTTGAACCTGGTGATCCTGAGTTCCGCATCCCAGACAATGATAGGGACGTTGGCGTACGCGATCAGGCTTTCCAGGTGTTGGGCCATTTCGTCCATTTCTTCGAGTGATTCGCAATTGAATGTCAAAATATGGATTCTCCTTCAGAAGATGTATCACCGGGAGTCCGCATCAACTGCCCGGAACGTTTGCCGGTTCTATCGTTCTCCGTTCCAGTGTACCACATCTTCGCTCTCGGGCGTCGCGTGGATTCGCTCTTCTACGGGCAGTATTCTTCTGCTGCATAATGAGTGTCTTCATACATCCGGGATCCCCGATTGCGATCCCGGATAGAAGAGTTCCGCCTGGTACGGCTTCCCCTGATCCGGGGGGCAGTTCTCACAGGGCCCTGCCGCAGGGGATGCCTACGGGAAGATGGTTGCGTTCTTCGACCGGGTGGCCGGCTGACCTCATCACCCTGCCACCTTTTCAGGGCGCATGAAGCACGTTGCTCCGGGCGATCTTCTTCATCACCTTCTCCCAGGAGCCCGTTGTGAGGAAACTCTCTTCCATGAAACCGATCGCCCGCTCAAACTTCTTCATGGGGAAGGCCATCGTCAGGATGTCTGGTGGGACGCAGGGCCGCGCCGAGGGGTCGAACATACCGAGCACCGCCTTTGGGTTCTCTTCCTGCTGCTCAAGCCAGGGGTAATAGAAGACCGAGCTGCACCCGGCGCCGAAGGGGCAGATGACCCCATTCGGGTCGCTCTGGTCGAAGTTTGCGAGCGTGAAGAGGCCGGAAAGCACTTCCGGCCGGGCGAAGAAGACCACGGCGTCCGGGTTGTCCGCGTCCGCGAGGTTATCCCAGCGCTTGAAGACGATGCTCCTGCCCTTCGTGGGTATCCGGACGGTTCCCCGGTCGAGTTCGTCCACGATCTCGGGCGTCTGTTTGTAACGTTCCCCCTCGATGACCCCGGGCTTCCCGGAGGAGAGGAAGTAGCGGAAGTCGGGGAACCGTTCGGCTTCGTAGCCGAGGTAGAACCTTCCTCCGCGGCACCCGATCGAGTATTCGTCGAAGATGAGGCTCGCTCCTTTCCGGACCTTCACGAGGTCGCATACGAAGCACCTCCAGCCTTTTGGGGTTGGGACTTTCTCCGCCCCAACGATTGCGCCCCCGACCTCGAACGCGATCGGGAGCTCCGTCCCCGGAAAGTACCGCTCATGGAGCCGGATGTAGGCGTCACGCAGTGCTGTGTCCATATGGCCCTGTTCTGGGGCGGTGGGGATTAATATTCTGATCCGTCTTCCGGCTGGAGCGCGTGCAGACGGCGACCGTTCGTTGGTTCGTCCGGGAAGGGGGGTGCGGATGAAGGGATATCCGGTGGCCGGGCATCGTACATGGCGCCGGTTCAGGAATAAATCGCAACGTATATATTGTCAACCCCATAATGTTGACTCATGCCTCTCCCCCTGAACGACAGGCAGTTTGCGTTCTGGAGACTCCGGCGCAGTGGTCTCCCGAACATCCAGATCGCAGACCGCTTCAGCATATCCCGCCAGGCGGTCTCGAAGGCGCTCATCACCATGGACCGGAAGGTCGAGGAGACGCTCATCGAGATGGCGCAGGCAAACCAGATCGACGCAGAAAGCCTGAACGCAGAGATTGGGGTCCTCTTCGGGCGTTCGGTTCCGTTCGATGCGGGCGCGATCGTCTTTGTGTCGGCAAATCACGGGGTGCAGGTCTGGTACGAGCACGAGGGCGACTGCGGCGCATGCCCCCGGTATGCCCGGTGCATCGAGCTCCTCTGGGGCTACGCGGATGAACTGGGCGTCACGCTGACGAGGACCGACGATCCGACACGGATGGCCGACGAACTCTTCGCAAAACTTCGGGAGAGGGTATGATGTCCCTTTTGAAGACGATCCGGACCTACCTCGGGTGGTGTCCCGCAGAGGGGCGGGTGCACCGGCAGGTGCAACCGGACTCTGGCATACATGGGGATATTCCGCATGGCGGCCGACGGCACTGGGGCGCAGGTATGGAGATGGATGCTATCGTCAAAGAGGAACTCTGGCGCTCGATTGGAGCGGTTTACTGGATATCATTTCTTGCCATAGGGTTTCTCATCCTGGGCGGCTACCTCCCGATATCGATCTCCTATGCATTTCCCCTGGCAGTGGTTCCTACTGTAGCGCACTTTCTCGTCATGGTGTGGTATAGACGAAAGGAGCAGCTGACCGACCCCAACCCCATGAGTATCCTCCGCCACGCCCTCAGGTCGGGGGAACAAAGAGAGGAGGGCACGAAGCAGAGAAGAGTCGTCATTGAGAAGGCGGTCGATGCCACCATTCTCGTCACTGTCTTCCTGATCTACCTCTACGCATCCCTTGCATACTCCATCAGCCAGATCTACTGGTTTCCCACCATCATCGTCATCGGCATACTCCTGGCGCGCATTATCTTCACCGACGGCGGCGAGCAACGGGTCACCCTCGCAAGATCGATCGTCTTCTACCTCCTGGCGGTCGGGCTCACCGTCCTGCGCTATCTGGCGCTGGGGTATCCCGTTCTCCCTCTCCTCCAGGTAATCGCGCTGATCGGGGTTGTTTCCTTTGCTATCATCTTCATCTGGAAGCGGCGGCGCACACCGGAGGGGACAGATTGATGATGGCCCATGGAGCGATGGATCTGCTCTGCATATCCATCCGGGACAAATTCGGGGTGGAGTTCCACAACGAGCCCCTTTTGACGGAGTCGCCAGAGGATGCACAAAAACTCGGGGAGAGGGTATGATGCCACTTCTGGAGACGATACGGGCTTACCTCGGGTGGTGTCCCATGAGGGATTCGATGCGGCTGGATCTCGCGGTGCGGCCGGCGACGGCCGCGGCACCGGGCGGGCGGGACGGGCCCCTCCGGGTTCGACCCGGGTGGTGGAGCCGCTACCACAACCAGCTGCTCATCGCGGCGCTAGCTTTCTCGGCGGCGGCAGCGATACTCTTTCTCCTGGTCGAGGATGTGTGGGGGTATCCGGCTGTGGGGACGGGCCTTGCCATCGGGGCGGGAGGGGCCCTCGGCTT
This sequence comes from Methanoculleus sp. UBA303, assembly GCA_002501655.1. Lineage (GTDB taxonomy): Archaea > Halobacteriota > Methanomicrobia > Methanomicrobiales > Methanoculleaceae > Methanoculleus. Next base: position 58,792 of record DANY01000027.1, read on the forward strand.
CCTGCTCGGTTACCGGAAGCAGTATGCACGGGTTGCCGCCGGGGAGTTCATCAGAGCCAACATGAGCCGGAGACTGCGCATAGCAAGGGACCTGAGCTGGCCGGTAGCCTTCATTCTTCTTGCTGTCTGCATGGCGTATTTCGTTCGGAGCGGCATGTTCGGCCATATTCTCGGGTTCATGCTGGCCTTGAGCCTCATGGGCTGGATTTCGTACGGCGTTACGATCCTCTGGGAGCGGCGGCACCGCACAACCCTGATCGCGGAGAACGGGTCGATGTACACTCTGGATACGGCGATGCAGGGCGAATGCGGCGGGGAGGAGGGGGTCGTATGGCGATGAGGTTCTCCGGGGCGATACGGAGGCTGATGGGCTGGTGCCCGAACGCGGCAATGGCCGGCACCGTCCGCCGGCGGTATGCCGCGCCGGACGGCGAGGTCGGGCTCGGGGCGGCGGGAGAGGGCAGCCGGGAGGTGGTGGAGGGTGCACTGGTGGATTACGGACTGATCGGCACTCCGGGAAGGTGCCTCATTCTGCTCGTTGCCGGCGCTCTCCTCATCGGCGGCCTCGCCATGGCAGCCCCCGCGAGCCGCCTTCTTCTGCTGGCTATCATGCTGGCTTACTCCGGCATGGAGTTCTACGGGGCCGTGCGAAGGGGCCGCGTCGAGATATCTTCGGACACGATCACCATCAGGCGGCCGCTCTTCCGGCCCATCGTCATCCCGAAAGATGCCGTCGTGAAGGCGGAGGTGGGAGAGAACAAACTCCCTATCCCCTCGTGGCTCCTTGCGGTGGCACTGGCGGCGCTTCTTGTATCGGCGGCCGGCAGTATATATACTGGACTGGATAATCCTGCCTCCATGCGGTTTCTCTTCGGCGTTGCCGCCGCGATCTTCTTCCCGGTGATCTTCTACCGCACCTACCTGCGGACCCGTTTCCTGCGAGCCCTGACGATAACGACCACGGGGAAGAGGGTCGCTGCGATCTACACCGATGACTCCGAACGGATAGTCCGGGCGCTGGAGCGATTCTGATGACGGTCTTCATGGAGTATATCCGGAAGAAACTCGGGTGGTGCCCGAACGCGGCAGCGGCCGGTACCGGCAGGCGGCGGTATGCCGCACCGGACGGCGAGGTCGGACTCGGGATGGCGGCAGGGGGCAGCCGGGAAGTGTTGGAGGGCGTATTCGTGGATTACATCAGTCCTCGTTTCTTACCGATCTCGATTCTTGTCTTCGGCGGGCTCTTCGCGGCAGCCTTCCTGATCCCTTCCTTGCGCGCCGGGTTCTATATTCTCGCGAGCCTCTCCTTCATGGCGTTTGCCGCAGTGCATCTCTGTTTCGATACAAAACGAGGTGTAATAGAGTCATCCGGAAATACCGTCATCGTCCGAAGGCCACGTTCCCGGCCGCTCATCTTCGGAAAGGATGCCTTTAGGTCGGTCGTGGTGAAGGAGACGTCTCCTCTCATCCTTCGCCGGGCGTTTGCGCTGCTCTTGATCCTCATATATGCGGGGTTCTTCTTCATCTGGGTGTGGGCTGGGTGGATGCCGTATCCGGGCGGCCAAACTGTCGACCCTGATTTCGTTTTCCGTGCCTTCTTCAAGGTCGGTTTTGCAGTGTTTATGCTGGAGTTGCTCTATCGCGCATTACTCGGTCTGCAGTATCCCGGCCATCTCAAGGTGACGCTGGAGCCAGCCGGGTTCCTCCACATCTATACTAATGACCCCGAACGGGTAGCCCGGGCGCTGGAGGCAGTCAAATGACGGTATTTCTGGAGTATATCAGGAAAAAACTCGGGTGGTGCCCGAACACGGGCGCCATCAGGCCGCCCCGGCAAACAACCGCGGAAGCAGGCTACGAGAGCGCGTGGAAGGGGCGGGGCCCGGGAGCGACCCCCGCCCCGGAGCCGGTTGGTACCGCGGGAGGAGACCGGAGCGGCTACCAGGACAACATGCTGCTGATCCTCATTGCCCTGGCCTGGCTTCTCCCGGTCGTGTACGACCGCGAGTTCCTCCCGATCATCCTCGTTCTCTCCGCCGTTGCGATGTTTTACGACGCACAGAGTATCCGTGCCGGGGACAACTTCGAGAAGGAGGCGCTACTTGGGGATATCGTCACCTGGCGGCCGATAACCTGGGGAGCGGCGACGCTTGTCGGCGGGGTCATCATTATGGTGATCTACCTCTTCCACCGGAGGGAGATCTACAACGCCAACAGCAGTGCAAGGGCTCCGTGCTGAGGAGTATGGGATAACCTTCAAATCTCCTCCCATCAGCTCATGTACGGGGTCCGGTGGGTCGGCGGGATGGACCGCACGGCCCGTCCGGATGGACGGCATGAAAGATGGGCAATCATCTGGCAGAGCAACAGGGCACGACCCGGCGGGGCGGGAGTCTCCCCCGCCCCTGATCGAGTTTCGGAATCTCACCGTCGTCAGGGGCGGGAGAAAGCTCCTCGACTCGGTATCGCTCACGGTTCGCGAAGGGGAGCATATCGCTCTCCTCGGGCCGAACGGTGCCGGGAAATCGTCGCTCATCCGGGCGATCGCCCGGGAGTACTACCCTTCGTACCGGGGACCGGGCGTCACGTTCCGGTTCCTGGGCCGGGACCGGTGGGACGCCTTCTCCTTGAGATCCCACATCGGGCTTGTCTCCGGCGACCTCCAGCACACCTTCACCCGGGGAATATCGGGCCGCGAGGTCGTCCTCTCGGGGTTCTTCTCGAGTGTCGGGCTCTTCCTCTCCCACGAGGTGACTCCCGGAATGGAGCAGAAGGCGGATGAAATCCTTGAATTTCTCGGTGTCGCCCATCTCGCAGACCGCCCAATGACGGAGATCTCCTCCGGCGAAGCGCGGAGGCTCCTGATCGGGAGGGCCCTCGTCCACGACCCGGGAACCCTCCTCCTCGACGAGCCCACAACCAGCCTCGATCTGCACGCGCTCCACTCCTTCCGGACGACCCTCAGAAAGATTGCGCGGTCGGGGACGGGGATCATCCTGGTGACCCATAACCTCCACGATATCATACCTGAGATATCCCGGGTCATCCTCATGCGGGACGGTGCCATTCAGGAGGACGGCCCGAAAGCGGACGTCCTGACCGATGATGCTGTCGGTGAACTCTTTCGCGTCCCGGTGCACGTGAGGGAAGAGGACGGCTACTACTACGCGACGGGCTACTGACCGCGGTGGATGCCGGTATCCTGCCCCTCATGAGCTCCCGGGAAAATCTTATTCCGGGTGGCGGGAAGTATGCCCCCGGACAGAGGAGCCATGACCGAGAACGCAACCACCACAACCGTCCGGGAACTCATGGCGGAGTTCGCCGGCCTGACCGGACTCGATCCCCCTTGCTCCCCCCCACGGCGTTACCTCTGGACGGACGCCTACGCTGTCTGCAACTACCTCGAACTCTTCCGCCGGACAAACGACGGGGCCTTCCGTGACCTCGCGCTCGCCCTCGTCAGCCAGGTGCACCACACCCTCGGCCGGCACCGCGACGACGACCAGAGGGCCGGCTGGATCAGCGGTCTTCCCGAAGGAGAAGGCGAGGCCCACCCGACCCGGGGCGGCCTCCGGATCGGGAAACCGCTCCCCGAACGCAGGCCCGGCGAGCCGTTCGACGAGCGCCTTGAGTGGGAACGGGACGGGCAGTATTATCACTACCTAACTAAATGGATGCACGCGCTCAATCGGGTGAGTCGGGTCACTGGAGACCCGACCTATCTCAGGTGGGCGGTGGAACTTGCAGAGGCTGCCCATGCCGCGTTCACCTACACGCCCTCCTCCGGCGGCAGGAAGAGGATGCACTGGAAGATGAGCATCGACCTCTCCCGGCCGCTCGTCCCTGCCATGGGCCAGCACGACCCGCTCGATGGGTTCGTCACCTATAGCGAGCTCCAGGCGGCTGCCGGGAAATCGCCGCACCTCGACCTCTCGCCCGAGATCGCCGATATGGCCGGCATCTGTCAGGAAGGAAACTGGGCCACGGACGATCCGCTCGGCATTGGCGGCCTCCTCTTTGACGCTGGAAGGATAGCACAGTTGATGGACCGCGGCGGGTCTGCTCACGTCAACCTGCTCCGCTCCGTCCTCGACGCAGTTCTCGCAGGTCTCGCCGCCTTTGCGAGGGGCGGCAGCCTCCAGCACTCTGCGGAGTATCGCCTCGCCTTCCGGGAGCTCGGGCTCGCGATCGGCCTTGCGGGTATCCAGGGGCTCGCCGGACGGATCCGAGAGAACCAGGGCCTCTTCGGGCCAGGTTCCCTGGAGCGGCGGGCGGAAGCCCTCGTGGATTACGTGCCGCTTGCGGATGCTATCGTAGAGTTCTGGATGGACGACAGAAATCTGGAAACCGGCACCTGGACCGGGAACCGTGCTATCAATATGGTGATGCTCGCCACCGCTCTCGCTCCTGGGGAGTTCCTGGCGGTCTGAGATGGGGTCCTCCCAGGGGGACTTCGGAACCCATACTCTTTTATGCAGGGACGATAAGGCAGAATTCATGGTGCCAGCCAAACTTATGGACTACTTCAACAAACAGCCGAGGATCGGCGTCCTCAGCACCGCGAGCAGAGACGGAAAGGTCGATGCGGCAGTCTTCGGCTCGCCGCAGATGACCGACGAGAAGACCGTCGTTATGGCGCTCGGAGAGAACCGCACGTTCAAGTACCTCCGGGAGAACCCGAACGCGATCTTCACCATCGTGGAGCAAGGGGAGACGATCATGGACTGGAAAGGGCTCCGGGTCTACCTGAGGATGAAGGAGTATGCGACATCCGGGGAGATGCTGGATACCTACCAGAGGGAGATCGCCCGGGTTGTGGGCGAGGAGGCTGCGGCGATGATCCATGCCGTGGTGACGTTCGAGGTCGGCGAGGTCCGGCCCCTCGTCGATATGGGCCAGGGCTGGGAGAGTTCCGTCTAACCCGGGAACCTTACGGCCTACTCCCGCGACCTCCGGTAGAGGAGGGCCCCGACGGCCTGGAAGAGGACGGTCGCCAACACCAGGACGGCAGTATCGGCGACCGGGCCGAAGAGCGTCGTCCCGTCGAACGCAAAGAGTATCAGGTCGTGAGCGTAGGTGAGGGGGGAGAGGAGGGCGATGGTCTGTCCCCATGCCGGCATGCTCGCGAGGGGGATGAAGACCCCGCTGATGAAGAGGAGGGGCAGGCGGACGAGGTTTAAGAGCGACATCACCTCACCCACGTTCTCTGTGCGGTAGGCGGCAAAGAGCGTGCCCATCGTCGAGAAACAGAGGGAGGTGAGCGCGAGCCCGGCAAGAAGCGCCACGATGTGGATGATTCCCGTGCGGAAGGCGACCAGGCCGATCGCGGTCGTCGCGATGCCGATCGCAGACGCGAATACCGCGCCGCTCAGGCTTGCCCCGAGGACGATCGCCCGGACCGATACCGGGGCTGCGAGGAGGCGGTCGAAGGTCTTCGTCCTCCGCTCGATTGGTATGGAGACCGGCTCGATGGACGAGGCGCTGAAGAGGAGAGTGATAGCGAGGAGACCGGGGAGCAGGGTTCCGGCCGGGGCGTTCCTCCCTATGGCGAAGGCGAGGAACATAACGAACGGAAAGAGCAGACTGGATACCAGGATGGAGGGTTTGATGTAGTAGATCTTCATGTCCTTCCGTGCGATTGCCCATGCGGCGCCGAGATCACAGGAGATCTGCTCAAACCAGCCCGGCATCGGCTTCCCCCGCCTCCTTCTTCGTGCCGACGGAGAGCCCGGTGAGGCGGATGAAGACCTCCTCCAGGCTCGGCCCGCGGGTGGTGATGCTGATGGGGCGCAGGTTCTGCTCCTTTGCAAACGCACAGAGGGAGCCGAGGACCTCCGGGGGGTCCGCGGTGTAGAGCCGGAACTTATCCCCCTCTTTCTGGACGGCGTTGACCTGCGGGAGCGTCCGAAGCGCCTCAAGGAGACCGGGTCGCGCGGAATCAAAGGAGACCTCGACCGACTGGAGGCTCTCAAAGGTCTGCTTCAACTTCTCCGGCGCATCGATCGCAGCGATCGTCCCCTGGTTGATGATGGCGACCCGGTCGCAGGTGACGTTCGCCTCCTCGATGTCATGGGTTGTCAGGAAGATAGTGACGTTCTCCCGGGCGAGGTCCTGGACGACGTCCCTGATGAGCCGTCGGCTCTGGACGTCGAGCCCGGATGTGGGTTCGTCGAGGAAGAGGACCCCTGGACTGTTCACGAGCCCCATGGCAAGCGTCAGGCGGCGTTTCATCCCCTTCGAGAACCCTTCTGCGGGCTCGTGGCGCCGTCCGTAGAGACCGAAGGTCTCGAGGAGATCCCGGGCGTTCCTCCGGATCTCCGCCTTCCCGAGGTGATAGAGCCGGCCGGTGAAGACGAGGTTGTCCCAGGCGGAGAGCTCGTCGTAGACGTTCGATGTCTCGGAGACGATGCCCATCAACCGTTTCGCGGCCAGGGTATCGCGGACGATGTCGTGGCCGTGGATCAGGGCACGGCCGCTTGTGATCCCGGTCATGCCGGTGAGCATCCTAATGGTGGTGGTCTTGCCCGCCCCGTTCGGGCCGAGAAACCCGAACGTCTCGCCCTCCCTCACCCGAAACCTGATTCCGTTCACGGCGATGTTGTCACCGAACCGTTTGGTGAGGTCGATCACCTCGATAGCGTCCATGGGATCAACCCTTCCTCTGATCCCCTCCGGCGGGATAAAAGAGATCCATGGGAACCCCACTCTCCCGGCCTACCCGGATAGGATAGCAAATATCCGCCGTAAGTTCTCGTTGAGCGATTTTTTCTCCCGCCAGGTCTCTTCGAGCGGCGTGCACGCGAGGGCTCCCCCTGCCTCTCCCACCATGCACCCGCTCCGGCCCTCGAGCAGCGCCTCGACGGCGGCGACACCGAGGAGGCTCCCGAGCACCCGGTCGCGGAGCGTCGGCGGCCCGCCCCGCTGGAGGTGACCGAGAACGACGACACGGGAGTCCAGATCCAGGTGCTCTCTGACCTCCCGGGCGATCTGGAAGGAGACGCCCGGCGTCTTCCCCTCTGCGACCACCACGATCGCGCTCTTCTTCCCGATGGTAAAACCCTCACGTATATGCTCGCTCATCCGGGCGACCGATAGCTCTTCTTCCGGTATGACCAGTTCCTCGGCGCCGCCGGCGATGCCGCTCTCGAGCGCCAGGAACCCGGCCGTCCGCCCCATCACCTCGATGAAGAAGAGGCGCTCGTGGGACCGAGCCGTGTCGCGGATGCGGTCGACCGCCTCAACCGCACAGTTTGCCGCCGTATCGAACCCGATACAGTAGTCGGTCCCGTAGACGTCGTTATCGATGCTCCCGGGCACCCCCACAAGCGCCACCGTATCGGCATCGGCGGCAAGCAGGCTTGCACCGTGGAACGTCCCGTCCCCCCCGATCAGGACCACGCCGTCAAGCCCCATCCGCTCGATGGCCGCTGCTGCCCGGAGCCTCCCTTCCTTTGTGTAGAAGTCCTGGCTCCGGGAGGTCTCGAGGATGGTGCCGCCCAGGTGGATGGTGTTCCGGATCGCCGCCCGGTCGAGCGGCACCGCATCGCCTTCGATGAGCCCGGTGTACCCCCGGCGTATCCCGGCGACGGCAAGGTCGTTTGCAAGCGCTGTGCGCACCGCTGCCCGGATGCAGGCGTTCATCCCCGGGGCGTCGCCGCCGCTGGTCAGGATGCCGATCCGCTTCATGGCTCCTCCGTATCCTCGAGCGCCTCAACACCCGGGAGCGGTTTTCCCGCAAGCATCGTGAGCGCGGCCCCACCGCCGGTCGAGACGTGGGTCATCCGGTCGGCAAGCCCGAACCGTGTCACCGCATCCGCGGTCGATCCCCCGCCGACAACCGTTGTGCCGTGGAGCGTGGCGAGGGTTGCGGCAATCCGGCGCGTCCCCTCCGCAAACTCCGGAATCTCGAAGACCCCCATCGGCCCGTTCCAGACGACCGTCCGGCAGTCTCCCAGTTCGCGGCAGAACTCGCTCGCCGCCGCGGGCCCGATATCGGCGATGATCCGGTCGTCCGGTATCTCCGCGGCAGGCACAACCCGGGCCCGGGTGCCTGCCTCCAGGCTCTCGGCGACGACGACGTCCCGGGGCAGGAGGAGGCGGACGCCGCGTTCCGTCGCCGTCGCCGAGATTCCCCGGACATCGTCCAGGCTGTCGGTCTCGACGTGCGATCGGCCCGTCCCGTACCCGCGGCTCGCAAGGAACGTCGCCGCCATGCCGCCCCCGATGATGAGGAGGTCCACCCGGGATATGATGTTCTCGAGGACCTCCAGTTTGTCGCTCACCTTGGCCCCGCCGATGACGGCCGCAAACGGCCGTTCGGGGTCCTGCAAGATGCGCGTGAACGTTTCCACCTCCTTCGCGAGCAGGAGCCCGGCTACCGCCGGCAGGTGCTCCGGGACGCCCGCGATCGATGCATGGGCCCGGTGGGAGGCTCCGAAGGCGTCGTTGACGTAGATGTCAGCCAGGCGGGCTAGGTCCTCCGCGAAGGCCGGGTCGTCCGTTCTCTCCTCGGGGTGGAACCGGAGGTTCTCGAGGAGGACGACGTCCCCGCCGCTCATCCCGGCTACCGCGCTCTCCACCTCGGGGCCGATGCAGTCCTGGAGCGCGGCGACTGGCCGGTCGAGGAGCACGGAGAGCCGGTTTGCCACGAGGGCGAGACGTAACCGCTCCACCACCACACCTTTTGGCCGGTCCAGGTGGGAGCAGAGAATGACCCGTGCGTCCCGCTCGCAGAGGTAGCGTATCGTCGGCAGGCTGGCCCGGATGCGGGTGTCGTCTTCAATGGCGCCGTTTTCGTCGAGCGGCACGTTGAAGTCGGCGCGGACGAGTACCCGCTTATCTCTCACGTCGATATCCCGGATGGTCTTCTTTCGTCTTGATATCACCTTCTGCATACCGGCACACCTCCCTGAACAGCGAAGAACGGTCGGGCTTCTGCCGGGTGTACGGGCGGCTGCGCCCACGGTTCGGCTTCCGGCCGTTCTCCGCAGCATCACGGTGTTTCACTGCATGCGTGCGTTGGCATATATAGTGTTCGCCACGGCATCCCGGACGTGGGATCTCCGGTTGCCCGGGCTTTGAACCCTTGTGGGCACTCTCAATCGACCTGTTACTGTTAATCCCGGCGTTGGAAATTTCCGACCGGCACACCCGGTGATAAGGTCTGCCTGTGCCTTCTTCTGCGCCAGGCGAACGACTGACCATGGTTCTCCCCCGCCTTCAGGTTGGGGATACCTGCCATACCGAAGCACCGTGAATATTACCGGACAGCCGCAGGCCCGTGGTCGGCCTGCTCTTCTTGAAGGTTTACCGTGCCATTCCGGGAGAGCGAGGTCGGCAAGCTGCTGCTTCCAAGAGGACACCGGCCTGAAACATCTATGATCGGCGGGACGTCTTTTGTTCTGCCGACCGTCAGACTCCCTTCCGGGTAAAGGCCATCTTATGGTTCGAGTACTCCCAAAGGGGGATAAGGCCTTGTTCCGGGCGGAATTCCATTGGACGAGCATCGTTCAACAATTAAAACGATTCTACCCAGCCTCGCCCTAGCAAAGGTTCGGGAGAGGAATCTGGAGGGGCCACCATAGTTTATTGTCTGACAGGTGTCAAGGGTCACTCATAATGAGACAAGTTTATCTTGCCGTTACCATCGCGATATTCCTCCTCACATTGCCGGCCGGGGTGAGCGCAGTGGATAATAATACATTGGCCGTATACGTCGGAGCCCATCCCGACGATATCGATATCGGGATGTCAGGTTCGCTCTACAAGTACGATCTTAACAGGCATCCGATTCTCTGGATCGTTGTGACGGATGGAGGAGCTGATTGGCGCGAGTATGGCCTTGAATCGAATACCTCAAGGGCGTGGATAAAAGAAGATGGAATGGATTCCAGAGATTGGGTTGCTCCCAACGGCCAGATATTTAATAGAGGCTTCTATTCAAACGATCTCTCCAGAAAGAGATGCGGGCTTAACGGCTCTTACCAGCATGAGTTCCTCGATAACTCAAGTATAATACAGGAGTTGGACTGGAGATCCCGAGTCGATGCCCGGGTCGGCTCCGGTGTGGTTAGAAAAGTTCAAATGAGTTATCCTGATTCCTCGAATCCGTCACAATCATATCTCTATCCGGACGGAGGTCTCCATAACGGCACGATGAAGAACATATACAGCGAGAAACTCGCAGAGGGTCTTGCGGAAACAATCTACCAGACGATAATCTCCGGAAACTACAGTAAAGACACGATTCTTATAAATTCACATGCGCCGGTTCACATTGCGAGAAACTCCCATGAACATCCGGATCATGAGATAACTGGAAATGCTGTTCTCGCAGCTATCGATCTTTTAATTGTTAAGTACGGTATCAAAGCAGTTGATACAACCTGGTACACTATTTATAAACCCATCCGCCCGGGGCTGGGTTATGTTCAAACAAAAGAGGATATCGTGAATTATAAAAACAGCAAATCGAATTTGGTTAAAACTGACTGGGAGACGGCATATAATGTCCAGACAGGACGAAAGTTCTACTGGATCGAGTTTCCGAACGATCCCGGGGATTTCGAATATGTTGTACGTGAGGATTACCCGCAAAAGCAAAACCAGTGGAACTTGTATACATCGCGGAACTATGTATGATGTCGCTCCGCGTATATCCGGGATTGCAGGCCTCCTCCGTTCGGAGGATCCTGACCCACGGTGTAGCAATAGGCCATAATTGAGGTTTTTAACATCGTGTTTCCGGCCTTTCTCTCTTATGATGCCTTTTATGGTTTGTGTATCGGGTCTCTCTCGTTTTGTCGCTACGCCGATCACAGCCCTAAATTCACACCGGAGAGCACTGGCCCTAGCATCTTACCCGGAGTGCCAGTATGGGCAAATATGGGGCCTGGTCCGGCATTTCCCGACATCATGCCCGCCTTAACCCGGCGTGTCGGCCGGACAGCCCCATGCAAAACAGGTCTTCCCTGCGCAGTCATCTCCGGGGTATCCTCATCTGCCCCGGGATATTATCGCCAATCGTGGGCCCGGCTCTGCACACGGGCCCGCGGCCGGTTGGTCCCTGCTCTTCCGGCAGGCTCACCGCTCGGAGCGGCGCTCCCAGTAGGGGGTATACCCGTAGTGGCTGTACATGCCGGTGAGCCACTCACGCTCGGCGGTCGTCGGCCAGTTGTCCTTATCGAAGCCCGGCGCGTTCTCCAGCCGCTCTTTGGGCACATCCAGGACGAAGGAGTCATCGGTCGCGTTGTACCGAAGAGCCGCCCAGGGGATGGCGAAGAGCTTGTCGCCGAGTCCCATAATGCCGCCGAACGAGAGGGCAGCGTAGGCGATGCTGCCTTCGTTGATATCGATCACGACGTCCTTGATACTCCCGAGGTCTTCACCCTGCGGGTTCCTGACCGAACTATCCGCAATATCCTTCCCTCGTACAATATTTCGTGTCTCCACCTGCGTGGCAGTTCCTCTCATAGGTATCTCATCTCCTGGATTGTGGAACATGCCGTTCCACGGCAAGAGAGTCAATACAGGCCGGGCAATATTTAATTCTTGTGCCAATATATTGTATTAAAAATATAATTGCGGACGCCCTCCGGGCGATTGCCGTCTCAGGCAGCCTATCCGGTAACCTGCCGCTTCGCTGCTCCCTTCCCCGCCATTCACCCCCGGCCCCTTCTCGTAGACCTGCTCCACCGCTGCCCGGGCGGCCTCTCCGGGGGTCGGTATGCTGCTCCCGGGCGCTGTTGAACGCTTCACGATGGATATCCCGGCCGTCCTCGGGAGTAGATCCCTCACCATGTAGGGCAGGTCTTCGTTGTGAACGATTCCTACCTGCCGGGGCCTCTTTCGGGGAGGGTGGGGTTGGTACGGTATGACCGGGGCCGGCCGGACACACCGTCTGGCCTGATCCGCTGGAGGGGGCGAATCGTCACGTTAATTGCATCTCCGGGAGAAGTTAACGATGTTCAATGCTTGTGCAGGTAAGAGGCGCCGCCACCCGGAGAGCGCCCTGCACGGTCCGGAACCTTACACCCATGAAAGTCCACTGGCGACATATCGCTTCAGCAAACAACTCCTTCGCTGCGCTCGCCGCTGCATGTGAAGTGCACGGATACAACCTCGAGGTAGCCCGGCGCCCCCGCCCCGACGTCACCTGCTACAGTTTAAACTCCATCACCGGGCAGGGTTACCGTGACGAGATAGCGGGAGCGGACTGCATAACCATTGTCGGGGGCCCCCACGCCTCCGCCTGCTACCGTGAGGTGGCGCAGTATGCTGATTACGTCGTCGTCGGGGAGGGCGAGTACACCCTCCCCGCGCTCCTCGCCGCCATCGAGGAGGGGCGGGACCCGCCTCCCGGCGTCGCTACCGCCAAAGGTTACACGCCGGCACGCCACACCGTCCTCCTCGACGGCTATCCTCCCTTCTCGGAGGTGAAAGGCTACATCGAGATCACCCGGGGATGCCCGTTCTCCTGCGGCTACTGCCAGACACCGCGCCTCTTCGGGCGGTGCATGCGCCACCGCTCCGTCGACGAGATCAGCCGGTACGCCGCGCGGTTCCGCGACATCAGGTTCGTCACACCGAACGCGTTCGCTTACGGCTCCGATGGCATCCACCTCCGGCTTGATCGAGTGGAGCGGCTCCTCCAGAGCCTCGACGGCCGGATCTACTTCGGCACATTCCCCGGCGAGGTGCGCCCAGAATGCATATCGCAGCAGTCCATCGACCTCATCCTCGACCACTGCGCCAACACCCGCCTGCACTTCGGGGCCCAGTCCGGCAGCGACCGGGTTCTCCGCCGCCTGCACCGGGGGCATACCGTCGAGGACGTCGTCCGTGCCGTCGACCTCTGCCGGGAGAACGGGCTCATCCCGGTCGTGGATTTCATCCTCGGGCTGCCGTTCGAGAGCGATGACGACCAGCGCGCAACCCTCGATCTCGTGAAATTGGTCACCCGGGCGGGGAAAGCCCATATCCACTGTTTCATGCCGCTACCCGGAACTCCGCTCTGGAAGAGCCGGCCACGCAGTCTCCTCCCGGAAACAGAAAAGGTTCTTGGCAAACTGGCACTCGGGGGGAGAATAACCGGTTCATGGATGGATCATGAGATAAGGTTTTTTAGACGCACTTCTCACTTATAGTGCATGACGGATGTGCTACTCTTAGCAGATCTGCACGGTAACTACGGAAAGCTTGACGCTTTTCTCAGCTACGACTACGATGCAGTCATCATTGCAGGCGACATCACCAACTTCGGTCCACTTGAGCCTGTAGATTCGGTACTCTCCAACTTTGAAGTACCATGTTTCGCAATCCCCGGCAACTGCGATCCCCGCGAGATCATCGACGTGCTTGAACGTTCAGATGCGGTCTGTCTGCACAACTCGTGGATCGCCCTTGGCAAGATAACGCTCGCAGGTCTTGGAGGTTCGAACAAGACCCCCTTCGACACGCCGTTTGAGCTGACGGAAGAAGAGATTGATAAAGAACTCACCCGAATTGTCAACCACATGGACAAGAACGTCCACAACGTCCTGCTCAGCCACGCCCCACCATACGAAGCCCTGGACACCGTCGGCGAGGATCACGTCGGGAGCCGGAGCATCAGGAAGCACATGAACCGGTTCGACCTCGTCTGCTGTGCCCATATCCACGAGGCACGGGGCATCACTGAGGTCGACGGTGTCACCGTCGTCAACCCCGGACCCGCTTCAGACGGGTACGGCGCTATCATCCACTTTGGGAAGGAGCCAAAAGATATTCATATTGACCTCATCACCGTTTAGATAACAGCATCTCAAGATACGAGGTGTAGATCGGTGGGCCATCTACACCCAATCCTTTTGCAATTTCTCCGATCCGGTCCGCAGCATCCTCTTTATCGTCTTCTGTCAGGATCTCGATCTCGACAAACGTCCCGAGACCCTCGACGTCGTCGAGTGTCACCGTCACGTCTCCCATCTCGTAGAACTCCCGGGTTTTTGAGACCGTGGCGGCCCGCCGGAACCCGAGACGGGAGAGGATCTCCTCAAGCGTTTCCCCCGAGGCCACCGCCAGGTTGAACTCCTCGCGGGCCTTTGCGCTCCCGACCCGGACCTTCGGCCCTTTGTAGGTCGCGGTAACCCCGGTATCGTCATACCTGACCCGCAACGCCTCGTCGGTCTTCCCGAAATCGCGGTGAGGGGCGTTGTAGTAGACGTCGTGTTCCCGCTGTCTTCTGGTCATCCGGACTTCCTGCCGGTTGAGCCGTGCCCTGACTTCTCCCGGGTCAGGGACCGCAAACTTTGCTTCTACCTCAAGCATAGCAATTCGCGTCAGATCTCTCTTTCAAGCGATGATAAACCCTCACCGCACGGCCTCGACCGGGCCGGCTATCTTCTGCCGGATAAGATCCCTCTGCTGCCGTGCAGCGGCGAGGAGGGCGTCATCCCCGATATGCTCGGCAGAGGTGACCGCCCGCTGTGTCAGCACCAGTGCCGTATCGTAATCCTCACGGTGGTAGAACCGGAGCCCCAGTTCCAGGTTCAGGTCCGCGGCCTTCCCATACTCCTGCGCGTTGAAGAAGTGGCAGGCAAGCGAGAGGAGGACGTGCAGTCTGCCGGAGAGGCGGTGCATGGTGCGTTCGAAGCAGTCGGCCGCACGAGCATTGAGCGCTGTCCGCGCACCAGTGGAGAGTTCACGCCTGCAGTGCTCCTGCAGGAGGGGATGGGCGAAGGCGTACTCACCGCCGGGGAGCCTCCGGAATATGCCGCTCTCCTGCATCCGATCCGTAATTAGCGCAACACTCATCCCCTGGAGTTTTAGCATGCAGGCCATGACCGGGACCGCAAAGGGGGGGTTTAAGACGCAGAGTTCCTCCGCCCATGCCTTCCCGGGCTCGTCGAGCACAGCAAAAGCAAGTCCTGCCGGCTCCCCGGCTCCGGCGAGCACGTCCGTTATGTTCTCGGGGGAGGGTGCGAGCCCCCGGTGGCGCAGGGTGTTGAAGCAGGCCATGAGACTGAACGGGTCGCCCGAAGCCTCTTCGAGCATGCCGGCGGCTCCGTCGCCGACGGAGAGATCGAATCGCCTCTTCGCCATCTCCCGGATCTCATGGGCGCGCATCCCCGGGAGTGGCACTTCAGGAGAGCCGAGATCCCGGATCTCTTCCTGCATCGTCGCGTACCCGGAGCCAGCCCCATCCTCTGTCCGGCAGGTGAAGGCGAGGAGGATGCCGGGGGGGAGGTCGTGCACGGTATCCCGGAGGAGGCGTCGGTCAAGGCTCGAGGCGAGATGGACGTCGTCGAGCAGGACTGCTGCGATACGGCCGGTCCCGGCCATAAGCCTCCCGAGTTCCCAGAGCAGTTCCCCAAACGCCTGGCGCACCCGGTCATACCCGACCTCAGGTGACCGGGCGAAGATGCCGATGATCTCCTCGCCGGTCTTTGAGAGCAGGCCGACCGGCTCCACCGGGGCGGCGTACTTCGCGAGCACGTCGTCGGCATACCGGATTGCCTCCTGCATGCCTTCGCTCCCGAGGATATCCCCAAACCTGCCGGACGTGGCGTGGTTGTGCAGGTCTTTCTGCAGTTCCCGGAACGCCGAGAAGATCATCCCGGGGAGATCGAAGATCTCCCCCCTGAGGACGGGAGACTGCATCCCGCCGGGACGTTCCTGGACCTCGTATGCGAGCCAGGTTAAGAGTGAACTCTTTCCGATGCCGGGCGGGCCGGAGATCATCACTGCCTGCCCGCGCTCCCCTGTCCGCGAGAGGATGGCCGAGAGTCGCTCGCGCTCCTCCTCTCTGCCGCAGAACTCCTCCGGGGGAGAGGGGGCATACGAGACGCCCTCTGCCTGCTGCTGCACCTCGTCCATGATACTGCCCGGCACGATCGGGCCAGGTGTATTTCAACGTTTTGGCGGGGTGCCTCCCTGAAAACGTATGGCTACGGCCAGGTTGCCCACACCCGCCGGCCTTCTGCAGGAGTCCTTGCCCGCCGCCCTTCTGTAAATACTATAAATACCATTCCATCCAAATAAATTAGAACAACGAGATGCAGGCATGCGGCGTGCCGGTACGGAAGGCGTACCGGAGCCGTAATGGATCTGCTATCCAAGGAGAATGGCATGGCACTTCAGGAAGGAGATTTTATCAGGCTCAGATACACCGGCCGCGCCGGTGAGAATATCTTCGATACAACAGATGAGGAGAACGCAAAGGAAGAGGGGATCTACAACCCGCGGGCAGAGTACGGTCCTGTCACCATCCGCCTGGGGAGCCACCACGTCATCATCGGCCTTGAGGACGAGCTCATCGGAAAGGAGGTAGGTGCCGAGGGAGAGGTCGATGTCCCGCCCGAGAAGGCGTTCGGGGAGCACGATGATGAGGGTATGAAGTCCGTCGCGACCACGCAGTTCCGCGAGAAACCGAAGCGGGGAACAAGGATCGAGGTTGAGGGCCGCGAGGGCGTCGTTGTCGATGTCATAGGAAAGCGTGCGGTCGTCGACTTCAACCACCCGCTTGCCGGGAAGACCCTGAACTACTCCTACGCGATCCTCGAGAAGGTCGAGGACCCGGTAGAGCAGATCCAGGGACTCATCAAGCTCTTCTCGGGCCGGACCGACATCGGCATCAGCATCGTCGACGGGACGGTCGAACTGGCGCTTCCGCCCGCGATCGCATACGACCGGCGCTGGATGGTCTGGCGGGGCACCCTCGTCCGCGAGATCTTTGAATACTACCCCGATATCGCAGACATCGTCATGAAGGAGACGATATCGCGCCCGGTCAAGCCGGAGGATGCGCCCGAGATCCCTGAGATTGAGGAAGAGCTTGAGGAGTAATCCTCCTCGCTCTCCATTGTTGCCTTTTTTGAAGAACGTTTCCCGCCGGCAGTACTCTTCTTTAGGTACCGGGCCGAATGTATTCTGGAATCAATGGCGACACTACAGGGAATGAGCGGTGTCGATCTCCGGGCGCTGGTGGCGGAGGCTGCCGATCGTCTCCCGCTCTGGGTCGGCAAGATCTACCAGTTCGACGCGAAGACCCTCGGTATCAGGTTAAACGGGGAAGATCGGGCAAAATATCTGTTGCTCGTGGAGACGGGACGGCGTGCTCACTTCACCACAGAGTTCCCCGTACCGCCGAAGAACCCGCCGAGTTTTGCTATGCTGCTCCGCAAGCACCTCGACGGCGGGAAGGTGCTCGGCATCCGCCAGCCCGGGATCGAGCGTACTCTCTGCATCGATGTCGGGAAGAGGGATACGACCTACCATCTCATCTTCGAACTCTTCGACGAAGGAAACGCGGTCCTCTGCGACGAAGGGTATACGATCATCAAGCCCCTCTGGCATCACCGGTTCAAGACCCGGGAGGTGGTCCCGGGCGCAGTCTACGCCTTCGACGGGACCGACTGCTCGGCTCTCTCTTCCGTTGAGTTTCAGAAGATGCTCGCCGGGTCCGACCGCGACATCGTCAGGACGCTCGCCGTCGGGTGTATGCTCGGCGGCGCGTATGCCGAAGAGGTCTGCCGGATAGCGGGCGTCGAGAAGAGCGCCGCCGCCGCCGAGGTGGACGCGGCGGCGGTCCGGGACGCCTTTGACCGCCTGATGACCGATGTCGCGAGGTGCCGGGAGCCGGTGATAACGCCGTCCGGATGCTGGCCGGTTGTGCTTGCCGGCGAGGAGGTCCGCGAGCGGTTTGCGACGTTCAGTGAGGCCCTGGATGCGTTCTACCCGAAGGTGACGGGCGAGAAGGAAGAGGCCGCCGCCGAAAAACCCCGCCTCTCCCAGGAGGAGGTGATCCGCCGGCGCCAGGCGGAGGCGATCAAGGGGTTTGATAAGAAGATTGAGCGGTATGAACGGGTTGTGGAGGTGCTCTACGAGAACTACGCTCCCGTCACCGGGATCATAACGACGCTCGACGAAGCGAGCAAAAGCCGATCATGGCAGGAGATCGAGCAGATCCTCAAATCGAACGGTGGGAATGCGGCGGCAAAGATGGTCCGTGCGGTCCATCCGGCTGAGGCGGCGGTGGAGCTCGACCTCGGAGAGGAGCGGGTGAAGGTCTTTGTCCACGAGACGATCGAGCAGAACATCGGCCGCTACTACGACCTGATCAAGAAGTTCAAGAAGAAGAAGACGGGCGCACGCTCGGCCATGGAGCGGATGATCGCCGAGAAGCCCCGGCGGAGACAGAACCTTGCCCTCCAGAAGAAACGGTGGTATCACCGGTTCCGCTGGTTCACCACCACGGACGGCGTCCTCGTCATCGGCGGCCGGGACGCCTCCCAGAACGAGGAACTCGTCAAGAAGTACATGGAGGGGGGGGATCTCTTCGTCCACGCCGACGTCCACGGGGGGAGCGTCGTCATCGTGAAGGGCACGACCGAACACCTGGATGAAGCCGTTCAGTTCGCCGCATCCTACTCCAACGCCTGGAAAGCCGGGCATTTCACGGCGGACGTCTATGCCGCCCGCCCCGACCAGGTGAGCAAGACACCGGAGTCCGGCGAGTACGTGGCCCGGGGCGCCTTCATTGTCCGTGGAGAGCGGCAGTACTTCAGGAACGTCCCTCTCGGTGTGGCGATCGGCCTCCAGATGGCGCCCGAGGTCGCCGTCATCGGCGGCCCGCCCGGAGCCGTCACCGGGCGCACGAAAGCACGGGTAGAACTCCGGCCCGGGCAGTATGAGCCCAACGACACCGCAAAGAAGGTTGTCCGGGCACTCAGGGAGAAACTCTCGGAGGACGAGTGGAAAGGGCTCAAGAACGCCTTAAACACCGAGGCAGTCGCCGCATTCGTCCCCCCGGGAGGCTCTGATATCGTTGAACCATGAAGGCTGAAGTTCGGGAACTGAGGAAACGGTTCGGGGAGATACGCCTCTTTCCGGAGACGCTCGACGACATCTGGCACCTCTCGCACCTGGTTGGACCAGGAGACCTCGTCTTCGCGACGACCTTCCGGAGCGTGGAGGCGGCAACCGATAAGCTCCGGCCGGAGAAGGTGGAGAAGCGGCCGTTCCGGCTCGGGATCCGGGTCGAGAAGGTGGAGTTCCACCAGCATACGAACCGCCTCCGCATCGGCGGGGTCATCGAGAGCGGTGTGGATGTCACCGCACATCACACCCTCAACGTCGAGCCGGGGTTCGAGCTATCGGTCATCAGGGAGTGGCGGCCTGTCGACTGCGAACGGATACAGCGGGCCGTCGATGCCTCCGCATACGGCGTTGTCCACGTCGTGAGCGTCGAGGAGGGGGAGGCGCAGGTCTACCGCCTGCGTCAGTTCGGCCCGGAGTGGGTGACCACCGTCACGGCCGGGAGCAGCAAGGGTGCGGAGGCCGGCACCCGCTCGGTGCTCTTCGAGAAGACGCTTGATGTGCTCGCCGCGGTTACGGGGCCTCTCGTCGTCGCGGGCCCGGGGTTCGTGAAGGACGAGTTTGCGGATTATGCGAGAGCCCACGTGGACGACCTCGCAGGAAGGATGGTCGTCGTCGAGACGCGGCGTATTGGGCGGGGCGCCGTGCAGGAGGTGATCGGGCAGGGAATCCTCGAGCGGCTGCTCGGCGACCTCCACCTTGCACGGGAAGTCAGGCTGATGGACGAAGTCCTTCTCCGGATCGCGACCGAAGGGGCCGTCGCCTACGGTATCGGCGAGGTCCGGAAAGCGATTGCCTACGGCGCGGCGGAGACGGTGCTGGTCTCCGACACCCTGCTCCGGGACGAAGAGGCTACGGCCGTCATCGAGCGGGCCGAGCACGTCAACGCATCGGTCGTGGTGCTGAGCACTGAGTTCGAACCCGGAGAACGCCTGGCGGCCCTCGGGGGCGCTGCGGCCCTTCTGCGGTATAAGATCGAGTGATACCCGGGCGCCGGGTGAGGTGCGGACCGTGCTCTCCCGACAGCACTGCCCTCCCGTAAGGCCGCGCGTAAAGAATTGTCACAAATCCACCGCCGATCCGCAGGAGAATCGATTCCACAGGGCGGGAGGTACCTACCTTTATAAGCGGAGAAGACCCTATTATGTAGTAATTCCGTCGATCCGGAGGGTGGCCGGGAGCTTGTTCTTTACCGGGCCGTCGTCCCCGGGCGACCTCCTTTCCAGGAATGGCGTAACACTGGTGTCACGATGAGCGATAATGCGGTAGCCGCCGAGGTTGATAAGACACGGCCGCGGACACGTGCCGAGAAACAGGTCGAGCACAGAGGTCGGATAAAACGGACACTTGTAGCCTGCTTCATGGGCATTCTGGTCGGAGGACTCTCGTTCTACCTCTCCGGCACCCCGGACCCGGTGAGCGGGCTCCAGGCGAACGCCATCATCGGCCTGCTCCTTCTCGCGGCGGGCGTCGTCTTCCAGAAGTACGTCTTTATGCTCCTTGGGATCGACTACATGGAGCTGACCGGCAAAGACTGGTTCTACCAGAGTTTCATGACGTTTGCGCTCTGGTTCATGACCTGGACCATCCTCTTAACCACCACCGTTCTGTGATCTCCCATGCGTATTGCTGTTGTACACCGTGATCGGTGTCACCCCGTCAAGTGCGGCACCGAGTGTATCCTCTACTGCCCGCGTGTCCGGACCGGTGACGAGACCGTCGTCATCGGCGAAGACCAGAAAGTCGTCATATCCGAGGAGCTCTGCGTGGGCTGCGGTATCTGCGTGAAGAAGTGCCCGTTCGAGGCCCTCGATATCGTCAACCTCCCTGAACAACTCGACCAGCCGACCCATCGCTACGGCCAGAACGGGTTTGTCCTCTACGGTCTCCCGATCCCCGTCGAGGGGAAGGTCACCGGCGTCCTCGGGCCGAACGGTATCGGCAAGAGCACGTCGGTGAAGATCCTCTCGGGCACGCTGGTCCCGAACCTGGGGAGGACCGAGGCCGCTGTCTCCTGGAAGGAAGTTCTCGACCTCTACCAGGGGACCGAACTCTTCGACTACCTCCAGTTGCTCTCGCAGAAGAACATGAAGGTCGCCACAAAGCCGCAGTACATCGACCAGATCCCGAAGGTCTTCTCCGGGTCGGTGCGCGACCTCCTCGCGACCACCGACGAGCGCGGCAGACTCGACTACTACATCGACCGGCTATCGCTCCGTGCGGTCATCGACCGGCCGATCGCGAACCTCTCCGGCGGCGAGCTGCAACGGGTGGCGATCGCCGCGTGCCTTGCGCGGGATGCCGACTTCTACTTCCTCGACGAGATCACGCCCTACCTCGACGTTTACCAGCGGATGGCCGCTGCAGACCTGATCCGGGAACTCGCCCAGGAGCGGCCGGTCGTGATCGTCGAGCATGACCTCGCCATCCTCGATATGCTTGCCGACACCGTGCATATTGCCTACGGAGAACCGGCGGTCTTCGGTGTCATCACCTACCCGAAGGGCGTCCGGGTGGGGATCAACCAGTACCTGGAAGGCTTCCTCCCGGAAGAGAATGTCAGGTTCAGGGATTACCCGGTGACGTTTGATATCCGGGCGCATGCCGCTGAGGCGAATCGGGAGGTGCTGCTCGCGTTTCCGGCGATGACAAAGCAGTTTGCGCAGTTCTCGCTCTCCGTCGGCGGCGGGGAGATCCGGAGCGGCGAAGTCCTCGGGGTCCTTGGGGCGAACGGCATCGGGAAGAGCACGTTCGCCGGGCTCCTCGCCGGGGTGCTCCCCCCCGACACCGGGTCGATGGACACCCGGGTGCGGATCTCCTACAAGCCGCAGTATCTCAAAGGGGACTCGGCGGCGAGTGTCGAGGAGGTCCTCCGGCAGACGACGACGAAGTTCAACACGTCGTTCTACCAGCACGAGATCTTAGAGCCCCTCTCTCTTTCGCAGCTCCTCCAGGCGCCGGTGAACACGCTCTCCGGCGGCGAGCTGCAGCGGGTGGCGATCGCTGTCTGCCTCTCACGCGACGCCGACCTCTACATACTGGATGAACCGAGCGCGCACCTCGACGTGGAGCAGCGGGTGAAGATATCCCGTATGATCCGGAAGCATGCCGAGGGGCACGCCGCGAGCACGCTCGTGATCGACCACGACATCTACCTGATCGATATGATCAGCGACCGGATCCTTGTCTTCGAGGGAGAGCCGGGTCTGCACGGTAAGGCCACAGGACCGTTCGATATGGCGGCGGGCATGAACCGGTTCTTAAAAGCGCTCGGGATCACCTTCCGGCGGGACAAGAGCGGGCGGCCGCGGATCAACAAGCCCGGGTCGTTCCTGGACCGGGAGCAGGTCGCGGCCGGGGAATACTACTACGCGGATATATCGAAGTCCTGAGCGGCACCGGGAGATAGTTCCCATTTTTCTGGCGGGCATGCTCCCTCCCCACTCCGCGACCTCAGGCCCCGGTCAGCCGGGCGCCCACCCCGCCGATCCATTCCGCAAAGGACGCCCACGCTCCAGAAAGCATCTCTGGTATCCCGGCGGGCTCGCCGGCGGGGATATCCGGCGTCGGGGTCTCGCTGGAGACGTTGACCGTGACCTCCGGTTCGTATGGCACCTGCACGGGAACGGCTTTCAGGTCGAGGGTAGCCGGCCCCGTCATCGGCGGGATGTAGCCCACGTTTCCGGGGACAACGAACCAGCACCGCCCGTCGGCATCGATGAAGAGTTTCTTGACAACGTTTGCGCGAATACCGTCGCCGGAGGTGATATGCAGGGTGAACCCCGACGAGTTCCAGCCGTATATGCCGTTATCGGAGGCGATAAGGAGCGTTCCTTCGGGCGTTGCCGCAATATCGTTGATGGCGACCGGGAACGCGCTCAGGTCACCGGCGTCGAGGACCGCCGTGACCCCCCCGTCCGGTGTGTAGTGGAGGACCGCCGTGCGGTTGAAGAGGTAGACGCCGCCGAACGGATCGACCCGCACCGCGGAGACCCCCCGGACCGGCTCGCCTTCGCGGGTTACCTGCTCGAATCGGACCTCTCCGGTCCTGTTCTTGAGCACCCGGATGCCGTCGTGCTCGGACCCGATGACGAGCGCATCGCTCGCGGCATCGACCGCCATGCTCACGACGGTGTAGCACCCGAGACCTTCGGGCCCGAGCGGCTTATACCACGTCCAGGCACCGTCATGGTAGCGGTGGAGGCCCGCCCGCCCGGTGGCAACCCACATATCGTCCCCCCACCGCGCTATGCAGCCGATGTTGCGGTTCTTGAGGAACTGCTGGTCCTGTATGGCCCGGTATCCTTTCCCATCCCCGATCTGCAGTCCGTTCGGGTAGCCTATCCAGAGGTGGCCCCTCGCGTCGAGGGCGATCGCGGACACCATGGTATCAAGGGGCGCGAGCAGTCCGTAGGCCGTCTCCCCCGGGTGCCTTGCATTGACCGAGTGCCAGGTGCCGTTTGCCGTATACATCGAGATGCCGCTGTCGGTCGCAAATATGACGTCCCCGTGCCGACCGTTGATCGCGTCCGTCACCCCGGCGGATGCGATCCCCGTATCAAAGTCGGGCACATCGATGGAGATAGCCGGGGATGGAGAGATGAGGAGGAAGAGCAGAGCGACGGAGAGGATCAGAGCGCGGTGCATGTCCCGTCCGCCCTCTTGATGATGAGGCGGCCCTTCCCCTCCGGCCAGTAGTACACGGACCGCCCAACCTTGCCGCCGGTCTCCTCATGCTCGATCCTGATGCCCAGTTCGTGGAGCAAGTCTTTCACGGCGGCAGCGTTTCTCTCGCCGATATTCAAGGAGGTCGCCGAGAACTCAAACATGCTCGCACCGCCGACGACGGTTGCGGTGATCGAGAATTTCGTGCTCCCGAGCCTCTCCATCCCATCGAGGAGGGCGCTCGTGGCGGTGTCCGCAAACTTGCCGGGACGGTCGGTGTTTCCGTGGCTTTCCGGGAGCATGATGTGGGCAAGCCCCCCAAGAGACCGCCTCTGGTCGTGCAGGATGAGCGCGATGCAGGAACCGAGCCCGATCGTCCCCATCGGGCACGTTCCGACCCTGAGTTCACCAAGACCCAGGATAATAGCCGTCTCCTCTCCAAAGAAATTGTTCTCCATAGTATCCCGGAGATCGGTTACGAGAGCGGCATCATCAGGCGTTCCAGCATAAGGAATAACTGTTGCATGAGCTCCGGGTTCGGGAGCATGTATATGCTCCCGTAGACGGGCGGCGCCTCGCTCGTGAGCTCGGTGTTGAAGATCAGGACGTCGTTCACGTCGCCGGCCACCTGCGCGACGATGGACTCAAAGGCCGCATGCTCCATGTCGATAGCCAGCGCCGGGGGGGACGGCAGCATGACGATGCCCAGAAGCTCGGCGGTCGCATCGAGGAACGCCGATATCATGATGTTCCCGATCTCGATTGCGGCGCTCCGGTCCATATCGTTGAGCTCGCGGTCGGAATCGGTGGTGCCGAGCATCTGGTTCGTCAGCTGGATGACGGTCTCCCGGGGCATGCTGACGACGATATACCCTCCGTCCGCGACCTCTCCCTGGATCTGGAAGACGACCACGGCCGATACCTCGCTACCTATGTAGTTATGCATATCAGCGATATCGATGGCCTGCACTTCCGGCACCGTCATCTCAATCGGGCTCATCAGCATCTGTGAGAGAGTTGTCGCCGCATGCGCTGCACCGATGTTGCCAAACTCCGCCAGCGCGTCTATCTGAATCGGGTCCAATTCCATGAAATACCTCACTTAAATCATTGTGTTTACGTCGAGGACCGGCACAACGTCGCCGTCCCCCGGAATGGTGATCCCGCTGATCCCGCGGCAGTTGCCGGCAAGTCGGGAGAGCGGTTTCACCACCACCTCCTGCTGACCGTCCACGGTATCGACGACGATACAGCATCTTTTGCCGCTATTCTGCAGCACAACCAGCGTATCGCTCCTCTGTGCCCGGCCGAACATATCCTCCAGGCGGTGCATGGGGAGGATCTGGTCGCGGAGCAGGATCGCTTCACTGTTCCCGATCCGGTGGATCGCGTCCGTTCTGATCTGTGCCACCTCGACGACGTTGCTGATCGGGATAGCGCACCGTCCTCCGTTGATATGCACCATCATGACGTCGATGATCGCCATCGTCGGGGGCAGCACCAGCTCGAACTTTGTTCCTCTTCCTAACTCGGATTCGATCTTGATCGTTCCCTTGAGCGACGTTATTGTTTTTTTGACCACGTCGAGCCCGACGCCCCTGCCGCTGATATCGGTGATCGCCTCGGCCGTGCTGAACCCGGGCTCGAAGAGCAGGTTGATGAGGTCGTCTCGCGTTGCGGCCGCCGCCGCCTCGGGTGTCATGGCGCCTCTGCTGACCGCCTTCTCCCGGAGCCTCCCGGGATCGATGCCGGCACCGTCGTCCTCGATCTCGATGACGACGTTATCCTTATCCCTCCGCGCCGTCAGCCGGAGCAACCCTTTCCGCGGTTTTCCGTTGGCTTCACGGATCTCCGGGGTCTCGATGCCGTGGTTCACGGCGTTCCGGATGATGTGCAGGAGCGGGTCGGAGAGGCCGTCCATCATACTCCTGTCGAGCTCGGTCTCGCCGCCCTCGATGACGAGTTCGACCTCTTTGCCATCGTGGTTCGCCACGTCCCGCACGACCCGGGGGAGGCGGTTGAAGATACGCTCGAGCGGCATCATCCGGATCCCCATCATGAGGTTCTGGAGGTCGGAGACCGAACGGCCGACCATGGAGAGCGCCTCGTCAAACTCCTTGATGCCGTGCTTCTTTGCGATCTGCTCGAGCCGTCCGCGATTGATCACCAGGTCCTCGACCAGGTTCATCATCCTGTCGAGCCGCTCTATATCGACACGGATGTTCTTGATCTCCCGGCTCTTCTCGCTCTTTGCCGCCCTCGGCACATGTGGCGTTTCGGTCTCCTGTTTCGGGGCCGGTTCAGGTTTCCGGGCTGTCTCCGCCACTGGCGGTGATGCCGGAGAGGATATCCCGAGAAGTGATATCTCGGTGCCGGAGGCGACGGTCCTGAGCGCATCCTCCCCTGCCTCGCTCTCGATGAGGATCTCAAACGACCCGTCGAACCTCCCGTCCTCGATGAGATCCCGCGAGGGGGTTGTCGAGATGATCGTCCCGATATCCTCCAGGTTCTGCAGGAGGAGCATGGCCCGGATGTCCTTCATGGTGCAGGACGGGTCGACAGCGACCGAGAGCGTATAGAGCGGACGGCCGTCGGCCTCTCCTGCCGCTTCGGCAGGGACCACCACTCCGGATGGCTCCTGCTCATCCGGGAGCACTTCTTCTTCCGTAAACGCCCGGAGTTCCTGCACCAGGCTCGCGGACTCCTCGTCCGACGGAACTCCTCCTGCCTCGATAGAATCCAGCATCCCCTCGATCGTGTCGGTGCAGGTGAGGAGGAGGTCGGTGAGCGATGCGGTCACCTCCCGCCGGCCGCTCCGGATGAGCGAGAAGATGTCTTCCATCGAGTGACAGAGGTTCTCCATCGCATCAAAGCCCATCGATGCGGACATCCCCTTGAGCGTATGGGCAGACCGGAAGATCTCATCGATGGCGGTCTGCTGGTCTTCCCCGCTCTCCAGAGCAAGGAGATTGTTCACGATGGCCTCATGATTCTCCCTTGATTCCTCAACAAACAGCTTCCGGTATACCTCTTCATCAAACATGGTTGACCTCAAGCCGGCTGACGGCCCTCCCGATCTCACGCGCAATATTCCTGAGCGGGACCACCCTGTCGACACAGTCCCGGGCGAGAGCAGACCGCGCCATGCCGTATACGAGGCAGTCCTCTTCAGCGCAGACCATCGTGGTGCCGCCCGCGGTCTTCACCGCGAGAGTCCCTTCGCCGCCGTCGCTCCCCATCCCCGAGAGGATCACGGAGACGGTGCGCGGACCAAAGACGCGCGCTGCGGAGGTGAAGGTCGTGTCGACGGCAGGCCGGACCGCATGCAGGGGAGGGGCGGTCGAGTGGACGACCCGCCCATGGGTTCTCCCGGCGCCTGCATAGACCCCCGAGATCACGGTGTGGTAGCCGGCCTTTGAGACCAGGACCGAGCCGGTCTGCAGGGTATCGCCGTTCGCGGTCTCTTTCACCGGGAGAGGGGAGATCCGGTTCAGGCGCTCGGCGAGCGATGCGGTGAACCCCTCGGGCATATGCTGGGTTATGACGACCGCTGCAGGGAGGTCTGCGGGGAGTGCGGAGAGGAGCGAATCAAGCATCGGCGGCCCTCCGGCCGACGAGCCTATCAGCACAACCGTATCGGCCTCGCTCTTTTGGGGCTCAGGCGATCGCACGACCGCCGGGAGCGAGACGAGGTTTCTGATCTTCTGGATGAGTTCCCGCTCGATACCCCTGACGTTCGGGACGTCCCTTGGTTTGAGCATGAAGTCGTCCGCCCCGAGGCGGAGCGCCTGGTGGGTCATGTCGGCCTGCCGTGACGTCAGCGTGCTTAAGACGATCACCTTCGGCCCCACGCTCTTCCCTTGAAGCGCTTCAAGCACTCCAAGGCCGTTCATCCGGGGCATCTCGATATCGAGGGTGATGACGTCAGGCCTGAGTTCCGCAATCTTTCCGAGGGCGTCGATACCGTTGACCGCCGTCCCGACGACCTCTATATCCGGGCTGTCTTTGAGGAGATCCCGGAGAATCGTCCGGATGAAGAGCGAGTCGTCGACGATCAGAACCCGTATCATAGTCACGCACTGAGGACGTTCTTGACTTCTTCGAGAACCTTTGGAGCCTGGAACGGTTTGACGATGTAGCCTCTCGCCCCGCTCTTGACGGCGAGTTTGACCATCTGCTCCTGGCCGACCGCCGTGCACATGATGACCTTTGCCGCCGGATCGGCGGCCTTGATGGCCTTGAGCGCCTCGATCCCGTTCACCTTCGGCATGACAACGTCCATCGTGACGAGGTCGGGCCTGAGTTCCTGGTACCTGGCAACAGCTTCCGCCCCGTCGGCCGCCTCACCGACGATATCGTGCCCGCCGGAGAAGAGAATATTCTTCAGTAGCGTCCTCATAAACATTGTATCATCGACGATCAGGATTCTCCCCATCGAACACCACTCAATGTCTATTTGGAGAATGCGCTATATAGGCTTTCTTATTCTGAAAAAATAATATTATTAATTTGTTGGGGATTTCATTGCGTTAGAGATGTACCGGACACCTTTCGCGGTCAATTGTACTTCTTTTCTGACGTGAAGCACCTCGGCAAGCCCCGTGCCGAGGAGCCGCTCGTAGATGGCGTCGAGGTCTTTATGCGAGAGTTTGAGCATGTTCTCGATGGCACTCGAATCCATACCGCTGTAGACCAGCATGGCCACCTGCCCGGTCAGGGGGTCAATCTCCTCGCTGACCTCAGAGTCATGCGTTGCCTCCCTGAGGAAGTTGTAGAGGACCTGGAGCGTCGTCATCGGGCAGAGGACGAAACTTGTCACGACCTCATTCTCGCCGAGGTGGTCGATCTTCACGACATCGAGATTCTTCTCCTGGATCTCCCGGGATGTGAGTTCGATGCCGGCCACATCCTCGATGGGGATGCAGACCTGGCTCTCCTGGCTGACGAACCAGATGCCGGTCTTCAGGACGGCGATCGCCCCTTTCTCCCATTTGGCGTCCTGGACGAGCACCCCCCCGCGGACTGCGGGCGACATGAAGAAGGCGTTCAACCGGTAGGCGCTGCACTGGATGATGATGAACTTTTTTAAGACCGAGAGGACCTTCTCCACCGATGCGATGCGGTAGACCAGTTCTCCCTCCGCACCGGCGGTGATCACCACCTGGTTCTTCTTCTCCTCGAGATCGACCACGGACTTGTAGGGGATCTCGCAGTCGAGGGGAGCATCGATCCGGATACGGTCCTCACCGATACCCAATGTCGTCGGGACCCATTTGCCTCCGTGCTCGACCTTTACTGGAACTGATTTCATCTTCTCTCTACCTTTATCCCATAGGAGACCATCATCGTTGTGATCTCATCGCCGCGAGGATCCCCTCAAGCTCCGCTGCAAGATCTTTCGCGCCGTATTTTTCTCCTTTCAACTCGCGGATCAGGCTGACGTCCTCCACAAACTTCTTCTTCTTTGTGTCTGCCTTGATCGCGGTGATCAGGTCGTCGTCGACCGTGCCGCCGGATGCGAAAGAAACCATATCGAAGTCTTCTTCCAGCTCCTCCTCCGGCTCCTCAGGGGTCACCTCACCCGGGCCGGGCTCTCCCGCGTCGACCTCTTCCTCCTCGCCCTCGATCTCGATATCATCAAGGTCCAGGCCGTCGAGTTCGGAGAGTTCCTCGCTCAGGGCGCTCATATCCGGCATGCCGCCGCCCCCCGGCAGTCCCGGAGCACCGGCGGCTATCGAAGGGAGGGTCGCGGCGGGTCCGCCGGTGAAGTCAGGGCCGTCAAGGTCGCTCTGGTGCGCCTTGAGGATCTCCGATACGGCGTCTGCCTCTTCCCCGGAGAGGGGAGAGATCTGGTCGGGCTCAAATGCCGTCCCGGGGCCGGGGAGATCGCCATCGAGGTCGAGGTCCGCGAGCGAGTCGAGGTCGAGATCCGCAAGCGAGGCAAGGGGATCGGTCGTGTGTGCTTCGGGCTGACCGGGGGCCGCGCCGTCGACCGCCTGGTCGAGCATGGCGTCGATACTCTCGATCCGGTTCTTCTTCTCGCCTTCGGGGGCGCGGGCATGCGCGATCGTCTCCCGGATCGATGCCGTGAGGGTCCCGAGCATGCCGGGCAGGCTGATCCCGGCGGGTGCGAGTTTCCGGATGAGGGACGGTTTCTTTGCCGCGGCATCCGGTTTTTTCGTCTCCGGAGCCTTCGGCCGCTCCCGGAGCGCTCTGCGGAGCCGTGAGGGTTTCAGGTCCGCAAGATCGAGCGCCCCGGTGATGATGAGCGCGAGAAATCCCGCGAGGACGGTGCCCGCGACGATGACCTCGACCGGGGCATCGACAAGGATGATCAGGGAGCCTGTACCGACGGTGATCAGGAACAGCAGCGGACGACGCAGGTTTTCTCTCACATTACACCCCCACAACTGTTGGGATGGTAAAGAATATGCTCACAAGCATCGGTGCAACGATGTATATGACGCCGGTGGTCACAGAGAGCAGGCTTGCAAAGAAGTAGTACAGGTACCGGTCACCGCCCATGACAATCTTTCCTGCAAGCATGTTTGCAACGGTCAGCATTAAGAGGATCGTCACCACGTAGGCTCGCATCGTATCTTCCGGGAAGTTTGCGAAGATGTTTAACGATGATCCCATGGTACTGCCGATCGTGGACGCACCTCCCGAGAGTGCGGCCGAGGTCTCTGCAAAGTGGTTCATCACCTCTGTCACTGCACGGGACATGGTGAGGAGGATCTCGAAGAGGAAGACGAAGATGCCGATCATCGCCCCGTGCATCGGGATGAGCAGGACGACAAACCCTTTCACCATCATATCGCGCTTCCTCCGGAGCAGCACCTGCTCGAGCATCGACGAACCGACGATCTTTCCTATCTGGTCCGGGGACCCGCCGAGGGCCACGGCGTCGCGGAAGATGTTCATGTACTTGTAGATCAGGTAACTGCCGGTCTCCCCGATGAACTTCGTCCAGCTCCTGGCCTCATCGAGCCCGAGGTTCAGCTTCGACGAGACCGAGTCGATGAACGGCTCCAGGTAGGGGAGTGATCTTCTGTCCACTTCCTGAAGCGCGTCCCCGGTGGTGATGCCCTTGCCGCCCATCACCGACCCGAGGCTCCGTATGAACGTGGCGAAATCGTTGTCACGGTTGACGACGTTGGCGTCGTCGATGTAGCCGATGACCCCGAGCGGCATCAGGAGGAGGCCGGCGAGCAGGAAGATGATGCCGGCGTTGACGCCGATGAGAATGAGCAGAAGCGTGATTGCGGCGACGATCGGCACGACCAGGCGTTCCAGTCTCCTGATGATGCCCTGCTCCTTCGAGCAGACCCCGGCAAGCCCGTGCGTCCGGGGATCGTCGGGGACGGCCCGGTACATGATCGTGAGGCCGAAGATCGATATCGCGAGGATGATCGCGTAGGAGGAGTTCAGCGCTGAATCGATTCCGTCGGGAGCGTAGATCGCCACCGATATCATGATGATGATGGCGACGAGTGCTCCCGAGAGGAGCATCGCAATGTAGGCGTCGCCCCACTTCTTCAGGAGCTCGATCCCCTGCTCGAACGTGTTTCGATAGATGCTCCGGATGCTTGAGAGTTCCGTGGCGATGAAGTCGTCGTCCGGGACGCCGGAGTCGATCGAGTTTGCGTAGCGGTTGAGCATGCTCTGGAGGGTTTTGTTCCGGCACCTCTCAGCGATAGCCCGGAGCGCCCCGGCGTAACTGTGGCCCCACCCGGCGACCAGGCGCTGCACCTTTGCTATGTAGCGCGACGGGACATACTCGAACCGCTCGGATGTGTACTGGAAGATCTCGGGCCGGGTCACGGCCGACGTGGTGATCGCGGCCATGTAGGTGTACATGAGGAGCAGGTCCTGCTCCATCTTCTTGTTCTCGAGGATGGAGGACCGGAGGTCGGTGAGGTACTCGATCTGCTCCTCAAACGGCATCTTCCCCTGGTTTGCCTCTCGCAGCCGCTCGGTCACGCCCTCGAACAACGTCACACCTCGATGGTGAGCAGGCCCTGCTTCTTGATCTTCGTGGTCATGTGGAAGAGGTCCCAGAACTGGGTATACCCGGCCTTATGGAGCCTCTCAAGAATGCTGGCACGCTTATCAATCTCGTTGTAAATATCGGACCTGCGGTTCTCGGGGATGCCGAGCATCGTTGCGATCTTGTTCTCAAGGAGGTAACTGCTCCCCCTGCCGGTGAAGGTGAAGGAGTCGGTCGCAGGGTCCCAGACGAACGCCGCCATGAAAGAGAACCCCTGGGTCTCGGGGTCGTAGCCCACGAGTTCGTTGACGCTGAGCATCCGCCGGACGGTCCCCCCATGGGGGAGTTTCACGGCGCTCTGGATGATGACCAGATTCAAGTTGTCGACGTAGGTCTTTGGTATGTTGATCGGGTCGCCGCAGAGACGCTGGATCAGTTTCTCGACGGATGCGGCGTGGAAGGTGCTCATCACCGGGTGGCCGGTCTGCATCGCGGAGAACGCGACGGACCCTTCCACGCCGCGGATCTCACCGACCAGGATCTGGTTCGGGCGCTGACGGAGGGCGGCTTTCAAGAGGTCGAACATCGTGATCTCTGAGCCTTCGCCCTCGCCCTTCCCCTTGGCTTTCGCGACCTCGCGGGTCCAGTTCCGGTGGGGGACCGTCAGTTCCGGGGTATCCTCGATGGTGACGATCTTGTTCTCGGGCGGGAGGAACGTGGTGAGGGCGTTCAAGGTCGTCGTCTTGCCGCTCGCGGTCTCGCCGGAGACGAACATCGACATGCCGTACTCGAGGCAGATCCAGAGGTAGGCAGCCATCATGTAGTTGCATGCCCCGCTCTCGATCACCTGCAGGATGCTCAGGGGGACCTCGTTCACCTTACGGATGGTGAAGTTGCTGCCGTGTTTGCTGATCTCGGTCCCGTAGACGATGTTGATACGCGAGCCGTCGGGGAGGGTCGCGTCCACGATGGGGCTCCTGTAGGTCAGCGGCCGCTTGATCCGTTCGGCGAGTTTGATGACGAAGTTGTCGAGTTCCACTGAGTCCTGGAACCCGACGACCGATTTTAAGCCTTTGAATATCTTGTGCTCGATGAAGATCGGCCCGACGCCGTTGCAGGTGATATCCTCGATATACCGGTCGGAGAGGAAGGGTTTGAGTGTCCCCATCTCGATCTTGTCGCGGATCATCATGTATTCGAGCGCCTTGTACTCCTGCTGCGAGAGGATGAGCCGTCCGTCGGCGAGCGCGGGATGGCCGGATGCCTGCGGCTTTGCCGGCGCACCGACCTCGGAGGTGAGGAAGGTCTTGATCCGACCCTTGATGTCTTTTGCCGTCCCGCCGGCGAGCAGAGACTCGTCGATCACCTCGTCCGGCTGCTTGATGTACACTAACTGCTGGATGAAGTTTCGGAGCACATCGATACGCGCCTGCTCGGTCACCGGCTCCTCTTCGAGGGCGTCGATCATATCGATCAGCTTCTCCTCGATCACCGGGAGGATCTCT
Source organism: Methanoculleus sp. UBA303 (assembly GCA_002501655.1). Lineage (GTDB taxonomy): Archaea > Halobacteriota > Methanomicrobia > Methanomicrobiales > Methanoculleaceae > Methanoculleus. The sequence goes on from DANY01000027.1 coordinate 91,810, forward strand.
TTTACGGAGTGGAGGAACGCGGGTTCGATCGGTATGTACCAGTTCCGGACGTCGTTTGGGTCAGGGAAGATGTGGATGAACGTCGTCTCGTTGACCGGGTATATGATGTTCGGGTTCTCCATCGATTTTAAGTCCCGTTTCAGCTCCGAGAGGAAGAGCGGGATCCCGACGGTGTTGACCGGCAGGATGTGGAGGTACTCGAGGAGGTGAGGGCTCTCTTTGACGTAGTCTTTCGCGTTTGCCGGGAGCATACGGTAGAGGGCGCAGGACTCGACGTTGTTGTAGCAGTCGTTCCCCTCGTCGATGAACTCGGGTTCGAAGGGGAGGATCACCGTTGCTTCCAGAGCCGATCCCATACCTCACACCTTCGCGATTGAGACGGGGATGATCTTGATGCCGTACCCGGGGTGGACCTCGAAACTGATGATGTTTCCTGTGGTCTTTCGTGCGCCGCGGACCTTGACGACCTCGAGCATCATGACATACTTGCCGCCGACGAGTGCTTTCTTCATGAAGAGGTGGGCGTCGCAGATCGAGCGGATACGGACGAGGGAGTCCTCGACGAAGGCGTAGGTGTGCAGGGTGATCAGGATGGTCTTGCCGTGGTCGACGAGGTTCTTGCAGTTCGTGAAGAACGTGAGGACGGTATCCTGTTTGGCGTACTCGGTGAAGAGGGTGAGCGAGTCGATGACGATCACGTCTGCTCTGCTCTGCTCCATGTAGTGGATCATCCGTTCGAGCGTCCCCTGCATCTTCTCTTTTGTCCACTCGAACCCGACGACGTGCATGGGAAAGACCCGGAGGTAGCCCCAGGCGAAGTAGTCGGAGACATCAAGGCTCATCGACTCCATCTGGGAGAGGAAACTCTTGCTCGTGTTCTCGGTCGAGAAGAGGTCGACGTTGAACCCCTGCTTCAGGGCGCCCCAGACAATCTGCTGGGTCAGCACGCTCTTTCCGGTGTCGTTCTCGCCCTCGATGAGGTTGAGGGAACTCAAGGGGAGGCCGTCGGCGAGCTTCTTGTCGAGTTCGGAGTTCCCGGTCGAGAGGATCGTCCGATCGGGTAACTCGGTAATGCTGCTGTCTTCGCTCGTGGCCATTCCTGTTCTCCTCATAGGTATACGGAACTCGGGACCCCGTTTGGGGTGACGACCTGGACCCAGATGGGTTTTGCGTCTTTCTCGTGGGTGATCGAGAGGGTGAGGGTTTCGCCGGGGTCAAGCTCGCCGGGGTGAATATGGTCCGGGTCTATCCCCGTATCGTTCCAGTAGTTCACACCCTCCTTCTTGTAGGGGACATAGACCGGAGCGTTCCCGATGTCGATGTAGACGTCGATCAACGGGATATCGACGATCGGTTCGCTCCCGGTGTTCTTCACGTCGACAGAGAGGGTCTGGTTGTCGACGATTGTCGTGTTCTGGATCTCGATCGCCGTCCGCATCCTGGCTTCCTGATACATGACGAGGTTGCTCTGCGCTTCGACGACCACTTCCGTAGTTGCGAGGGTGCCGCCGACCAGGATGTAAGCGGTGGCGACCAGGAGGAGGATGCCGATCCCGGATGCGACGAGGGGTCCTGCACTCATGGTTATGTACCTGCGGTGAAGGTGGTCGACCGTGAGAGTCCCGTGGAGAGGACGAACTGGATGTAGACGACCTCACCTGTCTTTGGGATGGCGTCGCTATAGCCCCGAATGTAGAGGGTCTCGCCGGGGTCCCAGTTGTTGTTCTTCTGGGTATCCTCAAGGATCTCGTAGGTCCACTGGTTTGGTCCCGGTGTGCCTGGTGGTAAAACCAGGCCGAGCCGGGTGAAGTTCCCCGGGGCCCCGAGGAAGACGTCGGCCTTCCCGATGTCTGATGGGGATATCCTGGATGTTCCGACGTTCTTTAACCAGATTCTGGCTTCTTTGCTCCCTCCGCTGGCATACGTCGTGACGATCTTTACATCGTTACTCAACCGTTCATCCACCTGGTGGGAGGACGACGAGATCGTGCCTGCGAGGGTGTAGATCACCGGGAAGACTGCGTTAATGAGGACGCCGGCCGATACGATGGCGGCGATGAGGAACATCGCGGTGGTGAAGGCTTCGCTCGACATCCATCATATCCTGTCCAGGAGCTCGATCCAGGTATCGCCGGCATCCTGTTCCCGTGAGGATGTTCCGGCGCTCTGCTCCCCCTGGCGGCGGCGGGCGAGCATCAGCACCTCGATCATGTCCCGGTCAAGCGTGGCGTCCTCGGGGTCGAGGATGCGGTTTAAGACGTAGAGTTCCGAGACGAACTCGTTCGGGCCGATATCCGCGACGTCTCTCCTGGTCTCGGGGGCCATCCGCATGATATCGCGGATCTGGTCGGAGACCTCCTGGGTGATGTAGTCCATCGACCGGTAGGCGTCGATCATGATTGTCATGTGCTCGTGCCCGTACTTCGAGCACCCCTGGTGCACCCACGCAAAGAGCCGGTGGACCTTCTGGAGCTTGAGTTTTCCCGCGGGTTTTGCCCCCGGGAGAGAGGGTGTGCCGTCCGGGGGAGGATAGGCCGCTCCGAGGTCGGGCGGGAAGAGCCCACTGGCGAGGCCCTCCGGGAGCGCATGCAGCTCCGGCGCACCGAGAACGGCAGGGAGAGCGTCGAGCGCCGGCATCTCGCTATCTGCGTCCTCATCGTCCGCAACGAGAGCCGGCGGCTCGAACCGGTTCCCTGCGTACGACGCGGCGGCGGTGGTGAACGGGTTGTCCAGTTCGTTCATGCGCTCCCGGAGGTCGATAAGCAGCCGCTTGATCGAAGTCTTGACGAAATCCAGCTCCTTCTCAAGGGTATCGAGACGGGCCTCCGGGTCGTCGGAGGACGCGCCGGAGAGTATTTTATCGATCTGAGTCTGGTCTACCCCCACCATAATATTGAATTATATTTATGTCATGGTTAATAAATGTTGTTCATGAGAATATTGGTTTTCTAGACGATTTAGTGTCTTCTGAACATTATGATGGTGCGGTTTGAGGAAGAAAGAGCCCCTGATAGCGGCAGTATGGTGTACCCCGGCCGCTCTCCAGATTTTTCCCACCGGTGACCGGATAGATTCCCGATCGGTTGCTGTCGGGTTTGCAACTGCGCCGCCGGATCACAGCCCCGTGCCATAGGGAATTCCCGCATGAGCGCTCCGGTGCAGGCGTCCGGAACCATGTCATGCTCCTGCCGGGAATCCGCTCAAAGGGCCGCCATTACCTGGTCGCAGGGGATATTAACGGTGAACTACATTTTCGTCGCAAACCAGTTATAATTTCGAATCGTTCCCTTAAAATACACAATTCATATATCAGCGGCATGCAAATTGTCTGGTAGTTGTTAACGATGGGAGGGCGAGCACTATATCAAAAAAAGCTTTGATTACCGGCATCACGGGGCAGGACGGGTCGTACCTCGCCGAGTTCCTCCTCCACAAGGGCTATGAGGTGCACGGGATCATCCGGCGGGCATCGACCTTCAACACTGCCCGGCTTGAGCATATCTACACCGATCCCCACGATGCGGGCGCACGCCTCTTTCTCCACTACGGCGACCTCTCCGATGACGAGCAGATCTCCCATATCATCTACAATATCAAGCCCGACGAGGTCTACCATCTCGGGGCCCAGAGCCATGTGCGGGTCAGCTTCGATACCCCCGAGTATACCGGGAACGTCACCGGCCTCGGGACGACCCGGCTCCTCGAGACGATCCGGAAGAGCGGGAACGGTATGAAGTTCTACCAGGCCTCAAGCAGCGAGATGTTCGGCGCGACCCCCCCGCCGCAGAGCGAGACCTCCGCCTTCCAGCCGCGGAGCCCCTATGCCTGTGCGAAAGTCTATGCCTTCTTCATGACGAAGAACTACCGCGACGGCTACGGCATGTTCGCCGCGAACGGCATCCTCTTCAACCATGAGTCTCCCCGCCGGGGGGAGACGTTCGTGACGAGGAAGATCACCCGGGGTATCAGCCGGATCCTTGCGGGGAAAGAGAAGTGCCTCTACCTCGGGAACCTGGAGGCGCGGCGGGACTGGGGGTTCGCTCCGGAGTACGTCGCGTGCATGTGGAAGATCCTCCAGCAGGAAGTGCCTGAAGACTACGTCGTCGGGACCGGGGAGAGCCATTCTGTAAGGGAGTTTCTTGAGATGGCCTGTGCCTACGCCGGGCTTGATTGCGAGGAGCACGTGCGGATCGATCCGCGGTACTTCCGGCCGACCGAGGTGGAGAGCCTGATCGCCGACACGGAGAAGGCGCGTATGCATCTTGGCTGGAGACCGCGGGTGACGTTCCCTGATCTCGTCCGGATCATGGTCGATGCCGACATGCGGGCGGCAGGGCTTCCCCCCATTGGGGAGGGGGACGAGGTGCTCCGGAGGAAGTTCCCCGGCCGGTGGTGGGAGGGGGACTAGAGTCCCTGCTGTCAGCCGGGATGCGGCCGCAGGCTCACGACGGCCGCTCCGTCTGGAACCCGGCGGTTTATGGCTGGAAAACCCGGCGAGGCTTCCGGGTGAACCTCGATCGGATCGATGGTATCTTCAAGGGGAACGGCACAAACGATTGCAGTGATACGCTCCGGGAGATTGCATGACGTTCTGGGATGAAAAGAGGGTTCTCGTCACGGGCGGGGCCGGGTTCCTCGGCTCATCTCTCGTGAGGACGCTTGAGAGGCACGGGCTCCCCGGGGAGAACATCCGGGTGCCGCGGAGCCGCGACCTTGACCTCCGGCGGTGGGAGGACTGCGTTGCCGCGGTCGAGGGCGTCGACATCGTCATCCACCTTGCGGCGAAGGTCGGCGGCATCGGCTACAACATGGCAAACCCGGGCTCTCTCTTCTACGACAACGCCGTCATGGGGATCCAACTGATGGAGGCCGCCCGGCAGGCCGGTGTGGCGAAGTTCGTCGCCGTCGGGACGATCTGCGCCTACCCGAAGTTCACGCCGGTCCCGTTCCGGGAAGAGGATCTCTGGAACGGGTATCCCGAAGAGACCAACGCCCCCTATGGCCTCGCAAAGAAGATGCTCCTTGTCCAGGCTCAGGCCTACCGGCAGCAGTACGGGTTTAACGCGATCTACCTCCTCCCGGTGAACCTCTACGGCCCGGGGGACAACTTCGACCCGGCATCCTCGCACGTCATACCGGCCCTGATCAGGAAGTTCGTCGAGGCGGTGGAGAGCGGTGCGGAGAGCGTCGAGGTCTGGGGGACCGGGGCTGCATCGCGCGAGTTCCTCTACGTCGACGACGCCGCGGAGGGGATCGCGCTCGCCGCCGAGCGCTACGATAAGCCCGATCCGGTGAACCTCGGGGCAGGCTTCGAGATCACCATCCGCGACCTCGCGACCCTCATCGCCGACCTCACCGGGTTTACGGGGGAGATCGTCCGGGACACGGCCAAACCCGACGGCCAGCCCCGGCGGTGCCTGGCTGTCTCGCGCGCGGAGCGGGAGTTCGGGTTCCGGGCGAAGGTCGATCTCCGCGAAGGGCTGGAGCGGACGATAGCGTGGTACAGGGAACGACGATGAAGATCTCCATCATCGGATGCGGCTACGTCGGTGCGGTCACGGGGGCGTGCTTTGCCGCCCTCGGGCACGAGATCGTCTTTGTCGACCTCGACCCGAGTAAGATTGCCGCGATCAACGCCGGGCAGGCCCCCATCTATGAGCCCGGGCTTGGCGGGTTACTGCAGGAGAACTCCTCACGGATCGTGGCAACGGATGACCTTGCAGACGCCGTACGCCGTACTGAGGTTACGTTCATCTGCGTTGGGACCCCTTCACGGCAGGATGGATCGATCGATCTCACCTATGTCCGGTCCGCAGCCGCCGGGGTCGGCAGGGTTCTGAGAGAGAGGTCGGGCGGCCATACTGTAGTCGTGAAGAGCACCGTCCTGCCGGGAACGACAAAAGACGTTGTTCTCCCGATCCTTGAGGCGGAGTCCGGGAAACGGGCTTTCGTTGACTTCGGGCTGGCTTCCAATCCGGAATTTCTGCGGGAAGGTTCAGCCCTCAGTGACTTTTTTGCGCCGGACCGGATCGTCATCGGGACTTGTGATGATCGCTCCCGCCGCCTCCTCGAAGAACTTTATTCGTCTATCGACTGCCCGAAGATGATCACCGCCATCCCTGTTGCCGAGATGATCAAATACGTCAGCAACGCGTTCCTCGCGACAAAGATCAGTTTTGCAAACGAGATCGGCAACATATGCAAACAGATGGAGATCGATACCGCCGAGGTCTTCAGGGGTGTGGGGATGGACCACCGGATCAATCCGGCATTCTTCCAGTCCGGCATCGGATTTGGAGGGTCGTGCTTCCCGAAGGATGTACGGGCGCTGATTGCCAGGGCAGAAGAGGTCGGGGTTGAGCCAAAGATCCTGAAAGACGTCATCGAAGTGAACGAGGAGCAGCCGCTGCAGCTTCTTAAACTGCTCAAGACGCACGTTCCCGACCTCGATCGGAAGACGATCGGAGTTCTCGGCCTCGCGTTTAAGCCGAATACCGATGACGTGCGGGAGAGCCGGGCTATCCCGATCGTCGAGACCTTGCTTCGAAACGGGGCGACGGTCCTTGCCTACGACCCTATGGCGATGGGCAACTTCAGTAAACTCTACCCGCAGATCAACTACGTTCCTACCGCTGCGGCTGCTCTCGCTGCGGACGCCGTGCTTATCACGACGGAGTGGAAGGAGTTTGAGAGCCTGAGTTACTCCGGGAAGATCGTCATCGACGGAAGAAGGATCGAGAGAGCACGGGACGGCTCGACCTACGACGGGGTGTGCTGGTAATGGCGGTTACAAAAGCTGTTATCCCCGCGGCAGGGCTTGGGACGAGATTCCTGCCGGCTACGAAATCCATGCCGAAGGAGATGCTCCCCATCATCGATGTCCCGGTCATCCATTACGTCGTCAAGGAGGCCCTGGACTCGGGGATCGACGATATCATCATCATTACCGGCAGGAGCAAGCGAGCCATCGAGGATTATTTCGACGATTCGCCCGAACTAGAGATGCACCTTGCGAATGGTAAGAAAGAGCATCTCCTCAAGATGGTGCAGGAGATCTCGTCGCTCGTCGATATCCATTATATCCGGCAGAAAGAGCCGCTGGGACTGGGGGACGCTGTTCTCCGGGCCGAGAAGCACATCTGCAATGAACCGTTTGCCGTGCTGCTCGGCGACGACATCATACGAAACGACAGGCCCTGCACCCGGCAACTGATCGATACGTTTGACCGCTACCGCTGCTCCGTCATTGCAGTTGAAGATGTGCCCAAGGAGATGGTCAGCAGCTACGGGATCATCAAGGGCAGAAGGCTTGAGGATTCTCTCTTCCTGCTTGAGGATATCGTGGAGAAGCCAAAAGCGGAGGAGGCGCCCTCGACCATGGGCGCGATCGGGCGTTACGTCTTCACCCCGGAGATCTTTGACTGTTTAAAGAGGACGACCCACGGTGTCGGGGGGGAGATCCAGTTGACGGACGGGATCCGCCTCCTGAAAGACAGCCAGAACGTCTATGCCTGCACATTTCACGGCAGACGGTATGATACCGGCGACCGGATGGGCTACATCGAGGCGATCATCGATTTCGCCCTGGAGCACGACGATCTGCGGGATGACGTCATGGCATATATGAGATGGGTGGTGCAGGCATGAGAGCCCTTGTAACCGGGTGTGCCGGGTTCATCGGGAGCACGCTCGCCGACCGGCTTTTGCGTGACGGGTATACGGTGATCGGTATCGACCGGTTCTCGGACTACTATTCCCGGGGTCTCAAAGAGCGAAACATTTCGTCCGCGGTTAAGCACCCGCGCTTTGCGCTGCTCGAAGAGGATATCCTCGATATGAAGTCCTTTCCGTCCGTCGACTACGTCTTTCACCTCGCGGCACAGGCGGGCGTCCGGGCGTCGTGGGGGGAGAGCTTTGAGGTCTACACCCGCGACAATATCCTGGCGACCCAGCGGCTGCTTGAGTTCTATAAATCCCGGAAGATCCGGAAATTCGTCTACTCTTCGTCCTCCTCGGTCTACGGCGATGCTGAACTCCCCATGCGTGAAGACCGGATGGTGCAGCCGGTCTCCCCCTACGGGGTGACGAAACTTGCCGCCGAGCACCTCTGTTCGCTGTACTGGAAGAACTACGGTGTTCCGGCGGTGTCGCTCCGGTACTTCACCGTGTACGGCCCGCGCCAGCGGCCGGACATGGGAATCAACAAATTCGTCCGGGCAGTCCTGAACAATGAGGCGATCACCGTCTACGGCGACGGCACGCAGACGCGGGACTTCACCTACATCGACGATATCGTCGAGGCAAACATCCTTGCCGCCGGAAGTGATGTTCGGGGCGAGGTCTTCAACATCGGCGGCGGGAACCGGATCAGCGTTAACGACCTGATCGGTGCTATCGAGGAGGTTGTCGGGAAGAGTGCAGTTGTCGAGCACAGTGCAGAGCAGAAGGGCGACGTAAAGGACACCCGGGCCGACACCCGGAAGGCAGAGGAACTCCTGGGCTGGCATGCCCGGACCGGAATAACTGCAGGATTAAAACGCTACGTCGACTGGATCCGGGAAGAACCATGACTGAACAGGCATCCGACTTCGAACTGGTCATCCGCCCGAAGTACGGCCTCTTTGACCTGAACTGGAAGGAGCTTCTGGAGTACCACGAGCTCCTCTTCTTCCTTGCCCTCCGCGAGATCAAGATCCGGTACAAGCAGACCGTCATGGGGGCGTCCTGGGCGGTGCTCCAGCCGCTCTTCACGATGATCGTCTTCACCCTGATATTCGGCGGCCTTGCCCAGATGCCCTCGGAGGGGATCCCGTATGCCCTCTTCTCCTACTCGGGCCTGCTTCTCTGGACCTACTTCCAGAATGCGCTGTCTGGTGCGGGGAACAGCCTGGTCGGGAACGCGCAACTCCTCTCGAAGGTCTACATGCCGAGGATATTCATCCCGACGGCGCCGTGCCTTGCGGGGATCGTGGACTACGGGATCGCCATGACGATCCTTGCCGCCATGATGGTCTATTACCAGTTTATGCCGACGGCAGCGATCCTCCTCCTGCCGGCGATCGTCCTCCTCACCCTCCTCCTCGCGGCGGGGACGGGCTACTGGCTCTCATCGATCTGCGTGAAGTACCGGGACGTCAAGTTCGCCCTCCCGTTCTTCATCCAGATGCTGATGTTCGTCTCGCCGGTGATCTACCCGGCGAGCATCCTCGGTGAGAACCTGCAGTGGCTCCTTGCCCTCAACCCCCTGACCGGCCTCCTCAACGCTCACCGGGCGGTCCTGCTTGGACATACCCCGGTGGACTACGTCGGGCTTGCCATATCGGCGGCAATCACGCTTGCGATCTTCTTCAGCGGCGTGCTGTATCTCCGCCGGACAGAGAAATACTTCGCGGACCTGGTGTGACATGACATCCCGGAACAACAAACCGATCATCGAGGTGAAGCACCTCTCGAAGGAATACCAGATAGGGATGGACCGGACCTACAAGCGGTTCACGGAGAGTTTCACGAACGCGGTGCGTCACCCCGTAAGGACCCTGCGTGGCCTCACTGGACCGAAGGAGACTTTCTGGGCCCTCAAGGACATCAACTTCGAGGTCGAGCGCGGCGAGGTCCTCGGCATCATCGGGAGGAACGGCGCCGGCAAGAGCACCCTCCTCAAGATCCTCTCCCGGATCACCTACCCGACCGAGGGCGAGATCGTGATGCGGGGCCGGGTCGGCTCCCTCCTTGAGGTCGGCACCGGTTTTCACCCCGAGCTCACCGGCCGGGAGAACATCTTCTTCAACGGCGCCATCCTCGGCATGAAGAAGCGCGAGATCGATGACAAGTTCGAGGAGATCGTGAAGTTCTCGGGCGTCGAGAAGTTCCTCGACACGCCGGTGAAGAGGTACTCGAGCGGGATGAATGTGCGGCTCGCGTTCTCGGTGGCGGCGCACCTGGACCCGGAGATTCTGCTGGTGGACGAGGTGCTGGCGGTGGGAGACGCGGAGTTCCAGAAGAAGTGCCTCGGGAAGATGGGGGAGGTGGCGAGCGAGGGGAGGACGGTGCTGTTTGTGAGTCATAATATGGGGGCGCTATCCAATATTTGTCAAAAAGGAATCGTTTTAACAGGGGGAAAGATAACATATATTGATACAATCGATAATTCAATTACGAATTATCTCAAAAGTATTAATACAAATTATAATAACGAGGTATCATTAGTTAACCATCCAAACCGCGCAAAAAACACAAAAACTAGTTTTACCTACCTCTCAATGGACCTCGAAAATGCTGTGGCATATTATGGGAAGCCACTAGTTTTCCGAATCGGATATAATTTTACAGATCCCGTTTTTGCACCACAGTTTGTTGCTAGTTTTCATGCAATAAATGGGGCAAAAATATTTACGATCAATAGCCAATGGCAAAAAAACAATTTTGGCGAATACATATCCGGAAGAGGAGAGGTAATATGCAGTATTGATTCACTACCTTTACTGCCTGGTAGTTATAGTATATATCTAAGATTGTGGCAGGTCGGAGAGAAAATCGACGATATTCAAAATGCCATGACATTTCGTGTCGAATGGTCAAATACCACAGAAAAACAGTATCAATTTTCATCGGACATGGGTATGATATATGTCAATGCAGAATGGAACATCTAAAATAGAATTCAGAGAATAGCACGAAGTTACTTGAATAATAGGTGTAGCAAAACATCCATATTTTTACCGGGATTTGGTAGGGAAGGGGAAGTAAAATGAGGATTGCACTATTTGGTGATTTTGCCCCAACAAAAGGAGTAAAAGATGCATGTACAACCTATGAACTAGGTTCAATCGATCTAGCTATCACCAATCTTGAAACGCCTGTGACAAAGATGCTTAAATGTCGCCCAAAAGCAGGCCCATCTCTGTACGGAGATAAAAAAATAACAGCCGAATATATAGATACAAAATTCGTGATTAACCTGGCAAATAATCATATAATGGATTACGGTGAAACAGGGCTTTCAGACACAATTAAGATTTGCCAAGATACTGGAGCTGAAATAGGTGGCGCTGGCAAGAATTCAAATGAGGCATCAAAACCAATAATAAAAGATATTCAAGGGATCAAAGTAGGCGTTATATGTTGTGCTGAAACCCAGTTTGGTATCGCGACCCCTTGGAAACCAGGAGTGACAGCAGTGGGCCCTTGGATCTATAAATCCATAAACGAGTTAAAAAGTAAAGTAGACATTATTATCATCTCAATACATGGTGCATCTGAGATGTCGCCTTGGCCCTCTCCTCAATGGCAGGATCTTCTCAGGAGCTTTATTGACGCAGGTGCGACAATAGTCCACGGTCATCATTCTCATGTCCCTCAAGGTTTTGAAGAATACCATAATGGGATTATATTCTATGGTCTTGGTAATTTTTTGGTGGATCCGGATATCTGGACGTCCTCCAAAAATACGCTCTGGTCTATAGTACCAGAGATCCAGGTATCAAAAAAAGGAATTGAAAAATGGGGTCCAAATACAACTGTCATTGAAAAAAATGCAGATGGCGTTGTTGTTGTGAGGAAAAGCAATAACCAAGAATATTCACTCCATAAAGAATATTTCTCAGAAGTTAACGTCCCTTTGAATGACCGGGAGCTTCTGACCGGCCTCTGGCAAGAGGTCTCAATAAGATTATATTCTCGTTATTATGCTAATTGGCTTGGATTTGAGCAGGAAAGAGGTAGATTGTGCGTAGCAGATATCATCCCTGTGACCAAAGCGGCAATATCAAAGATTCTCCGGCGTAAAAATAGAGATAAAGATCAGTTCCTGCTCAGATACCATCTTTTTGCCTGTGAGAGCCATCGGGATGCAATTGCAACGGCATTAGGTGTATTAGGTGGAGAGCAAGATGACCTGAGAACAGAAACAACACGCGAGATTGCAGATAGAATGATGCCGTAGTTTAAACAGGGCAGCGAGAGTGGTGTACCATGAATAAGTTAATTGGATTTACTGTTTCAAGGTCAACTATCGACCATGCCGGGATCGACGTATTTCATAGCGACTTAAACCGTATCGAACTGCAATACGGAGGATTTCACGTTTACCTATGGGGAATCGGAGATATATGCGAATGCATCATTAATGAGAAGTATAGTCTCTCGTTCCCTCTCGCCGAGGATCTCTTAGATAGAAACGTCCTCCTGTATTTTAAAGATGAAAGTATTATCATCGAAAATGACTGGCTGGGATCCATTCCCGTATTCTATAATGAAACGAGAGGGATCGTGTCGACGCTCTCTCTAAAGACACTGACCGACAAAGAGATCCACCCTGAAGGACTCGCTAATTTTGTTGAGTTCGGATATAGTATTTTGGAGCAGACTCCCTTCAAAGAAGTAAAATTCATGCGATATTACTCGAAATTGGTGGTCAGTCGGGAGGGGATAAAAATCCATTATAAAGAGGACCCCGTGCTAGACGAGGGTTTATTCAAAAATACATCTGATGAGACTGCAGTCTTTGACAAAATTAAAAAGTACATCGATGCAGTTGAAACCATAACAAAAGATGAAATAATAATACCTACATCCGGGGGGTATGATTCAAGGTTGCTAAACCTCTGTATAAATGACAGATCAAGGATACGATCGTATACCTATGGCATAAGCGACGACCAGTCAAAAAGTTTTGAGGTTGTGCACGCTAAAAAAGTATCCGAGATCTTAGGGACTCGGTGGAGTCAAATTGAGCTTGGAAACTTCGATCAGTACATCGATGACTGGTTCAAAATCTTTGGAATATCAACTCACCTTCATGGAATGTACCATATTGAGTTTTACAAAAAAATGAGACAGATGGATAGATTCACAAAAAATGCGACATTTGTGAGCGGAATTGTCGGGGATGCATGGGCAGGCGATATAAAAGTCGAGGAAGTACATCATTTCAATGATATCACAAAGATGGCCTATTCTCATGGAGCAAATGCGGATAAAGAACAGTTGGTAATCCGTCATAATTCTGATCTCAGGAAAAAATTTTTTTATGAAAATGAAGGATATTTAGCCGATGAAAAAATAAGAATAGTACATCTCATTCGATTCAAAATCATTCTGATATCATACATTGTCACAGTTCCCGAATATTTCGGTTTTCCTGTATGGACACCATATCTGAATTTCAATATTGTAGTAGATATGCTAAATCTCCCGGAAGAGAGACGACATAATAGAGCATGGCAAACAGACCTCTTTAGGAAATATCATTTGGACGTTGAATCTATGGATCTGCCAAAAGATAGATCTAATTCTCTGAATTATCAGGCCTATATTAATAACGACTATGAACCTTTGGATATTCAGGTCATGAGCAGTTTGTTTAAAAAGAGTTACCTCCAGAAAATAAACCAAGTTATGTCCAAGCAAAACCAATCTTCGAGGATTGAAGGTATTTTTAATAGAATATACAAAGCGCTGATGGATCTCCGGTATGTAGGATGCGGGTTAAGGCGATTAGGCATTACACAAAAGAGATCTAGCATTTTGATAGTTTATCCATATTATGTTACCAAATCGATTGAATTGGGTTTAAAGCACGGGAGGTAATATATGCAAACTTTCATCGCAAACACAGATTTACCAAGCGTTTCTGAGTCATTTCCAGTTATGGCGTTGGTCTCATATAGTGAGCAAATTCTGGAGCGTTACAATAACTCATTGGATGTCGGGGATGTTTACCCTAAAAACAAACGAAGACGTGGGAACGAGTGGGGGATATGAGGCATTTTTAACATTAATAGGAAATTAAATAGTCTGAAGGCAATTCCCGATCTATTGTACCTAAAAAATTTAAAACGTTCAAAGATCCTGAAAACTTGTCCGGGAGAGTGGTACGGATCTGATTATGGTGGATGGGTCATCTGCCCGACAGGTCTCGCAAAAACAAGTATTATTTACTCATTAGGGATAGACGAGGATATATCATGGGATGAAGAGTTAATTGCAAAGCATGGTGTGGAAGTGTTCGGGTTTGATCCCACCCCAAAATCCGCCGCATACATTCAGCAAAGAAACCCGCGTAATTTTAACTTCTTCCAGATGGGGGTGGCAGACCACGATGGATTGTTCAAATTCTATCCCCCAAGAAATGAGGATTATGTTTCATGCTCGCTATTCAGGCAAAAAGACTTGAAAGATGAGCCAATTTTAGTGAAAATGATGACTTTGGATGCAATAATGAAACAGTTAGGTCACGAGGAGATTGATATTTTAAAAATGGATATTGAGGGAGCAGAGTACGGAGTAATAGAAGATATCATTAAAAAATCGATATTCCCACGACAGATATTAATTGAGTTTCATCACAGATTTGACCCATTTAGCATAGCAGATACAAAAAAAGCAATTCATGACCTTATGTGTAATGATTACGAAGTGTTTTACATTTCTGATAATTATCAAGAGTTTTCGTTAATTTATGGGGCGTAAACAATTTTAATGCAATGTTCCTTAAGGCAGATTAGGTAGACTGAATCGGCATTCTGTGTCATATGCAGAATACCAACGGATCTATTCGGGTTCATCACTCTAAATGCGAGTCATTTACCTGCTACTGCCTTCCGGGCACTCTGCCCATCACCCCAAAATCATTGTGTTTAAAGAGGCAGGCAGGGAAAAACCGTTGCCGTCACAACCTCTGGTGGGCACGGACGCAGGACAGTTCACCCTATGCAGCCCCGACTAAAAACATAAGAATTATTGAATCTAGGTTGAAAGGTACCATAGGATTTGACATGCCCATGGAAGACCTCACAATCAATATGGATTGCTCTAAATCTCTCTACAAACAATATACCTGAGGAAGCCATGATTCTATTACGCATTTTATGCAGAAGAGGACGGGCAAATGAACGAAATTGAACCCGCTCCTATAATCCTCTTCGTCTACATCCGTCCGTGGCATACGCAGCAGACGGTGGAAGCACTACAAAAGAACGAGCTGGCGAGCGAAAGTGAGCTCTTCATCTACAGTGACGCTCCCAAAAATGAGCACGCAATAGAATATGTCGCCAGAGTCCGTGAGTATATCAGAACAATAAAGGGATTCAAAACAGTCACGATCGTTGAGCGGAATAAAAATTGGGGACTGGCCGATTCGATCATCGACGGGGTGACGAGGACTGTGAACGACTACGGCAGGGTGATCGTGCTGGAAGACGACCTCGTAACAAGTCCTTACTTCCTGCGGTTTATGAATGAGGCGCTGGAACTCTATCACGATAACCCTGAAATTATGTCGATAAGTGGCTACACCCTACCGCCAGCCTGTATGAAATATCCCAAAAACTTTACCGATGACGTCTACCTAAACTATCGGAATTCGTCATGGGGTTGGGCTACCTGGGCCGACCGCTGGAACCTTGTCGACTGGGAGCTTAAGGACTATCATCAATTCATAAATGATCCTCGTCAGCAAAAGCTGTTCAATCGCGGAGGAGATGACCTCACAGGTATGCTCAAATCCCAGATGGAAGGTAAAATCAATTCCTGGTCCATCCGATTTAGTTATGCCCATTTTAAGCAGGGGATGTACTCTGTCTGTCCTCGCCACTCATATGTTAACAACATCGGCCATGATGGAACAGGCACACATTGCGGGGAGACACGTATTTTTGAAAACGATCTCTCAAGAGCAAAGCGGACTTGCGCCTTCATAAAAGATATGCAACTCAATGAGGATGTTATGCTCGAGTTCAGGAAATTTTACCGTAAAAAATCTCTTCCTGTGCGAGGAATTAACAAGATATCAAGAATCTTGTTTAAAAGAGATGTTATACGATGAAAATCCTTATCGTTAACACATTCGACATCCAGGGCGGGGCGGCCCGTGCGGCATACCGCCTGCATCGAGCTCTACTCGACGCTGGCGTAGACAGCCAGATGCTGGTACAATCAAAAAGTAGCGGCGATGACACGGTGATCGAACTCGCCAATAAAACAAAATTTCAAAACATCATGAGCAAACTTCGGCCTAGATTGGACGCGTTACCGCTTAAACGCTACAAAAACAAAACAAGAACCCTTTTCTCTCCAGCATGGTTGCCTTTTAGCGAGGTTGTAGATGCCATTGAGACCATTGACCCGGATATAGTTCACCTACATTGGATCTGTGGTGGTATGATCCATATTGAAGACCTGGGCAGAATCAAAAAACCCATTGTCTGGAGTCTACATGACATGTGGGCTTTTACGGGTGGTTGCCACTATGACGAAGGGTGCGGTAAATACAAATCTGGCTGCTGCTCCTGCCCTGTGCTGGGTTCAAAGAAAGTGAATGACCTGAGCCAAAATGTCTTCGCCCGGAAGCGGAATACTTTTGCAAAGGTGGATAATTTGACTGTAGTCGGTCTGAGCGGTTGGCTTGCTGATTGCGTCAGTCAAGGCCTCTTGTTTTCTCATAACCCGGTAATTAACCTGC
The DNA here is from genome assembly GCA_002501655.1 of Methanoculleus sp. UBA303. Lineage (GTDB taxonomy): Archaea > Halobacteriota > Methanomicrobia > Methanomicrobiales > Methanoculleaceae > Methanoculleus. The sequence continues at coordinate 108,269 of DANY01000027.1, forward strand.
CTAATCCCATAGACACAACAAAGTTCATGCCTGTCGACAAAGGGCAGACCCGAATGGTTTTAAGTCTACCACTCAATAAAAAACTGATACTTTACGGTGCCATGTCTGCAACGAGCGATCCACGCAAAGGCTATACAGAATTGGTAAAAGCTCTTGAAACATTGCCGAAAAGCAGTGATATAGAATTAGTGGTCTTTGGCAGTTCTCGACCGGATAATGCACCAGGATTTGGTTTTGCATCTCATTATCTTGGTCATCTGGACGAAGCCTCACTTCGGTTGCTCTATTGTGCCGCAGATGTCATGGTGGTGCCCTCTTTACAAGAAAACTTATCCAACGCCATTATGGAATCGCTTGCGTGCGGAACCCCGGTGGTGGCCTTTGATATTGGTGGCAACGGAGACCTCATCGAGCATAAGCGCAACGGCTATCTTGCGGAACCATTCAGTCCAGTCAATCTGGCCGAAGGTATATGTTGGGTGCTCCATTCACCCGAATATGCGACACTTTCAAGAAACGCGAGAGAGAAGGTCCTTAAGTGCTTCGATAGTAAAGTGGTGGCCAGGCAGTATATCGAACTCTACAAAAGCGTTTTAGGATGAACCCAATAGGTCGTGAATACTTCAGTCACCCTGAAATGTTAAATATCCTCAAGAGGCCTTCCCGACCACCGTCCTCGAGGCCCTGGCCTGCGGCACCCCGGTCGTGGCGAGCGCGGTCGGCGGCATCCCCGAGCAGGTCGTGGAGGGGCGCACGGGGTTCCTGGTGCCGACGGGGGACGCCCGGGCGCTGGCGGGGCGGGTCCTCGACCTGCTGGCGGATGAAGGGCTCCGGGTGCGGATGGGGCGGCAGGCGGCGGAGGATGCGGCGCGGCGGTTCGGGCGGGAGAGGATGGTGGGGGAGTATCTTGCGTTTTACCGGGCGAACCTTAAAGAAGAAGGCATATAGGCTGAAAAGAGCCACACTCTAGTATGCGTTGCCCGACCCTTACTGATCTCCCCCCGCCCCCGAAGGGCAAAACGGGGTGGCCGTGGACCAGGGAGACACCCCGGGTGCCGGAGAGTATGCCGGACGGGAAGCCCTGGCCGAGGATCAGTATTGTCACGCCATCCTACAATCAGGGTCAGTTCATCGAGGAGACGATCCGATCGGTGCTCCTGCAGGGTTACCCAGATCTCGAGTATATTATTATCGATGGGGGCAGCACAGACGAGAGCGTCGAAATTATCCGGAAATATGAGCGCTGGATAACATTCTGGACGAGTGAACCAGACGGCGGCCAGACAAACGCCATTAATAAGGGATTCAAAAGGTCTACCGGGGAGATCGTAGCATGGCTGAACTCGGACGATGTTTATACCGCAGGCGCTCTCTGCACAGCGGCAAAGGCCTTTGCTGAACAACCGAATTCTGCTGTCATATATGGAGATATGGCTTACGTAGATGCAGGTACAACAATATTGTCGCATATAGGCTCCCGCAAGTTTGACCTGGAAGAACTGTATCGTCGTAATTATATCCGCCAGCCTGCTAGTTTCATCAGCGCAGACGCGATAAAGAAGATCGGGTTTTTGGATGAAAGATTCCACTATGCCATGGATTACGATCTCTGGATCTGCCTGGGGCAGGAAGGGAATGTAATGCAGTATATCCCCAGAACGCTGGCGTGGTTCAGGTTGCATGGGAGTTCAAAAAGCGTTTCTCAGCAGGAAGCATTCTGGCCGGAAATATTTCTGGTATTCGATAAGGTTCTTACGTGTCGCACCCCGGGGGCACCCCTTACTGAAATTGCATACTCTCGCATACTTCAGTCACTGTTAATCAATCATCTCTCTCAGCAACCACATAAAATTGTTAGATGCACGAGCAAAGGCATGCTGGATGATGGTGATGGGGAGATGTTTTACCAGAAACCACTTCAAGAAGTTTTGAGGTTTGTCGATAAAGATCATTTCCATGCAGGAGATAGTTATCTCCTCATGGAAGCCCTACATGAGATATATAAAACCCTTGAGAATGAATACAATATGGGCAAGATTAGTCCTTCTATTGGCAGCAAACCTAGATGGGTCTATATACAGTTAGCACTTTTGCCGGGTTACCTGTTACTTCTGGGGGAGAGAACGAAATCGGTTGGCCTGTATAAGACAATTTTATATATGCATCCGTTTCTCCTTAAGTATCCTCAAACATATAGATTTCCGGGAAGATATGTCATGAAGACAAATCCAATGTTCAAGAAAATTTTGAAAAACCTTCGCTCATCTAGAGTATTTTATGGTATTCGATCGATCTTTTTCGGTAGTGCAATAGGAAGTTACTGATATCACTCCCACTGCTGGAGCACCAGCAGTCGGATCATGGGGATGACATCATAGTTCGGATGACCCCCCTTGCCTGTATCGTTCGTATACAGGTCGGCGAGGTGAGGACGGAAGGCGTCCCAATCGATCAGACCCTGGATCTCCCCCAACCAGTCACCCAAAGCAGCAAGAGAGGTGTATTCACGTCGAATGGCAGAATTGGTGAATGTAATCATGAGAAAAGATCGATTGGAGGCGATAAAGTACTTTGGGTGAGGGGGAGGTTACTCGAAACCCTCAGAAGATATGAAACGTTATCCTGCCTGGCGTAGATACCCTCAGGATAATTTGATGTACTCTTTTAACCGTTTATTCCAATAATAATCTCGAATTTCGGGATCATTTATCTTTGGTGATCGTTTGAGCCACTCCAGAAGGTACCCATACAAATATGCAAGACCGATATAATAGGGTTTTTGAGTAGAATAGAAAAATGACCCCACCAGAACAAGCAATGGATGCTTATTTAAGTAGTGTGCCATTGAGCCATTTACTCGATATCCATTCCAAAGGCCTTGGGCGCCACTTGTACCTCTCAATTGTATCGCTCTAATATGCCCGAATTGCCTGATCTCCCATCGCCTTAGGTTGGCCTTGACATTTGAGATTGAATCGGGGGACGGCTCGATAGGATAGCCTCCTGTCTCAAAGAAACATTTCTTTGCCCAGAATCTTCCGCTACCGCGGGGGAGCGGGCGGTCAGGTTCATCGTTTTTGATATCAGCCCAACGAACCTCTTTGTGTGACATATCCGTTATGTGACCACTGGCAATGCCAAGCTGACTATTTCTATGAAACTCCATGCTCAGCTTTTCGAAGTACGCTGCTTCCAAAACTGTGTCTGCATCAAGTAATCCAATGAAATTATATTGTATAGCGTTCGTTTTGCAGAGTTGGATAGCATAATCAAAACCGCTTTTACAGACATACGAGTAGTGAAAAGTGATATCCCTTGGGTGCGGAGGCAACTGTATGGATTTTATCCAGATGTATTGATCTTCAAGTGTTCTTATTATATCAGGCGTCCTATCTGTGCTGCCATCATCTACGATAACCCATAGGATAGGAGGCACGTTTTGTGTGATCACCGCTTCTGCAACCTTTGGGAGGTGCTCTTCCTCATTTTTTGCAGGAGTTACTATAATATACATATCATCATCCCATTTTTGAACCACACGCAATAAGGCATCCACTAAACCTCTTCAACAAGAAGCTATCTCCGCATATCTTCTCAATTTCTCTAGACAACGCTTCTTCAAGAAAAGAATACAAAAAGGGATTCGAAAAAACTGCATTGATAACTTTAACATTAACTAATTCCAAATCATCCTCCAAAATCGTTTTTAGTTCACTCTCGTTAAATAGATGCACACCCGCTTCTTTTCTTTGTAGCGGGGTGTTATTCTGATGAATAACAACAACTTTATCATTTGATACCCGTTTCATTTCATTTAAGACTTTGATCGCAGTTCCATCGGAAATAAACGTGTCCAAGTAAATTAAAGGCAAATTTCGTTCCAATACAACATTAAATGAATTATCCTTAAATGGAATTTTTTTTGCATCAGTTAAAGCATAGAAGATGTTTTTATTGTCACGAGCCTTTTGTTGGATAACTTTAATCATATACGGGTTAATGTCAGTAACAACAATATTGCGTGTATAATTGGCATATTTAAGGATTAATTCGCCGGTTCCTCCCCCAATCTCAAGAATGTTATCATTCAATGTAATATTAGAATTTTTAATCATTTTGTTACAGATTGATGACATTTTGGAATACCCAAAATCAGTATCATATCTTAATGTCGAATCAAAATTGGATGTGTTTCTCTTATACTGATCCGGACTTTCTGAAGTAATTTCAAGACTCATTTGTATTCCATCCATTCATAATAATTTGTGCATTGTCCATCCATGCATTCTTCTTATGACAATAACCCAATATCTTTTCATACATCGCATACCATAAAGCCCGGAATGGACAGTTAAAGTTGTTCGTATGCCAATTAAGGGTCAAAACACCATTACAGGATGCCACAGTATCAATTAACCTCTTTGCTACATCCCATGCCTCATCATAAGACCTCACAGAGTCAAACAGCGTACCGTCCATTATAACCAGCGGAATCTCCAAGATGTTGACTTCCGTCTCAGTACGCAGATTATAGGGCATGAACGGGTGGCACATACCATTCCTGAAGCCAACCATATCAGGGTAACCCAGAGTCGTGTCGTACCTGAACCCTGCCTTCTCCAGGATCTCCCAGGAATCAGGTACCTGAAACCGCAGGTAATGATTTCGGTAACCGGTAACTTTTCTGCCCAGTACCTGTTCCAGCCGCCCCTTCTCCCGTGCAATCTCCTCAAGGTCATTGCAGGCATAGTAACCGCCGTGAAGCCCGACTTCCCACTCCCGGTCTACAATCCGGCCCAGTTCCCCTTCCAAATCCTCTATGTTGTATCTGAAACGCCTGATGTCAGCATCTGTAGCGAGGAAATAAAAAGAGGACCGTGCACCATACTTCTCCTCCAGGTCCATGATCTCCTGGAAGTTCCAGTAGGGGCTCTGCTCCTTTCCACGCAGTTTCCAGAAAGCCTGTTGTTTGAAACCGCTGATGTCCAGCCCCTTGAGACAGGTCAGGGTGGATAGCAATGTGTGCTTGAGAGGGGGGTAAATCTCATCAACGTCGTGGGTGAGACAGACGGCAAATTGCTTACCATCTGGGTATTCTATTTCGTATCCGTTGTCTACGAGATGTTTCGAAACCCTTGGCTCAAGGATATCCCGGTTTGTGCTATGTGCATATACAAAGCGCCCATAGCGGTCCAGTTGCTGGGGAGAGTACTCCTCTTTTCGGGTGTAGAGGTCCCATAACTCCTTATTTTGCCTGATATCATCATAACGGTGAACCATTGCTGTTTCTTCTCCCGACGTCAACTACTTTGAGAAGACGTTTGGGCCAATGGTGCATCACCAGAAGTCAAAGCACAGGAGTACTGCACCTCGGGGTGCTCCTTCATCTCAGTAAAACTCCGGGGATAATTCTCGACGAACCAGACCATGAACGCGGTCACGTCGATCTTATCCGCCAGCAACCGCTCCCGCTTGACCCGCCAGTTCTCCCGGCTCGCAGGATCCTGCAGGATCTCAATCGCCCTGCCCAGTGCTGCACTACTGTCGGTAAAACTATGGAGAAGGTCGTAGGTCTCCTCAAGTTCGATGAAATTGCCCATCGTACCTACAAGTGAAGAGACATAGATCGATGGTGTCCCAAGGATCGCTGCCTCCGACGCTGTCGTCCCCCCCTCCCCCACGTACAACGTCGCATAGTACAACAGATCATGCAACTTCTCCGGCGAGACCCGGATCTGGTAGGGCTGCAACTCATCAGGCAGCGCCCCCTCCGAGGTGATCAGGACACGGCCGTAACTCTCCAGCGCCTTCACGAGCCCGACCTTGTCGCGGATGCCGCGCTGGCCAACGTCGTGGCTCGCCTCCCAGGAGACGAAGCGGACGATGATGAAGGGGTCGCCCTCGGCAAGATCGAGCTCGGCGAGGACGGCGGGGTTTGGGGTGAAGCGGTTGGGGTGGAGAGAAGCGAGTTCCATGTAGCCATTGAACCTGGCCTGTTTTTTCCCAATATCCCTGTGGAAGCAACTTGGTGTCAGGATCACATCGGAGAAAGGAGCATAGAGACGGCGTTCCCAAACCGCATGTTCTGTGTCGTCAAAGATGACAGCAGGCACGCCTAGAACTTTAGATACATGCGCGGCCCGGATTGAGGAAAAGCCAAGGAGAATGTCCGGGCGGAAATTCTTCACCGCTCGATACATCTTTACATCCATTATCGGGACATTAATCACTTTTTTGAGCAACGAAGACCCATAACTTCCGAGATCGATATACTTTAACCCGTATTGTTGGAGCAACTGGATTGCCACGTCCTTGTGACTTGCTGTAATCAAGACCTCATGGCCCCTCTGCTCCATCTCCCGGATAAAAGTCTTGAAGTAGTGTACATGACCTGGATGGTTAATATCGACAACAACCCGCATATTACACATGCGCCCCCAGATACTTTTCATAGAAGATCCTCGGAATGAGGTTCAGAGAGCAGGCCAATTTGATCGGCCACTTCAGGACTCTAATCAGAGGATAACTAGTAGAGTAGTCAAGGAAGGTCTTTGGAGGGAGGGAGAGAATCTCTCCGAACTCTTCTTCTGTAACCCCGATCTTCCCAAGAACAATCCCTGTGACCTCCGGATCACCGCTTGGAGGGGCCTTCAGCACCTCAAGTGCCTCATATCGGGTTAACTTCCCGGAACGCACCGCGGCAGACAACTGAACCTTTCTCTTGTCTATCCGGAACTTGTTCCAGAGGATATCTGTGATCACAAAACGGGTATAGAAAGATTCAAAATGATGTCCCCCATAGTCGGTCCAGTCTACCTCACGCTTGAGGATATCCTTGGTTTCTTCCTTACTGTAGTCCATGTAGGCAAGAAGAGGGACGGTCTTGATGCCCTTAAAGAGAGAGAAGTTGATCATGTCGGAGATTGTCAGGTTGGGATACATCACGAGAGGGCGACGACCATATTCTTCCTGTACGCTCCGGACGTACCTCCCATCCGTATAACTCCATTTAAGGGGCTGTATGCCTTCTGTGCGGAAGTTCATTCCGTTGATGATCCACTTAACGCCATTCTCTGCGGCGGTACGGTGGAGAACTGCATGAATGGCAAGATCCGTCGGGGTCTCGGCATCTGGAACAGACGCCTTCAGGAAGGAGCGTTGAATGTCACAGAATTCCTCAAAATCGGCTGTAATCCACTTTAGATCGATTTCGAGCTTCCTGATAGCGTTTTTAATATTGGATACGGAGGCTTCTGAGTTCCATCCGTTATCAAAATGAACTGCTAGAGGTCGCAATCCCAGCTTTTTTGCCATATAAAGGCAGAAGGTGCTATCGGCACCTCCACTGATACCCACTATACAGTCATACTTCTGGGCTTGACCATCTTTTTGTATCTTTTCTACTATTTGATTCAGTTTCTGCTCCCCCCTGCCATCAAGAGGGAACTGTTTATCAAGGCTATCATGAATCTGGCAGAAATTGCAGATGCCCTTCCCGTCAAATTGTATATCGGGAATGGTCGTATCTGAGACACATCGGGAACAGATCTGATAGGTATCACTAGAATTCATCGTTAAGCACCGCAAAACACAGGGGCACCCATATTTTTCGGGACAAATGCGCTCAAAAATGTCCGGGGCGCATGCCCGGTGTTAAGTGCTACATGGGCAAGTTCCTGATACTTTTCGAGTATGAGATTCCATAACAATCAGTACCACCCGCCATTCTTCTCTGCCTGCATGTCAAACAGCATCGCAAAGAGGAGAAACTGGGCCCCTAGGCCAAAGATGAGGAGTGTGATTACCGCCGGGACAAAGACGGAATTATCCTGTACAAATTTGAAATACAAGGAGTAGATCCCCATGAGGACGCTGATAACACTGAAAGCGACCCCAAAGAAGTAGAAGAACACCAGCGGATGGAACCCCATGACGACGTACTTCGTCTTCAGCCTCCAGAGAAAGTCCTTCAGGAGAAGCCCGGAGAGCCGTAGGATGTAACTACTGTACTTAATGTTCGACCGCTCAAGCCCGTAGCGCGCAGGGTGCGGGACGTTCGTCACGCGGAACCCGTAGACGTTGAGCCGCACGAGGATATCGTTGCAGTAGCCGTACCGCGGGTAGACGGCATCGAGCGGGATCGTCTCCAGCGCCCGCCGCGAGATCGCCGTGTAGCCGTTCTGCGGGTCGACCAGCTGCCAGTAGCCCGACGCGATCTTGGTGAGAAGCGTCAGCGCCGCGTTCCCGGCAAAGCGCCACCGGCTCATCCCTTTCCGGAACTCCGGATTGATGAGGCGATTCCCAACCGTATAGTCTGCTTTCCCGTCGACGATCGGGTCCAGCAACTTCGGGAGGAACGCCGGGTCCATCTGGTTGTCACCGGCCATGACGGCGACGATATCGAGATCGTCCAGAAGTGCCGCCGTATAGCCGGTGATGATCGCGGCCCCGACGCCGCAGTTCGTCTCATGCCGGAGGAGGACGATGCGCGGGTCCTTCGCCGCCCGTTCCCCGATCCTCGGGGATGTCTGATCCGCCGAACAGTCGTCCACGACGTAGACCCGGTCCACAAACTCCGGCATGGTATCGAGCGTCGGCCCGATCAGGAGTTCCTCGTTGTACGCAGGGACGACTACTGCAATCCGGCGCTCTCGGTACATGGCGACACAGCTCCATCGCACCCGCCCGGGCAAAGTGGGAGAGGCTTTCCGGCTGCGGTTGCCCTGCCGGGGGTGCATTGCTTGCTGACTAGTATTCTCTTGCAGTCAGGGATAATTATATCGCTCTTCAAAGCAGTGCATACGTTCCCTGTTCGTAAAAATGGCGTATCCCGACAGGCCATGACGATTAAGGTGCCGATATAGGCGATAGGGCGCGGGCCGGGGAGATGCCGTGCGATCGGACGCCGGTATAAGTCCCCCGGATCTCCAGTGTTCTCCGGGAAAATGCGCATGCTACCCCCGGGCTGTTCTGGATTACTCCCGGGTGTTGAGCCGGCACCTCCTGGCATCTTCAAAACCTGCTATATATCCCTTTCTCATTCGAGCCGGAAAATTATTACGAAGATATAAAAATTGATGAGCCTAAAACATACTGATCTATAAACCGACTTCTCCTTACGTGGTATCAGGGCGATAAAAATGGGTTCACGACGACGAGGGTCAACAACGAAGCCTCAGCCGGATAGGGCGGACGAGGGCCGGCCGGAGCAGGAAGCGGTCTCCTGCTTCATGGAGAGAAACCTTATCCCGGTGCTTATCTTCCTCTTTGCGCTCTTCTTCATCATAACGTTCTCAAACCCGGCGCTCTTCATAAACGACGAGTGGATCACGGTCAACCAGCTCCACCAGCTCGGGGAGGGGCACCAGATCATCGTGAACGAGGGGAAGTACGGCACGTTCCAGAACGGGACGCCGGGACCCTACTTCCAGGCCCGCCATAACCTCCTCGGCTACACGATGATGCTCCCCGCCCTCTCGCTCCCGGCACTTACGTTCTTCAACCTCTTCGGCGATCAGTTCAGGATCGCGGTTGTGCTCCTCTGGTCGCTCCTCCCGGTTGCGATGGCGGTGCTGGTCGACGCCTATCGCCCGGAGTACGCCCGGTGGCGGGGCGTCCGATGGACGTGGCTCGTGATCGGCGCCTCGTTCCTTGCGCTGCTTGCGAACCTCGCCTTCTACTACCCCTGGCCGTTCGCCGCGCCGGACGCACCTATCGAGGCCGCGGCGGTGGTCTTCACGAACCACCTCCTCTTCGCCGCGCTCGCGGTGATGGTCTACCTCACCTGCAGGACCATATTTGAGGATACCTGGTTCTCCATCTTCGGGACGATCGCCTGCATATCCTGTTCATCATACATCTTCTGGGCGTCGAACGCGAAGGATCACATGCTGTTAGCAGCAATGACCGCGGCGGTCATCCTCTTTCTGGTGCGGTATATCAAGGAACGGCGGTGGAGTGATGCCGTCATCGGGTTTGCGTTCATCGGGCTGCTCGCGTGGGCAAGACCTGAGGTCGGGTTTACGGTCTTTGTCTTTGCCACGCTCTACTACGTCGGGCTTCTGGTCTCCCGCGGAGATCTCCGGCAGAAGCCTGCAAAGGAGGTGGTAAAAGCGCTCTGCACGCCCCTTGCCACGCTCCTCGGGGCCGTGCCGCTCCTCATCAACAACGCCCACGTGACCGGAAACCCGCTGGTGCCGGCGTTCTACGTCTATGAGAAGAGGCTCCTTGCCGGCGCCTCGGGGGAGGAGATCATCGGCGCGGCCGAGGCTGTGAACGGCGTCGTCCAGGCGGTCCCCGCACCGTCGGGAGGGGTCACGGGATTTCTTTCCGTCCTCGCAAACCACTTCACCCCGTCGTGGTCGACCCTGCCCGGGGATGTTTTTGGTATCCTCTTCGCCCCGGCGTCCGGGAACATGAGCCTCGTCGCGGTATCGCCGCTGATCGTCCTTGCGGTCATCCTCCTCCCGGTGCTCTACCTGGACTACCGGAGGGGGGAGCGGTCGCAAAACCTCGCTGTGGTGATCTTTCTCGTCGTTGTGGCCTGCGCCGTCTGGGTCGCCTACGCCCGGAGCCTCCCCGGGCTGAGCGCAAGCCACGGTATTATCCCCGACATCAGGTATCTCAGCCCATTCTATCTGCCGGCGGGGCTGCTCGGGGTCTACGGGATATCACGCCTCGCCAGTGCCAACCCAAAGCGGAGGGCGCTCTGGCAGGTCGCCGTCATCGGGGTCGCCGCTCCAGTGCTGCTCCTTGCCCTGATGCTTATCCAGCCCTACGGGGGGCAGTACCCCGGCTACACGCTGTTCTTTACCCGGATCACGTTCGTGATGCTCGCTGTAACCCTCATCCTTATTGCAGTGAGGAAGCGGTTTAGCATACCCGGCACCTGGCTCACGGCTGCCCTGCTCCTCCTCATCGCCGTCCCGTTCGCGTGGCAGGTGATGATGGTCTTCCTCTACTCAGTGGCGAAGTTCAACGGCTATCCTCTCTGGATCCCGCTCGTGGAGACGCTCTACCAGCACTGTATTGGGGTCACCGGATTGGAAAGCCTCTGAACTCTGACTTTTTTCCGGACGCCCCGGGAACCCATCAGATCGGTATTTGATAGCATCTCCTCAACTTCCGGTCATTCGGCGGTTATTGGGCTTTCCACAGTAAGAACTCCGGCCCGGCATTTTTCTCACAGCCCTCGTTGAATCAGAGTACAGGGTCAGCAACAAGGCTTCTCGCGTTACCGCGAGGGAGGTAGATGAGCGGTGCAGCCCACTTCGCGTGAGGCAACGATGCACGTGAGATGTCAGATGCAGTGGCCCACTACCCGTGTCTTCCCCCGGGCCTGTTTCGTGCAGCGGATCGCGGTGTGCGTCGCATTCTTGGGGGAGGCCGCGTCCCCGGGCTTAACAAACAGGGCTTCCGTTTCCGGTTTCAATATTGCGGAATCATCCGTTGACCCGCAAAGGTGGGGGCATGAACACAGCAGGATGGGCATGCTGAATCGGGTTCCTGCTACAGCCCGGGATTACCCGGAACGGTGATCGCACCGGCGCCCGGATGAAAAAAAGGGTTAGTGGAGTGTTCACTGTTAGATGATGTTCACCGCATAGAGGGTCGATGGAACGGTCTTCTTGATCGGGAAGGCCGCACCGATCGCCGGCTGCAGGTTCACGGAGAACCGGGTGTTGGGTGTCAACTTAGCGTCCTCCGGGAACGCGACCTTCAGGACAAACTGCTCACCAGGTTCGAGGAGTTTGTTTCTGTTTTCGATCGTGCCAGTAGCATCTTTGCCAATGTCGTTGTAGGTCATAATGACACCCCACTTGCCGTCGGTTCCGGCGGCTATGATAGCACTATCCGCGCCGCCTGAGTTAGGGTTAGTAGCCGCGCCAATGCCTTTGATGGAGCCAGTCTCGCTAAACGGTATGACTTCTGACGTCTCTCCACAGACAAACGTCACCAGCATCTGGGTGATATCGATCGGCGAACCGCCCGCGGTATTCCCGATGGTGAACTCAATAGACTGTAAACGTGCATTTGCGGACGAGGCTTCAGTTGTCGCACCGGTTTTACCGTAAATGTTACCGATGATCTCCAGACTGGAGCTGGCCTGCTGCGAGCCTGTGTGCACAGTCCTCTGCGCCTCCTGGGTCGCGAAGAACCCGGCGCCGAGCATCACGTACGAGAAGACCGCGGCCACGACGATGAACGCGATCAACACGATCGCCGCCTCAAGCCCGGTGAATGCATCTTCGTTCTTAAGTAGTTTCATCATGCTCATTCACCTCAGTAGACCTCGTAGTTATTGTCCTTAAGTAAGTCCGGCGGTGCTATCCGGTTGATCGGGAGCGCCGCGCCGATGTCGGGCTTGACCTCTACGGTGAACCGGTCGTTCGGTCCGATCGTGGGTAATGTTTTCGAATCATGTGTATTGATATCGATCATCACCATCTCGAACTTGTCGAGCATGTCGTTCTGAGCGGTCCCGGTCTGCAGGCCCCCTTTCGCATACCACTCCTCGGTTATCTCATCATACGTGTAGGTCTCCATATCCTTAGCCGTCGATACGGTGAAGGTCACCTTCTTCATGTCAATCGATGCTCCCCCGGCAGCAAGCTGCAAGAGGAAGCTGATCTTGCCCAGGCCTGTCGTGCTTGAAGCCGTCACGATCACCGGCCCCGACAGCTCAAGGTTCGAGCTCGCCTGCGCCACGCCCGTCTGCACGACCCTCTGCGCCTCTCCGGTTGCAAAGAACCCGGCGCCGAGCATCACGTACGAGAAGACTGCGGCCACGACGATGAACGCGATCAAGACGATCGCGGCCTCGAGGCCGGTGAATGCATCTTCGTTTTTCATCAACTTACTCATGAAACGTTTCCTCCTGTTACCCATCGGCGTCAGGTTAATTTC
>DANY01000036.1 GCA_002501655.1 Methanoculleus sp. UBA303
TCCGTTAGGGGGGGGTAGTTGACCGAGGTCTTTGATAAGGAGACGCACAAGAAGACCGGACGGAGAGAGGATATTGATATTACCGGCGACGAATTCAAGGAATGGGTCTCTGCGAAGTGGGTCTTCCCCCCTGAGGTCAGGATGCGGGACTACCGGCACCCGGCTATGTTTCCCGAGGAACTTCCGCGACGGGTGATCAAACTCTTCTCCTACCGGGGGGATCTGGTGCTCGACCCCTTCAACGGCGCAGGGACGACGACGCTCGTCGCCCGCCGGTTCGGCCGCCGATTCGTCGGTATTGATATCTCGCCGGATTACTGCAGGATCGCCATGACCCGGCTCCGGAGAGCGGGGGCGCCGGTCCGCTCCATCGTCTGGGAGTAATCTTCGTGCGTCACTCTGCGAGATACGCCCGGGCACGGAGGTACGACCCCGGCCGGTCGTGGGCATGGGTGCCGAGGTAATTGTGGACCTCCACGGCAGCCCTTGACTCCGCGAGCAGGGCGTTGTACGACTGCACGGCGGCGTTGTACTCCCGGGCCTTCCGGTTGTATTCGGGGACGAGACGGTTGTACTCGCGGACCTCCCCGGACCCGGAGAGGGCTCTCATCCGCGCACCGAGGGCCTCAAGAGATTCCCGCTCTGCCTCAAGTTCCCGTGCGCGCGTCCCGAGCTCCGGCGCGAGCGCCTCGGCCCGGTCGCGCGATGAGGAGAGGGCGCGTTCGATCGTCCGGACCTGGTCGCATCCTGTATAGGAGCGCGGCCCGTCGCCGACCGGGATCACCAGGGGGTCGGAGGAGAGGATCGTCCCGTTCGAGAGGGCCGCTGGCGGGATGCCGACGTAACTCGTGTTCGTGGTCTCGATGTAGGCGAAAGGAGTGTTGCGGTAAGGGCATCCGGCGCTCCTCACGCCGACGGCCATGTGCGCCTCGTCCCTGAAGTAGAGGAGCGCGACCCCGTAGCCCTCCCGTGCGAGGAGCCCGGCGAGGAGGAGGCTTTTGTCGTCACAGTCGCCCTCACTGTCCACGTAGGTCTCGATGGGGAACTTCGGCTCCACGAGCGAGGCGTCGGCCCTGTAGGGGATGGACTGCACGAACGCGGCGATCAGTTCGAGGAATCGGTCGTCGTCGAGGTCTTCCCGGTCCCGGATCCCGCGGAAGGCCGCAAGGAGATCCGCATAGAAGGGTTCCTGGTGAGAGTCGTTCGCGAACGCCCGGTAGTAGATGGGGATCCACTCCTCTTCCGAGAGGTCTCTGGAGAGGTAGAGCCTCCGGTCCGCCTCTTTTGCGCCGGCATAGACCGCCGGATCGGGATCGATCCGGATCGTCTCCTCCCTGTCCTCGAAGGGGAAGGTGCAGGCCGGCAGGTCGTCGAGGCTCGCCCCCTCGACCGGCACGATCGCCGGCGGGACGACCGGGGGGCTCAGGAGGCCGCCCAGGCACCCGGCCCCGAGGGCCGCGGTGACGAGGACGAGGACAGGGAGGATTCGTCGCCACATGGTATCAGAGGTGCCGGGGAAGGTCAGCGAGCGAGCCGCTGGCGAGGTCCGGCGTGATGCCTGATTGGCGAACCGCCTCTTCCCGGTACTTGCCGGTCCTGACCCGGATCCCCCTCATCCCGCAGGCCCGGGCGCCGCCGATATCGATCGGGGCATCTCCGATCTCCATGGTTACCCTGTTGTCTGCAGGAGTATTTATGGCGCCCGGGAGTGCGACGTCCCTCCTCTCGCCTGGAACCACCGGGAGAACCTTCATGTGGGTTGCAGTGTATCTGCCCCTGACCCGGAAACCGTCACCAGAAGGAGGTACTGAGTATGGGCGCATTTGAACGAATACCGATGGACGTGAGATGGAAACTGGCCGCCCGGGAGGTCTCTGCGCTACCACTTGCCTACCGCAGGGCTATCCGGGACGGTGCCGACGACCAGCTCTATAACGAGGTCGAGCGGGCGGTATGGCAGGAACTGGGCAGAGAGGTGGGCGTTATCGCCCGTGCTTTCGGGATGCCGCTCGGAGACGCACATGAGGTTGCGGAGGCGTTTGCGGCGGCAACAAGGGTGCTCTTCGGGCCTGAATACCAGTATGAGATCCGGGACTCCGCGCCAGACGAGGCGGACTTGACGATCCGGAAGTGCGCGATGGTGGAGAGAGCTAAAACGGAGGGGGAGAACCCGCTCGCCGCCTGCAACGTCTGCCACGCCTTCGCGAACGCCGCAATACCGGACCTGAACCGGAACTATGCTCCGAAGTACCGGCGCAGCATCTGCGCCGGTGATGGCGCGTGTTCGGTCACGGTAAGGCCCACAAGCCGGAAGTAACGCGCTTGAGCTGTTTCGAATGCCTGCGGGCCGGGTGCGATCGGCGCGTGCAGACCGGGAGACCCCGGAAGTCCCGGTCTGCTATGTCAGCGGAGAGGCCGGGCGGATGGTGAAGCGATGATATCGTCCTGGGCGACTTTTACAGGGCAGAAAACCGGCCCCGGGCCAGCTCACGGAACTCCTGACCGATATCATCAAATCCTTGCCCGCCAATATTCGCAACCGGGATGCCCCCATGAGAATCACCCTCATTCCCATCGGAAAGGTCGATCCGGCAGAGATAAAGATGCTTGAGGACCCGCTGAAGACGGAGTTCTCCAGTGATGTGACGCTCGGGAAGAAGATCCCGCTTCCCGCAGCAGCGCGGAATGCCGCACGCAACCAGCACGACGCGGAGGTGATGCTCGAATTCCTCTCGCTCTCCGGGGATTCCGCTGGCTACGACCGGGCGCTGGGTGTCACCGACGTCGATCTCTACCTCCCGGGCGTGAACTTCGTCTTCGGGCTTGCGGGGCGGAGGAATGCCGTGATCTCCTTCCACCGCCTCAGGCAGTCGTTCTACGGCCTCCCGGAAGATGTAGAAGTTTTCCAGCGCCGGGCCGTTGTGGAGGCGGTGCATGAGATGGGGCACACCCTGGGGCTCGCCCATTGTGGAGATCCCCGGTGTGTCATGCGCTTCTCAAACACCATCGCCGAGACCGACCTGAAAGGGCCGGCGTTCTGCACAACCTGCCGCCCAAGGGTCCGCACCGGGGGGGCCACTGGACGGTGACCGGGAACCTGCTCATCACCGGGCGGCCCGGCTCCGGGAAGACCACGCTCATACGCTTTCTTGCGGAACGTTTCGCCGGTTGCTCGCCGGCCGGGTTCTACACCCTCGAAGTTCGGACGGGAGGAGAGCGGGTGGGGTTCGATCTCGTGAGCCTCGCCGGAGACCGGCGATCCTTCGCTCGCACGGGGTATCCAGGTCACTGCCGTGTGGGCCGGTATGGGGTTGATATTGAGGGGTTTGAGGAGTTCCTGGCATCCGTCCCGTTCTTTGGACCGTCCGTCCGTCTCGTGATCATCGACGAGATCGGGAAGATGGAGTGCTGTTCTGGGGTTTTCCGCAGGGTTGTGGGGGAGGTGCTCGATGTCGCCACTCCCTGTGTGGCGACAGTTGCACAACGGGGCGTCCCGGGCCTTGACCGGCTCAAGACCCGGGCGGACGTCCGGGTCGTGGAGGTGACCCGGTCGAACCGTGACGGCCTCCTGCCGGAACTTGAGGCGAGGGTGCGGCGCCTGGTGGGCGCCGGGCCAGGGGGGGCGGGGCAGGGTGGAAACGATCGACGTAAATCCGACGAGGAACCGAAGTAAATTTCGGGGATGCTGCGCTCATCTCGAATATTCAGGATCTCCGGGGATAGTATACGTACTGCACAATTTAAATGTTTTTTCTAGAAATACGCTTATATTATGGTTTTAACGCGGATTAAGGATGAAATTGCACGAATGTAAAAGCATAATGTTTTTATCCTGCCATTCCAACCTTAACGATTGCCCCCAATATATTTTTCCGACTTTCTTCCGTTTCGTTCTATCGTCCTGGAGTGGATGTCTGCTGTCGCACCTTCTCCTGCACTCACGTACCGGTCGGCCCTCCGAGGTCGCCAGTCGCGTCCGCCAGACCGGCCCGTGTCACCTCCGCAGCCCTGATGGCGGCGGGCGCCACGGGCGAGGTTCCGCTCCCCGCTCTGCTGTGCCGTCATCCCCCGGTTCAGGCGTGATCACGCCAGGTCCTCGTCTTCGAAGGAAAAGACCTCCTCGATGGTGGAGCCGAGCGCCCGGGACACCCTGTAGGCGAGTTTCAGGGAGGGGTTGTACTTCCCCTTCTCGAGGAAGACGATCGTCTCCCGCCGCACGCCGACCTTTTGTGCCAGTTCTTCCTGGGTAAACCCCGCCCTCGCCCGGAGTTCCCTGATCCGGGTCTTCACCCGACGTCCCCCTTCCGGAGCAGGTGCCATTCGGCGGCGCTCGCCGGTCTCACGCCACGTCCCCCTGCCGGAAGAAGTACCACTGGAAGATACGGGCGGAGAGCCCCATCAGCAGGATGGTGGCGAGCAGCACGCTCTCGACCGTGAGGGCGAGTACGCCAAGGTAGTCCACCCAGAAGAGGATCGCGAGGAAGACGAGGGTGAGGAACCACGAGTAGGAGATACCGTACGCCCCGATCTTCTGCGTCCGCTCGTCTTTCTCTGGCTCGTCCCGGAACCTCCAGTGTCGCACGGCAGCCACCGCAAGGAGTACCAATCCGATCGTCACCAGGAGCGAGGAGAGCGCCTCCATCCCGTCTGCGAGGAACGGGAGGAGGAGCCCTGCGGCCCCGAGAACCGCTCCCGCCGCAATCTGTATCGCGTATCGTCTCTTCATCGGTTCACCTGTTGTGTAATTCTAACCTGGTGTTAGAATAATATAACGTTTCCGGTGTCGGGCGGTCAGGTTGCCGGATGCGGTACCCGTCTACCCGGGCAGGACAGGCTTGTGGTGACAGGAAGTGACTGAAAGGTTCGTTTGCTTGACTGTTTCGCATTGTGCACGGCTTCCCGGGACATAGACCCCCGGAATTGTCTTTCCCTCAGCAGGGTGCAGGTGCGGCTTCCCGACCGTGTATACCCGGGCTACTCCGGCCCCGGGAGAACCGGTCCACTCACTGCCAGCCGCTGCCGCAGATGTCTCGATGAAATCGCCACGATTAGGCACGCGCGGCGTGTGAGGTGCCCGCAGGCAGCAGGGGGGACGGGGAGAGGAGATGATCGCCCGGGGTGCGATATCTGCAATTATTGGAGATTTCGCCAAAACCTTAATTTTGGTTGAGAATCTTTGAATGCTGATCATCCCACGATTGCAAGCAGGGTCAACTATGAACAGGCTACTGATAGTTTCAAACAGGCTTCCGATCAGCGTCTCCCGGAAGAACGGCGACCTTCACCTGCAACGAAGCGTCGGCGGTCTTGCCACCGGAGTCGGCTCTTTCTACAAGTCCTACGAAAGCCTCTGGGTCGGCTGGCCTGGCATGAACGTTCAGAGAAAGCAGGAAGAGGAGAAAGACCGGATCATCGAGACGCTCAGAAAAGAGCAATGTCACCCGGTTTTCCTCTCCCCGTATGATATCAAGCACTACTACGACGGATTCTGCAACAACACCCTCTGGCCGCTCTTCCATTACTTCAATCACTTTGCAGACTACGATCCGAAGATGTGGAGCGTCTACCTCCGGGTGAACGAGAAGTTCTGCGATGCCGTGATGGAAGTGGCCCGGCCCGACGACGTCATCTGGGTCCACGACTACCACCTGATGCTCCTGCCGCAGATGCTCCGGGAGCGCCTGCCCGATGCGGAGATCGGCTACTTCCATCACATCCCCTTCCCGTCATTTGAAGTGTTCCGGAACCTGCCCTGGCGGCGGGAGATCCTCTCCGGCCTGCTTGGGGCGGATCTCATCGGCTTTCACACCTACGGGTACGTCCGCCACTTCCTCTCCAGCGTCCGGCGGATCCTCGGGCACGAGCACTCCTTCGGGGAGGTCAGGACCGGCACCCGTGTGGTACGAACTGACCTCTTCCCGATGGGCATCGACTACCACCGGTTCGCCGACTCTGCGGGCAGCAACCCGGTTCAGAAGGAGATCACTCGGATCCGGCATAAATACGGGAGGCGGAAGATCATCCTCTCGTTTGACCGCCTTGACTACACGAAGGGGATCCCGCTCCGGCTCGAGGCCTTCGATACACTCCTTACGAAGAAGCCTGAGTACCAGGGGAAGGTCTCCCTCGTCCTCGTCGCAGTTCCGTCCCGGGCCAGCGTCGGCCGCTACCAGATGCTGAAGAAACGGATCGACGAACTCGTCGGCCGTATCAACGGGAAGTACGGGACGACCGACTGGATCCCGGTCCGCTACTTCTACAACTTTCTCCCGTTCGAGACACTGGTGGCGTTCTACAGCGCCGCCGACGTCGCCCTGGTGACGCCGCTCCGGGACGGCATGAACCTGATGGCGAAAGAGTACGTCGCCACCCGGACTGATGGCACCGGAATGCTCATCCTCTCCGAGATGGCAGGAGCGGCGGAGGAACTTGGGGAGGCGATCATCGTCAATCCGAATGACCAGGATGCGGTGATCGAGGCAATCGAAGCGGCGCTTGCCATGCCGGAGAAGGAACAGGTCGAGCGGAACCGGACTATGCAGAGGAGGCTGATGCGCTACGACATCGGGCGCTGGGTCGGCGATTTCCTCACCCGTTTAAGCGACGCCCGGGCGATCCAGGTCGAGCGCTCCGAACAGATCGTCACTCCTGCCATCAGAGACCAACTGGTCACGGACTACGCTGCCGGCAAGGACCGGCTGCTCCTCCTTGACTACGACGGCACCCTGGTGCCCTTCGCCGCAAAACCGCAGAAAGCGGTCCCGGGTGAAGCCACGAGAGAGGTGCTTCTGGGCCTCTCCCGGGTTCCCGAAAACGAGGTGGTGGTGATCAGCGGCAGAGACCGGTATACGCTGGATGCCTGGTTTGAGGGGATGGATATTGGGCTCATCGCCGAACACGGTGTCTGGGTAAAGGAGCGTTCCGGGGAGTGGCGGATGCATGAAGGGCTCTCCGACGATTGGAAAGGGGAGATCTACCCACTCCTCGAACTCTACGCGGACCGCACACCCGGCGCGTTCATCGAGGAGAAGGACTACTCCCTTGTCTGGCACTACCGGAGGACTGAGCCGATGCTTGGCGCACAGCGGGCAAAGGACCTCAAAGACGACCTCCTGCACCTGACGTCGAACCTCAATGTCGGCGTCATGGAGGGGAACAAGGTCATCGAGATCAAGAACACCACCGTCGACAAAGGAAGGGCGGCGCTGAACTGGGTCTCCCGGCACGCCTGGGACTTCATCCTCGCTATCGGGGATGACAGGACCGACGAGGACCTCTTTGCGGTGATGCCGCCCGAAGCCTACTCGATCAAGGTCGGGCTTGCCCCGAGCAGGGCCCGCTTCAACCTGGTTGCCCAACGGGACGTGCTGCCCCTGCTCCGGAGATGCATCGAGTGCAGCAGGGATGGAGTGACCGGAAAAAAAGAGAAGCCGGGGCGAAAGGAAGGTCTTATCGGGTCGATTGCTCCGGGATGACGGACCTGACCGTCAGGAAGACCGGCCCCCGGAGGTCCACCTTCTTGTTGTGGTCGGTGATGTAGCGCATCGCGTACTCCTCGATGCGCAGGTTAATGTCTGAGGGGAGTTTTGCCATCTTCACCTGGACACGGGTCTCCTCCCCGCACCGCGCCGCCTCCTCGATCCGGGTGGCGGCGAGGCTTGCCGCGGCATCGAGGTAGGTGATGCCGGTGGAGACCCCTTCGCGCCGGACCTCCGCCCACTTCTCGAGGTCCGGCACCCCGAGCACCGAGCCGTTGTGGACGAAGACCTCGTTCGCGCAGGCAGGTCCGCAGAGTTTCGTGTTGGACTCGGGCTCCTCGACGATCACCTCCACCGGCCTCCCGGCGATCTCGCCTTTCCATGCGGTGAATGCACACGGGCCCGGGGCGGCGGCGTGCTGTGCGGCCGTATCATGGATCGCCTCTGCCATCTGCTTCCCGGTCGCGGAGGCCGGTTCGGCACGGAGATGGACGGCGCTGGCGATCTGGCGGTCGGAGAGAGCTTGCGGGAAGAACTGGGGATACGTCAACTGGCGGATGTCGTTTGACTGGTAGGCGATCATCGCGAGCCGTTCCACCCCGAGGCCGAGGTTCATCACCGGCACACCGATCCCGTACTCCGCGAGCGCCGAGGGTGAGTACATACCGAATGTGGCGACCTCTACCCAGTCGAGGACCGGGTGACGGGCGTAGACCTCCGTCTGGGTCTCGGGCATGTAGTACTTCGACCGCTTCTCGTCGGGCTGGAACCGGAACTCAGTGAACCCGAACGCCGAGAGGAGGGCCTCGCTGATGGCTTTGCCCTCTTCGAGGGTGATATCGTCTCCCGCGACGACGCAGGAGGCCGAGTGGTAGGCCATCAGGCGAGTGGGGCCCTCCTCCTGCTCCCGCCGGAAACACCGGTCCACCGAGAAGAGCCGGATGGGGAGGTGGCGCTTCTCCCAGAGGGAGGAGAGCGTCAGGAACCAGCCGCTCGTCATATGGCTCCGGAGGGTGTTGCGCGACGACTCGGGGGCCAGCGCCCGGAACTCCGGGAAGACCGCATCAAGAATATGCACCACGGCGGCGTCATCGGCCTCCAGGACGGCCGCGAGTTCATGCGTCAGTTCGTCGCCGTCGATCGTCCCCTTCTTGTAACCGTGGAGGGTCTCGCGGAGTTTCTCCTCGGTCTCGGACTGGACCGCCCGCCCGAGGATTGCCTCGATCTCCTCCACCCGCTTCCGCGCTATCCCGACGTTCGGGCGGGGCAGGCCGCCCAGGTAGAAGACCCGGTCGAGGACGGCCATCGCCTCCGGCCCGAACTGCCGGTAGATATCCGACTCCTCGACGATCAGGGGGTTCATCGCCTCATCAAACCCCATCGAGAGGTAGGTCTCACGGAGCCGTTGCACGATCTCGAAGATCGGGTGCGCCGTAGCCCGGGTGTACTTCAACCGGGGGTATTGGCCCGATATCCCCGGCGGGGTCAGCACCGACGGCCCTTCGTGCCAGGCGTGCTCGAAGTCC
The DNA here is from genome assembly GCA_002501655.1 of Methanoculleus sp. UBA303. Classification (GTDB taxonomy): domain Archaea; phylum Halobacteriota; class Methanomicrobia; order Methanomicrobiales; family Methanoculleaceae; genus Methanoculleus. Next base: position 9,005 of record DANY01000036.1, read on the forward strand.
TCTCTCGCTCTCTTTTTGAACTCTTCCACATCAAATCTCATATGTTCCGCTCCAGACAGACGACCCGGCTCACCGGGCTCTCGTCCCTGATGAAATAGTCGCAGTGTTCCACAATTTTCTCTGCAAACGCCCGCACACTGCTGTGTTCTGGCATCTGGTCCCTCTGTAGTCGTTTCCTACTGTATCCCAGGTGCATATAACCCTTTACCTCCACGAACCGGGCCCCGGAGTCCTGGTACATCGCCGCATACCTCTCAGGCGCGAAGTCGTTGTAGCCGCGCACCACCGTGGTGCGGATGGCGGACCGGCGGCCCCGAAGTCCGGCCAGGCTCTCCTGCACCCGGTCCCAGTAGTCCTCCCGGGGCCGGCAGAGCCGGAGATAGGTATCCCGGTCAGGGGCGTCCAGGGAGACGTAGGCCTGGTAGGGCCGGCACCGGGCAAGGACGTCGGGCCGGGTGCCGTTTGAGACGAGAAATGTCGTATACCCCGCGGCGTTGAGGCCGTCGATCAGCTCCGGGAGGCGCGAGTAGCAGGTCGGCTCCCCCGAGAGTGATATAGCGACCATCGTGGGGTTGAGGGCCTCCGCGAACCGTTCCGGCGTGACATAGGGCGAGACCTTGTAGCCCGAGAGCGCCCTCTTCTGGAGGTGCCGGAGGCTCTCTATGATCTCAGCCGGCGGGCACTCCTCCTCTTCCGTCACCTCGTGCTCGAACGAGCGCCAGCAGAAGAGGCACTGCTGGTTGCACCGCAGCGTCGGGGTCATCTGGACGCAGCGGTGGCTTTCGATGCCGTAGAACTGCGCCTTGTAGCACATCTCCCCGCCCTTGAGCGCCCGCTTGTTCCACATGCAGGGCTTGACGGCCGCCGACGAGGCAGGGTTAACGAACTGGTAGCCCTGCCTCCGGAGGGCCTTACATGCTTCTGAGTGCATCGATACCGAGGGTCGCGAGGGACTCCTGTAAGGTGTTCCTGACCGCATCCACGAGCGCAAGACGGCTGCCCCGGGTCTCGCCCTCGCTTTTGAGCACCGGGTCGTAGTGGTAGAAGGCGTTGAAGAGGTCGGCGAGCTCGCGGGCGAAAGCGGCGAGCTGGTGCGGGCGGAGTTCCACCACGGTCTGCTCGACGACGGCGGGGAACCGGACCAGGTGCCGGGCGAGCGCGACCTCGTGCTCCGTCTCGTAGTGATACGCCGGCTCGAACTCCCCGGCCTTCTCGAGGATGCTGCAGGCGCGGGCATGGGCGTACTGGATGTAGGGGCCGCTCTGCCGCTCGAAGTTCAGCGCCTCCCGCCAGTCAAAGACTGTGCTCTTCTCGGGGGAGACCTTCACGATGTCGTAGCGGATGGCGGCGACGGCTACCGACCTCGCGATAGTCCGCCGCTCCTCTTCGGGGAGTTCCGGGCGGCGGACGGTCACCTCGTCGTATGCCTTCGCCGTCACCTCCTCGACCAGTTCGTCCGCCGAGACGAACTTGCCCGCCCGGGTGCTCATCGAGCCCTCGGGGAGAGAGACGAACTCGAAGTAGATGATCTCGGGCGGCTGCTCCCCGAGGAGTTCCAGGGTGGCCCGGAGCTGGGCACCGATCAGTTTGTGGTCCGCCCCGAGGACGTCGATCATCCGGTCGTAGTTGCGCCCCTTCCAGGTATGGTAGGCGAGGTCCCGTGTGCTGTAGACCGACGTGCCGTCGCTCCGCCGGAGGATGTACTTCTTCTCGAACCCACATTCCGAGAGGTCGACCCAGAGGGTCTCGTCCTCGTGGGCCTGCGGCAGGTGCCGGACCCGCCCGATGATCCGGTCCACGTCGCCGATCCGGACAAAATCGCTCTCCCAGACGAACCGGTCGTGGTGGGCGTTCAGGGCGGCGAGGGTCGCCTTGATCCCTTCCGCACAGAGAGCGACGGCCGCCCGGAACTTCCCGACGGTCTCCGGTTCGCCGCGCTCCACCTGCTGCATGAGATGGTCGATCTCACCGGCGATCTCGGGGTTCTTCTGGAGTTCCCGGTTCGCCGCGACGTAGACCCGGGCGACGTAGTGGTCCTCCTTCTCGCCCTCCACACGGGCGATGCCGAGGTGGTCGAACCCCCACGAGACGATGGCGATCTGGCGGCCCATATCGTTCAGGTAATATTGCGCCTCAAGCGGATACCCTGCTTTCCGGAACGCCCGGACAAGAGAGTCGCCGATGACCGTGTTCCTGATGTGGCCGACGTGGAGGGGGCCGTTCGGGTTGGCGCTCGTGTGCTCAAGCACCACCCGCACGGGGCGGCGGGGGAGGTCTCCGTAGCCGGGCTCGAGCGCCGCCCTGACCGCCTCTGCTAGAAGCGACGGCCCGAACCGGAAGTTGATGTAGGGGCCCGTTGCCTCAACCTGGATGTCGCCGAGTTCGGGGCTCGTCGAGAGGCTCTCCGCGATATCGGAGGCGATCTGGTGAGGAGCTCTCCTCTGCTTCTTCGCAAGTTTAAACGCTACGGTCGAGGCGAGATCAGCGTGATCCCCCCCTGTCGTGAGGAGGACGTCCTCCTCACCGGTGCATGCCCGGAGCATGCGCTCAATCTGTTGGTACTTCTCCTGAAACATCAATATCCGGTCCTGTAACGCAGGATCGCTGCGATCCCGCCGAATGCGTTGTAGAGTACCGAGCCTTCCTCGAAGTCGTCCGATACTATCCGAACCTTCGCGCTGCTCTGGTCCGCGAGCGTGGTCAGTTCGTCTATGATATCAGCCTCTTCCGCCACGTAGAGCGACATCCCGTCGTTGGGGCAGGTGCCGAAGTCGAGGTCTTTGATATGTTTGCCCGGCTCGATGCTGACCGTCCGCTCCTCGGTGTAGTCGCCGTTTTGGCAGGCGAGTTTCAGCCGGGCCCTCCGGAGCTTGTCGGAGAGGAGGAGGGTATCGACGGCGCCGAGTTCCAGGTTCTTCCGGACGCTCTCCTCGCCGTAGGAGGCGGCGCCGTCGTCCTTGACCAGTTCCTGCAGGAACCGGTTCATAATGTTCTTCTCCTTGATGATATCGAGGCCTTTGAGGGCTTCCCCCGCACTCTCGACGAGCTCGGCAAGCCCGCTCTCGTTCGTGTAGGAGACGTCGAAGATCCCGATGATCCGCTTCTGCAGTTCGTGGTGGAGGTAGCCGCCTGCCTCGAACTCCTCCTTGGTCGGGGTCGGGCCGCCGATCAGTACGCCCTTGAACCGCTCGAAGAAATCCTTCTCGGCAAGGAAGATATCACTTGCCCGATCGCCGATCTTCTTGTAGAACTCATTGATGGCGATCAGCCGCAGCCGCTGGAAACGGACGCTCGACTGGCCGCCCTTTCGCTGCTTGCCGGGGACCGTCGATGTGACGCCGTGGACCGGCTCGATCCGGTTGCCCCGGAGAAAGCCGATGTAGGCCTCCCGCCGGTCGAGGACGATCAGGCCGTAGACCTCTTTCTCCCCGAGCATCTGCTGCAGCGGCTCGAGCTCGAACGAGGAACTGCACCGGTACATGTAGGTGTTGAGCGGCTCAGGCGGCTCGATGATCTCGCAATTCAGGTCGGTGCGGTCACCACCGATGTTGATCGTGCCGCAGAAGATTGCCATGCCGTGCTCCGGCGGGCGCTTATAGTATTTCAGGCGGGAGAGGATGGAGGATATGGCACTCTGGACGTTCGTCCGGGTCTGTTTGCTCTTGATGTTGGCGCACTGCCCGAACTCGTCACGGAGCTGGGCGGTCACGTCGTATATCTGCTTATCGGGGGGTATATACAGGGTGATCAGCTCGGTACCGCTCCCTTCCTTCTCCGCAAGCCTCTCAAGCATCTTTTTAAATTCGTAGCGCTTTCGCGCGGTATCCATCTCTTGCGTCTCTTCCATTGGGCGTTCACCAGGCTCGCTGAATATTGTTCATTGGTCGAAGCTACTATGTGTTTCTCTGGAGAGGGCATAAATCTGCGCACATTTGCCGGTCTTCTCTGCACCCGCCTCGCGCCGGGCGCACTCGCGCTCTCCTCACTGCAGGCACCGGCAGATGAGGCAGATCGTCTTTGCGTCGACGATCGTGCCGTCTGCGATCATCGCCGCGAGGTCCGCTATGGGAACGCGGACGACCTCAATCACTTCATCGTCGTCCATCCCGTAGTCGGAGCACGGCGAGAGCCCCTCTGCGAGGTAGAGCCAGATACGCTCGTCGGTGTAGCCGGGAGAGGAGTATATCCAGCCCATCGCGGCGAATGTCTCTGCCTTCATCCCGGTCTCCTCGATCAGCTCCCGGCGGGCGGTCTCGGGGGGCTCCTCGCCCTCGTCGATGGTGCCTGCCGGCGCTTCGTAGATGTATTCATCGATGGCGAACCGGTACTGCCGGATGAGGTAGCAGTCGTCCCCCTCGATCGGGAGGATCGCAACCGCCCCGCCCGGGTGGACGACCACTCGTTCCCTCTTCTCCCCGTTTGAGAGGGTGACCTCTCTCTTCTCGATGGTGAGCCGCTTGCCTCTGTAGACCTCCATGTTACTCCTCGTAGTCGATCGGGTCCGGGCTTCCGATGGCCGCAAACGCCTCCCTGCGATAGTGGCAGGAGGAGCAGACCCCGCACGCCCGTTCGTTGTTCTGGTAGCAGGACCAGGTATGCTCGTAAGGGACCCTGAGGCGAAGGCCCACCCGGAGAATCTCTGCCTTCGTCATCCGGACGAAGGGCGTCATGAGCGTTATCCGGGGTTCTGCTGCCGTGCCGAGGTCGACCACCCGCTGGAAAGCTTCGATGAACTCCGGCCGGCAGTCGGGATACCCCGGGTAGTCCCCGGTCTGGACCCCGATGAAGATCGCCTCCGCCCGCCGGGCTTCCGCGAGGCTGGTCGCGATGGCGAGAAGGTTCGCGTTGCGGAAGGGAACGTAGGTGGCCGGCACCTCCTCCTGCTCTCCGGCATACGCCTCGACCGCGATCCCGGGGTCCGTCAGGCTCGAGGCCCCGATCTTCCTGAAGTGTTCGAGGCTGATCTCGACGAACTCTCGCGCGTCGAGCATCCGGGCGACGGTCCGGGCACATGCCCGTTCCTTCTTCTCCGTCCGCTGGCCGTAGGTGAAGTGGAGCGCGATGATGTCGTAACCCATATCCTTTGCTACATAGGCGAGCGTGGTGGAGTCCATGCCTCCCGAGAGAAGACAGACTGCTTTCATCATTTTACTCCCAGGATCTTGTGGAGCTGTACCTGGAGCCTCACCGGGAGGTTCTCCCTGACGATGTAGTCCGCGATGGCGCGGTAGTCGGATCCCTCCACCGGCGATATGAAGATCTCGCCCCGAATCTGGCATTGGGTCATCACTGCCCGGGCGTAGAGGAGATCGCTGTCGTCCGCCACCACGAACTTGACGCAGTCGCGGGGGGTGATGAAGGGGAGGAGCGATAGATCGCTCCTCTCTCCTGACGAGGGGCACTTGACGTCCATGCAGATGGAGGCATACGGCTGCAGATCCCGGAAATCCAGGGTGCCGTTCGTCTCGATCTCGACGGTATACCCGTGAAGGCGGAACTTCTTGAGGATCTCGAGGACCTCCTCCCGCTGCAGGAGCGGTTCCCCGCCGGTGATGCAGATCTGCCTTCCATTGAGCAGCCAGACCCTGTCGAGGACCTCTATGACGCTCATCTTCTCCCCGCCTTCCCAGGCGTAGGAGGTGTCGCACCAGGCGCACCGGAGGTTGCACCCGGCGAGCCGGATGAAGGTGCAGGGCCGCCCCTGGCTTTTTCCTTCCCCCTGGAGGCTTCGGAATATCTCACTGACGATCATATGTGCGCTCTGCGTAACAGGTCGTCGACTCCCAGACCCGAATCTTTGCCACGCGGGCATCGTGGCCCTGCAGCGCGGCTTCGGCATCGATCAGATCCGCGATCAGTCCGGCGAGGAGTTCGCTTGTCGGGTCGCCGGGGGTGGTGACGACCGGGTGGAACGCTTCGATGCTCGCCGCCATGGGATCATCTGCGTTGAGGATCACCTGGTGGTCGAACCGACCGACGACTTCTTTAATGCAGTTGTAGTCGAGGACGATCCCGGTGCGCTCATCCGCCGTCCCCTCGACCCAGACCTCTACCCGCCACTGGTGGCCGTGCAACCGGAAACACTTCCCCCGATAGTGGATCAGGCGGTGGGTCGCCTCGAAAAAGATCTCTTTGTATATCCGGGTTTTCATCAGTGAAGGTTGCCCGCCAGGATATAATATTATATCAGCTCCCGATCAAATAACTAGGGCGAAAGATCGGCGCGCAAGCGGGTTCCACAATATATAAATCCGTAACGCGCGTTGCTTTATAGCACACCAGGAGTTGCTCCTATCCACAAATTCAACCGATACGAGGGTATTCGATGGGAAATGGTAAATTTGCAGCCCGAAAATTGAAGCGCGACGCCAAGGGTCGCAGATGGCACGATCCAGTCTACGCCCGGCGTCAGCTCGGACTCGATGTAAAATCTGACCCCCTTGAGGGAGCACCGCAGGCACGCGGGATTGTTCTCGAGAAGGTGGGTGTTGAGGCAAAGCAGCCGAACTCTGCGATCCGTAAGTGCGTCCGTGTACAGCTGATCAAGAACGGTCGCCAGGTGACCGCGTTCGCTGTCGGCGACGGTGCCATCAACTTCATCGACGAGCACGATGAGGTCGAGATCGAGGGCATCGGCGGCAGGCTGGGCAGGTCGATGGGTGATATCCCCGGTGTCCGGTTTGTCGTGAGCAAGGTGAACAACGTCAGCCTGCGTGAAATGGTCACCGGGCGGAAGGAGAAGCCGCGGAGGTAAGTAGCATGGCAGAAGCTGAAGTAGAGTCGGGAACTCAGGCCCAGCAGCTCCTCTTTAACCGATGGGATGTGAGCGAGGTAGAGATCCAGGATCCGAGCCTTGCCCGTTACGTGAACCTGCACACAATGATCGTGCCGCACTCCTGCGGCAAGCTCGTCGGCCAGCAGTTCAACAAGAGCAACATGCTGATCGTTGAGCGCCTGATCAACAAACTGATGCAGAGCGGGAACAACACCGGCAAGAAGGAACTCGCCATCCGCATCGTCCGGGAATCCTTCGAGATCATCAACAAGAAGACCAAGAAGAATCCGGTTCAGGTGCTCGTGGACGCAGTCGCGAACACCGGCCCCCGTGAGGAGACCGTCCGGCTGAAGTACGGTGGTATCAACGTCCCGAAGTCGGTCGATACCGCGCCCCAGCGTCGTGTCGATATCGCCCTGCGGTTCATCACTGCCGGTGTCCTGCAGGCGAGCCACAAGAAGAAGAAGACCGTAAGCGAGGCGCTCGCCGAGGAACTGATCGCAGCCGCGAACGGCGACACCCGCTCCTACGCTGTCTCGAAGAAAGAAGAGAGAGAACGTATCGCAAAGGCCGCCCGTTAAAACTCCCTATTACTTTTTTGGTGTAATCTATGACCAGACGAAAGAAGATGGTAGAGCGGGTGACTGAGCTGATGGACAATCCGGAGCACATCCGGAACATCGGTATCGTCGCCCACATCGATCACGGAAAGACAACCCTTTCAGACAACCTGCTCGCAGGGGCAGGCATGATCAGCGAGGAACTCGCCGGCAGGCAGCTCTTCATGGACTCCGATGAGGAGGAACAGGCACGCGGCATCACCATCGATGCAAGCAACGTCTCGATGGTCCACGAGTATGGCGGCGAGGAGTACCTGATCAATATGATCGATACCCCCGGCCACGTGGACTTCGGCGGTGACGTGACCCGCGCTATGCGTGCTGTTGACGGCGCCGTCGTCGTAGTTGACGCCGTCGAGGGAACCATGCCCCAGACGGAGACGGTACTCCGGCAGGCGCTCAAGGAGGGTGTCCGTCCGGTTCTCTTCATCAACAAGGTGGACCGGCTCATCAACGAGCTGAAGGTGGACGAACAGGAGATGCAGATCCGCCTCGCGAAGGTGATCGACAAGGTCAACAAGTTGATCAAGGGCATGAACGAGAAGATGTACAACGCCGGCTGGAAACTGGATGCCGCGAAGGGCACCGTCGCCTTCGGCTCTGCGCTCTACAACTGGGCCGTCTCCGCTCCCTACATGAAGAAGAGCGGTGTCTCGTTCAAGGACGTCTATGACAAGTGCAACACCGGCGACATGAAGTGGCTCGCCCAAAACAGCCCCTTGCACGCCGTACTCCTCGATATGGTGGTTAAACACCTGCCGAACCCTCTCCAGGCCCAGGAACGGCGTATCCACATCATCTGGCACGGTGACTACAATACTCCCGAGGGCAAGGCAATGCTCAATTGCGACCCGAACGGGCCCGTCTGCCTGATGGTCACCGATATATCGTTCGACCCGCATGCGGGCGAGGTCGCTACCGGCCGTCTCTTCTCGGGAACGCTCCGCCGGGGCACCGAATGCTACATCATGGGTTCGGCAAAGCGCTCAAACCGCCTCGCCCAGGTCGGCATCTTCATGGGTGCCGAGCGGATTGAGGTGGATGGACTGTCCGCCGGCAACATTGCCGCCGTGACAGGGTTAAAGGACGCCATTGTCGGCTCGACAGTCACGACGCTCGTCGATATGGTCCCCTTCGAGTCGCTGAAGCACTACTCCGAGCCGGTCATGACTGTCGCCGTCGAGGCGAAGAGCATGAAGGATCTCCCGAAGCTCGTCGAGGTTCTCCGGCAGGTGGCCAAGGAAGACCCGACGGTGCAGGTCTCGATCAACGAGGAGACCGGCGAGCACCTGATCAGCGGCATGGGCGAACTCCATCTCGAGATCATCACCGGCCGTATCAAGCGCGACAAAGGCGTCGATATCCTCACTTCCCCGCCGATCGTTGTCTACCGCGAGACGATCACGGGCGCGGCAGGTCCGGTCGAAGGGAAGTCGCCAAACCGCCACAACCGGTTCTACATTGAACTCGAACCGATGGACTCGGAGATCGTGAAGCTGATCCAGCAGGGCGAGATCTCGATGCACCAGCAGGCGGTGGAGCGGCGCGATGCCCTCGTTGCCGCCGGTATGGATAAGGATGAGGCTAAAAACATCAAGGCGATCGAGGGCACCAACATGTTCATCGATATGACGAAGGGTATCCAGTACCTGAACGAGACGATGGAACTGGTCCTCGATGGCTGGCGTGAAGCGCTCCGCGGCGGCCCGCTCGCCGACGAGCTGGTCCAGAACCTGAAGATCCGGCTGGTGGACGTGAAACTCCACGAGGATGCTATCCACCGCGGCCCCGCCCAGGTCATCCCGGCGGTCAGGAGCGCCGTCAAGGCAGGCTTGCTGATGGGCGGCGACTCGCTCCTCGAGCCTATCCAGAAGATCCAGATCACGGTCCCGACCGACCAGATGGGTGCGGCAACCTCGCAGATCCAGGGCCGGCGCGGCCAGGTCTTCGATATGCTGAGCGAAGGCGATACGATGACGATCGTCGGCAGGGCGCCGGTCGCCGAACTCTTCGGGTTTGCCGGAGATGTCCGGTCGGCCACGGAAGGCCGCGCGATGTGGAACACCGAGTTCGCCGGGTTCGAGCTGATCCCCTCCGGCATCGTGGGCGATGTTGTCAAGAGCATCCGGCAGCGCAAGGGCTTGAAGGAACAGATCCCGCGGCCGGAAGATTACCTGGCGTAACAAGAACCGAATACCCTCTCTCTTCATTTTTGCCCGGGCGGGCGGGTGTGTTAGCCGAAGGTAACCTGCTCTGGTGCGCGATATAACTCCACGGGGTATCCGGTCATCGAACTTTGAAACAATCGTCGTTGGGCATACCGATGATTCTGACGACCTCCCCGTCGGCTATAATTCCACCCCGGTCCCGCTCTTTCTCCCTGACCGAATCATTGATGTGGAGAGAGGGCATCTCACGGTAGGAATGCCATGAAGACCGCTGATCTGGGCATGCAGGCCTCCGCCGGGAGGGGGAACGGGCAGGCTACCCGGGCTCCGGCACAGAAGACGGCGAGCGTCGCTGATCGCTACCTGCCGGCGGTCATCCCTGTGCCGCTCAGCCTGACCACCGCGTTCATCGTCAGGGACCGGGGCGTGCTGCTGATCGACACCGGCAACCCCCGGGATGGGGCGACCATCCTGGCTGCGATGAGGAAGGCCGGCATCAGGCCTGACGATCTCTCCCTGATCCTCGTCACCCACGGCCATCCAGGCCACTACGGGAGCGCCGACATGCTCCGGGAACTGACCGATGCACCGATAGCCGTTCATTCTGCCGACGCCGATGTCATGCGCCTCGGGCTTACCGGGCTGCTCTTTCCCGGCGGCATCATCCCGCGCCTTATAGGGTTTGCAACAGGGAGAGCGAGTGCCCCCGGTTCGGGCGGTGTTGAGCCTGACATCATCGTCGAGGGGAACGCCGACCTTGCGCCCTTCGGGGTCCGGGGCAGGGTCATCCCCACACCGGGTCATACCCCGGGCTCGGTCTCGATCCTCATCGCCGGCGGCACCGCCATCATCGGTGACCTCCTCTCTGCTCTGCTCCCAGGCGGGCGGCCCCGGCTCCCCTTCCGGACAGGCGACCCCGCGGCGGCACGGAAGAGCCTCCGGGCACTCCTCGCCTTCGGGCCGGAACGAGTCTACGCGGCGCACGGAGGCCCGTGGTCGGGGGCAGAGATCCGGAGGCGGTTCGGGTACGGATGGTGACGGCGGGAGGGTATATCGGAGGGCTTTTCTTGTCAACCATAGATCTGTCTCATGGTTGACATGAGGGGCCCGGTCCCTGATACGATGGAGCGTAAACTGATATGGTACGGATACCGCAATGTATGAGCACCCAGCACCCTGACAACGTCAACCTGCCGTTCTTCGCTGAGAGTCCGGAGCTCGGTGGGGAAGACGAGGTCCAGGAGGCGTACTACGCCTACTCCCACCTGGGGTGTAGTGAGCAGATGTGGGACTGCGAGGGGAAAGAGGTCGACAACTTTGTGGTCCGGAAACTGCTGACCCGGTACGACACCTACTTCCGGGAGAAGAAACTCGGCCGGGACGTCTTCCTGACGCTCCGGGTCCCGAACCCCGAGGTCGAGACGGCCGAGGCGAAGATACTCCTCGAGACGCTCGAAAGCATCCCGCGGTCGTTCGATACGGCGTGCCTCTTCTACGGGGACGAATGTCCCCCGATATTCGAGGTGATCCTCCCGATGACGGCGTCCCATACCGCCATCGACAACATCTATCGCTATTACACCGATATCGTCGTCGGGAAACAGGAACGGAGCCTCGGCAAGGGTGGCATGACCATCGCGGACTGGATCGGGAGGTTCCGGCCGGACAGGATCAACGTGATCCCGCTCTTTGAGGAGATGGACCACATGCTGGATGCGCACAACGTGGTCAGGCGCTACCTCGAAGGCAAGGATATCGCCCACCAGCGCGTCTTCCTTGCCCGTTCCGACCCGGCGATGAACTACGGGCTCATCAGCGCAGTCCTCCTGAACAAGATCGCGCTCCAGCACCTCCAGGAGGTCTCGGAGGAGACGGGGACCCGGATATATCCAATCATAGGCGTGGGTTCGGCGCCTTTCAGGGGCGGCCTCTCTCCCGGGACCGTCGACCGGGTTACCGCCGAGTACCCGAGCGTCCACACGTTCACCGTCCAGTCGGCGTTCAAGTACGACCACCCGCTTGAGGTTGTCCAGAACGCGGTTCGTAAGCTGGAGGAGCGGAGGCCCGGCAGGGCCCGGCCTATCGATGAGAAGGCGGCGCTCGACCTGATGGCGAGATACACACGGGCATACGAGCGACGGCTTGGGTCGCTTGCCCCCCTGATCAACCGGGTTGCCCGGTATATTCCCGAGAGGCGGAAGCGGAAACTGCACATTGGCCTCTTCGGGTATGCCCGGAGCACCGGTGGGATCACCCTGCCGCGGGCGATCAAGTTCACCGCTGCCCTCTACTCGGTCGGGCTCCCTCCCGAGATCCTCGGCCTGGATGCGCTGGACGAGGCAGATATCGGGTTCGTCAGGGAGACCTACGTCAACTTCGATGAGGATCTGAAGACAGCCGCCCGCTTCCTCAACACGGAGACCGGGTTCGTTCCCCGGGAACTCGCGGCCCGGGTGGCCGATCTCGCGGATGTTGAGCCGGACGAGGAGCATGCGGAGATCACGGGTGAGATCGCCCGGGTGCTTCGCGATAACGATACCGGGAGACTGACATCGCTCATCCTCTCGGCCGCGCACCGGCGGAAGTTCCTGGGGTGACCGGGGATGCCCTGCCGTGCCGGGAAGATGCTGAAAAGTGGGGGAGTGTTCACCCTCCCCGCAAACGTGCGGGGGAGAGCGTACAGGGTAGTTACTCGATGGTAAACGCCATCGCGAACGTGGTCTCGTTTTCGGTCACGTTCTCCCAGGACCGCTTGTAGATCGCAGAGAATTCGGCGGTGCCTTTCTCGGCGGCGAGGTACTGCCATTCGTGCACGCCTCCGGCGCCCACGAGCCCGGTCTCCGGCTCGAAGAACGTGTCGTTCACGTACGAGAGCCCGCGGGCTGAGGTGACGTTCCAGGAGTATCCGGTCGTCGGGTTCTCGGCGAGGCTGATGATGATCTTGCTCCCGGTCGGGAGGGTGACAGTTTCATTGTTGTTTGTCTCATTGAAGGCGAACTCTTCCGCCGGGGCGGGTGTGGTCGTCGTGGTCGTCACCGCGGCAGGTGTGGTCGCCACCGGAGTGGGTGTCTCGGTCACGTTCACCGGTTCCGTCGGCTGCGATGTGCAACCGGCCATGAGCATACACAATACAAGGAATCCTGCAATCAGGATGCCGTAGATGTTCTTTACCTGAACCATATGGTAAAGTCGCCCAGATGTCATAAATACCTTCTTAAACCGGCCGGTCCGCACCAGCCGCAGGGGATCCCACCGCAAGCGTTCCGGAAGAGATCGGTCGCCGCTCAAGAGAAAGACTACACAGGCCCTAAAACGTATTCTGGCCGGTTTCGCCTGTCATTAACGGAGAATAGCAACGTATAAATACTCTTCTGGTATTTAGATTCCCCTGAGGGCATGATTGTGAAAACCTCCCCCCTGAAATTGATCTTCCCGGCGCTCGTTGTGGTGCTCGGGATCTGCTTCTGCATGACGGCAGGCTGCACGTCGGATTCATCAGATACGACCACACCGAAGGCGACTACTGCGGCCACCCCTGCGGCCACGACGGCTCCTGCTGCTGGCACCACTGTCTCCGGGGCTGCCAAAGGAAGCGTAACGGCGGTTCCGTTTGCGACCCTGATACCGTTCCTGCCGGGCGCGCCCGCAGGCTGGACTGCCGACGAGCCTGCCGGAGCTTCCTGGACGATCGAGGACGGTCAGTGGACCTGGGCAACCCGGGAATACAGCAAGGACGATGCCAGGGCAACGATCCTGATCCAGGACTCGGCCTACTACGATGTGGGTTACTGGGAGTCATGGGACTCGTTCATCGCATTCGAGACGACCGAGGGCTACTACAAGCAGAAGAAGGTCGGTGGCTACCCAGCCTGGGAGGTCTTCACCAAACCTGCCTCCTACGGTACCTGGGTCGGCGTGAATGAACGGTTCATGGTCTACATCAGTGTTGAGGATGGTTCCAGGCAGGATCTCGATGCGTTCGTAAATGCCATCAACTACGATGGCATTGCGAACCTGAAGTAACCCGAAACCCCACTTTTTTCGCCGGGCAAGGGTTAGGGGCCCGGCATGGCCGTGATGATGTAGTGGTACGGCCCTGACTCTGCGATCGCCGTAACCCGGAGCCCCGCCTCTGCCATCAGCGACGCCGCATGCTCCGTGCTGAACTTCTTTGCGGGCGGCGGGCCGATGGGGAGGGGTTCCTTCTTCCAGTCCACGTCGACGATCAGGCCTGCAGGAGATGCCATCCTCTTTGCGTTGGCGAGCACCCGGATCGGGTCGGCGAAGTCGTGGAGGTCGATGCCAAAGAAGATGACGTCCGCACAGCCCTCACAGAGGACGATCTCTTCGGCCATCCCCTGGTGGAGGACGACGTTGCCGAGCCCCTCGCTGAACGCTTTCTCCTGCAGCAGGACCAGCGCTTCGGCGTCGATGTCGATCCCGCAGACGCGGCCGTGCGGCCCGACCATCCGTGCTGCAGGGAGTGCGAAGAACCCGTCCCCGCACCCGACATCGATGAAGGTGCCTCCGGGAGCAAGCCCGATCCCCTCAAGGATGGACTCGGGGTGCTGCCAGAGCCTGCGGGCGGCCTCATCTTCACGCGAGTGTCTCCGTGAATGCATATGATGCACCAACCGGTCCCGGTGGCGTGCATCACTGAAGAACCTGCTGTTCCCCGGTAGCGGGGCTCCGGACGACCAGGGTGAATCGTCAAAAAAGAGCGCCCGGGAGCCTGCCGCTCCCGTCACTTCACTGCCTTGCGGATCTTCTCCTGCACTTCCGGCTGCTCCAGGTTCATCTGGTGGGCGGTCTGGATATGCCCTTCGACCCGCTTCATCAACTCATTCTCACTCTCTGCCTTCTCCTCAAACTCGCACGCAAGGCCAAGGTCTTTGCATCTGAACGTCTTGACATTCTGCATCCCTCTCACCGACCGGAGTTGTATACTGGGGATGTTATAAAAATATCGTCATCTTTTTTCTGCCGTAACCCCTCCGGCGCGGCCTGTACAGCCGGGTGCACCTGGCCCGGCCCCACCCTGTCGCTCCAGCACAGTCACCGTGCGGCCCTCCGCGACGCGCGGCTGGCCCTCCGTCAGTGGAATTACGCCTCCCCACCCGGGTGCGGCTTCCTCCTCCTGCACTCCACCATATCCCCGATCAGCCCGTCCCGCAGGGTGGCGACCCGGCAGAAGTACTCCTTATGCCACTCTTCGTGCGAGACCATCAGGATTGTCTGGCCCAGATCCTCGTTCAGGCGGGCGAAGAGGTCGAGGATGCTCCTTGACGTCTGGCTGTCCAGGTTGGCGCAGGGTTCGTCGGCAAGCAGAATGCTCGGATTGTTCACGAGCGCCCGCGCAATCGCCACCCGTTGCTGCTCCCCCCCCGAGAGTTCGCTCTGCCGGTGGTCCATCCGGTCGGCAAGGCCCACCCGTTCGAGGATCCCGGCACTCTTCTTAAGGTATTCCTCCTTTGGAGCTCCCCTGACGAGCGATGTCAGGTAGACGTTCTCGAGCGCGGTGAGTTCACCGATGAGGGCATAGTCCTGGAAGACGTAGCCGAGCCTGTTCAGCCGAAAGAGGGTCCGCCGGTGGTCGGTGAGACCGAGGACGTCGGTCCCGTCGATCGTGACCCTGCCGGAGGTGGGCCGGTCAAGGAGCCCGAGGATATGGAGGAGTGTTGACTTACCGCTGCCGCTCGCCCCCATAATCCCGACAAACTCTCCCTTTGCGACTTCAAGCGAGACACCCCTGAGGGCGTGGACCTCCACCCTGCCCATGGTGTAGATCCGGGTGAGGTTCTCTGCGACAATCACATCTTCACCCCCTGATTGCGGTAAGGATATCTTCCCGTGCGATCTGCCATGCGGGGATGTAGCCTGCTACCACCGAGACCGCAAAGAGGCTTGCGACACTCTGGAGGATGGCCGAGACCTCCACGACCGGGTAGACCGGGCCGCCGGGGAAGACGAGCGGGTAGGCGGTCAGGTAGGTCGTCACCCCGGCGTTTAACGCCATCCCGGCCAGCGCCCCGACGGCGGTGATGAAGAGCACCTGGAGGACGTAGGAGTTGATGATAATCTGCTGGTCGATACCGATCGCCTTTAAGATCCCGATCTGCCGCCGCCGGTTCACGGTGTTGATGAAGATCACGATGAAGACCACTACGATAGCGATGATCAGGCTGACCAGGGCAGAGATGGTGTTGATGATGTTGAAACTCTGGATCGCCTGGTCGACGAACCCGCCCGCCTTCTCCCGGAATGTCCGGATCTGCTCCTGAATGCCGTAGGAGAGAAGTTCTGTCTTGTACTCCTCTTCTCTGCCGTCAACCGCAGTCTTCACCAGGATCATGGACGCCTGGTCGCGAAGCCCCAGCACCCCGCTCATCTCACGGCTGGTGACGAAGGCTGCCGTATCGACGCTGATGGACTGGGTCTGGTAGATCCCCTTCACCCGATAGGTCCGCGTCTCGCCGTTCGGGTAGGTCACCTCCACGGAGTCGCCGACCGCAACCCCCTGGAGCGAGGGGAGACCGCCCGCCTCCTGCCCCTCCGTCCCTGCGAGGGTCGTGCCCAGGATGATCGCGTCGGTATCCCCGTTCGAGAGGAACTCCCCTGCGGTCATATAGTCGGCGATCTTTGTCACCGACCGCTCATCATCCGGTGTTATGCCGTAGAGTGTGCTTGCGGCATTGTGCCCCTTGTAAAAGAAGGTCGCCCCGGCGGCTATCCGGGGTGACGTGCCGGTGATCCCCGGGATCCGCTCGACCGTCTTCTGGAGGCTCGTCACGCCACTGATGTACTGGCTGCCCTCCCGGGGTTCGATGACCAGGTTGCCGAAGTCAAAGTCGATCGACTGGGTGTTGAAGGTCTCGACGACCCCGGAGATGATGGAGGGGAGGAAAACCAGGTTTACGAAGATGAGGGCGATGATCATGATCGTGAGGGCGAGCGTCCCCTTGCTCCCCCGCTGAATGGACTTCCAGGCCAGGAACGCAGAGACCCTGAGGCTTGTGAACAAGGTGGTCACTCCCTCTTTCGTCTCCGGTACCAGAGTGCTACGGCCACGATGGCGACGATGAGGACGGCTGCCGCGATGACCAGGGCCGGGACCGAGTTTGATTCTGCAACAATCAGGTTCAGGGTCTGCTGGGTTGCGTGCTCTCCGTAGTCGTCGGTATACAGGATGGTGAGGGTATAAGGAAACTCTCCCTCCCGGCCGGTCTGCAGGCTGAATACGGCAGGACCGTCGTTACCGGGTTCTATCGTCCCGAGAAACGCTTCTTTTGTCCCGGGTAAAGAGAGGCCGACGATGGCTGCCCGGACCGACTTCGCATTCGCCGTTCCGGTGTTCTCTATCCGGATCGTCAGGTCCACAGGGCTTCCGGCGGTGATCCGTGAGGGTTCGGTCCTGATGGAGGCGATGCCCATCTCGGCGCGGCCGACGATGGGGATGCCGATCGTCGCCACCTGCCGGAACGCCGCGAGATCGGCACTTTGGTAGTCGATGGTGACGAGGACCGGCTCAAGTCCGAGCGGCGCATTGGTGTCGGTCTCGAAGGTCAGGTTCAGGACCGACTCCGCCCCCGGCGGGAGTTCGGGGATATAGTAGTTCTCGGAGTTCTTCGGGGTGATCGCGCTGGAGGTTGCGTTGACGTTGACGGATATGTCGCTTGCGCTTGCCCGCCCCTCGTTCTGGAGCGTGAGTGTGACGTTGAAGGAGTCGCCCGGGTCGACGGATGCCGGGACGGTCCTCTCCACCCGGAGCGCGGGTTTCTTGATCAGGGCGTATGCTGAGTTGACGTTCACCGGTATGGGGTACCGTACACCGGCCGCGTCCCGAACCCTGACCCAGACCTCGGGGAAATAGATCCCCTCCTCCCCAGGAGCACGGATTCGGAACGTGAGCGGGAAGGACTGGCCGGGGCCGATCTCGCCGATATCCTGGTAACTCCCGGTCAGGACCTCGACTCCTTTTCCGTTCAGGAGCACGTTCTCGATGTAGGCGTTGCTCGGCGTGGCCGGGGAGGTGTTCACCCCTCCGGCGCCAGTGTCCACCCGGACGTTGAGCGCTGACCCCGTGGCTGCGGACGCTGTGCTCGCGAGCACCACCGTGATCGTCCCTTCATCTCCAGGCATCAGGATGGCAGGGGTGACGGTGTAGTTGGAGACGATCACCGTCGGGGCCTCTGCAGCCGCTATTGCCGGGATGAGCACCAGCATTACGATGAGTACCCTGGATATACAGCCGATTGTGCGTCTCCCCGTGCCTCCCGAGGACGCAGCCGCGGGTTTCCGGACCATCTGTCTTCTCTCCTGGTACGGTTCTTCGGAGCTCCAGAGTCCCTGATACTAATATATATCAGTTGTGCATGGCCGCTCCTTGCCGGGCCCGGGATAATGCAATGCAATAGGCGTATGTTCCCAAAAATATTTTTATGGTTTAGGGATTATAATGTGCTTGGGATACGGAGAGGATAGTTACAGGATGGATTAACCTGGCGTGTAACTCTGCAACGATATGTTGTTTCATCTCGAACGGGCAAGGAGACCCCCTGCGCAAGTTGGGGGAGGAATTGCCCGCAACA